>NZ_JBVJIP010000003.1:414522-736102 GCF_055586225.1 Actinoplanes sp. NPDC051388 | reverse complement strand
GAGAAGAAAAGGAAGGCGTCCCCCCCCCCCCCCCCCCCCCCCCCCCCCCCCCCACCCCCCCCCCCCCCCCCCCCCCCCCCCCCCCCCCCGTTCTCCCCCCCCCCCCCCCCCCCCCCCCCCCCCCGACACAGGTCCGGCGTGATCCAGTTTGTTCGAGAGCCTAGTTTCCCGGCGGCTCGTCCTTGCCCGCTTCCTCGAGCCGGTCGGCCTCTTCCTTGGTCTTGTGCACCGCGCCGTCGGCGTGCTCCGGCGGGCCATAGACCGTGTAGAGGACGAGCGGGTTCGGGCCGGCGTTGACGAAGTTGTGCTTCCGCCCGGCCGGCACCACGACCAGGTCCCCGGCCTTGACGTTGCGGGTCTCACCACTGATCTTCGCCGTGCCGACGCCGCTGACGAAGGTGAGGATCTGATCCACCTCGTGGACCTCCTCGCCGATCTCCCCGTCCGGCGGGATCGTCATGATCACGACCTGGGTGTGCTTTCCGGTCCACAGCACCCGGCGGAAGTCCGCGTACTTCTCGGCTTCGGTGGCAATCGTCCAGTACTCCATGGCTGGACGCTTACCCCGATCAGAAGCGGCGCAACCGGGCGGTTTCGAGCGGCGCCGGTTTGCCGACGAAATAGCCCTGGACGTAGTCGACGCCGAGCTCGCGCAGCAGCCGGAGGGTCGGCTCGTCCTGCACGAACTCGGCCACGGTGTGGATGCCGTACGCCTGGCACACCTGCACCAGCGCGCGCACCAGCACCTGGTCCTGCTGGTTCTGCACGAGGCTGACCACGTACTCGCCGTCGATCTTGACCAGGTCGATCGGGAAGATGCGCAGATAGCGGAAGGACGCGTACCCGGATCCGAAGTCGTCGAGCGCGAGCTCGCAACCCAGGTCTCGCACCCGGTCGGCGAAGTGCCGCGCCTCGGAGAGGTTGCCGATCAGCGCGGTCTCGGTGATCTCGAAGGTCAACTGCTCGGGGTTGGCGCCGTAGCGCTCGATCAGCCGCTCCACCTCGACGGTGAGCCGCGGGTCGCCGACCGAGCGACCGGAGAGGTTGATCTGCAGGTTGAGGTCCTTGTGCTCGGCGGCGACCTGCATCGCCCGCTCGACCACCCACAGGTCGATGTCGAAGATCGCGTCCAGCCGCTCGGCGATGTCCAGCACCTGGGCCGGCGACTGCGGGCCGTCGTTTTCGTCCAGCACCCGCAGCAGCAGCTCGTGCCGGGTGACCCGGTTGCTCTGCAGGTCGAGGATGGGCTGGGCATAGAGCGTGAACCGGTCGGTGCCGAGCGCGTCGGCAACCCGTTCGCGGTAGGAGCCCTGCCGGTCGCGGGCCGGCACCGGGTGCGGCACCAGGGTGAGCGGCCGGTCGGCGTGCCGGGCCTGCCGCCAGGCCTGCTCGGCGTCGATCAGCAGGTCGTGGCTGCCGGTCTCGCCGCCGGGCTGGAAGCGCACCACACCGGCCCAGGCCTTGGCACGGGCCCAGGCGTCCGGCAGCACGAACGGGTGCGCGCGCAGCGACTCGACGAAGAGCTCGCCCTGCCGCCGGGCCAGGGCCCAGGAGGCGCCGGCCAGCAGCACACCGATCTCGTTCGGCCCGACCCGGCCGAGCAGGTCGGCCGGGCGGACCACGCCCTCGAGCACCCGGGCGGCACGGTGCAGCAGGTCGGCGTTGCGCTCCGGGCGGCCGAGCTCACCGAAGCCGCGGTCGGCGTGTGCGCGGTCCGGCTCGACCCGGACGACCAGCACCGCGCCGCCGCCCCGGCGCAGTGCCCGGTCGAGTTCGTCGGCGAAGCCGGCCCGGGTGAGCAGGCCGGTCGCCGGGTCCGGTTCGGCGACCGCGTTCTGCACGGTCTCGCCGCGCCGGGCGAGCCGGGCCACTTCGCGGCGGGCACGCTCGCGGGCCGAGACGTCGGTGACCGTGCCGCGGATGCCGCGGACCACGCCCTCGGGCCCGTCGACGGCGTCCAGCCGGCAGTCCACGTCGAACCAGCCGCCGTCGACGCGGGTGAGCCGGATCGTGACGTGCACCGGCTCGCGGCTGGTCCACGCCCGGGTGATCGCGCTGAGCGCGGCGGCCTGGTCGTCGCGGTGCACATAGCGCGCGAGGACCTGCCGGCTGACCTCGTTTTCGCCGGGCGGCTGCCCGAGCATCTCGCCGAGCCCGTCGGACCAGACGATCGAGTCGCCGGCGGCGTCGTACGAGAACCAGGCGTCCACGGTCGCGGGCTTCTTCGTCTTCCTCAGGTGGCGTCGAGAGGAGGCGTCGTGCAACGCGCGCGGACGCGGAATGCGTCCGTCGGGTGCCGTCATGTGCCCGCCGCCCCCTCCCGCCTGTGTGTGCCGTTGCCCCTCACCTATTACGACCCGTAACGGCTCGGCGTAACAGGGGACGCCGGGGGTCAATGTTTTCGCGGATCACCCAACAAAACAATGATCTGCGATTTCTCAACTGAACGCGGCCACGATTTAGCCGATCGGATGAACGCCGCACCCCGTGACCGAACACCGAGGCTACCGTCGTCTCCATGACGGACAGTGACGAGAGATAGGCCCACCGCTACACCAGCACGCGGCGCACCCGACTGCATGCGCCGCGTGACGGAGGATAGGGTGGCCGGACCCTGAGGACAAAGCAAGCGAGGACGACGCATGGGCATCATCCGGGACATGCAGCGGGCGCAAGCCACTCAGGCCGCCGCCCAGCAGCGTGCCGGCACGGCAGCCACGCAGCAGCGTCAGCTGATCCGCCGCAACGCCGACCTGGCGATCGCCGCCGCGCAGCAGGCCGCCGCCGACGCCGATCGGCAGCGCGAGCGCCAGCGGCTCTATGTCGAGGCGCGCACCGCGGACGCGGCGGCGGCAAACGCGGACGTGCGGGCCCGCCTGTCCGACCTCGACTCGTTGCTGCTGTCCACACTGGACGTTGACGACCACATCGACCTGGACCGGTTCAAGAAACCGACCCAGGTTCCGCCGTTCAACCCGGGCCCGCTCGGCCGTCCGATCGCCGAGCCGTCCTGGGAGAGCTTCGACCCGCCGACGCCGCGCGGGGTCGGCAAGATCCTCGGCGGCGAGCGCCTGCACCAGCAGCAGACCGCGGCCGCCCGGAGCGCTTATCAGCAGGCCCGCGAGCGGTGGATCGAGGCGGAGACCCGGCGGCTGCGTCAGCTGGCCGCGCGCGAGCAGGCATATGAGGACAGCATCCGCAAATACGAGACGAAGATCGCCGCCTACAACGCCGAGGTGGACCGGTTCGCGGCCGCCGTGGCGAGCGCGGATCCGGCGTCCGTCGTGGAGTACTTCGCGATGGTGCTCGGCAACTCGGTCTACCCGGACGACTTCCCGCAGCACTTCCGGCTCGCCTACCAGCCGAAACAGAAGCACCTGCTGATCGAATACCACCTGCCGCCGGTCGAGGTGATCCCGGTGGTCAAGGAATATCGCTACGACCGGGTGCGCGACGACGTGGTCGCCACGCCGCGCGACGGGGGCGAGATCCGGCGACGCTACACCGAGGTGATCGCGCAGGTGGCGCTGCGCACCGTGCACGAGATCGTCGAGGCGGACCGCGGCTCGCTGGTGACGAAGATCTCGTTCAACGGCATCGTGGACACCATCGACCGGCGCACCGGTGAATTCGTGCGGCCGTGCCTCGTCTCCCTGCGCACCCAGCGGGAGGTTTTCGCGCCGATCAAACTGCGCCGGGTGGATCCGGTCGCCTGCCTCAAACACCTGCAGGCGGGGCTCTCCGGGCTGCCGGACGAGCTGCACGGCATCACCCCGATGGTGGACTTCGATCGCGAGGCGGACCAGGACCTCACCGGCGAGTTCAACGTGCTCGCCGAGATCGACGAGCGGCCCAACCTGCTGACCATGAGCGACGACGAGTTCGAGCAGGTGCTCGGCGACCTGTTCGGCAACATGGGCCTGCAGATGGGCACGGCGGTCCGAGCAAGCGGTGGGTCACGCTGGGTCGCGACCGACCCGCGCCCGGTCTTCGGCGGCCAGGTCATCGTGTACGCGAACCGCGGCGTCCCGGCCGGCCACGCCGAGGCGCACACGCTCTCCGACGCGGTGGTCGCCGCCGGCGCCACGAAGGGCATCCTGATCGCGACGGCGGGTTACGACTCCGGCGCCTACGAGACGGCCGCCGGGCGCCCGCTGGAACTGATCGACGGGACCGCGCTGCTCACCCTGCTGGCCGAGTACAGCCGGCTCAAGGCTCGCTTGGAGCAGGAGCAGGGCTGATCTCCAGCTCCTCGATGCGCTGCCAGAGCGGGCGCATCGCTGCGTCCGGCTCGCGGGCGAAGATGCTGCCGCGGATCCGCACGAAGACGCAGTTGCCGACCCGTTCGAGCACGGCCTGCCGGCGCATGTCGCGTTCCCACTGCTCCGGCCCGTGATAGGTGTCGCCGTCGCACTCCACGGCCAGCCGCCGCCCGTCCGGCGCATTGAGGACGAAGTCGATCCGATACGCGCCGATCCGGAACTGCGGCGTCGGCCGGTAACCGCGCTCGGTGAGCTTCTTCAGGACCGCTCGCTCGAAGTCGTTGGTCGGCTGCTCGGTGGAGGAGACCGCTGACGGCTCGTAGCTGAGCAGCAACGACCGAGCGTCGTCGGCGGGCAGATTGGCCGGCTGCACCGAATGGAAGATCCACAGCTGGTCGCGCGCGCGGGAGGCGGCGACGTTGATCCGCCGGTGATACTCACGCCGGGTGAACGCCGCCACCCGGCCGTCCCGCGCCGACACCACCATGGACACCAGCACCACGTCCCGCTCGTCGCCCTGGAACGTGTACGCGTCACCGACCCGCAGCCGCCGCGCCTCCATCTCGTCCTCGCCGATCGCCTCGCGGATCCGCTCCAGCAACAGCGCCGCCTGCCCGCTCGTGGACAGCAGACTGATCACGCCCAGCGTCTTCCCGCGGTAGGCCGGGTCGGCGACGATCTCGGACAGCTGCGAGACCAGCGCATCCGCCTCGGCCAGGTTCACGTCGCCGTAGGGCGCGAGCGGCTGCCGCGTCCCCTCGGCCAGGAACACCGACCGGATCGGCGCCAGCGACGGCCGGTCCGCGCGCAGTGGCATGATCTTGCCGTCGTAGTAGTGCTTCGAGGAGAACTCGATGATCTGCGGCACACAGCGGAAGTGCTCGGTGAGCAGGATCCGCTCCGGCGAGCGCCGCACCGCGTGGTCGTAGAGCGACGACTCCGGGTCGAAGTGCTCGGCCGACGGCACGTCGGCGCCTTGGCTCACATTCGCATGCGAGCCGGCTTCTCCCCGAGGCGAATGTGAGCCTTGGCGAAGATGGCTGTGGATCAGGCCGGTCACCGAGCCCACGAAGCCGAGCTGCGGCCCGATCTGCTGATCGTCGCCGACCACCACGGCCCGCTCGGCCAGCGCCAGCACCGGCAGCGCGAAGAGATCGGCCTGCGACGCCTCGTCCACGATCACCACGTCGAAGTGCGCTCCCCCGGCGAACTGCTCGATCGCCCGGTCCACCGACATGACCCAGACCGGCACCGCCTCGACCGCCGACTCCATCGCGCGTTGCGCGTGCGCCTGCCAGGCCGCGGCGTTACGCCCCGTGCCCTTGCCGATCTTCCGCAGCGCGGTGGTCCAGTCCGCCAGCGCCGCCCGCCGCCGGTCGTCCAGCGCCCGCGACACCTCCAGCCAGGCCGACGCGACGACCAGCTCGCCGGTCAGCAGGCGGATCTTCTCGCGTGCCGACTCGACGCGTTTGCCCAGCACCGCGGGGTCCACAGTGCCCACCACGGCGTCGAACCAGGTCTGCGCCCGCCGCCACGCCCACGCCTGCAGGCACGCCGCGCCGGACACCGCGGGCACCTCGCCGGCCTCGATCCGGTCGGCCCACTCCGGCGCCTCGCCCGCGAGCTGGTTACGCAACGCGATGTAGCGCTCGACCTCCGGCCGCAATCCGGCCAGCCGCCGCACCTCGGCCACCGCGTCGTCCCAGCCGTCCTGGGTGCGCCAGCTCTTCTGCAGATGCGGCCACCGGACCAGCCGCTCGGTGATCGCCGCGTCCGCCGCGTCGAGTTCATCCAGGTCGAAGACCGCGGGCCCGCGGGTGAGCAGGCTTTCGACGGCGGCCAGCCGGGCCGCGTCCAGGTCAAGGTCCTCCTGCGGTACGAGCATCCGCAGTCGAGCCGACAGATCAGGCCAGTGCTTGGTGTCCCAGTCCAGCGACTGCGCCGCGTCGGCGAGCAGCGCACCGGCCCACACCTCGGCATCCTTGCCCTGCTCCGGGATGGCGAGCCGATCGATCCACTCGGTCCAGTGATCGGCCAGCCGGCGCCGGGCCCGCATCCGCCGCACATGGGCGACCGCGAGATCCACGTCGTCCGCGGTGCGCAGCGGCTCGTCGTCCACCCGCAGCTCGTCGGCCAGCTTGCGCATGCCCGGCTGCATCAGCCAGTTGATGCCCCGGCCGGACGCGAACCGCTGCCGCAACTCGTCCAGCTGGGACAGCAGCCGCTTGGGCTCGGCGGCCTGCGCGGCGGGCACGGTCACCCGATGGCCGGCGAGGCCGCGGGCCAGCTCGGCCAGTTCGCCGAGCAGCGCGGAGGTGGCGGCCACGTGGTCGGACCACAGGCGTTGCCAGTGCGGGTCGTCGAGCAGGCGGCCGAGGCGGTCGGTCCACGAGCCCTCGCGGCGGTGCAGCCACTGGACGGCTTCGTGCAGGTCGTTCAGAAGGTCGTCGTAGGCCTCGCGGCCGTGCTCGCGTACCGCATCGGGGTCGAGCCCGTCCGACTCGAAGGCCTCGACCTCCGCCTTCTTCGCGTCGAAAGACGCGCGGGTCTCCGCGACCGCGGCGGACGCGGGCAGGTCGGACGTCTCCGGCAGCGGGCGCAGCGCCGCGGCCCGATCCGCGGGCGCGAGCCGCACGGCCAGCTCGAGCAGCGCCGCGAACTCGTCCGCGGTCAGCGGCGGCGCGACCGACACCGCATCCGGGATGCCACCCTGCGCGGCGGCCCGCTCCCGCAACCAGGCCCCGACCTCGGCGGGCGACAGATCAACCCCATCGATCCGGTACGTGGCGGCTTCGTTCTCGGCGATCGCGCGCAGTCCGGCGAGTGCCTGTGACAACTCGTCCTCGGCGTCCTCGAGCCGGCGCGTGAGCCGCTCTACGCGTGCCGCCTCGGCGCGTTTGTCCAGCGTGGCAGCCCGATCGGAGAGCTCGCGGGCGGCGAGCTGGAGTTGCACGAGCTGGTCGGTGGTGCGACCGAGGACGGCGAGGCAGAGCGCGCGGATGCCTTCCGGGAGGCCGTCGCGCAGCACCCGCAGCGGGTCTTCCTTCTGGGCGACGACGAGGACACGCTTGCCGTTCGCCATCAGGTGACAGATCAGATTGCGGATGGTGTGCGTCTTGCCGGTGCCCGGCGGACCCTGGACGGCGACGTTGCGGTGCTGGGCCAGGCGGCGGGCGATCGATTCCTGGGCCTCGTTGGTGGGCAGCGGCATGAGCAGCCGTTCGCCGACGCGGCGCCAGGCCTCCGGATCGTCGTCGGGCATCACGAGCTTGCTGGGCTCGTGCGCGACGATCGCGGCGAGCGAGCCGATCGCGGCGGTGTCGCCGGAGAGGAGGCGCTCGCGGAGGCTCTCCACAAAGCCGCGGAGCTGCCGCTGCTTCGGCCGCGAGAAGATCACGCCGGTGTCCACGATGTGCGGCTTGTCATGGTTTATGCCTCGGCTCACGCCCTGGCCTACGCCTTGGCTTTCGCCGGGGGTGAGAACGATCTTCTCGTGACCGATGCGGGTCAGCGCGCGCTCGAACAGCTCGCGCCGGTCGAGGTCGCTCCACAGGTCGGTCTCGATCACGCCGCCCGGCCCGGCGAGTGCCAGCAGCTGCGAGAGATAGCGGTCGTCGAGCCCGGACAGCGCATCGGTCTGCAGCCGCGAGGGTCCGGCCGGCGACACGGTGATCAGCGAGCGGTCGGGCTCATATTCGAGCATCACCGGCGTGGCGACCAGCGGGTATCGCACCTTCTGCCCGGCCACCACGCACTCCAGCACGCCGTGACCCCAGACCAGCTCGGTGCTCGCCGCGCTCATGTCGAGCAGGTGCATCAGGTCGAACAGCTGCCGATGCAGCACCCGGGTCTTCTCCGCCGCGGCGGTCTCCTCAGACCAGGCCCGCCAGTGCTCGTCCTTCCACCGCTCGAGCAACGAGTCGTCGGCGGCGTTGCGGTCGAAGCTCTCCCGCAGCTCGGCCGGCACCTCGATCGGGCCGGGCAGATCGGGCAGCCCGACCCGCAGCCAGGAGGGGTTGTCGGCAGCCGGCCCGGCATCACAGGCGGGGTGCCCGGGCAGGGCGTCGGTCCAGAGCGCGTCGGCCGGCACGGTGCGCGCGGGCCGGTCCATCGAGGCCCGCACGGCCAGCAGATAGTCGGCGACAGAGACGGCCCGATCACGAATGACGAGGGGCGACTCCATTCCCCGAAGGCTAGCCGATCCCCGCAGCCACCTCCCCCACGCGCCGCACACCCCAACACCCACCAACCAGCGCGGCCCGTTCCCGTCGCTGCGCGGCCCGAATCGCGTCCTGGTTCGCGCCGCGAGGTTGGTCAGGAGTGTTCTTCGGGGTCGCGGCCTACCGCAGAGCGGCCGCCGTCGATCGGGATGATCGCGCCGTTGATGAAGGACGCCGCGTCCGACAGCAGGAATGCGACCGTCTCCGCCACCTCGCCGGTGCGGCCCATCCGGCCGAGCGGCTGCACCAGCCGGATCTCCCGCTCGAAGGCCTCCGCCGCCGCCACGTCGAGCCCGGCCACGTGCGCGTCCGACCGGTCCGTGGCGATCGAACCCAGCGCGACCGCGTTCACCCGGATCCCTCGCGGCCCGTAGTCGACCGCCAATGCCCTGGTCAGCCCCTCGGTCGCGGCCTTCGCCGTGGCATAGGGCAGCGAGCCTCGCACCGGCCGCTGCGCCTGATGCGACGAGACGTTGACGATCGCGCCGGGCGTGCCGGTCGCCAGGAACGATTGGATCGCCGCCGCGCAGCCGACGATCGCCGGATGCAGGTTGCGGCCGATCACGTCGATCACCGGCGCCGCGCCGTCGTGCAGCCAGGCGTCGCGGAAGATCGCCGCGTTGTTGACCCAGCCCCGCAACTGCCCGGCCGCGGATGCCGCCCGGGCGGTCACCGCCGGGTCGGCGGCGTCACCGATCACCGGGATGATCCGGTCCGCCGCCGGGTGATCCTCGACCCAGGCCAGCGTTTCCGCGTCGAACTCGATCACCACGACAGCGCCGGTGTCCTCGGCGCCCAGCAGGCGCTCGACCACCGCACGCCCGACGCCCCGGCCGCCGCCGGTCACGACAAACGAACCCATGATCAGAACAGTGCGCTGTAGGCGTTCAGCGCCGGCTGCCCGCCGAGGTGCGCATAGAGCACGTGGGAGCCCTTCTCGATCTCGCCGCGTTCCACCAGGTCGATCATCCCGGCCATCGACTTCCCCTCGTAGACCGGATCGGTGACCATGCCCTCGGTGCGCGCGGCCAGCCGCATTGCGTCCAGCGTCTGCTCGTCCGGAATGCCATAGATGCCCGCGTGGTAGCGCTCGTCCAGCAGGATCTCGTCGTCGCGCAGATCGCGGCCCAGGCCGATCAGCTCGGCGGTGTTCCGTGCGATGCGCGCGACCTGGTCCCACGTCTCGGCCGGCTTGGCCGATCCGTCGATGCCGAGCACCCGCCGCGGCCGCTGCTGACCGGCGAACCCGGCGATCATGCCGGCCTGGGTGCTGCCGGTGACCGAGCAGACGACCACGGTGTCGAAGAAGACGCCCAGCTCTCGCTCCTGCCGCTCGACCTCGTCGGCCCAGCCCGCGAAGCCCAGTCCGCCGAGCCGATGATCCGAGGCGCCGGCCGGAATCGCATAGGGCTTACCGCCGCGCGCCTCGACCTCCGCGAGTGCGGCGTCCCAGCTCTCCTTGAAGCCGATGCCGAAGCCCGCCTTCACCAGCCGCACGTCGGCTCCGGCGAGCCGGCTGATCAGGATGTTGCCGACCTTGTCGTAGACGCTGTCCGGCCAGTCGACCCAGCTCTCCTGGACCAGCACGCACTTCATGCCGGCATAGGCCGCGACGGCCGCCACCTGCCGCGTGTGGTTGGACTGCACGCCGCCGATCGAGACCAGCGTGTCGCAACCCTGAGCCAGCGCGTCGGCCACCAGATATTCGAGCTTGCGCGTCTTGTTTCCGCCATAGGCGATGCCGGAGTTGCAGTCCTCGCGCTTGGCCCACAGTTGCGCGCCGCCGAGGTGGCGGGTCAGCCGGTCGAGGCGGTGCACCGGCGACGGCCCGAACAGCAGCGGATGACGGTCGAAATCAGAGAGCGGCATGGCGCACGTCCTTCCCGCGGGATTGTCGCAAAGTGAGCGCGCTTCGGGTCCGGTTTCGAGGAACCCGCCTGCCCGTCTGAACCGAACCCTAGCGTCGCGAGCAGCCGAAACCCTCCGCTCGGAGCAGTGCTGCCGATCACGGGAAAGCGGTGTCGGCGGTCTGGACCGGCTATGGACGGCCCGCCGCACTCGACGTGCTCACGTCATCGGGCGGCCCGGCGGGAGAACAGGTAGCCGGCTGCCGCGTACCCCAGGATCAGGATGGCGCCGAACCAGGCCACCGCCGTCCACGCCTGCTCGGCCACCGGAGTGCCGATCATGAGACCGCGCAGCGTCTCGATCACCGGGGTGAGCGGCTGATGGGCGGCGAAGCCGCGCAGCGCCGGCGGCATCGTGTCGACCGGCACGAAGGCGCTGCTCAGATAGGGCAGGAACAGGATCACGAAGCCGAACGACGAGGCACTCTCCGCCGAGCTGGCGAGCAGACCGAAGCACACCGCGACCCAGGACATCGCCACGATGACGAGGGTCAGCACACCGAGCGCGAGCAACCACTCGAGCGGTCCGGCGACCGGGCGGAAGCCGATCGCGAAGGCGATCGCGAGCACCAGCAGCGTGGAGCAGAGGTTGCGGATCACGCTGGCGCTGACGTGCCCGATGAGGACCGCCGACCGCAGGATCGGCAGGGACCGGAAGCGGTCGATCGCGCCGGTGGTCATGTCGTTCGCCACCGGCACCGCGGTGCCCGCCGCGCCATAACCCGCGCAGAGCAACACGATGCCGGGCACCACATAGGTCACATATCGACCGTCGGGTTCGATCGCGCCACCGAACACATAAACGAAGAGAAGGAGCATGAAGACCGGGAGCAGCACGCCGATCAGCAGGGTGTCGAGCGCCCGCCGGGTGTGCCGGAGACTGCGGCCGATCATGAGTCCGGCGTCGTCGATCGCGGTGAGCATGGTCAGCCCTTCGTCATGGTCAGGAAGACGTCGTCGAGCGTGGGCCGGTGCACCGCGACCCGGTCGACGTCGACTCCGGCCGCATCGAGCCGGTTGAGCAGCTCACGCACCTGCCGGGCGCTGCCGTCGGTGGGCACGGTCAGCGCGCCGAGCAGGTCGACCGCCCGGGCCGCCATCTCGGGCGCACCGATCGTCAGCTCGACCCGCTCGCCGGCGAGCCGCCCCTTGAGCTCGGCCGGCAGCCCGGTGGCGATGACCTCGCCGTGGTCGATGAACGCGACCTGGTCGGCGAGCTGATCGGCCTCCTCGAGATATTGCGTGGTGAGGAAGACGGTCACCCCGCTCGCGGCCAGCTCGCGGACCGCGGCCCAGGTGGTTTGCCGGCTGCGCGGATCGAGCCCGGTGGTCGGCTCGTCGAGGAACAGCACGCGCGGCGCCACCACCAGACCGGCTGCGAGGTCGAGGCGGCGGCGCATGCCCCCGGAATAGGTGCGCACCCGACGGTCACCGGCGCCGGCCAGGTCGAACTGCTCGAGCAACTCGGATGCCCGGCGGCGCGCGCCACGCCGGCCGAGCCGCCGCAACCGGGCGAGCAGCACCAGATTTTCGGCGCCGGTCAGCAACTCGTCGACCGCCGCGGACTGCCCCGTCAGGCTGATCGCGCCCTGCACGGCGCGCCGCGCCCGGACGACGTCGTGGCCGCACACCACGGCCTCCCCGGCGTCGGGCGCGAGCAGCGTGCCGAGGATGCGCACGCACGTGGTCTTGCCCGCGCCATTGGGTCCGAGCAGGGCGAACACCTCGCCCTCGGCGACCGCCAGATCGATGTCACGCAGGACGTGCACGTCGCCGAACGACTTCACGACCCCGCGCATCAGAACTGTGTATGTCGTACGCATGGGTTTAGGCTATACACAGTTTTAGGATGTGGTCAATGAAGTTCGAGATCTCGCATCTGCCGCCGAACCTGGTCGTGCTCTATGGCGACCGGTTGAGTCCGCGCCGCGGTCCGCGCCCGGCATTGTCGCTGGACAGCGTGGTCGAAGCGGGCGTCGAGATCGCCGATGAGGAGGGCCTGGCCGGCCTGTCGATGGCCAAGGTCGCCGAGCGGCTGGGCTTCACCACCATGTCGCTTTATCGCTATGTGAAGAGCAAGGACGAGCTGCTGCTCTTCATGGCGGACGCGGCCAACGGCGAGCGGCCGCCGACACCGGATCCGCTGGCCTGGCGCGACGGCCTGGAGGCCTGGGCGCGGGGGGTCTTCTCGGTCTATCGCCGGCACCCGTGGCTGTTGCAGGTGCCGATGAGCGCGCCGCCGGCCGGCCCGTCGCAGCTGATGTGGATGGAGGCGGGCCTGGAAAACCTGGCCGCCGGCGACCTGCACGACGGGCAGAAACTCCAGATCATTCAACTGCTTCACGGGTACGCCCGCGGCGAAGCCCAGCTCAGCTCAGACCTGAGCGGCCTGACCCCGGCGGCCGACACGAGCGCACGTTACGGCGAGATCCTGCGCACCGTGACCACCCGGGAGACCCACCCGGCGATCAACCGGCTGCTCGACACCGGCATCCTCGACGGTCCCACCGACTATGACGACGATCTCGACTTCGGCTTCGGGCTGGGCACGATTCTGGACGGCGTCGCCCGGTTGATGGAGCCCGAGCCGGCCGGCTGATGACCAGGCTGGATGTCCCCGCGGCGCTCGTCCACTCGTACCGTGAAGACCACCCGGAGTGGCTCGCGGCCCTGCCCGCGACCGCTGCCCGGGTGCTGGATCGCTGGGCGCTGACCCTCGACGGCACGCCGACCAACGGCGTGGCCGGACTGGTGCTGCCGGTGGTTCGCGACGACGGGCTGCGGGCGGTGGTCAAGCTGCAGCCGCCGACCGAGGAGAGCAGCGGCATCGAGGCCGGGCTCCGGGTCTGGAACGGCGACGGCATCGTGCGGCTGCTCGACCACGATCCGGACGATCACGCCCAGCTGCTGGAGCGGCTGCACCCGACCCCGCTCAGCACGATGCCGGACGATCGCGAGGCGACCCGCATCCTCGGTGGGCTGCTGGCCCGGCTGGTGCGCGTGCCCGCGCCGGCCGGGATGCGGCGGCTGGCCGACGTCGCCGCCGCGATGGTGGCCGCGACCCCCGGCGCGGTCGGCGAACTCCGCGGTGCCGACCACCGGAGACTGGTGCTGACCTGCGCTTCGGCGGTGGCCGAGGTGATCGGCGAACCCGGCGACCGGCTGCTGCACTGGGACCTGCACTACGACAACGTGCTGGCCGCCGATCGCGAGCCCTGGTTGGCCATCGATCCCGAGCCGCTGGCCGGCGACCCGGGCTTCGATCTGCTGCCCGCGCTGGTCAACCGCTGGGACGACATCATCGCGTCGGGCGACGTCGCGCGCGCCGTGCGATGGCGCTTCGACCTGCTCCGCGAGCATGTGGCGATCGACCGGGAGCGGGCCGTGGCCTGGACGCTGGGCCGGGTGCTGCAGAACGCCCTCTGGGACGTCGAGGACGGCAAGAGCGCCGTCGACCCGCGCCAGGTCGCGATCGCCCAGGCCATCATTCCCTGACGTACGCGAGCAGCACCGGCTCCGCCTGCCCGTCCCAGACGCCGGTCAGCGTCGTCCCGCCGGCTCGCGCCGCGCCGCCGAGGCGCCGGATCACCGCCAGCGCGACGGAGTCGGTCTCGACGATCGTGGGATCTCCCGGCACGACCCGCCGCACCTCGCGCACCTCGGGAACGTCCGCACCGGGCACCCCGCCACCGGAGATCGTCATCGACGGCGGGAAGGCCTCGGCCCGGCCGTCCGTCTCCAGATATTGCACCGCCTGGCCGGCGTCGGCGACGATCGCCGCGGTCAGCGTCGCGGCATAGATCGGGTCCGCGCAGGCGTCGTAGACCCATCGGGTGCCGAGCACCGAGTGCTCGGTGGTGCCGACCAGCCACTCGCCGGCCCCGGGCAGGGGTGCGCTGCGATAGGTGAGCGGCACCTGGAAGATCGCGTCGCCGGCCCGCACCAGGATCGTCTCGACGCCGACCTCGCCGGCCGGGTCGTCGAAGCGAAAGGAAGCGACCTTGACCGGCTCCGCGACGGCCGGTGCTTCGTACCAATCGGCACTCGGCAACCAGGCCGCCAGCAGTTGGAGCTTCGTCGGGTTGAGGTCCGCCTGATAGATCAACGCCATGGGCGGAAGCTTGCCAGTTTTCTCAGGGGAACTGCATGCGGCGCGGGCGCGGGATGACCGGCGGCGGCAGCGGCAGGTCGTCGAGGTGACTCCAGTTGAGGGCGCCGTTGTCGGTGGACTTCACCTCGCCGAGGCAGGCCCGCACCAGACCGAGGTTGGGCGCGCCCGCGAAGCCGGCGATGACCAGCTCGGGCTTGGGTGTCATCTGGGCGATCGCCGCACAGATCTTGGCCACCTCGCGCTCGTCCACGGCGTCGAGCGGCAGCGGCGTCTCGGCCGGCGGGCGACGCCACGGCGGACCGAAGCGCCGGAGCAACTCGCGGGCCAGCCGGCCGAACGAGCGGCCCACCTCGGCGTCGCGCATCGATGTGCGGGCGGACTGGCCGTAGCACCAGGGCACCACGACATGGCCGTTGATCACGACGAGTTGGTAGACGGATTTCGGGACGCTGATGATCTCGGCGCCGGGCAGCGTGCCCAGGAACAGCACGAGTTCCTCATAGGGCAGCGGCCAACGAGGGTTGGCGAGCACTCGTTCCGTGGTCTGCGTCGTGTGCGGGTGCGCGTTGACCTCACGGTCGATCGCCGTGCTCAACGCCTCAGGCACCCGGGTCCACAACTCGGCGGCAACCTTGTCGCCGAACTGCTCGACCACCCACTCGCTCGGACCGACCAGAACGTCTGGACGCATTCTGTATCACCACCGTCCGTGTCGCTGGCGCTACTGCTGGCTAGAAGAGTTCCACCAACGGTGATCGACTGGAAGAGGGAACCGAGTGCTTCCCAAAAACGTGCATGAATGAAGTCCAGCCGATCGCGCATACCGCTGTTTCGACACTGGATCAGCAGGCTCGGGGCTGCGAAAACATGCAACTTGCACGGCGAACCGCACGTGCAAGTTGCATGCCGGCTTCGCTGGTCGCCCCAGCAGAACCATCAAACCAGTGCCATATTTCACTCGGGTGACCAACGTGCAAACATCCACTCACAGTGACACTGCCTGCGCGAATGTTCCGGCCGACGCGATCACGCCGAGTGGTCGATCATCCACAGTGGGCAACGGCTGAATGGGTGAAGTCGGCCCTGTCAGTCATTCACACTCACGCGCCACTGTCATATAGCCGACAGCGGCACTCACCTCAGTCTGCCACGGCCTTGATCCGACCCCCCAGTTGCTGGGCGACCTCGAGATCATTGCCCTCGAACCAGGTCTCCGCGACCCGGTCACCGGCCAGCCGGAAGATGATGATTCCGGTCTCCGTGACCGACTGCCCGCGATCCGGCAGGTCGAGGTAGCCGCCCCGGTAGGTGGACCGGACCGTGTAGCGGACCACCACGCGGTCGCCGCTCGCGATGACGTCCTCCAGGGTGGGCAGCTGCTCGGCGAACGCCTTCGGGTACCAGCGCAGCCAGTCGAGGAAGGTGTTGCGGTCACCGGCGCCACCGGGTCCGTGCGCGATGTAGCCGTCGGTGGCCAACTCGGCGAACCGCTGCTCGTCGCCGGTCCGGCACATGTCGAACCAGGCACGAGCGATATCGATGGGAGCCATGCACAGGTTCCTATGTCATAGCTGCCCCTACCAGCAAATCCGGCAGTAGCGCACAGCCGCTACGATCCGTCGCGTGCCGAAACAGCACGCTCGTCCGGCGGAAGAAGGCGAAGCCACCGGTCGCGGTGCGGCGCATAGGGCGTGGTGCCCTCCGGCAGCCAGACCGGACCGGTGCGCGGGCCGGCCACCGCCAGCAGAAAATCGAACCCGCGCACGAACGCCATCAACACCGGCGGGGCGGCTGCCAGCTCGGTGAACAGCCGGCGCGCCTCCTCGATCTGGATGCCCGGATCGCGGCCCGTGTAGCCCACGTCGAAGACGGCCGGGAACGCGTCCATCAAGGACCCGTCGTCCGAACTGACGTCGCTCGGATCGGCGATGTCGTTGCGGTAGACCTCACCGCCGACCCGCCCCGGGCCGAGTCGCGCGGGCCGGTCGAGATAGACCCGGCCGCCGTCCCCGCGGGTGACCGCGAGCCCGGCCGGACGCGCCAGCCGGTCGGCCAACGCCTCGGGAGACTCGTCAGACATGAGGTAGATGTGTTCCTGCGTCGACACGCGCGCACCCCCTCATGACGGAAACTCGATGATCGAGCCGTCGCTCAGAATGACACGAACGCTCACCGGCAAGGCGCTGCCGTGGGCGAGAGCCTTGCCCTCCGCCCGAAGGTAACCCTGCCGGACGACCTCCTCGGTCAGTCCGGCGGCGCGACCGTCCAGCACCGCGTCGCCCGGCCCGAACGCCTCGACCTGCTTGCCGGCCGCCAGGATGTTCTGCATCACGGCGCCGCTGGTGGCCGACTCGAGCGTCTTGAACTCGGTCACGATGCCCGGATCCGACGGGTTTCTCCGCACCATCGCGTCCGGGTTCTTGAGCCCCTCCACGCGATGGTCGGGCGTGCGGGCGTGGACCATCTCGCCCTCGGCCGCCAGCCGATCCGCGATCTCCCTCTCCTTCGCGAGGAAGATGCCGCCGGGATCGCTGACGCCCGAGGCGAAGTGCCGGCCGAGCGGGCCCGATCGCATGCCACCGTCGAAGCCGTGCTCGCCCGGTCTGGGGTTCCGGCCACCGGTGCCGAGCCCTTTGACGAGCTCGCCGAGCTTGTCGCTCTCGGTGAGCAGCCTGCGCAGGCTGGCGAGAAGGTCACGCAGCCAGCGGGCGATCCGGGCGGCCCAGGCCGCGCAGAGCGTCGCGACCTGCTCGGCCACCAGCGGCGTGGCCAGGCCGGCGGTCGCCAGCAACTCGGCCGCATAGACGATCAGCCGGGACACCACCGTGGCCACCGCGTCGCGGACCATCAGACGGACCGTGCCGATCAGCGCGCCCGCGCCCTCGGTGAACAACGCCATCGTCTCCGCCGCGCGACCCAGCGCCAGCATCGCCTGCTCGCGCCCGGACGCCCAGCCCTGGTAGGCCTCGGCCGCCGCTCCCGACCAGCCGGCCACCTCGGATCGCACCGCGCCGCCCAGCGCCGACGCCTCGGACGCCAGCGACGAGGCCGCGCCACGCCACGCCGCCGCGTGCGCCGTGATCTGGCCCGGGTCGCCGGCCAGCCAGTCGAGCGCCTCGGCCAGCGGCTCGACGTGCTCGATCAGCCAGGCGATGCCGTATTGCAGCAACGCGCCGACCGGGTCCGACACCAGCGCCAAGCCGTCGAGGCCCGCGCCGGCCACGCCGAGCGAGACGTCCACCCAGCTGCCGCTCTCGACACCGCGGGCGATGAGCTCGATGTCCTCGGCGATCCAGACACCCGCCCAGGGACCGGGCTCGCTCATGGTCCGGGCCGGGTGGATCGCAGGGCGGTGGCGCCGCGGGAGTCCGCCGCCGCATAGTCGGCTGCGGTGGCGCGCAGCCGGGAACCCGTGTCCCGCAAGGACTCCGCCGCCGACTCGATGCCGTCGACCAGGATGTCCTGCAGCACGTTCAGCATGACCGGCACCAGCACGCACAACTTGCCGTAGGCCGCGTTGCCCGCCCGGGTCGCGGCGGCCGCCTGGGCCGCGGCGCTGACCTGCTCGGCCACCGCGTCCACGCGGCCGGCGTGCGACACCAGCTCGGTGCGGCGGACACCCAGGTGCTCAGGCATGACGCGCCGCGTACGCCGCGATGACCGCGCGACCAGTCTGGGAGTCGGCGCCCACCGTCTGCTCGGTGACCGTGGTCGCCGCGGCGGTCAGGGCGGACTGCGCGCCGCGCATGGTGGCCAGGATCGCCTGGGCCGTCTCGCGCGCCGGTCGCTGCCGGATGCCCTCGGCCAGCGCGAGCCCGGTCAGCCCGGTCGAGCTCACCGTCACCTCAACCAGCCGGTCCGGGCTGCGCGCGGACGCGGACAGCTCGGCCAGCCGGAACGCCAGCTCGCGCGCCGCGGCCGCCCGCTGCGTCAAGCCGGCCTGCCACTCGTCGACGCGGCGCTCGGCCGCATCCAGGTCATCCCCGTCCACCATGGCGCCGACGCTAATCAGCGGGCGGCGTCGCGGGTGTGCCGAACGTCAGCGCCTGTGGATAACTCCGCACTGTGGATAACTCAGCCGAACGCCGCGACCACTCCGGCCAGCTCGGTGTTCACGTGGTAGCCGTGCGACGCCAGCGTTTCGCGCATGCCGGTCAGGGCCGACTCACCGCTCCGGCCGGTGCGCAGCATCGCGTACCGCGCGGCGACGGCCGGCGTGCGGCTCTGCCCGGCGGCGCAGTGCAGCAGCACCCGGCGCCCCTCGGCGCGCAGGGTCGCCACCATGCGCGCCGCCTCGTCGACCGCGAAGGCGACGTTCGCATTCGCGCCCGGCTGATCGACCAGCCACACCTGCACCTGGTCGCCGGCCGCGATGCCGTCGAACTGCCGTCGCCCGACCCGGCACAACGAGACCACCGCGTCCACTCCGGACCCGGCCAGGTCGGTCAGCAGATTGCCCAGCAGCACGCCGTCGTCATCCGGGTGCGCCAGCAGCAACGGCCGGTCGAGCGGTGACCTCATCGCGTCGCAGCCCGGCCACCCGACCGCGTCGGGGGCGCCGCCGCTGGACGTCAGCAGGCTCAGCCGGATCAGATCGGCCGCGCGGTTGTTCTCCCAGCCGTGCGCGATGCGCTGCCAGTCCAGCGGGATGCCGGATGCGCCCCAGCGCGCACCGAGCAGTGCGCCCGCGATCGCCGCGACCGTGTCGGTGTCGTTGCCGGCCCGCACCGCCGCGAACAACGCTTCCCGGAAATGGCCGCACGCGAAACTGCCGGAAGCCGGATCCTTCGCCGGCACCGGGGTCCGGACGATCGCCGACCAGGCAGCCTGCAGGGCCGTGACGACGAAGCCGTTGTTCGGGAAGTGCTCCGGCGGATGCTGCTCGGCCTCGTCCAGCCAGGCCGACCATCGGGCTCGGCGGTCCGCCGGAATCGACGCGAGCCCCGCGCGTACCCCATCGAAGTGACCGTGCAGAACGGCCTGCCGGATCCCTTCGCACCAGAGCACGCACCCGTCGCCCGCCAGGGCGTCATGGTGCGTGAGCGCGCTGACCGCGCGGGCCGCCTCGGCCAACCCCGCCGGATCCTCCAGGTATGCCATGACGACCGCGCCCGTCCGCATCAGCGATCCGTTCCCGGCCGACCGCCCGGTCTCCGCGTGCATCTCGGTGGCCGCGGCGGTCATCGCCGCACCCAGCCCGTCCGTGGCCCGCCCCCGCACCTTGCCCAGCACCTGCCGCGTCTGCACGCCGATGTCCGTGGCGCCCGCGTCCCGCCACCGCAGGAAGTTGGCCGCGATCCGATCCAGGGCCGCCGCCGACCGCAGATCCACACCGGACGCCGCGACCTCCGCGATGCAGACCGCCATCTGGGTGTCGTCGCTGTACTCCCCCGGCGCATAATCGCCCAGCCCGCCGCCGAGCATGCGCGGCTCGCCGATCAGCGCGATCGTGCCGAACTCATAGGGCACCCCGAGCGCATCCCCGCAGGCCGCGCCCAGCAGCACCCCGGCCGCCCGATCCGACCGCATCGCATCCAGCACCATGGCGTTTAGGGTGTCATCCGGATCAGCAGGAAGGCGATGTCGTCGGCGCGCCGGGCGGCGGCCGAGATCAGCCGCTCGCAGAGCTCCTCGCCGGGCACCGCGGCCTGGCCGCGCAGCACGTCCACAATGGTGTCGATGCCGTCGTCGAGCACCCGGCCCGGAATCTCCACCAGCCCGTCCGTGTAGAGCAGCAGGGTCGATCCGGCCGGCACCGGACGGCGGTGGCTGACCCGATCGCGCGGCTTCGTGAGGCCGAGCAGCGGCGCCGGCGTCTCCCACCACACCTCGACCTCGCCGTCCGGCCGCAACAGCAGCGGCGGCGGATGCCCGGCATTGGCGAAGCTCGCCGACCAGCCCTGCGCCGCCCGGGTGACCTTGGTCAGCACGATGCTCGCGGTGGCCGGCATCGCCAGCCCCCGGATCGCCCGGTCCAGCTGAGTGAGCAGCGTCCCCGGTTCGTCATCGCGGCCGTACGCGTCGCCGCGCACCAGGTTGCGCAACTGGCCCATCGTGGCCGCGGCCTCGATGTCGTGGCCGGTCACGTCGCCGACGGCGAGCATCACCGAGCCGTCCGGCTGGGCGAACGCGTCGTACCAGTCGCCGCCGACCGCCGCGCCGTCCTGGGCCGGGAGGTAGCGGGCGTGCAACTCGAGACCGTCGATCTCGGGCAACTCGGTCAGCAGGCTGTGCTGCAGCACCTCCGCGACGTGCCGCTGCCTGCGGTAGAGCCGGCTGTTGTCGATGGCCAGCCCGGCCCGGCGGCCGATGTCCATCGCGGTGCGCTCGTCCGCCTCCGAGAAGACGACCCGACCCGGCCCCTTGACCAGGGTGATCGCGCCGAGCACGCGCTGGGTGATCGGCGCGTTGATCGGTGTGGTGAGGTGACCGCGGTAGCCGAGCTGAAGGGTGAGCTCGCGGATCCGCGGATCGACATCGTCGCTGATCACATCGGCGTTGCGATCCGGTCGACCGGTGCGCATCACGCGCCTGAGGAAGTCGTGATGCCGCAGGTCACCGGCCATCAGCTGGGCCAGCTCCTCGAGTTCGGCGGAGCGCGCCGAGTCGTGGTGGACGGCGGCGACCCGGCGCGGCCGACCCTCGCCGTCGACCAGGGTGACCATGCACCAGTCGGCGAACCGCGGCGTCAGCGCGGTGGCCAGCAGGCGCAGCGCCTCGTCCACGTCGAGCGTCACGGTCAGGGTCTCGGTCAGCTCCGCCAGCATGGCGAGCTGGTCGTGCGCCCCCTCGGCGTTGCGCCGCGCCTCGTCGGCCATGTCGCGGGCGATGCGCAGGCGCAGCTCGGAGGAGCAGGCCGCGGCCAGGTCGCGCAGGGTGTCGAGCTCGGCCTCGGACCAGTCGCGCGGCTCGGTGTCGATCGCGCAGAGCGAGCCGAGCACCAGGCCGTCGGCGTCGGTCAGCGGCATGCCCGCATAGGCGGCCACGCCGAGATCCGGAATGGCGAGGTTGTCGCGAACCTGAGGGTGGGTGCGGGCGTCCCGATAGACCTTGGGGCGGCCCTCGATCACCACCCACTGGCAGAACGAGTGGGTCAGCGGCGTCTCGCGCTTGCCGCTCCACGGCTCGGCCAGCCCGCTCTGCCCCGGGAAGAACTGCCGCTCGTCGTCCACCAGCGACACGAGGGCGACCGGGACGTCGAGCAACCGACGGACCAAGCTCGCAAAACGGTCGAAAGCTTGATCAGGCTCCGCGCCGACGCACACCCGGTGCAGCGAGCGCAGGCGCGCGGGCTCCGCCAGGGAGTCAGTCATCGCACCTCCCCGCGCCGAACCCGTCGGCGACACACTACCCGGATCATCTGTGGCCGCGAATCAGCTGCTCGAGGCGTCCGCGGTGGTGACCGCTGGGGCGTCCGCGACCGGCGCCCAGCGCTTGGCCCAGTCGTCGCGGCAGGCGGCGAAGGCGTCATCGGCCAGCCCGAATGTCGACACCACGACCTGCATCCCGGCGGCGGCCGCCGAGTCCAGCGGCACGTTGCCGGCCGCCACGATCAGGTGCCCGTCGCCGTCCACCACCCAGGCCACCCTGCTGCCCACCCGCTGCCAGTCGCCGTCGACCAGCTCGTGAGCCTGCCGCCCGGTGGTCTCGCCGGTCAGATAGATGGTGCGGCGACGGCCCTCCGGCCGCTGCTCGAGCAGGAATCGAAGTTGGGTGAGGAAGGCCTTCCAGCCCTCCTCGATCGCGTCGTAGCCGTCCGGGTAGTCGGGCGGCGCGCCCTCCCGGATCGCGCGCACGACACTGCTGTCGTCATCGCCGGTGACCTCCAGATATGAGCCGTCGGCCCAGGACATCTGCTCCGGCGCGGCGAACACCGCCTGGTCGACGAAGAGCTGCCGGATCTCGGCGTCGAGCCCGTCGTAGTCCCAGCCGAACCACTGATGCAACACCGGTGGCTGGGTGACCGCCTCCCAGACGATGTCGCGGCCGACGCTCAGGGTGATCTCGACGTGGTAGGGCTTCAACCTCGATCCTCTGGTCACGCCGTCCATCCTGACCCGCCCGTCTCCGTCGTGCCACGGGAGATGGCCGCGCGTCGCCGGGCGGCGCTCAGGCGTCGCTCGGCGGCAGTCAGGCGACGCGGCGGTCGATCGGGGAACGCACGCCGGCGCTCAACCCGGATCCGATCGTGCGGCGCGTCTCGGCCCGGCCCAGACCGCAGCGCCGCGCCGCCGACTCGAGCTCGCGGCGCACGTCGACAGCCTCCAGCAGACCCGCGCCGACCAGCCGGCCCAGCGCGAAGGCCGCCCTGTTCAGGGTGTCGTTCCGGGTGCCGGTCGGGGCGCCGGCCACCCGCTCGGCCGCGGCCGCCAGCGCCACCTCCGCATAGCGCTCGGGATGGCCGATCGGCCGCGACGGCCGGAACGGCTCGACCACCGCCGGGCCACGGATCAGCTCGCGCAGGGCGGCCGGCCCCTCGGGCAGGCCACGGCCCGGCCGGACCACCCACGAGTATGCCGAACCGCGCGCATGCCGGGACGGCGGCGCCACCACATAACCCCCGGCGCCGCGCCAGTCGACGCCGGGCAGCAGGCGAACGCGGTTGCCGAAGCCCGTCGGGGCGAACCAGAAGTGCCAGCCACCGCCGCCGGTGCGCACCTGGGGACCGGCGGGCAGCTCGCCACCGAGCAGATGGCGCAGCCCGTGCCGGCCCTCGATCGAGTCGACGTCCGCCACATCCATCAGCACGCCGGTGCGGAGCCCGACATTCGCCTCCGGCCACTGCTGCCACCACATCTCGATGCGGCGGGGATCGGTGCTCGCGTCCGTCAGGCCGTGGCGCAGGCGTGGGTGCTTGCCGGGCCGGTCGCAGGCCTCTGCGCCACATGAGCATCCTCCGTCCGCGGCAGGGGTGTGCACCGGCAGGACGGGGATGCCGTGCCGGGCGTAGGCGAGTGCCGCGGTCAGGAACACTAGAACAAACGTACGACAAAAATGGGGACGGTGCAGTCGGCATCGATGGCTTAAGCTCGCGGATCGGACAAACGGGGAGGCAATTGCTCGTGACGTGGGATCCGATGCCGGAGAAACCGCCGCCGTCGACGAGGGTGATGATCTGGACGATCGCCGGCCGCACCATCGGCACGTTTCTCGCGCTCGGCATCGTCGTGGGGCTGATCGGGCTGTGGGGCGACTGGCGCAGCCGGAACGACGACTCCGCGGCGAACCAGATCATGCGCGCCCGCGAGCAGGTGCTGCCCGGCGGCGACCTGCGCGGCGACGGCTCCGGCCTGACCGCGACCATTCCCGAGCCGCAGGCGCTTACGGCCGGCGAGACGTTGGTGCTGACCAGCCCGGCCGGCGGCGAGGTGCACGTCACGATCGGCAGGCCGGCCCTCAACGACCCCGCCTGCGCGCCGGTCGAGGCGGTCGGCGACGCCGGCTTTCTGAGTGTCGAGGTGACGATCGAGGCGGTGCACGGCAGCGCGGACGCGGGGCTGAACTACTTTCTGCTCTCCACCGGCGGGCGGGACGTCACCGGGTTCGACCACGGCCTCGCCCGATGCCAGACGCTCAGCCCCGACCGGGTGCCAGAGGGGAAGCAGAGCTCGGGGCGGATGTTCTTCGCCGCGCCGACCGGCTCGGGTTATCTGAAGTACGGGCCGATCGGCGCCATCCCGTACGGGACCTGGGAGGTCAGGGCCGGCTAGCGGAAGTTGTCCACAGGCTCCCGCGAACTGTCGGGGGCGGCGGATAACGTCCTCCCGTGCCCATCGCATCGCTCTCCCCCAGCCCCTCCGCCGCGGCCGCGCACGTCGTCGACGCGGTGCTTTCCGACCTCGGCAGCGGCGACCATCGCGGCATCGTGGTCGACTCGCCACCCGGCGCCGGAAAGTCCACCCTGGTGGTCCGCGCGGCGGGCGTGCTGGCCGCCGCGGGCGAGTCGCTGATGATCGTGGCGCAGACCAATGAGCAGGTGGACGACCTGATCGCCCGGCTCGGTGCGGCGTCGCCCGAGCTGCCGGTCGGGCGGTTGTCGGCGGTCGGTTATGCGGCGTCCGAGCGGGTGCGGGCGCATCCGAGCTGCCGGGTCGGCGCCAAGGTGGGCGACCTGGCTGGTCCGGCGATCACCATCGGCACGGCGGCGAAATGGGCCACGGTCACCGAGGGCGTGTGGTCCTGGGCGATCGTGGACGAGGCCTATCAGATGCGGTCCGACGCCCTGTTGCGGGTGGCGTCCCGCTTCGAGCGGGCGCTGTTCGTGGGCGATCCGGGGCAGCTCGATCCGTTCTCCACCGTGGAGGTGGAGCGCTGGGTCGGTCTGTCCTGGGACCCGATGCAGAGCGCGGTGGCCGTGTTGCTGCGGCACAACCCGGAGCTGCCGGTGCATCGGTTGCCGGTGTCGTGGCGGCTGCCCGCTTCGGCGGCGCCGGTGGTCGCCGAGGCGTTCTATCCCTTCACCGGCTTCCGATCCGGCACCGGGCCCGGCGATCGCACGCTGGCCTTCGCCGGGCGGGCCTCCTCCGAGATCGACGAGGTGCTGGACACGGCGGCCGGCACCGGCTGGGGTCTGCACGAGTTGCCGGCCCGCTTCACGGTGCGCACCGACGCGGAGGCCGCCGCGGCCTGCGCTCGGTTGGCGGTGCGCGCATTGGAGCGCGACGGGACCACCGAGAGCGGTCCGCTGACCGCCGAGCGGATCGCGATCGGCGCCGCGCACCGCGACCAGGCGGCGGCGATCCGGGCCTGCCTGCCACCGTCGGCCGCCGGCATCACGGTCGACACGGCCAACAGACTGCAGGGCCGGGAGTACGACCTGACCGTGGTGCTGCACCCACTGTCCGGCCGGCAGGACGCGACCGCCTTCCACCTGGAGTCCGGCCGGCTGTGCGTGCTGACCTCGCGGCACCGCAACGCGTGCGTGGTGGTGGCCCGGGCCGGCATCGCCGACCTGCTCGACGCGCACCCGTCCACCGAGCCGGTGCATCTCAACGTGCCGGTCAAGTTCCCGGACGGCTGGGAGGCCAACCAGGCGGTCCTGGCGCACCTCGCGGCGATCAGGCGACCGCGGCCACCGTCAGGCTCGCGGCCGTGACCGTGGCGACCAGGCGGCCGTCCGGCGAGCGGGTCTCGATCGCCCCGCTGCCCGGAGTGACCTGTGGGCCGTCCGCGCCGAAGACCAGGCGGCGGGTGGCTTCGGTGCAGCCGCCCGGCGTCTGCGCGGTCAGCGCGCCACGGCGCGACCAGACCCGCAGCACGCCGTCGGCGCAGGCCGTGGCGATCAGGGTGCTGGTGTCGTCGATCGCCACCGCGGTCAGGTCGGCCGGGTGCTCGCGTTTGAGCAGCACCTTGCCGGTGCGCACGTCGCGCACCTTCAGATGGCGCCCACCGGCCTCGGCGAGCAGGGCGCCGTCGGGCGAGAAGGCGACGGCGCGCACGGGTGCGCCCAGGAGGTCGTGGAGGAAGTGGCGCGGCCGATCGCTGCCGACCCGCCAGAGGCCGACCATGCCGTTCGAGCAGCCGAAGGCGACGAGGGTCGCGTCGGGGCTGAAGGCGAGACTCTCGCAGCGATACTCGTCGAGGGTGACGGCGAACACACCCTCACTCAACCACCACGCTGTTGTCGCCACCAGGGCCGCCGTGGGTCCACGGTGTTTCGGAGGCGTCGGGAAAAGCGGCGCCGGGGCGGAAGGCCTCGGACAATGTGGTCAGCAGCAGGTGCTCGCCCACGCCCGGCACGCTGCCGGTCTCGGCGACCAGCTTGCGACCCATGCCGCCGGAGAGCTCCAGCAGCACGTCGGTGCCGGCGGCGGTCGCGGTGACCGAGACGACCCTGGCCTTCTGCGCCGGCCGGGCCGGCGAGGTGAGGGTCGCGCCGGCATCGACGCGCACGGGCTCGGTGGTGGCGACCATGATCCGCGGACGCAGCACCGGTCGCTTGCCGGTGTCGTCGATGCGCTCGGCGTTGGCCAGCGTCACGACCCCGGCAAAGGCGGTGCCGGCCAGCCGGTGCTCGGCCATCACCAGCGGGTCGTCGAAGGCGCGCTGCACGGCATAGCGGTCGGCGGCGCTCTCCAGGCGGTGCAGGCGTGCCGCCGCGGCCACCGCGCCGTCGCGACGTGGCTGCGGCGGACCGCCCTCCTCGATGTTCGCGACGAAGGCGGAGAAGACGTCACGGTCGCTGTCCCAGCGGGCGGCCACCCGCGTGCCGGGGGTCAACGCGCGCAGCAGGTCGAGCGACCGCCAGACCTGGTCCCACGTCGGCCGCAACACCGCGCGCAGGGCTTCGGTGAGGCCGGCGACGTCGTTCTCGGCCATCAGCGGGGCGAGCACCTTGTTGTCGAAGTCGGGGTCGGTGGCCGGGCCGGCCGCCTGCCCCTCAGCGTCGAGCGCGGCGGCCTGGCCGGACACTCCCGGCGGCGGGGAGATCCAGGCCAGCAGGGCGGCGAGCTGGGCGTCCTCCGCGCTGCTCTGCCCGGTGGCCCAGTGCAGCCCGAGCGCCTGCACCGCGTTGAGCAGCAGCGACGCGCCGGGCACTTCGGCCGACTGGGCGAGAAAGGTGAGCCAGCGCCCGAGCAGCGGCACGGCGGGCGGCACCGGATAGTCGCCGTCCACCCGCCGAAAGCGCGTCGAGCGGCCGAAGAGCTTGAGGAAGTCGACGCCGCCGGTGTTCGGCACCCAGACCTGCGGCGCGTCCACCATGCGATAGCGCACGTCGCGGCCACGGTCGACGACGATCGGCTCGGCCACGCCGGTGAAGGAGTCCAGGTAGGGCACGAGCAGGTCGGCGAGCGACGCGGCGAAGGCGAAGCGCTGGTCGCGGTTCCGCGGCTGGGCCACCACCAGCAATGCCGGCGACGACCGGTCGGTGCCGGCCATCGCGGCGAGCGGGGCGTTCGCCTCGCCGGCCATCGCGAGCGGCACGAGCACGAAGGGCCGGTCGTGCAGGTGCAGGTGGCGGACGGTGGCGATGGGCTCGGCCCGGCCGGCCGCAAAGGCCTGCGCGCGGGCCAGGGCGGTCAGCGTGCTCACGAAGCGCCGGCTCCGCCGCTTCCGGCAAGCGTCGCGCCCGATCCGGCCGGCGCCGCACTGTCCGGCCCCGCACTGCGCTGGGCCGTTCCACCCTGGGCCAGGCCACCCTGGGCCGGTGCCGATATGGCTCGCGCCGGGCCGGCGGCGGCCTCTAGCGCTTCGGCGCGCAGCCGGGCGGCGGCCTGGAGCATCGCCGCGGCCTCGGCCTGGTCCTCGCTCGCCGGGCGGGCGCCGCCGGCCAGCGCCAGCACCTCCGGCACCGACTCGATGCCGCCCAGCGCGTCGCGCACCGGTCGGCCCAGCGCGGCCGTGGCGCCGGCCGATTCGTGCCGGCAGAAGGCGGCGAGTTCGCAGGCGGAGAGGCATTCGGGGGCATAGCGGGCGGAGACCTGGGCCAGGCCCGTGGTCAGGGTTTCCGGCGGCAGCGCCAGGTCGAAGGACAGGCCCGGCGGCAGGGCGGCCACCAGAGTGTCCACCGAGGCCATCCGGGTGAGCTGGCGGCGCAGGGTGGCGAGTTGCTTGCGCACGTCGAGCACGACGGCGACCGGGCGGAAGGCGAAGTTCTCCGGGCAGACGAGCACGACCTCGTGGCTGACCAGGGCGGGATCCCGGCCGACCGAGGAGAGGAGGTGGCGCAGGGCGAGGACATAGACGGCGGCCTGGGTGGCCGCGGCGGAGACCTTGGTGCTGTCGGCCTGTCCGTCCACGATCGCGAAGGACTTGATCTCGACGACCTGCAGGCGGCCCTCGCGCTGGAAGGCGATCAGGTCGGGTTCGAGGAAGACGGTCTGGCCGGCCACTTCGAGGGTGAGCAGCGGGTGGTCGATGAGGGCGGCGCCGGCCGCGTCGCCGATCAGGTCGCGGGTGCGGCCGTGGCGTTCGGTGAGTGTCTCGTCGGCGTCGGCGCCCAGGTCGTCGTAGCCGACCTTGAGGGCCGGGTAGCCGAGGGCTTCGAGCAGGAGCGCGCCGTCGTCGGCCTTGAGCATGGCTTCGAAGCCGTTGCCCCGGGCCAGCGCGAACCGCGACTGGCCGAAGCGGCCGGGGAAACCGATCCGCTCGGCGAGGCGAGGCTTGTCGACCCCGGCAGCGTCCAGCACGGCACGCCGGGTGCAGCCGGGATTGCCGGTCAGGGCGGCGATGGTGCGGGCATTGTGCCGCTTCCGCGGCGTCTCCCCACGCAGCCGATCAAGATCGACCTGCCGCGGCAGCACCGACGTCATGCGCGGCCTCCGCCGCTGAAAACGCGCTGCGCGAGACCACGCTGAGTGGGACCGGGTCGGGCGGGACGACGCCGGCGGGACGGGGTGGTCATGCGCGGCCTCGTTGGTGGGGCACTGTGGGGATGCCGAAGAGGCGCTGGTGTTCGTCGAGATGCGCGGCTCTGGCGATGGCTTCGGACCGGATCGGCTCCTCCGATGCGACTGCCTCGGCCAGGGCCGGCTCGTTCAAGGCTTCGCGAGCCACCTCGGCCAGCGCGGATGCTTCGCGGGTCGTCGTCGCGTGGGTCACGGCCTCCGGGCCGCCCGGGACCTCCGCGGCCAGGCGGCGCAGCAGGGCGGCCGCGCCGGCACTCGCGCTCTGCCGGGCCGCGGCGAACTCGGCCACCCGCACCGTGGCCGCGAGCTGGTGGGCGCGGTTGACTGCGGGCGTACCCAAGCGGTCTTGAATGTCCCAGGTCGAGAGGGTGACCGTCGCGCGGACCGCCGTGAGGTCGGGGTTGAGGCCGGGGCAGATCGCATAGGGCCGCGGCGTGGTCCTGCGCTCCTCCTCGCGCAACAGCGTGACCATCGCCGGCACCGTCAGATCACCGTCGAAGAACGCGGTGTGCACCTCAACCAGCAGCCGCGCCGAAACCGGCACCCCGAGCAGCAACAACGCATGCCGTGCCTGCTCACGGAGGCTGGGCAAGGTGCTCTGACGGGTCATCTCGGCCGTTTCCGTCGGGGGGTCGCCGGGTCGACACTAGATCTTCGCGCACCAGCCGGGCAACGTCCGCTCGACGCACCGCAATTCACCCCGCGGAGCTGAATAATCGCGCATATCGGCCTACCGACCAGGTACGCGCTACGTTCGAGCTATGCCGAAGGCTATCTGGAACGACGAGATCATCGCGGAGAGCGGCGACACCGTGGTTGTCGAGGGCGTGACGTACTTCCCTCGCTCCTCGCTGCGGGAAGACGTGCTGCGCCCCTCGGACACCCACACCGTCTGCCCGTGGAAGGGCAAGGCTTCCTACTACACGCTGGAGTCGGGTGATCACGTGACGCCGGACGCCGTCTGGTTCTACCCCGAACCGAAGCCGGATGCCACCGCGGTGCGCGATCGCGTCGCCTTCTGGAAAGACGTCAAGGTAGAGGTCTGATGCCGGCGGGGGCCCGCTCACGCCATGCGCGGGTGGGCCTCCTCGATCGCGGCCACCTCGAGGTAGTCGAGCATGTCCTTCTGCTCGGCCGAATCCAACGCATAGAACGCTTCGTACGCCACACTCCGCGCGTGCCCGGTCTCGGCCGCGAGCAGCGCGATGATCCCGGACCAGGCCAACGACACCCGGTCGAAGAGCCGCGCGGACCGCAATGACGACAGCCGGCTCAGCATCGCCACCTTGGTCGCGGCGTCGTCATCGTGCCCGACCCGGTCGGAAAGCTCGAACAGCGCCTTGCCGCGGTATGGATGCTCGGACTCCACCAGACGCGCCAGCTCGGCGTTGTCCATCTGCTCGACCGGCGGCGCCGGCCCGCGACTCGGCAGCGGAGGATTCGCCACTCCTCGTCCCCTCTCGTCCCCCAACGAAAACAATCCCCCACCGACCGTAACGGTCCGCGGCTCAGCGCGCTCGGCTGTCCCGCCCGCTCTCGAACCCGTTGCCGGGCGGCTGGTGCGGCAACGTCGGCCGATTTTCAAAGGTCGGGAACGGCGGCGGGGCCGGCATCACCGGCTCGTCCGGCTCCTTGGGCTCCTCGGGGAACCGCTGCGCGAAGCTCTCCAGCACCGCCTTGCCGGTCTCGGAATCCGCGCCGACCGTCTCGTCGATCGCGGTGGCCACCTCTTCGGACAGCCCGTGCTGTGCGCGATGCATGGTCCGCAGAATCTCCTTAGCCAGATCGGCGCCGCTCAACCGGTGCACCCGGTCGTCCAGCCCGAGCGCGGTGACGTTCCCGCTGCTGTTCACGCTGACCCGGACCGCACCGTCAGCGCCGGTGGCCGACGCGGCCAGCACGGCGACCCGGTCGGCCAGCGCGGCCGTCGCCGCCGAACGACCCACCGAGACCTGCGTGTGCCACGACCGCACCCACTCCTCCGCGTCGTCCAGATCAGGACCCAGCACAGTTTGTCCTCCGTTGCCGATTTTCATCCTGTGTTGGCGTCCTATGAGATCACGAGTCCGCAATCCCCGAGGACCCGGTGTGTGGGCGCGCCACGACGTCACCCGACCCGGCGACCGCGCCGTAACCTAGCGGCAATACATTGACCGTTGCCGGTCGGCAAATATCCCGGTCGGCAGGGAGGCAGCGGCCTTGATTGGCAAGGACACACCCCCGCAGTGGGAGTCGGACATGGTCGATGTGTCCGAACTGTCGCTGTCGGAGTTGACCAGGCTCACCGACAGCGAGGACTCCGTGTTGGCCCGATCCATCCGGCGCCTGACCGATGACCTGGCAGACCCCGAGGAACCGATCGCCGGTTTCAACTCCGCGCTCTGATGCGCCGGCACACGCTCAGTGATGCCGCCTTCGTCGCGCTGGGCGCGGGCCGCCCGTCGCAGGCGACGGTCGACGAGCTGCGCCGCTCCCAGCTCGGACGCCACCTCCTGCTCGCGAGATCCCTCAAAACCCCTGACGTGTACGCCGCCCTGACGGCTCTCGAAAGCACCGACCCACCGGCGTTCCGGCGTGCCATCGCCAACCCGCTCTTCGGCGCCTGGGCCGCCCACACCCTCCGCACCATCGGCGCGCAACCGACCGGCGGCGGCCACACGGCGGAAAGTGGCGGCGGCGCGGGGATCAATGCCGCGGCGGACGACCACGGCGCGGAAGGCGACCACGGCGCGAGCGCGGCGGGCGGCATCGCTGAGGCGCCTTCGGGGATAGTTGAGCTGTCGGTGAGCGAGGCGCGGACGCTGGTCGCCGAGCATGCGGGGCTCGCGATCGAGGTGCGACTCGAAGATCGAGACGAGCGACGGGGGCTTCTCGGTCTTGCCCCGACCGGGCCGCTCGATGATCGAGAGTTCGAGCTTTGGCAGGCCCGCTTCACCGAGGCGTGGCGGATCCTGGCCGGCCGTCATCGGGATGCGGCGGCGCTGCTTTCCTCGGCGTTGATCTGCGTGGTGCCGGTCGAGGCCGACGCCGCGGCGGCCGGGATCAGCGCGTCGTCGGCGGATGCGTTCGGGGCGGTGGCGATGTCCGCGCCGGCGGATGGGATGAGCCTGGCCGTCGGGCTGCTGCACGAGATCAACCACAGCCTGCTGAACGCGACCAGCCACCTCTTCGACCTGCACCACCGGCCGCATGCGCTGGGCTACTCCCCCTGGCGGGACGATCCGCGGCCGACTTCCGGGGTGCTGCACGGCGCCTATGCCTATCTCGCGGTGACCCGCTTCTGGCGCACCGAGTCACGGGCCACCGCCGACCCGATCGCGGCGTTCGAGTTCTGCCGCTGGCGCGCGGCGGTGGCCACCACGGCGGATCGTCTGTTGTCCACGGGAGACCTGACCCCGGCCGGCACCCGCTTCGTCACCGCACTCCACGCCGAGGTCACCCCCTGGCTGGCCGAGCCACCGACGACGGCGGCCGGCCTGTCGATCGCCCGGCTGGCCGAGGTCGCCAACGCTGATCACTACGCACGCTGGCGGCTGCGCAACATGGCGCCCGAACCTCGCGACATTGCCGCCCTCGCCGACGCCTGGCGCCGAGGCGAGCCCGCCACCGCCGTGAAATCCCGCCTGATCCTCGACAGCCGGCGAGCCCTATCGCACAGCCCCCGCCTCCACCTGATCCACCAACTCCTCCGCGAGTCCACCGCCGCCGCCAGCGCGATAGGCGCTGCAGGCGCCGAAGGCGCGACAAGCGCGGACGACGCGGCAGGCACGGCAAATTCGGAAGGCGCGCACGGCGCGGCAAGCGCCGTAAGCACGGACGGCGCGGCAAGCGCGGAAGGCGGATTGGGTGCGGCAAGCGCGACCAGCGCAGAGGCCGGGCAGAGCCCGGTCGGCGAAGCCGGCGAGCCGAGGGTGGACGGCCAGGTGGATCCGAGGGTGAGTGGGCAGGCGCGCGAGACGCGCGCTACGGCCTGGGAACTCGCTCTCCTGCGGGGTGATGACGGGACTTTCCGGCACGCGTATCCGGAATCTGAATTTGATCTTGATCCGACCGCCCTCGCCCTGGCCCTCGGCGTGGTCGACAAGATCGAGATCCTGGTCGCGCTCCGGCAGGCCATCCGGATCCAGCCCCCCGCACGAACCTCAGGCGAACCACCAGATGGCCGCGGGCCCTCGCTCGTCGAGTTGGCGCGCTTCTTGAACCGGTGAAGCGCTCAAGTGCGCCACCCCTGGGCCGATCTGGTGCCGCAGGAGGTGGGGCATGGCGCCGAGTAAGGCCATGGATCGGGTGCGCCGGGTGATCGACGGCGCGATGATCTTCGGGTCCCTGCTGATGCTGACCTGGCCCGTGGTGTTCGAGGAGCGGATCAATCTGTTCCTCGCGGCCGGCGTCGTGTTGTTTCTCGGCATCGGTGTGTTCTTCCTCGCCGAGCGCTGGCCGCTGCTGCAATATGCGCCGGTCGCCTCCGCCGTGCTGATGGCCGGCTACCGGCATCAACACGGCGTCGTTTCGCCCGAGCTCACCGGGCTGCTCATCGTGGTCTCGGCGATCATTCTGGTCCGTCAGTTCCTCGGCGCCCGCACCAACGACCACCTGATGCGCGACCTCAGCCGGCAGCGCGCGATCCTGGCCGGCCAGGCCTTCCGCGACCCGCTGACCGCGCTGGGCAACCGCAAGCTCTTCATCGATCACGCCACCGACGCGCTGGCCGATGCCGACGACACCATGACCGCCGTGATCCTCGTCGACCTGGACGGGTTCAAGGAGGTCAACGACACCTACGGGCACGCCACCGGCGACGAGTTGCTGCGCACGACGGCCGAGCGGCTGAACGCGAACGTCCGCACCAACGACACCGTCTCCCGGCTCGGCGGCGACGAGTTCGTGGTGCTTCTCCCCCGGCTGGCCGACGATCAGATCGCGGACACCGTGGCGAACCGGATCCTGCTCGACCTGGCCGCGCCGATCATGGTCGGCGACGTCGTGCTGGGCATCCGGGCCAGCGCCGGCATCGCGATCACCCGGGGCAGCGGCACCGTGGTCGACGAGGTGATGCGCGAGGCCGACGTGGCTCTCTACCAGGCCAAGGCGGACGGCAAGGGCGTCGCCCGGCGGTTCGACCCGGCCCAGTTCGCGATGGCCGAGCAGCGCCGGCGGGACGAGGCCGAGCTGCGCCGGGCCGTCGACGAGCACGAGTTCGAGGTGCACTACCAGCCGATCGTCGACCTGGACGGCGAGCGGACCGTCGGCGTCGAGGCGCTGGTCCGCTGGCGTCACCCGGAGCGTGGTCTGCTGCCGCCGGCCGCGTTCCTGGACCTGGCCGAGGCGATCGGGCTGCTGCCGCGGCTCGGTGGCTGGGTGCTCGAGCAGGCCTGCGGGCAGGCCGCCGTCTGGCAGGACGAGACGCCCGGCTTCGAGCTGAACGTGAACCTGTCCGCCTCGCAGCTCGGCCAGCCGGATCTGATCGACGAGGTGCGCGGCGTGCTCCAGCGCACCGGGCTGCCGCCGAACCTGCTGGTGCTGGAGCTGACCGAATCGGTCGCGCTGACCGACCTGGTGGAGTCGGCGCGGGTGCTGAGCGCACTCAAGACGCTGGGCGTACGGATCGCGCTGGACGACTTCGGCACCGGCTTCTCGTCGCTGAGCCACCTGGGCACGCTGCCGGTCGACGTGGTCAAGATCGACCGCTCGTTCGTGCAGGCCATGCAGGAGAGCTCGGGGGCTTCGGTGGCCGAGGCGGTGTTGCAGATCGCGCGCACCTTCGACCTGTCCCCGGTGGCCGAGGGTGTGGAGAACGCGTTGCAAGCGGCCCGGCTGCGTGAGCTGGACTGCGCCCAGGCGCAGGGCTACCACTTCGCGAAGCCGATGCCCGCGGTCGAGCTGACCGAGCTGCTGGAGCTACAGCAGCGGCAGGTCGATGTCGGTTTCCAGTCGCTCGCCTGAGGCCGCTCGCGCCACCGTCGGGTGACCCTCGCCGAACGCCTTGACCAGCAACGCCGTCGCCTGCTCCTGAGCGGTCACGTCGGACGCGTCGAGGGCCACGTTCCAGGCGCACGCGGCGGTGTCCGGGTGATCGGCGCCGCGCACCAGGCGTGACCGCTGCAGGGTGTCCGCCGCGATCTCCCGGGCCGGCTGCCCCTCGCCGGTGTGCAGCATGTCCGCGGCCAGTCCGTTCGCGCAGGCCAGTGTGAACGGGTGATCCGGGCCGACGCTGCGCCGCAACCCGCTGAGCGCCTCGCTGTCGATGGTCCGCGCCTCCGCGAACCGCCCGCTCGCCCGCACCACCCCGGCCAAGTTTGCCGCCGCGGCCAGGGTGAACGGGTGCTCGTCGCCGAGCACCGCGTGGAACCGGGCCACCGCGCGTTCCAGCAGCCGGTGTGCCGCGTCGTGATCGCCGTCGCTGCGGGCCGCGTTGGCCAGCGACACCGTGGCGCCGAGCGTCTCCGGGTTGAGGTCGCCGAACTTCTGCCGGAACCGGGCCACGTTCGCCTCGGCCAGCTTGCGCGCGTGCGCCTGCCCCCGGCGCCGCGCGGCCACCGCGACGAACCGGCGCAGCAGCAGCACCATCGGGTGGTCCGCGTCCAGCGTGTACGGCCCGGCCAGCACCTCGGACGCCGCGGTGTAGTCGCCCAGCCCGATCAGGTCGAAGCCGAGCGCCCCGCGCGACGAGACCGTCTCGGGGTGGCCCTCCACCAGCACCGTCTGCCGGTGCCGCAGGATCTGCTCGTCGAGTGCCCGGGCGCCCCGGAAGTCGCCGAGCAGCCGCAGGTCGGCGGCCAGGTTGTTGGCGCAGCGCAGCGCCGTCGGATAGCTCTCGCCATATCGCCGGCGGTAGCGCACCAGGTTGTCCGCGTCGAGCTGCCGGGCCTGCTCGAAGTGGCCCTGCATGCGCAGGTCGGCGCCGACGCTGTTGGCGGTGGCCAGGGTGGTCTCGTCGTCGCCACCGAGCACCTCGCGCTGCAGCCGCAGTGTTTTCGCATTGAGGGTGCGGGCGTCGCCGATCCGGCCCACCGCGCGCAGGGCGTTGGCCAGGTGGAACGAGATCAGCAACGTCTGCTCGTCGGCCGTCCCGACCGATTCGCTCCAGCGGGCCACCGCCTGGGCGGCCAGGTCGCGGCTGGAGTCGTAGTCGCCGCTCGCATAGAGAAAGCGGACACAGTGCACGACGAGCTGGCGGGTCTCCTCGGACGCGCCGCCGAGCACGTCGGAGTGGACCAGGTGCGGGACGATCTCGGCGTATCGCGTCCAGGTGGTCGGCGCGTCCGGGTCGCCGGGGTCGGCGGCGGCCAGCATGCCGCGGACGGCGCGCAGCTGGGCGGCGTGCGTCTCGGAGCTGAGCTCCTGGCCGAGCATGCCGCGGATCAGAGGGTGCACGAGCAGGCGCTCGCCGGGCGGGTCGAGGTCGGCCAGGCCGTAGCTGCCGATCAGGCGCATCGCGGCGCGCAGCCGGCGCTCCAGCCGCAGTGTGCCGGCCAGTTCGGCGGGCAGGTCGAGGCCGCGGCCGGCCCACAGCAGCTGCCAGGAGACCGGGGCGCTGGCCAGGAACGAGCACAATTCGAGCAGTTGAGCGGCGGCCGGCGAGGCGGCCCGCAGGGCGTCGGCGGCCAGGCCCCAGGCCACCCGGATCGGGGTGGGGAAGGCCAGCTCGGCCGCCCGCTCGTCGTATTTGCGCAGGTAGTCCTCGGTGGACCAGCCGGCCGCGCTGCGCACCGCGACCGCCTGGGCGAGCGCCATCGGCACGTCCTCGAGCCGCTCGGCGAGGCGCTCGGCGTCGGTGGTGGACAGCTCGGGCAGGCGGCGGCGCAGCAGGTCGACGCTGTCCGGCCGGTCGAACACCGGCACCGGCACGGCCTGCGCGATCTCCGAGGTCCAGCGTGGGTTGCGGGAGGTGACCAGCACGTGCCCGGCGCCGCTGGGCAGGTAGGGCTTGATGTCCTCCGGCCGGTTCGCGTTCTCGAAGACGACCAGCCAGTTGCGATATGGCTCGCCGCGGCTCAGCGCGTCGCGGACCGCACCCAGCGTACGGTTGACGTCGCGGGCCTCGGGCAGGCCGAGACGCTGGGCGAGACCGACCAGCGCGGCCCGCATCCCGGCGGTCTGTTCCGCGGGGATCCACCAGACCAGATCGTAGGTGTCGGCGTAACGGTGGGCATACTCCACCGCGAGTTGGGTACGTCCCGTTCCACCCAATTGATGGTCGTCCGGTGGCAACAGCACCACCGGGCCGTTTCCGAGCAGGCCGCGCACGTCGGAGAGCAGGTCCTCCCGCCCGACGAAACGCGGATTGCGCGGCGGCAGCCCGCCCCGGATCGGCACACCGGACCCCTCTCGAGAGTGCATCTGCCGATTACGGTACGTGGAACGGCAGCCCCCACGAAAGTAAGGCTTTCAGTTGTCCGATGAAGTAGTGACCAGTCTGGACCGCGACGACGACGTCCTGACCGTGAAGCTGCACGGTGAGGTCGACGTGATGACGGTCGACCAGGTGCGGGTGGCGCTGACCGACGCACTGGCCGCAAGCCCCCGATCCCTGGTCGTGGACCTGTCCGACCTGTCCTTCATCGACTCGACCGGCCTGGGCGCGCTGGTCTTCGGGTTCCAGCGGTCCCGCGACGCCGGGGTGGCGTTCAAGCTGGCCCGGCCGTCCCGGGGCGTCCGCCAGATCCTGGTGCTCAGCGGCCTGCTCGAAGTGGTCGACCTCGAGGACTAATCTTTCCCGGTGCCGTCGCTTGCCGAGCCCGTCGTGCCCGCGGGCACGATGAAGTCTCACGTCCAGCCGGACGTTCACGATCATGGCCTCACGCTGCGCCCGTGGTTGCCGTCGGACCGCTCGGTGGTGGTGGCGGCCTATGCGGATCCCGGCATCCGGCAATGGCACTGCCGCACGATGACCAATGAGGAGGCCACCGACTGGATCGCGCACTGGCCGGGCCGGTGGCGCGCCGAGTCGGGGGCGGGCTGGGCGGTGCTGGACGAGGGCCGGGTGGCCGGGCAGATCAGCCTGCGGCAGCTGGACCTCTTCATCGGGTCGGCCGAGGTGTCGTACTGGGTGTTGCCGGCCGCGCGCGGGCGCCGGATCGCTCCGCGCGCCCTGGCCGCCCTGACCGACTGGTCGTTCCGGACGCTCGGGCTGCACCGCATCGAGGTGAACCACTCGACCGCCAACCAGGCGTCCTGCCGGGTGGCGTGGCATGCGGGTTACCTGCCGGAGGGCACCAAGCGGGCGGAGTTGCGGCACGCCGACGGCTGGCACGACATGCACCTGCACGCCCGCCTGGCCACCGATCCCTAGGTCGTCGCCTTCGCCGGGAACGCCAGGCCGATGCCGGGCGCGACCTGCTTGAGGCGCTTGCCGGCCAGCAGGGCGAGGCTCAGCACCGCGGCCAGGATCGCCAGCCCGCCGGCCACATACCACGCGAGGTCATAGTTGCCGAACTGGTCGCGGACCAGGCCGGCCGCGGTCGCCGCGATGGCCGCGCCGATCTGGTGCGAGGCGAAGACCCAGCCGAAGACGACCGCGCCGGACGCGCCGAAATACTCGCGGCAGAGGGTCACCGTCGGCGGCACGGTGGCCACCCAGTCCAGGCCGTAGAACAGGATGAACACCACCATGCTCGGGTGCGCGGTGGCCGCGAACAGCGACGGCAGCACCAGCAGCGAGAGCCCGCGCAGCGCGTAGTAGCCGCCGAGCAGCAGCCGGCTGTCCACCCGGTCGGTGAGCCAGCCGGAGGCGATGGTGCCGACGATGTCGAAGAGGCCGACCAGCGCCAGCAGGCCCGCCGCGGTGGTCTCGGTCATGCCGTGGTCGTGCGCGGCCGGGATGAAGTGCGTGCCGACCAGGCCGTTGGTGGTGGCGCCGCAGATCGCGAAGCCGCCGGCCAGCAGCCAGAACGGTCTGGTCTTCGAGGCCTCCTTCAGCGCCCTCAGCGCGTTCCGCGCGGCGCTGCCCTTCGGCTTCTCCGGAACCGGCTCGTCTCCGGTCGCGCCATAGGCGCCGACCCCCAGGTCGGAGGGCTTGTCGCGCAGGCGCCAGAAGACGAGGGGTACGACCGCCAGCGCCGCGAACGCCACCGTGAGGGACGCCGCCCGCCACCCTGACGATTCGGTCAGGTTGGCCAGCAGCGGCAGGAAGACCAGTTGCCCGGCCGCGCCGCCCGCGGTCAGCACGCCGGTGACCAGCCCGCGCCGGTGCACGAACCACCGGTTGGTCACGGTCGCGACGAAGGCCAGCGCCATCGAGCCGGTGCCCAGCCCGACCAGCACACCCCAGCAGAGGATCAGCTGCCAGCTCGCGGTCATGAAGACGGTCAGCCCGGATCCGGCGGCGACCAGCAGCAGTGCGGCCATCACCACGCGCCGGATGCCGAACTTGTCCATCAGCGCCGCGGCGAACGGCGCGGTCAGCCCGAAGAGCAGCAGGTTCACCGACACCGCCGCGGAAATCGTGCCCAGCGACCAGCCGAACTCCTCGTGCAACGGGCGCAGCATCACGGACGGCGTGGCCCGGAAGCCGGCCGCGCCGACCAGCGCGACGAACGCCACCACGGCGACGAACCAGGCGGGATGCACACGACGGGTCTTGGTCACGGATGAAGTCTCCTGAAGAAAGATGCTCCCGACGAGTGGCCGGAAAGCCAACATGCGCAAGAATCGAGCCATGGCCCACACCATCGCGGTGCTCGCGCTCGATCACGTCGTCGCCTTCGATCTCGGCGTCCCGTCCCAGGTCTTCGGCGCCGCCCGGGACGATCAGGAGCAACGGCTCTATCGGGTGCGGGTGTGCGGCACCGGCCCGATCCGCAGCATGGCCGGCTTCGACGTGACGCCGTCGTTCGATCTGTCCGAGCTGAGCACCGCGGACACCGTCATCATCCCCGGCGTCGGCGACGGAAGCACCGTGATCGACGGCACCCTGGACCCGGTCGTCGTCGACGCCCTGCACGCGGCCCACCGTCGCGGCGCCCGCATCGTCTCGATCTGCACCGGCGCATCGGTGCTCGCCGCCGCGGGCCTGCTCGACGGCCGGCCGGCCGCGAGCCACTGGGCCTGGGCGCGCCGCCTGGCCAGGCTGTATCCGCAGATCACCTGGGACTTCGACACCCTGTTCTGCGACGACGGCGACATCCTCACCTCGGCCGGTGTCGGCGCCGGCGTCGACCTCTGCCTGCACATCATCCGCAGCGACCACGGCAGCGCGGTCGCCAACCGGGCCGCCCGGCGCTGCGTGGTGCCGCCGTGGCGGGACGGCGGCCAGGCGCAGTTCATCGAGCGGCCGGTGCCGATCGCGGCCGGCGCGGGCACCGAGAACACCCGGGCCTGGGCGCTGGAACGCCTGGCCGAGCCGGTCAGCCTGGAGGACATGGCCGGGCACGCCCGGATGAGCGTGCGCACCTTCACCCGGCGGTTCCGCGACGAGACCGGCCTCAGCCCGGCCCGCTGGCTGCTGCGGCAGCGCGTGGATCACGCCCGCACGCTGCTCGAATCCACCGACCTGGCGGTCGACGCGGTGGCCCGGCGCTCGGGCCTGGGCAGCGCCACCGCGCTGCGCCAGCATCTGCAGGCGACGATCGGCGTCGCGCCGTCGGCTTACCGCCGCACCTTCCGGCTATCCACCACACAACCGTCTCAATAGCGGCAAACTGGGCTAAGACTATTGTCATTCGGCCCGAACAGGATGTCGTGGATCAGACCTTTCGCCCGCTGTTGGACGCGCTGAAGCAAATCGGCGTGGACGCGGCTGCGGTCGACCGTGCCGCCGAAGAGGCGCAGCGCAGCGGCCGGTCGGTGCGTGCGGTGCTGATCAACGACCAGGTCGTCACCGAGGAGCAGCTGACCTCGGCGGCCGCGGCGGCGTTCGGCATCAACACGCTCGACCTGGTCGGCTTCAGCCCGGATCCGGCCGCGCTCAAGCGCATCCCGCTGCCCGTCGTGCTGCGGCACCGGGTGCTCGGCCTGTCGATGAGCGACGGCGAGATCGTGGTCGGCGTGACCGACCCGGGCGACGTGGTCGCGCTGGACGACGTGCGGGCCTCGACCGGCATGACGGTGCGCCCGGTGGTGGTCGCCCGCAGCGAGGTCCGCCGGATCATCGAGAAGCTGCAGCGCGAGGACAGCGACCTCGGCGACATGGCCGACACCAGCCTCGACGACTCGGCGATGACCGCCCAGGCGTCCGGTGCCGACGACGCCCCGATCGTGCGCTACGTGAACAGCCTGATCGAGCAGGCAGTCCAGAACCGCGCGTCCGACCTGCACCTCGAGCCCACCGAGGACGAGATGCGGGTGCGCTATCGGATCGACGGCGTGCTGCACGAGCTGGACACCGTCCCGCGCGGCGTGATGGCCGCCCTGACCAGCCGCCTGAAGATCATGTCCGGCGTCGACATCACCGAGAAGCGGATCCCGCAGAACGGCCGCATCACGGCGCTCATCCGGGACCGCCAGGTCGACCTGCGCACCGCCACGCTGCCCACGGTCTGGGGCGAGAAGATCGTGCTCCGGGTGCTCGACACCGGCGGCATCGACCTCGACCTGGCCAAGCTCGGCTTCACCCAGTACAACCTGGACCGCTTCGCCGAGTCGTTCACCAAGCCGCACGGGATGGTGCTGGTCACCGGCCCGACCGGGTCCGGAAAATCCACCACGCTCTATGCCACCCTGGGCCGGATCAGCAAGCCCGAAATCAACGTGATCACGGTGGAAGACCCGGTTGAGTACCGCCTGCGTGGTGTGAACCAGGTGCAGGTGAACGCGAAGGCCGGACTGACCTTCGCGGCCGTGCTGCCGGCGATCCTGCGATCCGACCCGGACGTCGTGCTGATCGGTGAGATCCGGGACAGCAACACCGCCCAGATCGCCACCGAGGCCTCGCTCACCGGTCACCTCGTGCTCTCCACGCTGCACACCAACGACGCGCCCGGTGCGGTCACCCGGCTCACCGAGATGGGCATCGAGCCGTTCCTGGTGGGCTCGTCGCTGGACTGCGTGCTGGCCCAGCGGCTCGCGCGCCGGCTGTGCGACTGGTGCAAGGAGGCGTACCCGCCCACCGAGGAGGAGTTGATCGGGGCGAAGTGGCCCTACCAGGATCTGAAGATCCCGGAGCTGCTCTACCAGCCGATCGGCTGCCGGAACTGCGCCAACACCGGCTATCGCGGCCGGATCGCGCTGCACGAGGTGATGCCGGTCTCGGCCGAGATCGAGTCGCTGACCATCCGCCGCGCGTCCTCCAACGAGATCCGCGAGGTCGCGGTCGCCCAAGGCATGTACGACCTGCGAGCCGACGGCCTGGCGAAAGCGGCCGGCGGGCTGACCAGCGTGCGAGAAGTCTCCCGCGTCGCGATCTAGGTCCTGATCGAGCACTGGCGAATCAGCGGAGCGCGAACATCCTAGCGGTGGTTTTGAAAGGCAGCTCGAAAACGGCGGAATAGCTCCTAAAGCCGCGTCTCACGATGCCGAATGAAGGGAGCGTCAGAGCCCGCGAGAGAAAAGTCGGTGCCAGATGTACCAGGTAGACCACGAAGTGCCGCAGCAGACGGCGCCGGTGGACGCATCGCCGGACGGTCTCGCCGTGCTCGACCAGATGCTGGTCACGCTCGTCGAGTCGCGTGGTTCCGACCTGCACCTCACGGTCGGCTCGCCCCCGATGATCCGGGTGGACGGCGGCCTGCGCGCGCTGCCCGGCTACGGCAAGCTCAACTCCGCGGACACCGCCCTGCTGGCCCGCGCGGCGGTCAACGCCGACCAGTGGGAGGTCTTCGAGCGCGACAACGAGATGGACTTCGCGCACAGCATCGTCGGCGTCTCCCGCTACCGCGGCAACCTCTATGTGCAGCGCAACTCCTGCGGCGCGGTCTTCCGGGCCATCCCGCACAAGATCAAGCCGCTGGACGAGCTGGGCATGCCCGACTCGGTGGCCCGCTTCGCGCACCTGCCGCGTGGCCTGGTGCTGGTGACCGGCCCGACCGGTTCCGGCAAGACCACCACGCTGGCCTCGGTGCTCGACCTGGCCAACCGCAGCCGGGCCGCGCACATCATCACCATCGAGGACCCGATCGAGTTCCTCCACCCGCACAAGCGCAGCGTGGTCAACCAGCGCGAGGTGGGCACCGACACCGGGACCTTCGCCACCGCGCTCAAGCACGCGCTGCGGCAGGACCCGGACATCATCCTGGTCGGCGAGCTCCGCGACCTGGAGACCACCGCGACGGCGCTGACCGCGGCCGAGACCGGTCACCTGGTGCTGGCCACCCTGCACACGCAGAGCGCCACCCAGACCATCGACCGGGTCATCGACATCTTCCCGCCGCACCAGCAGCTGCAGATCCGCGCCCAGCTGGCGGCGAGCCTCCAGGGCGTGGTCACCCAGGCGCTGGCGCCCAAGGCGGACGGCAAGGGCCGCGTGGTGATCAGCGAGATCCTCACCGCCACGCCGGCCATCCGCAGCCTGATCCGCGAGGGCAAGTCGCACCAGATCCCCTCGTTCATGCAGGCCGGCGGCAGCGACGGCATGTTGGCCTTCGACCAGCACCTCGCCGAGAAGGTCCGGGAGGGACAGGTCACCATGCAGACCGCCCTCGAGATCTGCCACTCGGCCGAGGAGCTCAAACGTCTCATCGGACGGGTGTGATCACGCCGTGGCAGCCATGACGAAAACATTCCACTACAACAGCATCGACGCGACCGGGCGCAAGTCGAAGGGCACCGTCGAGGCGGCCAACGAGTCCGCCGCGATGCACATGCTCAAGCAGCGCGGCGAGGTCCCGCTCGAGCTGACCGCGGTCGGCCAGGGCCTGAACCGCGATCTCAAGATCCCGGGCCTGGGCGGTCGCACCAAGCTCAGGGACCTGGCGGTGTTCGCGCGCCAGTTCGCGACGATGACTTCCTCGGGCATGTCGCTGCTGCGTTCGCTCGCCATCCTCGAGGAGCAGACCTCGGCGCCGGCCTTGAAAAAGGCGGTCGGAGAGGTACGCACGGACGTGGCCGGCGGCGTCTCCCTGTCGTCGTCCATGGCCAAGCACGATCGGCAGTTCCCTCGCCTGATGGTCGCCATGATCCGGGCCGGCGAGGCGGGCGGCATGATCGACCGGGCGCTCGAGCAGATCGCGGACAGCCTGGAGAAGGACACCGCCCTGCGCGGCAAGATCAAGGGCGCGCTGACCTATCCGGCGATCGTGCTGAGCTTCACCTTCGTGCTGATCGCAGCCATGTTGATCTTCATCGTCCCGATCTTCGAGGGGATGTTCAAGAACCTCGGCGGCGAGCTCCCGGCGATCACCCAGTTCCTGGTCGACGCCAGCCACAACATGTGGTGGATCGCGCCGCTGTTCCTGACCATCACCATCGGCGGCACCACGATCTTCCGGCGCCGGCTGCGGCAGAGCGAAGACTTCCGGCTGACCGTCGACAAGGTCAAGCTCAAGCTGCCGGTCTTCGGCACGCTGTTCCGCAAGCTCGCGATGAGCCGCTTCTCGCGCAACCTGGGTCTGCTGTTGAACGTGGGCGTGCCGGTCATGCAGGCGCTCTCCGTGGTCGGTGAGACCACCGGCAACGCGGTGATCTACGCGGCGATGAAGGACGTCCAGGCGGCCGTGCGCGAGGGCCAGCCGATGTCGTCGGCCCTGCGCCGCCACAAGATCTTTCCCGAGATGGTCACGCAGATGATCGAAGTGGGCGAAGAAAGCGGTCAAATCAGTCAGATGCTCGACAAGGTTGCCGATTTCTATGACAGGGAAGTCGACAGCGCCGCCGAGTCCCTGGCCGCATCGATCGAACCGATCATGGTCCTCGTCATGGGAGCCGTGGTCGGCGGAATGGTGATCTGTCTCTACCTACCGATGTTCACCATCTACCAGAACATCCAGAGCAATTAGCGCTCTGGAAGCGACCGGACCTTCGGTCGACGTCGGGCACCCGAGCCCGGAAGGAAGTTGCACGAAGTTCCCCGCCCCACCTGACGCCACACTGGAGGCACCCCCAATGCAGGACACCATCAAGCGACTCCGCGCCAAGAAGGACGAAGAGGGCTTCACCCTCATCGAGCTCCTGGTCGTCGTGGTCATCATCGGCGTGCTCGTCGCGATCGCGGTCCCGGTCTACCTGAACTACCGGGCCGGCGCCGCCGACAAGTCCGCTCAGTCGGACGTGCGCGGCGCGATCAGCGCGGTCGAGCAGTACTACACCGACACCAACAACACCTACCCGGCGGCGACAAGCGGAGACAACGCGACCGGCACCGTGCCGACCATCACGCTCGGATCCTCGACGCAGAAGATCACGCTGTCGGACAAGACCAAGCTGTACTACGCGTACACCGCACTGGCCACCTCGTACAAGATCTGCGCCACGAACGGCGGCGGCAGCGGCAAGTGGTACATCTACGACAGCGCGCTCGGTGGCTCGGTCAAGGCGATGGCTGCCGCGCCGACCTCTGCGGCCACCTGCGTCTGATCCACAACGTTCCTCGGGTGGCGGCGCCAGCCGCGCCGGCACCCGGGGACCGTCCCGACATCCAGCGCTGACGAGAGGAGCCGGCCATGCCGCAGCCAATACTGCTCAGCATCGCCGGCCTTCTCGGTCTCGCCATCGGCTCATTCCTCAACGTGGTCATCCACCGGGTCCCCGACAACCTGTCGCTGGTCACCCCCGGCTCGCACTGCCCGCGGTGCGGCGCGGCGATCCGCAACCGGCACAACGTCCCGGTGCTCGGCTGGCTGCTGCTGCGCGGCAAGTGCGCCGACTGCAAGGCCCCGATCAGCGTCCGGTACCCACTGGTGGAAGCGGCCACCGCGGCGCTGTTCGTCGCGGTGGCGGCCCGGTTCGGCTTCTCCTGGGAACTGCCGGCCTACCTCTACCTCGCCGCCGTCTCGATCGCCCTGGCGGCCATCGACTTCGACAAGATGCGGCTGCCCGACAAGATCGTGAAGCCTTCGTACGCCGTAGCGGTCGCCCTGCTCGTCCCGGCCGCCGCCCTCGGCGGTGACTGGCGCGCGATCGTCCGCGGACTGATCGCCGCGGCGGCGATGTGGATCTTCTTCGAGATCGTCGCGTTCTTCGGCGCGATGGGCGGCGGCGACGTCAAGCTCGCGCCGCTGCTCGGCTTCTATCTCGGCTGGCTCGGCTGGAGCGCGGTCGCGGTCGGCGCGTTCGCGGCGTTCCTGCTCGGCGGGTTGGTCGGCGTCGTGCTGATGGCCACCCGGGTGGCCAAGCTCAAGTCCCGCATCCCGTTCGGCCCCTACATGCTGGCCGGCGCGTTCCTCGCGGTCTTCACCGCGGCGCCCATCGCCGACTGGTACCTGAACCTGCTCTCCACCCCACTCGCATGACCTGAAAGGGAACCGATGGCTGGCGTCACTCCGATCGGGCTGGACATCGGCTCGTCGTCCATCCGCGCGGTCGAGGTGCGCCGCGCGAAGGACGAGCACACCCTGACCAACTTCGGCCAGGTCCCGCTGCCTCCGGGCACCGTGCAGGGCGGCATCATCCAGGACCCGGTGATCGTCACCTCGGCGCTCAAGCAGCTCTGGGCGGCCTGCAAGTTCGACACCAAGAAGGTCATGCTCGGCGTGACCAACCCGCAGCTCGTGGTCCGCGAGATGTCGGTGTCCAACCTGCCCGCCAAGGAGATGCAGAAGTCGCTGCCGTTCCAGGTGCGCGACATGCTCCCGCTCGCGGTCGAGCGTTCGATCCTGGACTTCCACCCGCTCGAGGATCCGGGTGACAGCCCGACGGTCCGCGGGTTGCTCATCGCCATGCCCAAGGACGCGGTGCTGACCGCGGTGCAGGCGGTGGAACGGGCCGGCCTGCACGTGGTCGGCGTCGACCTGGCCTCGTTCGCCCTGCTGCGCGCCGCTTCCCGGCTGGACGCCCAGGTCGAGGCCATTGTGGACATCGGTGCGGAAGTGACCAGTGTGGTCGTGCACGCGGACGGCGAGCCGCTGATCGTGCGCACCGTGCCGCGCGGCGGCGCCGAGGTCACCGAGAGCATGGCCACCCGGCTGGGCGTGCCGCTGCCGGAGGCCGAGTCCATCAAGTGCCGCTTCGGGCTGCACGGCGACGCCCAGAACCCGGACATCGCGACCGCGGCGAGCGACGCGATCCGCCCGCTCGTCAACGAGCTCCGCAGCTCCTTCACCTATCTGGCCTCCGGCGAGCGGCAGAAGCAGGTCACCCGCATCTCGCTGTGTGGCGGCAGCGCCCTCATGCCGGGCCTGGCCGAGCACCTGCAGCAACAACTGAAGGTCGCGGTGATGTACGCGGACGGCGCCGGCCGCCTGCGCGACACCCGCAAGGCCCGCCAGCGCGGGTTCGACAGTTTCGTGCCATCGGCCGCCGTGTCGATCGGCCTGACCCTGGGAGCGGCAGCCTGATGGCCACCACCACCCTGATGCCCCTGGACCCGGCGGTGTCCCCACAGCAGGTAACCCGGGTGCTCACGATCACCGCCGACCTGCTGCCCAACGAGATCGTGGCGGCGCGCCGCGCCCGGCGTACCCGTGGTTGGGTCCTCGCCGTTGTCGGCCTCGTCGTCCTCGGCCTCGGCGGCTGGTATCTGGTCGCCGCGGACGGGACCAGCGACGCCAACGCGGAACTCGACAGGGTCACCACGCAGCAGGCTCAGCTGCAGCGGCAGCAAGCCGGCTTCGCCGAGGTGGTGGACGTGCAGGCCGAGACCAAGACGATCTCGAGCCAACTGACCACCCTGCTGGCGACGGACCTGCAGTGGGCCGAACTGATCGACACGCTGCGGAACACCGGCACCGCGGCCGACGCCGACGTCGAGGGCATCTCGGCCACGCTGACCTTGGACCAGGGGAGCGCCGTGGTTTCCGCGCTGCCCAGCACCACCGGCGCCAAGACCATCGGCACGGTCACCGTGACCGGGTCGGCGCCGGACAAGCCCGCGGTCGCGAAGTACGTGGATTCGCTCTCCGCGCTGTCCACGGTCGCCAACCCCTATGTGACCAGTGTTTCGCAGAACGAGGACGACACCGTCAAGTTCAGCCTCAGCGTCGACATCACCGACAAGGCGCTGTGCGGACGGTTCACCACGAAGTGCAAGACCACCGGAGGCAATTGATGGGCGCCCGTCACGCTGACCGGCTCTGGATGATCGGCGGCGCCGCCCTGGTCATCGTGCTGGTCGTGATCAGCTGGTTCTTCGTGATCAATCCGAAGTACGCCGAGGCCGACGACCTGCGCAACGAGACGGCGAACACCGAGGTGCAGATCTCCACTCTGCGCGCCCGGATCGCCGACCTGCAGAAGCAGAAGTCGAAGCTGCCGCAGTTCAAGGCGGCGTTGAAGGTGCGGCAGGACGCGCTCCCGTCGGACACCGGCCTGCCGGACTTCCTCCGTCAGCTGCAGACGGTCGGCGACGACCTGGACGTGACGGTCGGCGGGATCAGCGTCAGTGGCGCGTCCCTGGCGACCGGCTTCACCACGGTGTGGCAGCTGCCGATCACCATGACCGCCGAGGGCTCGGCCGAGAATCTCGGCAAGTTCCTGGTCTCGCTGCAGCAGATCCAGCCACGCGCGGTGCTGATCAATTCGGCGACCGTTACCACTCAGACCACGGACGACGCTGCCGATGATTCCGGCGCCGTGACGATCAGCCTCGCGATGCAGGTCTACGTCTCGACGCCGGCCGGCGCGGGCGCGCCGTCGATCACCACCACGACCAAGTAGCGGAGCTGGCCATGCGCAGACGGACGGGACCGGCGGACGCCGGGTTCACGCTGATCGAGGTGCTCTCCGCGCTCGCCGTCGTCGTCGTGGTGGCCACCGCGACGACCACATACTTCGTCCGCTCGATGATCACCGTGAACCTGCAGGGTGCGCGGCAGGCGGCGATCCAGGTCGCCACCGATGCGATGGAGCAGCTGCGCGCCGTGCCCGGCTCGAACGCGCTCGCGTGGATCGCCGCCAACGGCAGCGCCGCGACGCAGAAGCGCAACGGCCTGGAGTACACGCTCACCTGGACCTGCGTCGACGCGGACACTCCGGCCAAGGTCGCCGCCCTGGTGTCCTGCACCGCCACCACTCTGGTGCTGCAGCCCAGCGTCACGGTCACCTTCCAGGGCAACGGCTGCCCGGGCGGCGGCTGCACCTACAGCACGAAGACCCGGGTCAGCACGTTCAGCGTGGACCCGATCTTCTCGGGCACGCTGTGATCGCCCGGCTCGCGCGGCTGGTGCGCCGCGGTCGGGGCGACGCCGGCTTCTCGCTGATGGAGGTGATGGTCGGCGCCGGCGTGATGTCGGTGGTGATGGCCATCGCGACCAGCGGCTTCCTGGTGATGTACCAGACCACCGGCAAGGCGGAGTCGGCCGCGCTGGCACAGACCCAGCTCAGCGCCGCGTTCGGCAAGCTGGACCGGGAGACCCGGTACGCGTACCGGGTCAACGACCCCACGGTGACGGCGGCCGACTTCCTGATCACCTATGTCATCCCGGACGCCACCAACCAGATGATCTGCGTCGAGCTCAGCCTGCCCAGGGCCGGCGGCACGCTGTTCCGCACGCAGTGGAACCGCTCGCCGGGCCAGGGCCAGGGCTACGACCTGTCCACCTCGGCCGTGGCCACCAGCCTGATCTCCGGGGTGACCGCGCAGGACGACCCGACGGTGCTGCTCAACCCCTTCACCCGGCTGGTCTCGGGCGACTCGACGAGCAACTTCGACCGCCTCAAGCTGCAGGTCGACAGCACCGTGGGCCTGGCCGAGAAGGGCTCGATCCGCAACTACAACCTGACCTTCACCGCGCTCAACACCCAGGGCGCCGGGATCGATCTGAGCTGCGCCAAGCCGTGACCGGCGGGGAGGTCGAGGGCGCCATGCAGACGCCCGACGGCAGGTGGCGGGTCGAGATCGTCCGCCGCGGGCGCACCCGCTGGTATCGCATCGTGCACGGCGACGAGGTGCACGACTGGCTGTCGATCAGCTCGGTGGAACGGATCCTGGACGAGGCCGGCGTCGATCGCGAGTCGCTGGTCGACGTCTCCGGCTAACGCTCCGGGATCTGCCAGACCTTGGTCGGCCCGGGTGGCGTCGGGCAGGCCAGATAGGACCCCTCGGCCACGCACCCGAACGGCGCGCCGACGTCCACCCGGCCCTGCACCGTGATCCGGCCCTGCGCGTCCACCGTCTGCACCCAGGTCTGCCCCGGCACGCCGGCGTCCTGATGCAGCAGCAGGTGGTCGCCGATCGGCACCGACTGGCCGAACTTGCGCAGCACCTTGCCGGTCGCCTGGTCCAGCAGGCTCAGCCCGGGCGTCTCCCGCATGTCGCCGGCGAGCAGCAGGCCGTCGCGGTAGGGCTCGGCGAAGGCCTGATCCGTCGCGTGCCAGCGCTGCTCGCCGGTGGCCGGGTCGACCGCGGCGACGCCGAGCTCGGCCGGACCGCCGGGACCGGACGCGCTGGTCACGCACCACGTCACGCCGCAGTCGGAGGCCAGGCCCATCGGCGTCTCGGCGCGCTCCCAGAGCTTCGCGAACGGGGTCAGCGAATACGCCTCCATCGTCGTCTTGCCGGCCGCGCGGCGGCGCAGCACCAGACGGTTGTCCTTGACCGTGCTCATCAGCACGCCGTCGGCGATCGGATCGAAGGCCGGGCGCAACGGCCCGCCGAGCGAGCCGCGGGTCAGCTCGCGGCCGGAGGCGAAGTCGAAGACCACCACCGTGCCGTCGCTGCCCACCGCGACCACCCGCGCCGGGACCCCGCCGTGCGGCGCGTCGGTGCCGAAATAAACCCGGGCGTCGACCGGCTCGAGCCACCGGGTGTCGCCGGTGCGCGGCTCGACCACCCGCACCAGGGTGCGGCCGGGGAAGTCGGCGGTGAACAGTACACCCCGCGGACCCAGGGTGACCGCCGACGTGTTCACCGCGGTGCTCGTCCACAGCACCTTGCCGGTCGCGGTGTCGAGGAAGCTGATGCCCCAGTCGTTGCGTGCCATCAGCACGCCGGCCTCGTCGTTGACGACCAGATTCTGCACGCCCTGCGGCAGCGCGACGGCCCACTTCTCGCGGCCGGTGCTCAGATCCCAGCGGCGCACGGCGGACTCGGAGTTCGGGTTGTTCTGCCCGTAGTGAGCGGTGTAGATCGCGTCGGCGCCCAGCTCGAACGCGGCCGCCGCGGTGCCGCCCGCGATCAGCACCTCGCGCAGCCCCGGAGGCGGTGGCGCGGCGCCGGCCAGCCCGGCCAGGATCACCGCCACCAGGGCGATGAGCAGCACGGATCGGGGCACCACGGGACCCGGCCCGCGCGCGCCGCCCTCGGCCTCGGCGCGGATCGGCCGCGCGTCCAGATCGATCACAGGTACGCCCACCACGACATCATCATGCGCCGGTACAACTCGTACGGGTAGGTGACCGTTCGTCCATCACGGTGAGTAGGCTGCCGGTATGTCATATGCGGTTCCGCCGACCCGAACGGCGGCCGTCGTCCGGCAGCTGCGTAACGAGATCGTCACCGGCGAGCTGCCGCCCGGCACCCTGATCAAGGATGCCGAGCTGGCCGCCCGCCTCGGCGTCAGCATCACGCCGGTGCGCGAGGCGATCGCCCAGCTCTCCGTCGAGGGCCTGATCGACATCGCGCCCAACCGGACCCGGCACGTCACCAAGGTGACGCAGAAGAACGCCCTCGAGCTCATCGACGTGATGGGCGTGCTGGCCTGCGCCGGCTTCGAGTGGGGCGTGGACAACCTGACCGAGACGCACCTGGATCTGTTGCGCCAGCGGCAGAAGGAGTTCGTCGAGGCACTCGGGGCGGGCAACGTGCTGGCCGCCGGGGCGGCCGGCGCCGACTTCAGCACCACGGTGATCCTGGCCAGCGGCAACCGCGAACTGCAGTCGATGGTCGACCTGGTGGTCGCCCGCACGATGCGGATCCTCGCGATGTCGGCCGATAGCAACCTGTGGAGCACGTGGATCACCGGGCATCAGGACATCATCGATCTGCTGGAGAAGGGCGACCGCGACGGCGCCCTGGCCCGCTACAAACAGATCTATGTGGAATACCGCGCCCGGGTCGAGCAGGAGCTCTTCGAGTAGCTACGTCGCCAGCTCGGCGATCAGCGCCGGCGCGGTGTCCATCGCGGACCGGCGCAGGGCGTAACGCGTGATGCCCCACCGGCGCTCGTGCTCGCGGATCGCATCGGCGATCTCCGCGATGGTGCCGACCAGCACATAGGGCGTCTGCCGCAGCTCGTCCACGGTGAGCCCGGTGTCATCGGCCATCTCCTTGAGGGCGGTGGCCGGATCGTCGGTCACCTCGAAGACCTGCGCCAGCGCCTCCAGCGTGCGCCCGTGCAGCCGCCCGACCTGCTCGTCGATGTCGTCCAGGCGCCACCGCACGTCGTGCCGGTGCCCGTCCGGCAGCGTCCTGCCGAGCCCGGAGAGCCCGATGATGTCCGCGCTCTCGGCGGCCCAGCTCAGCAGCCGCGAGTTGCCGCCGCCGAAGAGCATCGGCACCCGTTCCTGCACCGGACGGGGTTTCTCCAGCTTGGCCCCGGTCATCCGCAGCTCGGGAGTGTCCACAGTGACCTCCTCGCCGTCCAGCAGCCGGCGGGTCGCCTCGGCCACCGCGATGCACCGGTCGACCCGGCCGCGGACGTCCGGCCGGGTCAGGCCGACCGCCGCCCACTCGGCCGGCGTGTGCCCGGCGCCGATGCCGAACACCGCGCGGCCGCCGGAGACCACGTCCAGGGTGGCGATGTCGGCGGCGAGCAGCATCGGCTCGCGCACGCCGGCGTTCGACACATATGACCCCAGCTTGATCGTGCTGGTCACCGCGGCCGCGGCGGCGAGCGCCACGAACGGCGTCGCGCAGGCGCCGGGATGATCCGGGGTGGTCATCGTGTCGAAGCCGATCTCCTCGGCGCGACGGGCGGTGGCGAGCCATTCGGTGGCGTCCTGCGGGACGACTTGCAGCGCGAAGGAGGTCATGTCGGCCCACCCTGCCCCCTGATCGCCGGGGCCGGAAGTCGGTTTCGCGGCGGGCGTAGCACCCGCCATCCGGCGGGGACTTTCCGCCACCTGGCGCTCGCGTCGCCCCGGCCGCCGACGACGAGCTGCGGCGCCGCGTTCCAGATCGAGGAGCGCAGCGTGCCCGTCCGGGACGGCGATCCGGACATCTCGCTGCTCGTCCGCACGCCCACCCGGATCACCGGGACGCTCGGGGCGGTCTGTCACACGCACGGCGGCGGCATGATCATCGGTGACAACCGCACCGGCATCCTGGACATGCTCGACTGGGCCGAGGAGTTCGGGCTGGTGGTGGTCTCGGTGGAATACCGGCTGGCGCCCGAGACCCCGCACCCCGGGCCGGTCTACTGCCACTTGAAGAAGCGCGCCGCTCCCCAGCCGAAGACCGCCAAGTAGCCGACCGCCACCAGCACCGAGAGCAGGCTGGGCCAGTGTCCCGTCGTGGCGGCCTGCAGCGCCGACTGCCCGGCGCCGAGCGGGGTGAGGTCACCGATGCGCCGCAGGATCTCCGGCATCACCTCGCGCGGCGCCCACAGCCCGGCGAGAAACATCAGCGGGAAGAACAGCGCCGCACCGATGCCCGACGCCGCCTTCGAACTCGGCGCCACGGCGGCCACGAAGATGCCGATCGCGAGCACCGCGGCCGCACTGAGCAGGAACGAGATCACGAACAGAAAGAAATGCCTGGGGTACGCGACGCCGAACGCGTACCGGGCCACACTCAGCACCAGTCCCGCCGACAGGATCGCGGTCGTCAGCATCACCGCGACCTGCGCACCGAGCAGCGCGACCGGCCGTGCGGGTGTGGTCGCCAGCCGCCGCAGCACGCCCTTCTCGCGATGGGTGGCGAGGGTCTGCGGCATGCTCTGGAACGCCAGCATGGCCAGCACCATCAACAGCACGATCGGCACGTAGAGGTCGACCACCCGCAGTCCGCCCAGGGCCGGGTCGGGCTCCCGGAACGCCGGGACGCTGCCCAGAATGACGATCAGCAGGGTCGGGAAGGCGAGACCGAAGAACGCGGTCACCGGCTCGCGCAGGGACAGCCGCCACTCGGACAGCGCCAGCTTCAGGAAGATTCGCACGACGGGTCTCCTCAGTTCTCGGGCTGGTTGCCGGTCAGGCGGACGAATGCGTCGTCCAGGCTGGCCTGCTCGACGCGCAGGTCGGCGGCGATGATCTGGTGGGAGGCGAGGACGCTGGTCACCGCGTGCAGCACGTTGCCGGTGCCGATCACCTCGACCGCGGGCCCGTGCCGGCGCACCTCGCTGACCTCCGGCAGATCGGTGAGCAGGTGGTCGGCCAGCTCCTTGGACGGCCGGAAGCGGATCCGCTGATCGGTGGACACCTTCGAGACCAGCCCGGCGGGCGTGTCGAGCGCGACCACCCGGCCGTGGTCGATCACCGCGATGCGGTCGCAGAGCCGCTCGGCCTCCTCCATGAAGTGGGTGACCAGCACGACCGTGACCCCCCGGTCCCGGATCGACTCGATCAGGTCCCAGGTGTCGCGGCGCGCCTGCGGGTCGAGGCCGGTGGTCAGCTCGTCGAGGATCGCCACCTCCGGGCGGCCGACCAGGGCCAGCGCGATCGACAGCCGCTGCTTCTGACCGCCGGAGAGCTTGGCGAACGGGGTGCGCAGCTTCTCCTCGAGGCCGAGATCCCGGGCCAGCTCGCGCCAGTCGGCAGGGTCGGGGTAGAACGCGCTGAACAGTTCGAGCGCCTCCCCGGCTCGCATCCGCTCGGGCAGCTCGCTCTCCTGCAACTGCACGCCGACCAGCTTGCGCAGCTCCGGGTCCGCGGGCTTGCGGCCGAGCACCTCGATGCGTCCGCCGTCGGCCTCGCGCAGCCCGGCGATCGCCTCCACGGTGGTGCTCTTGCCGGCGCCGTTCGGGCCGAGGATGCCGAAGATCTCGCCGCGGTCGACGGAGAACGACACGTCGGCGGCGGCGACTGTGGTCCCGTACTCCTTGCGGAAGTTTTCCACCTCGATGATTGCCATGCATCGAGAATCGCGGCGGCGCGGGACCGATCCATCAACCAGCGGCAGACACTCGCGATCCACCGATCGGTGGATGGGGATGAGCCGTCTACTGTCGAGCGGTGCTCAACGACCTACTCCCGGCCGGCGTCGTCGCTGCCGAGGCGTTCCACGACGTGCCCGGTGAGGCGCCGTTCCCGGGGGAGGAGCAGGTGATCGCGCGGGCGGTCGAGCAGCGCCGGCGCGAGTTCGTCACCGCCCGCCGGCTGGCCCGCGAGGCGCTGTCGAAGTTGGGCTTCCCGCCGGCGCCGATCCTGCCCGGCGTACGCCGCGCGCCGCAGTGGCCGGCCGGCGTGGTCGGCAGTATCACCCACTGCACGGGCTACCGCGGGGCCGCGGTGGCGCCGGTCAAGGTGCTCGCCGCGGTCGGCATCGACGCCGAGCCGCACGAGCCGCTGCCGGCCGGCGTCTTCACCCAGATCACGCTCGCGCCGGAGCGCGCCCGGCTGGCCGAGATGGCCCGCATGTTCCCGCACACCCACTGGGACCGGCTGCTGTTCACCGCGAAAGAGTCGGTGTTCAAGGCCTGGTATCCGCTGACCGCGCGCGAGCTGGGCTTCGAGGAGGCCACGCTGACCTTCAAGCCGGACGGCTGGTTCACCGCCGAGCTGCTGGCGCCGCATCCGCCGCTGCCGCGGATGGCGGGCCGCTGGCGGGTCACCCGCAACCTGGTGCTGACCGCGGTCGCGATCCCTAGCTCAGACTTCCGCGCAACTTCGTCAAGGCCCGGGTGATCAGGCGGGAGACGTGCATCTGGGAGATGCCCACCTGCTCGGCGATCTCGGTCTGGGTCAGGTTGCCATAGAAGCGCAGGGTCAGGATCTTCTGCTCGCGCTCGTCCAGCAGGGCCAGGGCCGGGCCGAGGGCGACGCGGGCCTCGGCCAGCGCGTACCCCTCGTCCTCGCCGCCGAGGGTCTCGCCCAGCTCGCTGCTGCCGTCGCTGCCGACCGGGGTGGAGAGCGAGGTGGCGTGGTAGGCGCGGGCGCCCTCCAGCCCCTCGAGCACCTCCTCCTCGGTGAGGTCGAGGTGGGTGGCGATGTCCGCGACCGTCGGCGAGCGGCCCAGCGTGTGGGTCAGCGCGCTGTTCGCCGAGGTGATCGCGAGGCGGAGCTCCTGCAGGCGGCGGGGCACGCGGATGGCCCAGGTGCGGTCCCGGAAGTGGCGCTTGATCTCGCCGATGATGGTCGGGATCGCGTAACCCGCGAAGTCGATGCCGTACGCCGGGTCGAACTTGTCGACCGCCTTGATCAGCCCGACCACCGCGGTCTGCAGCAGGTCGTCGTTGGGCTCGCCGCGACCGGCGTAGCGCGCGGCCAGATGACGGGCGAGCGGCACCCAGGCTTCGATCGCCCGGTCGCGCAGCGCGGCACGAGACGGGTGGCCGGGCGGCATCGCGGCCATCGCCTTCAACAGCTCGCCCGCGTTGTCCGCGGTCCGATTGCTGGTCAGCGGGCTGTTCTGCGGCGCGCGTAGCGTCTTGACGGTCATCCAAAAGCCTCCGGCGTCGTTGCGGCTGGACATTATTTGCCCCACCGCAACGAAACCTAATCCCGATCCACTCCTAAACCTCCGACTCGCCGCAGACATCCACGACGGGGTGGCCCGCACCAGACGCACTGAGATCAGGGCAATATCGATCACACGAGCTCCGGCGAGAGGTGGACTGACGGTGATGCGCCTTCTCGGCGGCCCAGCCGAACGGCTGGTCACGATCCCCTATCGGGCCGCCAGGCAGGGTGGCGGCACCGAGGGCGTGCAGTTGGCCGTCGAACACCTGCGGGTGGACGCGCTGCCCGCCGGTTGCGGCGCGATCATCGCGACCGGTGACCTGCAGGGCATCGCGCCGTCGCCGGTCAGCGGACGCCCCGGCTTGCTGGGCGTCGCCGTGGCCGACTACCTGGGCGTCTGGGCCGACAGCGGACTGCTTCCACCGCCGGACCAGGTCGGCATCCTGCTGGCCGGGGACCTCTACTCGGCTCCCGGAGCCGACGTCCGCGGCGCTTCCGGTCCGGTGTCCGAGGTCTGGCTGGCCTTCGCGGCCGCCGGCTGCCCGATGGTCTTCGGCGTGGCCGGCAACCACGACGAGGTGACCGCCGAGCAGGTCACCTCGCTGTGCACCCTGCTGGATGGCGACCGGCAGCACTTCGGCGGCCTGACCGTGGCCGGCGTCAGCGGCGTCATCGGCGACCCGGCCCGCCCGATGAGAAAGACGGAGAAAGACTTCGTCGCCGCCCTGAAGACGGTGACCACCCCGCCGCCGGACGTCCTGCTGCTGCATGAGGGCCCGACCGGCACCACTGCGGCCCAGCGCGGAAACCCGGTGCTCCGATCCGCGCTGGAACGCGATCCGCCGGCCCTGACAGTCTGCGGCCACGTCCATTGGGAAGCACCCGTTTCCCGGCTGGGCGCCGGCCACCTGATCAATGTCGACGCCCGGGCGATCGTCTTCACGGCGGCCTGACGTCGCTGCTTCCGGGTGGTCGTGGAGCGGCCGGTGATCGGCTCCGGTGGCGCTACGCGGTCTGAGGGACGAGTTTGTGCAGGCGGGGCAGATATGCGAGGGCGCCGCCGGCCGCCCGGGCGACGAGTGTGGCTGCTCGGTCGAGGTCGCCGAGCGCGATGGAGACCAGCGCGGAGCGCGCGGCCGCCCAGCAACGTGGTCGTCCAGTGGCGGTACGACTGGGCAGACGGCCAGGTCCGGGGAGTCGACCTGTACCGGCTACGCGACGGCCTTGTCGCCGAGACGCTCTCCTACGTCAAAGGCTGACCACCGGAGGCCCGGTTAGCGGCCGCACTGGCTTAACCCACCACCAACCACGTCGTGAACGCTGACGCTTGGGTCGCTGTCCTCACGGACCTCCCAGCAGTCCCCGAAGCCTCTCCCGCGCGGGCCCCTCAGCCACATCGTCGACGGCCGCCCGAGCCTCCGCCATCATTGCCGCGGCCTGTGGCCCATCCGGATCAGCCGATCGCTCGGCAACCGCCCAATACTTCAACGTCCGCACCCGCTCGGCCACGACCTTCTCGCCACCGCTGCCGATGAGGTCGACAACCGCGCGCATCTCGACCCGCGCCGCGTCGAGATCACCCTGTTCAAAGAGAAAGTAGGCACGCCCCCGCCGCGCATACATCAGCTGCGTCCGCCCCTCCGCAGAAGCCGTCCGCACCGCATCCTGCCAAACGTCCCCGGCCTCTCCCGGATAGCCGGCTCGCCCGAGCGCATGCCCCAGCGTCCGATATTCCGGACTGGTGACGTGCCGGCGCAGCCCGCCGATCAGAGAAAGCGCCTGCACAGCCAACAACTCCCGCCGCCCGTTGATCGCCCGCCGAAATCGACTTCAACGGCCACGTGCGTAGTGCGCGGTACTTGGAATACGCCTGGCTCGGGCTGCGATCGCGAAAGATCGAAACCCCGCCTTCCGAGCTGGTTGCGGCCACCGACACCATCCGGTCAGACGACTTTGTGGTGCTCTGAACGCCGGCCGAGGGGCGCCGACGCGTTCACCGTGCCCGTTGACGCGCCCGGCCGGCTCCGGCATCGATCGCGACGATCAGGTTCAGGGCGCCGTCAACGGTGATCGTGCAGTCCGGTCCGAAGGCAGCGGATGATTCGCGTTCCTCGAAAACGGCTGGCCCGATGATCGTCGTATCGGGCCGGAGCGCGTAACGGTCGTATATCGCGGTCTCCAGGAGTCCGTGGCCCGGGAACCGCACGGCGCGGCCGCGCTTGCGGGCCTTCGCCTCGGTCGGCTCGGTGGCGAGGGGTACGTCGCGGCTTGGTGTGCTCTGCGCCAGCCGCCAGTTCACGATCTCGATCGCCCCGCCCAGCGGGCGGCCGAACGTCGCTCGGTAGGCTCGGGTGAACGCCTCCTCGATGGCCGGCGCACAACCCTTGTCCAGCGGCCCGTCGGGCAACGGCACCTCGATCTCGAAGCCTTGGCCCAGGTACCGCATGTCTGCGGTCCGGCGGGCACGGACGCCTTCTGGTTCGGCTGACGCAAGGACCGCGGCGGCACGGGCACGCATGTCCTCGTACAGCCGGGTGACCTGGTGCCAGTCGACGTCCGGCAGTGGCGACGGCAGGCTGCGAACTTCGTTGACCATGGGCGCGGCGACGAGAACCCCGTACGCGGACATCACGCCGGCTCGCATCGGCACGATGATGCGCCGGATCTTCAAAGCCTTGGCCAACCCGTACGCGTGCACCGGCCCGGCACCGCCGAATGCGAGAAGCGCGAAATCGGCGGGGTCTCGGCCCTGCTCGGACAAATGCATCCGGGCCGCGGCGGCCATGCTCCCGGTGACGACCTCGACGATGCCGCCCGCCGCGTCCAGTGTGCTCAACCGCAGCGGCTCCGCCAGCCGGGTCCGGACCGCGTGCTCGACCTCGGTCGTCCGGAGGGCCATCTCGCCGCCCAGGAAGGCGCCGGCGTCGAGGTAGCCCAGGAGCAGATCGGCGTCGGTGACAGTGGGATCGGTGCCGCCGCGGCCGTAGGCGACGGGTCCGGGCACGGATCCGGCGCTGCGCGGGCCGACCTTCAGCAGGCCGAGGGCGTCGGGTGCGGCGATGGACCCGCCTCCGGCGCCGATCTCGATCATGTCAACGACCGTCAGCCGTACGGGCAGACCCGAGCCGGGCTTGAACTTGTCCACCCGCCCGGCCTCGAAGTCGTGCCGGACCCGGGGCCGGCCATCCTGGACCACGGCGATCTTCGCGGTGGTGCCGCCCATGTCGAAGGAGAGGACGTAGTGCTCGCCCAGCGAGCGTGCGATCGCAGCGGCGGCGATCGCGCCGGCGGCCGGGCCGGATTCCAGCAGGCGCACCGGGAACGCCTTCGCGTCCTCCACGGTCGTCACGCCACCGCTGGAGAGCATGATGCGGAGCGTCGCCTCGATGCCCATCCTGACCAGGTCGGCACGGAGGTCGTCGAGGTAGCGGGCCATGAGCGGCTGCACGTACGCGTTGAGACATGCGGTGCTCGTGCGCTCGTACTCGCCGATGACCGGTGACACCTCGGACGAGAGGGTCACCGGCAGGTCCGGGTGCGCGCTCGTGACCAGGTGCCGTACGCGCTGTTCGTGGGCCGGGTTGCGGTAGGCGTGCAGCAGGCAGACCGCCAGGGCGTCCACCCCCTGCGCCCGGAACGCGTCCACGGCGCCGGCGACCTCGGAATCGTCCAACTCCTCGATCTCACCGCCGCCCGCATCGATCCGGCCGTGGACGCCCCGGCGGAGGTGGCGGGGCACCAGGGGCGCGGCCGGCCGGGCGTGCAGGTCTGCCGTGTCGAAGCGGGTCTCGCGGGCCATCTCGAGGACGTCGGCAAAGCCCGCCGTCGTCAGCAGGCCCACCGTGGCACCGGTGCGTTCGAGCAGTGTGTTCGTCACCAGTGTGGTGCCGTGGATGATCGTCCCCACTTGGGCCGGGGCGGTCGCGGACTCGGCGAGGAGCCGGGTGATGCCCTCGATGATCGCCTGGTGCGGTGCGTGCGGTGTGGTGGGCAGCTTTCCGGCCTGGGTCAGACCGCGGGCCTCGTCGTACAGGAGCAGGTCGGTGAAGGTGCCGCCGACATCGATGCCGATCCGGGCCGTCTTCCTCATCGCCGGCCCTCCGCGACGTAACCCGCCAGTGCGTCGGCGGCGACCAACTCCGGTTCGCGTTCGCCCGGCGGGCCGTAGCCGCCGCCGCCGGCGAACGAGATCACCACCTGCCCGCCGGGCGGAAGCTGCGTGATGGACTTCAACGGGACTCGTTCGCCCGATTCGAGGACGGCCTGGGCGGTCGCGCCCGGCTCGCCGCCGGCGAGACCGAGAGCCGGGTGACTCTCCCGGTCGCCGAGGAGCACCATCTGAACGGGCCGGCCGGTCGGGTTGTAGACCTCGATGTCCTGACCGAGGCCGCCTCGGCGGCGGCCCGGCCCGCCGGAGCCGGCACGCAGTTCCTTGCGGACGAAGCGCAGCGGTGACGTCACCTCGAGCGCCTCGATGCTGCCCGCCCCGGAGTTCGTCGGGAAGGCCGTGGCGGAAAGCCCGTCCGAGTCCGACGACGCGCCCATGCCGGCATTGGCGAAGAGCATCAAGCTGTACGGCCGGCCCTCGTCGTCCACGCCGGAGAAGCGCACCCGCAGCGCGGGCGCACCGCCGCTGTCGGCGATCACCCTGTCCGGGAGGAGTGGCGCCAGCGCACGGTAGATCAGGCAGGACAGCAGGTGACCGGTGAGGTGCCGGGCGACCACCGGCGCGGGGAACCGTGGGTTGACGATCGTCCCTTCCGGAGCGCTCACCCGGATCGCCTGATAAGAACCCCAGTTGGTGCGGGTCGCCGGATCGAGCAAGATCTTCAACGGGTACATCGAGTACGCGCGCGTGTAATTTAGCGTCGAGTTCGTGGCGAACGGCACCTGCGGCGAACTGCCCGCGTAGTCGATCTGCGCCTCCTCGCCGGAGATGACCACCGCGCATTCGAGGTGGGTGGGGCGTCCCGGGACGCCGTCGGCGTCCAGCGCGGCACGGTAGACACCGTCAGGCAGGGCGGCTATGGCGGCGCGAGTCGCTGTCTCGGACGCGGCGTGGACCTCCGCGGCGAACTGCTCGAAGTCGTCCTCGTCGAAGTCGTCCAGGAACTCCTGCGCGCGGCGGCGGCACACCGCGTGTGCCGCGGCTTGCGCCTCCAGGTCCCCCCACACCTGATCGGCCAGACGGACGTTGGCGAGCAGCATGTCTTTGACACCCTCCTCGACCCGGCCGGCGCGGTAGAGGTGGATCGGTGGAATCAGCAGCCCCTCGGAGAACAGCTCCGTCATGCCGAGCGTCGGCGTGCCGCCGATGTCGGGCACGTGCGCGGCAGTGCCGGCAAAGCCCACCAAGCGGTCCCGATGGAAGATCGGTGTGATCATCGCGATGTCGGGGAGGTGGCCGGTCGCGATCCACGGATCGTTCGTGATGACGGCATCACCGTCGCGCCACTGCTCCGCGGGGAACCGGCTGAGGACGAGACCCGTCAGCGAGCTCATCAACGCGGCGAAGGCGGGGATGCCGGCCCGCGACTCGGCCATCGTCCGACCCGCGCGGTTCATGAGAACGACCGTGTAGTCGTTGGACTCGCGGATGATCGTCGAGAACGCCGTACGGAGCATCGTCACGGCGGCTTCGTCCGTCGCCGCCGCGAGGCGGTCCCATCGCACCTCGAGGCCGATGGGATCGGACGTCGGTCTGGTCACGCTGCTTCCCTTCTCCGGACGTCGGCCGTCACGGGGCATACGAGCCGGGTCACATCGTCTGAGCGGTGGACGATCGTCGTTGCAGAGCATCGAGCCGTACGGCCGCCAGCACGGCGACGACCACGACGATCCCGGCGTCGATCAGCATCGAGCGCCAACCGGCCACGTCGACCATGCCACCGACCAGCGCCGGCCCGAGGAACCCACCGCCCACGAACGCGACGGTGAAGAGACCGGTGTACGCCCCGTGCACATGAACGGAGGGCGCAAGGTTCCAGAGGACGACCATCGAGTTGACCATGAACGCGGAGCCTCCCGCGGCCACCAGGCAGAAGGCCGTGATCGTGCCGGCGAGGGACGGAGCGAGGGTGCCGATCACCGTTCCCGTGGCGAAGAGCACCAGGCCTGCGATGATCACACGCACCCGGCCGAAACGCTCGGCAAGTATCGCCGACGGATAGGCCGCGAGCAGGAAAGCTATCCCGCTCGGCAGGACCAGACCGCCCGCATCGCCGCGCGACAGACCCAGCACCTCCATCCCGTAAGGCGTGGCGAGCGCGCGCACGCCGGCCCACGCGCCGCTGAAGGCGAGAACGGACACCATGATGAGCAACCGGCTGCGGTCGGTGTCGCGCACGATGTCGAGCACGATGTCCCGGACCCGCACCTGCACACGGGGCCCTGGGGAGCCGAACCGCACGCGGTCCTCCTCGACGGCCGCGAGATAGGCCGACGATCGGCTGTCCCGGACCTTCGCGGCCAGCACGGCCACGGCCACCAGCACCAGAATCGACGGAATCGCGAAGGCCAGTCTCGGATGATCGTCGATCAGGAAGATGCTGATCACGGCCGCAACGATCGCAGTCAGGCTCGCGGCGACCCGCAACGCCGCGTTGGCCCTGCTCCGGCGGTCGGGCGGGATGAAGTCGGGGAGCAGTGCCTCGGCGACCGGTTTGAAGGAGTTCGCCACCAGGGAGAAGGCGAAGATGACCGCGATCAGCAGCACCAGCGACGACGCGGCGAAGGGAACGGCCAGGAAGAGCAGCGCCGACACCGGCATGCCGACGACGAGGTAGGGGATGCGCCGTCCCCACGACGTGCGCGTGTTGTCCGACCGGTTGCCCATCCACGGCTGGATGAAGATGCCGAGCAGGTTGTCCATCCCCATGAGCAGACCGACGACCGCGGCGCTACCGATGTGCTCCCGAAGAAGCGGCGGAACCTGCGAGTCGTAGAAGTTCCACGTCGACTCGGCTGCGAAGACCGCCACTGCCACAAAGAACGTGATCTGTCCCGTGCGGGGACTTTGCGTGCCCGGTGGCTTGACCATGCGAACACCCCTCGTCTCCCGCTGGTGAGACGTCACGCTACTTTTGCTACAGCAGGATGGTCAAGAGCCTGTTAACTTGATTCCTGCAGCAAACGCACTCTGCGGTCTGGGGCCATCGCGGCGGCGCGACGGCCCGCTCACTTTCATCACGCCACCGCGAGCAGGAGGAGCAATGAATCGGGATCTCGTCGCCACACGACTCGCGCGCTATGCCACTGGTCTTCCGACGGACGACCTGCCGGAGGAGGTGGTGGCGTGTGTACGGCAACGGATCGTCGACACATTGGCCTGCGCGTTGGGTGCGTACGACGCAGCGCCTGTCAACGCCGCGATCGCGGTTGCCGCTTCGGTTCCCGTCCCCGCATCGACGATCCTCGGCACCCGCCTGCGGACGACCCCCGATCTTGCGGCGTTCGCGAATGGTGTGATGGTGCGTTTCCTTGACTTCAACGACGGCTACATGGCACGTGAGCCGGGGCATCCCAGCGACAACATCCCCGCCTGTCTGGCGTTGGCCGAAGCACACTCACGGCCGGGAGCAGAGCTCATCGCGGCCGTTGTCGTCGCCTACGAGGTGCAGATGCGCCTCCAAGAGGCCGCCAATCTCAACGAGCGCGGCTGGGACCATGTGAACTATGTCAACGTCGCTGTGGCCTCGGCTGCAGCACGCCTGCTGAGGCTCAGTCCGACACAGGCGGAGCATGCGATCAACCTCTCCCTCAGCGGCCACGTCGCGATGCGTCAGGTGCGGTCCGGTGCGCTCTCCGACTGGAAAGGATGTTCGGCCGCCAACGCCGCACGAAACGCTGTATTCGCCGCGCAACTCGCAGCCTGCGGCATGACCGGCCCCGCTCCGATCTTCGAGGGTGACGCGGGCTTCTTCGCGCAGGTCTCCGGTCCCTTCGACCTCGACGTCGAGGCGTTCGGCAACCCTCAGAACCGCGACTTCGCGATCACCAGGTCCTTGACCAAGACGTTTCCCACGAACGGAGAGCTGCACACCGCCGTGTGGGCGTCGATCAGCTTGCGGTCCGGCATCCCGCACATCGACGACATCGAGAGCATCGTGATCGCGACGTCGGAGTTCAACCGCCGCGTCCTCGCGGACGCGGAGAAATGGCGTCCGTCCACACGCGAGACTGCCGACCACAGCCTTCCGTACAACGTCGCACGCGCACTGATCGATGGTGACATCGACCTCAGTACCTACTCCCCCGAGAAGATCGGTGACCCGCGGGCGCTGGCCTTGATGGGCAGGACGAGGGTCGAGGAGGACGCGGACCTGACGGCACTCTTTCCCCGTCATCTCGCCAATCGCGTCACCGTGGTGCTCCGGTCCGGGCAACGCATCACCGAACAGGTCATCACCGGCCCGGGATCGGTGGAATCCCCGATGAGGGACGCCGATTTCGAGCGGAAGTTCCGGCGCATGGCCGAACCGCACATTCCCGGCCGGGCGCAGGACATCGCCTTGAACTTCGTCGCCACCCTCGAGAAGCAGCCTCACTACGGTGAGCTCTTCCGCGCACTGGAGCGACCCCTCTGACCCGCTTCCGGCGACCTCAAACGATCCGATGTTCGATCCCACGATGGAGCGCTTGCATGACCGCCACAGATGGACCGAGACCTGACTTCCGACTACGTCGCCGGATGATCGCCGCTGCGATGGCCACCATCGCGCTCGTCGGCACGCTTGCGACCGCCACCGCGGCGTATTCAAGTACGCCGCAACCGACGGCTGCCACCGTCGTCGCGGGCGCAGCGGGTCCCACGACCGCCACCTGCCCGCCGGAACTGGCCGCGGCCACGTGTTACACCGGCCAGGACGCCAACGGCGCCTATTACACGATGGCCGTCCCGAAGCGCTGGAACCGCGCCCTCGTCGTTTTCGCCCACGGCGGGCCGGAGCTCGCCATCGATCCGGCCTCCACCACCGCGGATCTGAAGGAGTGGGCGGTGATGGTCAACGAGGGCTACGCCTGGGCCGGCTCGTCGTACCGACGCGGCGGCTACGGGGTCAGAGCGGCCGCTGCCGACGTCGAGAACGTTCGCCGTCTGTTCGTCGGCCGCTTCGGCCGGCCCGCCCACACCTACCTCCATGGCCAGTCGTTCGGTGGCAACGTCGCCGCCAAGGTCACCGAGACTTACGGCAAGCAACCCGGTGCGTACGACGGAGTGCTGCTCACCAACGGTCTGCTGGCCGGCGGCTCGCGCGGCTACGACCACCGCGTGGACCTGCGCGTGGTCTACCAGTACTACTGCCAGAACCTGCCCCGCCCGTCGGAGCCGCAGTACCCCTTGTGGCAGGGCCTGCCCGCGGACTCCGATCTGACACCGGAGGACGTCCTCACGCGCGTACAGGAGTGCACCGGCATCGCCTCCAACCCCGCCGAGCGGACCGAGACGCAACAGCGCAACCTCGACGACATTCTCGCCGTCACGCGCATCCCCCAGCGCACGCTGGAGACGAACATGCTGTACGCCTCCTTCTTGTTCCAGGACATCGCGTCGAAGCGGTTGGCCGGCCGCAATCCCTTCAGCAACCGGGGTGTGCGGTACACCGGTTCACACGACGACAAGGCACTCAACGCCGGGGTGGAACGGTTCTCCGCCGACGCCACCGCGCGCCGCGATCTCTCCTACGACAGCGACCTCACCGGCGAGATCTCCCTGCCGGTACTGACGATGCACGCCATCGGCGACCCGTCGGTCTTCGTCGAACACGAGGCGGCCTACCGGGCGACCGTCCGACATGCGGGCCAGAGCAGACTTCTCGTGCAGACGTTCACGACCGAGGCGGAGCACGGTGAGCTGAGCAACGCCGAGTACGCCAACTCCATCTCCGCGCTCGACACGTGGGTGCGCTCCGGCCGCAAGCCGACCCCGCACTCGATCGCAAAGTCGTGCACCGCCTTCGACCGCACCTACGAAAGCGGATGCTTCTACGACCCCTCGTTCAATCCCTCGCCGTTCGCCTCGAAGATCCGGCCCCGGGACGGCAACATCCGCTGGCCCGCGATGACCGCAGCGCAGGAGCGCCGGTGGAGCCGGATCGACGGCGTGGGAATCGCTCCCTGATCGGCCGGAGCAGGGATCCCTTCACAGAGTGGCGGCCGCGCGACACGCGACCGACGATCTGTCTCGGCCCGGGCTTGAGGGAGACATTGATCGCCGTCGATGAGGCGCGCGTTCACGGACCTACCGGTGCCGATCGCCGTTGGACGGAGCGGAAGCGGATTCCTGGGAACTTCACGTGCCGCAACGGCGACTGATGACACGGCGGAAACTTCCCGGCGGTGTGGCGGGAAACGGACGCCGATTGGCTCGCCGGCTGCTTTCCTGTGACCGGCGCGCACGGGGAACTCTGATCCATCGCCGTCGACGTCAGGAGAAAAGCCGTGCAACGCCGAACCCTATTCCGTACAGCCGCGGCAGCCGGCACCGGAACGATCGCCGCGACCACCATGGCTGCGCCGGCCGCGGCCCGGTCCGGAGGCTGGTCGCCGACCCGCCCGTTCCGCGTCCAGATGGTGCTCTTCGACGGCGTGGCCGAACAGGACTTCATCGGCCCGAACGAGGCCTTCACGATCGCCGGCTTCGCCACCGGAGGAGCCGTCGCCGTCCGGTACGTCACCAGCACCGTCCCCCGGACCGTCAGCGCGCTCGGCGGCACCAAGATCGTCGTGCAGAACGGATGGTCACCGCGCGACGCCGATCTGCTCCTCGTACCCGGCGGGGGACCGACCGGACCGGACCAGCCCGGCGTGGCGCACGAGATCAAGCAGGGGCACCTGCCCCGCGCGATCTCGGCGGCCGCCCGCCGTCACCTGGTGATCGGCTCGGTCTGCACAGGCGCCCTGCTCCTGGCGGCCGCAGGCCTCACCAGGGGACGGCCTTGCAACACCCATCACACGGTACGGGACCAGCTCGCGGAGAGCGGCGCGGTGGTGAAGAACGCACGAGTGGTCGACGACGGTGATCTGATCTCGTCCGCCGGCAGCACCTCCGGCATCGACCTCGCCCTGCACGTGCTCGATCGCGAGTTCGGCCCCGACCTCGCTGTCATGATCGCCGAGGTTCTCGAGTTCGAGCCTCGAGGCACCGTGTGGAGCACCCATGGCCGATGAGCCGCACATCGTCGCCGTCCTCGCCTTGGACGGCGTCGTGGGTGGTACCCGGTGTGGCCGCGCGGCGAGCGCCCGGGGCGCCCGTACCGTGTCGATCTGCACCGGCGCCTTTGTCCTCGCCCAGGCCGGGCTGCTCGACGGACGCCGCGCCACCACGCACTGGTGGGCCGCGGCCGACCTCGGCCGGCAACATCCGGCGGTCGAGGTGGACGCGGCATGCCTGTTCACCAAGGACGGCCCCCATTTTCAACGTGTCCTCCGCACCAGCCCGTCCCGCAGCGTCGGCGTGGCGGCGAGAACCGACGCGAGATCTGGAGCCCCGCGCCGTTGCGTCACTGGACAATCACCGGGGTGTCCCGGACTGCGGGCTCGTCGGAGTCGTGTGCACCCGCGCCGCGGCTCACCAGTTCCGGCTCGTACCGCCGACCCTGACCTGCAGTTTCACGGGGTGGATCGTCGACTCACTCACTAGCCGGCGAAAGCGCACTCGATCTGGCATAGGAACCATTGGCAGTGGCACGCCGCCTGAGGACCTTTGGTTGATCCCTATCACGACTAGAAGGTGTCCGTCCCGGTTTCCCAGTGGGCCTCGCGCTGCCGCTGAGCCGCCTCCTCCAGCTCCACCGGCGTTCGGTAGACCCGGCTGGCGTTCAGCCGTTTCCGACGCTCGCCGCTGAGCGCCTTGTAGGCCGGATGCGGAGGCTGCGCCGCGCAGTACTCCTTGAACAGATCCCGGCGCTCCGGCCAGACCTTGATGACGAACCACCCGAGTGGAACGATGATCAACAGCCAGAGGACCACGAACGGCACGATCAGCAGAAGGAACTCGCCCACGTTGCCCGGGCGCAGTGCACCGAGGTACGTCATCTGGATGGCGTAGAACAACGAGAGCGCCAGCACGGTCAGGGCTGCAATCCATGCCAGGGCGTCGACCTGACGGCGAGCCCAGCGGGGCATTCTTCTGTACTCCGACTTCAGGAAGGCGTCGCGCCGCTGGTGCACTTCGTCAGCCACCTGGATCTTCGAGAGGGCAACCGGCGCCCGGGAGCTGCGGAAGCATTCCAACAGGGCCGCCTCGATGGGATGCTGCGGTTCGTAGGCGGGGTCATTGCCGCGTTCCGTCACCGCCACCAGGCCTTCGGAGCTGACGGTGATCAGTCCGGCGACCAGGAGCGCGGCCGCCGCAGTCGCGTAGATGTCGCCGTCCGAGGGCGACTTCGCCGCGGCGATCGCATGGTAGGGGTCCACGGTCACTTCGGGAAAGTGGCGGGCCGCGCGGCGATCCACGAAGCGGACCAGGAACCAGATGGGCACAAGCACCACGAACACCGCACCAGCCCACGCTGTCACCACGCCGGCCAAAGCGAGCCTTGTCACACCCTCATCGTCGCATCCCGATGTTATGAAGCCCGCCGTACGCGTCGGACCAGAAACGCACCGACGAGGACGCGGCCCAGGATCAACGGCCGGGCGAGCCGCGAGGCATCTCACCGAAGCGGTTCGGGTACGGGTTGTCTGCGCCAGCCGAGACCTGGCCGGTGACGACCTGTACCTATTCATGCTGGCCGTGTACGAAGCGATGACGAACGTCGCCCGCCACGGCGGCGGCCACGGTCAACTGTTGCTCTGGCGGCACGCCGACCATCTGTGGTGCGAAATCACCGACCACGGTCCCGGTATTCCCGATACCTACCTACCGCCCCGTTCACCCGGCACCAGCCGGCTCGACCAGCATGGGTTGTGGCTCATCAGGCGGGCCTGCACCAGTTGCAAGGTGACCACCGACGCCACCGGCACCCGTCTGCTGCTCGGCTACCGCCTCACCATCGACTCGTCATCAGCACAATGCCGGATCTGAGCCATTCTGAGCCTTGTCGCCCCGGCTGTCAGACAACCGGGGCAACACCACTCTCGAGGGTGAATCACACGATCCCCTGATCATGACCCGCACAACACCACAGCACCACAGCACACCGCACCGGGAGAGGAAATGATCTCGGTATCGCCTGGCCACGGCTCTCGGTCCCGGTCGCGCTCGATCGCCGGTGACCGGACAGCAAAACCGGAACATCCTGTCATCCGGTCGCCGTACGCCGACACATCAATGCCGGGTAAGGCCTCGACCACCCTAGAATGCAAGGCGCGGTTTCGTTTCACGAACCGCTGCCCCGGACCCTGGCATGCGACGAGCAGCCAAGGCGGAACCATGCCCCCAGACTCCGACGGCGCGTACCAAATTCGCGAAGCGGGCCGCACCATTGCCGCGTCCGCCTCCCCCGTGGACACGGCCACACTGATCACCATTTCCGACACCTGGCACCCCTCCGGCATTCTTACCGTCACGGTGACCGGGGATCTCGACTTCGGCACCGCGTCCACCTTCTACCGGCAGATCTGTGGCCTCATCGATGGCCAATACGGCGGCGGCGTGGAACTGGATTTCTCCTGTCTCGACTTCTGTGACCTCGCCGGATGGCGCGCCGTCCACGCGGTGGCCGAGACCGCCGCCGAAATGGGGTACCAAACTCGTATCACAGCAGCGGCATCATGCCTCGACGTAGTGCTACGGCTATGCCACATTCCTGTGTTCCTGGGTTACACGCCGCCACAGAAGGCGTTGTGCCCGCGGCCTGCTCCGGCTGGGGGGTGCTGAGGCCGGAACAGTCAGTCCTAGCACACTCTCAACGCCGTAGGGCGAGACCGAAACTCGGTTCAGGCCGCAGCAGCGATTCCTTTGATGACGCCTACCGGTAGTCGCTTCCGGGCTTTCCGGCCCGCCGGATGTTCGAGGAAGTCGAGGAGGCGGCGTGGTTTTTCGGAGCTCCGAGAGGTAGGGGCTTTACTCGTCTCCAGCCGCGCGCTGAAGCGGACCACGACCGGATGGTCTCGGAGTGGCAACGAGAATGCATCGACGTCCGCATGCCGAGCGGCAGGCGGATCACGACGATGCCGTGTTGTTCGAGGACGTCGACGACATTGCTGATCGGCCTGAGCCCGCTTATCGGGAGATGTGGGATGTTCCCGACCGGCACGTGACGCGTGCTCGGCCAAGTCGTGCGCCACGTGGGCGATCGCTCGAGCTCGTCGCCGGTCGGCGATCGCGGCGCGGCGTAACGATCGGAAGAAGCCCTCGTGAGTCTCAGCGATCGGCTGTGTGAAGAACGCCGGCGGCACGTCGAGCACGGGCGGCCACAAAGCCAAGGAGGCCCTGTTCGAAGCCCTCATCGAAGACATCGAGATACAAGCCGACGACAGCGTCATCCCACGCTTCCGCATTCCCCCGCCGGCAACGGCCAAGGGCTGACCCTAGAGCCAGCCCTTGATCAACTACCCGCCAGCAGTACGGTTCGCGTACTGCCACATAGGGTGGAGCTGAGGGGACTCGAACCCCTGACCCCCACACTGCCAGTGTGGTGCGCTACCAGCTGCGCCACAGCCCCTTGCAAGCGCCTTGGGTCGCCCCAGGCACCTACGGAATAGTACACACCCGCCCACCGCGACCGTGGGAGGGGGCTCCGGTCAGTTCAGCGACACGTCCGGGGGGAAGTGGGCCACCGCGGCCAGGATGTCGCCCTGGCGGCGCAGGACCATGGCCCACAGGTCGTCCGGACGGGTGACGAACGGGTCGCCGGGCAGGGCGTCGAAGACGAACCACGAACCGGACGAGATCTCGTCTTCCAGCTGGCCCGGGGACCAGCCCGAGTACCCCGCGAAGACCCTTATTCCGGACACGCTGTCGCGAAGGCGGTCGGGGTCCGCGGACAGGTCGACCGTGCCGAGGGCGCCGGCCACCTGGTGGAAGCCGGAGACTCTCTTCTTGATCTCGGGGCGGGTGCGGGCCAGGCAGATCGCGGACTCCGGCTGGACCGGGCCGCCCTCGAAGAGCACCGCCGGGTCGCCGGCCAGCTCACCCCAGTTGCCCAGCACGTCGGACACCGGGACCTCGGTCGCCCGGTTGAGCACGACGCCGAGGGCGCCGCCGGTCTCGTGCGCGACGAGCAGGACCACCGTACGGTCGAAGTTGGGGTCCTTGAGGGTCGGAGTCGCGACCAACAGCTGGCCGGTCATCGACTCCATCGACCGCCCTCCGATCCGTGCGCCCTCGCTATACACGATGCCTCCGGGAAGCACCCGTGGCCGACAGCCACGCCCGAGCCGCCATGTGCACGACACCGTGCGATGGGAGAGCGAGCAACGCCATGCATCGCACCATAGCTTGCGGTTCCGGCCACCGATAAGGTCTGCGCATGAACCATCCACCCGCAGCGGCAGAGATCGGTGTGATCGGCGGATCCGGCCTTTACGCACTGCTCGAGGATGCTCACGAAGTCGACGTGTCCACGCCCTACGGTGCGCCGTCGGACCGCATCACGATCGCCGAGGTGGGTGGGCGCCGGGTGGCGTTCCTGCCGCGACATGGCCGGGACCACCGTTTCCCGCCGCACCGGATCCCCTATCGGGCGAATCTGTGGGCGCTGCGGTCGCTCGGCGTGCGCCAGATCGTCGCGCCGTGCGCGGTCGGTGGCCTGCGGCCCGACCTCGGTCCGGGGACCTTTGTGGTGCCAGATCAACTGATCGACCGTACGAGTGGGCGCGCGCAGACGTACTACGAGCAGGGCGCCGTGCACGTGTCGTTCGCGGACCCGTACTGCCCGAGCGGGCGGGAGGCAGTGCTCGCCGCGGCGGCGCCGGTGCACGCGGTGGACGGCGGCACGATGGTGGTGATCGAGGGCCCGCGGTTCTCGACCAGGGCCGAGTCGCGCTGGTTCACCGCGATCGGCGGTTCGATCGTGAACATGACCGGCCACCCGGAGGCCGTGCTGGCCCGCGAGCTGGCCCTCTGCTACACGGCGATCGCCCTGGTCACCGACCTGGACGCGGGCGTCGAGGGCGACCACGGCGTGACCCAGGACGAGGTCTTCAAGGTGTTCGCGGACAACACCGCCCGGCTGCGGGAGGTCTTGCTGGACGCGGTGACTCGGCTGCCCACCGAGCGCACGTGCCCGTGCCAACACGCCCTGGACGGCATCAAGCTGCCGATCGACCTGCCCTAGAGCGGTCACGCCGCGGTCGTCAGCGCGGTCAGGACCGGATGAAGGCCAGCAGGTCGGCGTTGATGGTGTCGGCCTGGGTGGTGGGCATGCCGTGCGGGAAACCGGCATAGGTCTTCAGCGTGCCGTTCCGAACCAGTTTCGCGGAGAGCGGAGCGGAGTCCGCAAAGGGCACGATCTGGTCGTCGTCGCCGTGCATGACCAGCACCGGGACGGTGATCGACTTGAGGTCCTCGGTGAAGTCGGTCTGTGAGAAGGCGACGATGCCGTCGTAGTGCGCCTTCGCGCCGCCCATCATGCCCTGGCGCCACCAGTTCTCGATGATCGCCTCGGAGGACTCCACGCCGTCGCGGTTGAAGCCGTAGAACGGCCCGGACGGCAGCGCGCGATAGAACTCGGAGCGGTTGGCCGCGAGCTGGGCCTGAAGCCCGTCGAAGACGCTCTTGGGCAGGCCGCCGGGGTTGGCCTCGGTCTGCACCATGATCGGCGGCACGGCGCTGATCAGCACCGCCTTGGCGACTCGGCTCTCGCCGTGCCGGCCGATGTAGTGCGCCACCTCGCCGCCGCCGGTGGAGTGCCCGACGTGCACCGCGTCGCGCAGGTCGAGGTGGGCGGTCAGCTCGGCCAGGTCGTCGGCGTAGTGATCCATGTCGTGGCCGTCAGAGGTCTGCGTGGACCGCCCATGCCCGCGCCGATCGTGCGCGATCACCCGATAACCGTGCTGCAGGAAGAACAGCATCTGGGTGTCCCAGTCGTCGGCCGACAGCGGCCACCCATGGCTGAACACGATCGGCTGCCCCGAACCCCAGTCCTTGAAGAAGATCTCCGTGCCGTCCTTGGTGGTGATCGTTCCCATGCCGCGCCTCCAGAAATCTTGGACTCGTCTCCGACCGTAGGCCTGTGCCGACATCGCGCGCGAGGGATTCGACGTGAGAGCCCGGCCATAGAATGCGTAACAGCATGCATCTGTCAGGAGGCAGACCGTGGGGAATCTGCTCATCTCGGTCCTGGGGACCGCCGTGCTGGCCATCGTGTTCCACGCCTGGGTCCGCCGAGCAGCGGACCGCCGGAACAGCGCCCTCGATGCCTGGGCAGCCACCGCCGGCTTCACATTGAGCGACGTGCCGGGCCCGGGCAGCGAGTGCAGCCTGCACGGCGAGCATGAGGGCTACGAGATCGTCCTCGACTGGCGCGAAGTGGACGAGGAAGCGGTCACCATCTGCCGCGTCACGCTCGCCACCGACCAGCCGAGGTCCGAGCTCAGACGTCGGGTCTTCGCGAAACGCCACAACGGCATCGACCGGCTTCCCCCGGCCGCCTTCCAGGCGTTGAGCAGCTCGACGATCGACGCCTTGACCGTGACCGGCCGGCACCTGACCGCCACGACGGCCTGGCTGGATTCGACCCGGCTGCCCCGGTTCCTCGACCAGCTGACCACGATCTGCAAGGCGATCGACGGCGCCCGCGACACGGCCGCTCATTGACCTCGAGGTCCACGATGGACCGATGAGCGTCCCCGACCCGGTGCGTGACGCGGCAGCCGGCCTCGGCGATTGCCGAGGCGCCGAGCAGACGGTCAACGAGCACGACCCAGGCCCGTGGGTGACGCTGCGAATCTCCGCCCCACTCTTCTTCCTCGGCCTGGCCGCCCTGCCCTGGCACCTGCCCGCCGGCACAACGCTCATGCTGCTGGCGATCACCACCGCAACAATCGCCTGGCGCCGCCCAACACCGCCGCCTACACCCTCTACTGCTACGACCGCGGCCTGGTGCGCCACCGCCCCGGCACCATCGACACTTTCCTCTGGTCGGCGCTGGTCCCCCAAGCGAAGATCCAACAAAGCAAGGAAAGCCCGACAGCAGACGAGCGCACGATCCCCTGGCTGCGCCTGCGAACCCCCCAAGGCCGCTCCGTCGCCTACCTAACCGGCGACGCCGCAACCAGAATCAACACCCACCTGAAAAGGACCTAAGCCCCGACACCGGCAGCTCACCCCGGCCGACGGGCCCTGCACTTGACAACCAAAATCTATCTATAGATAGTTTGTGAGACCGAAGATTTGCATGTCCGAACCGACGCGCCCGGCGCCGGGCGGATCGGAGTCAGGGCACCAATCCCTGGAGGAAGCTTGATGACAGTAGAGATCAGCGATGACGCGTTCGAGAAGATCACGTTCGCTGCAAAGATCGCGGGCGTCAGCGTGGCGGTTGCCGTCGATCGGCTGGTGGCGGCATCAACTGTTCAACCGAAACAGGCCACCCCACTCACGTCCACTCCGACGACCGGCACGGACGAGATCGCGGTCCATGTGGTCTATCGCCGAAATAGGGTGTCCGGCTTCCTGAATCTGGAAACTGAACGCCTCCGCATCACCGATGCGCCTAAGGCCGACCTGATCAAGACTTTTCCGAGCCCGAGCAACGCCGCAGTCGAGGTCGTACGAAGCCTGAATCCCGCCCGGCAACATCCAGAGACGAACGGGTGGCGCTTCTTCAACGGCACCGATGGGCAGCCGATCGACCGCCACCGGCGAGGCCGGCCTTAGTCGGCCCCACGCAGAACTGTGGCGCCTGCCCTCGATGGTCGGCGCCACAGTTCGTCGCGCGGATGGTGAAGACGAGATGATGCTCGTCGGTCATCCGCCGGGACCAATAACCGGCGAGGTTCTCGATCAGACGCTCGGGCCTGCCGATCCCCTGCCCCGGTCGCGCAGATCCCCAGGTCTCCAGGCACGGCCCACCCCCCAAGCTGGGCCACGCATGACAACCTCAACCACCAAAAAACGGTGACCGCCCCCAAAGGGAGCGGCCACCGTAACGTGGGGCCTCCGGGGGTCGCCCCCGGAACTAGCAGCGTGGAGGTGCCGGGAATCGAACCCGGGTCCTTCGTTGTTTTGTCAGGGCTTCTCCGAGCGCAGCTCACTATGCCTCTACTCGGCCCCACCAATCACATGAGCAAGTTGGTGTGACGGGCCCAGTCGCTGATTAATCTCGCCTAACGGACCCCGCGACCGGGTCCGATCGGCCAACCTCCTAGCTGATGGCGGTTACTGGGCCGGAGGTACTCCCAGACCACCAGACTCCGCTACTTGCCTCAGGCGGCGAGAGCGTAAGAGTCAGCGCTATCCTGCTTGGCGCTTATTGTTTTCCGACGACCGATTCTCGAGACGACGTCGGCTTCCTCGGCTCGCTTCCCCTGTCTCCACGGACGAAGTCGAAACCAGTCACCCCCTCGTTGTGCCCGCTCGCGCGGACGATGCCCGCACTGCGCGGACCCCTTAGCTTAACGCGTCACCGGGGAAGGATCATCCCGGTATCCCTCGCGTGCTGACCTCGCACGTCCGCGAGCCGACGCGGCAGGTGATCGGGCCCATCTGGCCGCGCACCGCGCCGGAGAAGCGGAAGGTGACTGTTTCGTCCGGCGACAGCGACGGTCCGCTGAAGGTCACCGTGTCACCGGAGACCGCGAACTCGGCGCCGCCCACCGAGGTGACGCGCACGCCGGGCGCCACGAGCACGACGGTCCACGGCGCTGTGCTCGTACCCTGATTTGCCACCACGACCACACCGCGCACCGAGCCGCGCCGCCCGGCCGAGGCGAACATCCGGGCCGCGAGGTCCGGCGCAGCCGCCGGCGATTTCGACGAGGCCGCCGAGGGCTTGCGGGACGGCGTCCGGCGGGTCACCGGCGTGCGGGACAGGGACGGGGACGCGGAGGGTGAGGCGGAGAGAGACGGCGACGGCGACGGGGACGACGCCGGGGTGGCGAGCGCCGGCATCACCATCAAAGCCGGACCCGGGTCGGGCGCGGCGGTGAGCCGCGCGACCACGCCGGAGACACCGATGCAGACCACCACCAACGCGACGACCAGCACATTTCGATGCCGCGACAGGAACGCCATGGCGTCAGACCTTAGTGATCACTCCATGCCTTTGCTACGGCGGCCCACGGCTTTCGCGATCTCCCGCTGCGCGTCACGGGCGGCCAGGTCCTGCCGCTTGTCGTAGCTCTTCTTGCCCTTGGCCAGGCCGAGCTCGACCTTCGCGTACCCATTGTTGAAATAGACCGAGAGTGGCACCAGGGTGACGCCGTCGTCGCGCAGCTTGCCCTGCAGTTTGTGGATCTCCTCGCGGTTGAGCAGCAGCTTGCGCACCCGGCGCGGTTCGTGATTGGTCCAGGTGCCCTGCGTGTACTCCGGGATGTGCATCCCGTGCAGGAAGATCTCGCCGTTGTTCTCGTGGCCGAACGCGTCGACCAGCGACGCCCGCCCGGCCCGCAGCGACTTCACCTCGGTGCCGGTGAGCATCATGCCGGCCTCGTAGGTGTCGATGATGGTGTAGTCGTGCCGCGCCTTGCGGTTGGAGGCCACGACCTTGCGCCCCTGTTCGCGCGGCATGCCTGACTCATCTCCTGAAGAGGACGGGGTTGAAGACCCAAACCTAACAGAGGCAGGAAGGGAGATATTTCAAGGGATTCTTCGGTACGCCGTTGATGCGCGTCTCGAAATGCAGATGGGCGCCGGTGGACGCGCCGGTGGACCCGACCCGCCCGATCACCTCGCCGCGGCGCACGAACTCGCCCACGTACACGCCGATCTTGGATTGGTGTCCGTAGCAGGTGGAGAACCTGTCGCCGTGGCTGATGCACGTGTAGTTGCCGTAGCCACCGCTCCAGCCGGCCCGGATCACCCGCCCGTCGGCCGCCGCGTGGATCGGTGAGCCGCCGCCGGCCGCGATGTCGACGCCGGCGTGCAGCTGCCAGACGCGGTAGTACGGGTCGAAACGCGCGCCGAAGTCGCTGGACTTCCATCCGTGCACCGGCATCAGCAGCATTCCGCCCCGATAGGTGCCGCGGTAGGAGCCGCTGCCGCCCTGCTTGGTCTCCCAGGCCTGCAGAGCCGCCACCACGCGCTGCTCCTCGTCCTGCGCGGCGCGATATCTGGCCAGCACCGTGGCCCGCTGGGTGCTGGCGACCCGCAGCGCCGCGGCCCGGCTGTTGGCCAGCGTGATCACCGCGAGCTGGGCGTCCTTGGCCGCCTCCTCGGCGTCGCGGGCGATGGCCAGCTTGTCGGTGGCCTCCCGCTCGGCGGCCTCGGCGGCACGCTTGGCGAGCCCGGCCCGGTCCTGTTGGGTACGCGCGGCCCGCCGGGCCGCCACGACCTCGTCGACACTCTCCTGCTGCTTCTGCATGACCTGGTCGACCAGGCCCATCCGGTCCATGATGTCCTGCGGCCCGGTGGCGCCGACCAGCACGTTGATCGCGGCGATGTTGCCGCCCATGTAGCTGGCCGAGGCGATCTCGTCGACCCGGTCACGGGCCTGGGCGACCTGGTCCTGGACCTTCTCGAACTGGCCGGCGGTCTTCTCCCAGGAGGCGCGGGCGGCGTCGGCCTTGCGGCGGGCGGTGTTCGCCTCGACCCGGGCGGCGGCGACGAGGCCGCGCGCGGTGGCCACCTTCTGGCGGGCGGCGGGCAGCGCGGCGGTGGCGGCTTCGAGCCTGCGGGCGGCGCCACGGGCGACCTCGGTGGCGTCCTCGAGGACCGCTTCGGCCTTGTCCACGGCGCGCGCGGCACGCTTCGCGTCGTCCTGGGGATCGGCGGCTGCCGGGGCCGGCCCGAAGAGCGAGAGCACGGCGGCACAGGTCACGATCAACAGGCAGGAAACCCGGCTATGTCGTCTGGACCCCACATCCGCACCGTACTCCGGCTATCCGCCCCAATGACGTAAAACGCCCAATAGCCGCGTCCCGGCCCGGGATGCGGCTATTGGGAAGGCTGTTACCGCAGCTAGACGCGCAGGTAGAAGCGCAGGGTGATCCACGCGGTGATCGCGCTGACCAGTGAGCCCACGCCGGCAAGGAGGGGCAGCATCAGCCACACGTTGCTGTTCGGGATCGGGGTCAGCACGTTCGTCAGCGCCTGCAATCGGCCGTCGAGCAGCACCACCTTGCTGACGAACAGGAAGATGAAGCCCAGTGTCGAGCCGATCAGGCCGGCCACCACCGCCTCGAGCACGAACGGCGCCTGGATGAACCAGTTCGAGGCTCCGACGAGCTTCATCACCGCCACTTCTCGGCGTTTGCTATAGGCCGCGACCTGGATGGTGTTGCCAACCAGCAGCAACGCGGCCAAGGCCATCACCCCAGCCACCACGAGGGCCATCACCTGGACCGAGTTGAAGATGTCGAAGACTTTCTTGAGCAACTCGCGCTGGTCGACGATGTCCTGGATGCCCTGCAGCCCCTGCATCTGCTCGTTGAAGGTGGCGTACTTCTCCGGGTCCTTCAGCTTGACCCGGAACGACTCGGGCAGGCTGTCCGGGCCGACCGACTTGATGAAGTCGGGCGAGTCACGCCAGAGCACCTTGAACTTCTCGAACGCCTGGGCCCGCGACTCGTACGTCTGCGACTCGGTCAGCGGGTTCGCGTCGATCGCCTGGTTGATGGCGGTGCGCTGCGCCTCGGTGACGTCCTCCCGGAGGAAGATCGAGACCTCGATCTCGCCGTAGTAGAAGTCCTTCATCCGGTCGACCTGCATGTAGAGCAGGATGCTCGCGCCCAGCATCGTCAACGAGACCGACATGGTGATGATCATGGCGATGGTCATGGTGACGTTGCGCCACAGACCGACCAGGACCTCGTTGAGGACGTATTTCAAACGCATCGGGGGGTTCCTTCCGGGACCTCGCGTCTAGCTGAAGATCAGGGGACGGGGACTGTCAGCCGTAGACGCCGCGCGCCTGGTCGCGGACGATTCGCCCGCTCTCGATCTCGATGACCCGGCGACGCATCTGGTTCACGATGTTGGAGTCGTGGGTGACCATCACGACCGTCGTGCCGGTGCGGTTGATCCGGTCCAGCAGCCGCATGATCTCGATGGAGGTGTCCGGGTCGAGGTTTCCGGTGGGCTCGTCGGCCAGCAGGATCAGCGGCCGGTTGACGAACGCCCGGGCCACCGCGACACGCTGCTGCTCACCGCCGGAGAGCTCGTGCGGGTAGCGGTGCTCCTTGCCACCCAGGCCGACCAGCTCGAGCACCTCGGGGACGACCCGGCGCGCCACGGCCTTGGTCTTGCCGATCACTTCGAGGGCGAAAGCCACGTTCTCGTACGCCGTCCGGTTCGGCAGCAGCCGGAAGTCCTGGAAGACGCAGCCGATCGAGCGGCGGAAGTGCGGGATCTTCCAGGACCGCAGGGAGGTGACGTCCTTCGCGTTGACCGTCACGGTGCCGCGACTCGGGGCGACCTCATGCAGCAGGAGCTTGATGATGGTCGACTTGCCGGAACCGGAGGGGCCGATGAAGAAGACGAACTCACCCTTCTCGATACCGACGTTGACATCGTCCAACGACGGCCGAGACGCCTTCGGATACGTCTTCGTCACGTTCTCGAGCTGAATCACGGGAGTGGAGTCTACGCGGTGTAACGGAAACGCCAAGTCGGCTGGTCCGCATCATGTGCACCAGCACACCCCGAGGTGAGGCTCGCTCACTCCGCGAGCTGCGTCTGCTTCCGCCACCGGATGCCCGCCTGGATGAACAGATCGAGGTCGCCGTCGAAGACCGACGACGGGTTTCCGACCTCGTACTCGGTGCGGAGATCCTTGACCATTTGGTACGGATGCAGCACGTAGGAGCGCATTTGATCACCCCAGGAACCGGTGGTGTCGTGCTTGAGGCCGGCCATCTTGGCCTCCTCCTCCTGGCGCTTGCGCTCGAGCAGCCGCGCCTGCAGCACCCGCATCGCGGAGGCCTTGTTCTGCAGCTGTGACTTCTCGTTCTGACACGTCACGACGATGCCGGTGGGGATGTGCGTCAGGCGCACCGCGGAGTCGGTGGTGTTAACGCTCTGTCCACCAGGCCCCGACGACCGGTACACGTCGATGCGGATTTCGTTCTCCGGGATGTCGATGTGGTCGGTCTGCGCGACCACCGGCATCACCTCGACGCCGGCGAAGCTGGTCTGCCGGCGACCCTGGTTGTCGAACGGGCTGATCCGGACCAGCCGGTGGGTGCCCGACTCGACGCTGAGCGTCCCGTAGGCATAGGGCACCTTGACCGCGAAGGTCGCCGACTTGAGGCCGGCCTCCTCGGCGTACGACGTCTCGTAGACCTCGGTCGGGTAGCCGTGGCGCTCGGCCCAGCGCAGGTACATCCGCATCAGCATCTCGGCGAAGTCGGCGGCGTCCACGCCACCGGCGCCGGCCCGGATGGCCACCACGGCCTCACGGGAGTCGTATTCACCGGAGAGGAGAGTGCGGACCTCCATCTCCTCGATGGCCTTGTGCAACGCGGTGATCTCGGTGCCGACCTCGGCGATCGAGCCCTCGTCGCCCTCCGCCACGGCCATCTCGAGCAGCAGCCCGGCGTCGTCGAGGCGGGTGCGCAGCTTTTCCATCCGGGCGATCTCACCGGACACGTATGACAGGCGGGAGTTGACCTCCTGCGCCCGGGCCTGGTCGTCCCAGAGGTCGGGGGCCGAGGCCTGCTCCTCGAGCTCCGCCTTGTTCCGCCGCAGCTTGTCGACGTCCAGGACGTTCTCGATGTTGCGCAGGGTGGCGTCGAGGGCTTTGAGCTGTTCGGGGAATTCGGCTGCACTCACAACGGTCAAGACTACGCCGCCCGGCCGTTCGACCGGCCGGGCGGCTCCTGGACGACTTACTCGGCGGGTGCGACCTTGAGCCAGTTCAGCGCGGCCTTGTGGTACGCCACGGCGAACTCGAGGGCGGCGGCGCCATAGGCGTCCCCCGCCTTCTTGGCTTCCTTGGCCTGCTCGCGGGCCATGGCCAGAGCCTCCGAATGGTATTCGTTGGCGCCGGTGTAGAGCGTCTTCAGCTGGTTGCTCGAATGCTGCTGGCCGAAGGCGACCCGCAACGCGACCGGGTTTCGGATCGCGTCACGACCTGGGGACTCGGCGAGCCACCGGCTGAAGGCACGCTTGCCGGCGGCGGTGATGGCATAGGGCTGGCTGGACCGTGGCCCCGGCTTGCCGAGTCGGACGTATCCCATCTCGGCGAGCACGGGTAGTTCGCGGTAGACCTGGCTCCGCGTCATCGACCAGTAGGGCCCGAGGCGGCGTTCCGCGGCCGCCATGAGCTGTCCACCGGTCATCGGGCCTTCGTGGAGCAGGCCCAGAAGGGCGGCAGCTGTTGGGTTGATTTGAGAGTCGGGCATGGCTTCTAAGCTGCCACTTTGTTCGCTCGACGTCCAGGATTTCGCCCGATCCGTCCATTTTGCGTCTCCACATGCGACTGTCCCGCACAGACAGTCCGACCACGAGGGTCGTGACCGGGCGTTTTACCCATGTGGATCAGTGTCACGCGATAAGATGGCACACTGAATCGCCCAGACGGCGTTCGCGGTGAGCAACCCTAACAAAATGGGCGGAGCCGCCACGTTGCTGATTCGCGAATTAACGCAGCGGCTCCTATAGCGGACAATCACCCCATGTGGGGGTAGCGCCATTCGACCGGCGGTTCGAAGGTCTCCTTCATCGTTCGGGGCGAGACCCACCGATACAGGTTCAAGACGGACCCTGCCTTGTCGTTGGTCCCGCTCCCCCGGGCGCCGCCGAAGGGCTGCTGACCGACCACCGCGCCGGTCGGCTTGTCGTTGAGATAAAAGTTGCCGGCCGCGAAGCGCAGGGCTCCGGCCGCCCCGTCCAGCACCCGCCGGTCGGTCGCGAAGATCGATCCGGTCAGTGCGTAGGGCGACACCGACTCCGCCTGCGCCATCGCCGCCTCGAAGTCACCGTCCTCGTAGACGTGGACGCCCAGGATCGGTCCGAAGAACTCGGTCGTGAAGATCTCATGTGTCGGGTCGGTCGACTCGACCAGCGTCGGCGCGACGAACCAGCCCTCGCTGTCGTCCGCGGTGCCGCCGGCCAGCACCGTGCACGATGCGCTGTTCTTGATCCGGTCCAGCGCCGCCGCGTGCTTGGCGAACGCGCGGCCGTCGATCACCGCACCGCCGAAGGTGGAGAGCTCGGTGACATCCCCGTACCGGATGGAGGCGACCGTGGCCGCGAGCCGATCGCGCAGGCCGCCCTCCCAGATGGACCGCGGAATGTAGGCCCGCGAGGCGGCACTGCACTTCTGTCCCTGGTATTCATAGGCGCCCCGGACCAGAGCGGTGTGCAGGGCGTCCACGTCGGCGCTCGGGTGCGCGAAGACGAAGTCCTTGCCGCCGGTCTCGCCGACCAGCCGCGGATAGGACCGGTAGCGCTCGATGTTGCTGCCGACCTCCTTCCACAGGTGCCGGAAGGTGGCGGTGGAGCCGGTGAAGTGGATGCCGGCCAGGTGCGGGTCGGCGAGCACCACGTCGGACACCGCGAGCCCGTCGCCGGTGAGCAGGTTGATCACGCCGGGCGGCAGGCCGGCCGCCTCGAACAGCCGCATCGTGTAGTGCGCGGAGAGCTGCTGGGTGGGCGACGGCTTCCAGATCACCGTGTTGCCCATCAGGGCCGGCGCGGAGGGCAGGTTGCCGGCGATGGCGGTGAAGTTGAACGGCGTGATCGCATAGACGAAACCCTCGAGCGGGCGGTGGTCGAAGCGGTTCCACACGCCCGGCGACGACTGCGGCTGCTCGGCGAGGATCTGCTCACCGAAGGCGGCGTTGAAGCGCAGGAAGTCGATCAGCTCGCAGGCCGCGTCGATCTCCGCCTGGTAGCAGGACTTCGACTGGCCCAGGATGGTGGCCGCGTTGAGCGTGTCGCGCCAGCCGCCGGCCAGCATCTCGGCGGCGCGCAGGAAGACCGCGGCGCGCTCGGCATAGGGCAGTGCCCGCCACTCCGGCGCGGCGCTCTTGGCGGCGGCGACCGCGGCAGCCGCGTCGGCCTTGGACGCGTTGCCCATCTGCCCGAGCACCTCGTGCCGGCGGTGCGGCTGCACGACCTCGATCGGCTCGCCGCCGGCCATCGCCTGGCGGCCGCCGATGGTCATGGTCAGGTCGAGGCGTTCGCCCTTCATCGCGTCGACCCGCGCCTGCAGAGTGGCCCGCTCGGGGCTGCCGGGGGCATAACCGCGAACCGGTTCGTTCCGTGGCGTGGGCACGGTGGTCTGGGCGTCCATCTCGGGTTCTCCTCATCTCCTTGTGGGATCGCTTCATCCTCGCACCGGCCGATCTCCGGTGCCGCGTACCCTGACCCCCATGAGCACGCAGGAGGAGACAACCGTCACGGCCGAGCGTGCCTGGTTCTCCGCCCTCCCGCTCGCCTTCGCCGGTTTGCTGTGGATGGCGGGCCTGCTGTGGTCCGCGCGGGCCACCATCACCGGCCGCTCGGACGCCGCGATGGAGGTCACCTCGACGGCCTATGCGCTGCCCGGCGCGGTCTCGGCCAGCCTGGTCGCGGGGGCCTCGGTGGCGCTCGCGGTGGTCACCTCGCTCGCTCGCCGGCGCGCCGCCGGCGCGACCCTCCGCTTCGCGATCGCCACCGGCACGGGGCTGGTCCTCGGACTTCTGGGCGCGCTCAGCATCATCACGATCAACACCGAGGGCTGGGTGTACGCGGTGGTAGCCGGTTCCGTCGCCGCGGCGGCCACGATCGGCGGCGCCCTGGCCGGGTTGCGGGCGCCTCGGGTGCTGGCCGCGATCTGCTGGGCCGCGATCACCGTGTTCCTCGTCGGTGTCCTGCTGACCTTCGCGCAGGACGTGCTGTTCGGCATGTTCGGCGCGGGCGACTCGGCAGCCTCCCAGGTGGGCGCGGCGAACTGGTACTCGCTGACCCAATCCCTGCTCAGCGGCCTGGCCGCGGGCCTGGTGGTGTTCTTCGCGCTGCGCCGTGATGGCCTCGCGTGGCCCTGGTTCGCGCTGGCCGGCGCCGGGCCGGGCCTGCTGCTGATGATCGGCGAACTGCTCACCCGCACCGCCGGCGCCCGGGTCCTCGAGCTGGCCGGCAAGGTGAGCGAGCTCGAGCTGACCGTGCAGCAGATGCTCAGCGGATCCCGGCTGAACAGCGCGCTGATCGTCCTGTTCGTCGGCGCGATCACCGCGATCATCGCGGTCGGCCGCACCCTCGAGCCGCGCGCCGAGTCCGCGGACGACGACGACGCGGATCAGCGCTTGTCGGAGTGACCCAGGTCGCGGTCGGGCGCCACGCGATCGCGCACCAGGCGCTTCAGCTCGGCCAGCTCCGGAAAGCCACTCTCCTTGCGGGACCAGATGGTCTCGCCGTCCAGCCGGATCTCGAAGATCCCGCCGATCCCCGGCACCAGCGCGACCTCGCCCAGGTCACGGGTGAACGTGGTGAGCAGCTCCTGCGCGGTCCAGGCGGCGCGCATCAGCCAGCGGCACTGGGTGCAATATTCGATCTCCAACCGCGGCGCTCGCATCGCTGCATTCTGCCAGCGTCGTGCGGTCCGGCTACCCGCTGCCTGCCGCAATCGGTCCTTGATCACGCTCCGGGCCGGGCGTCGAATGGCCTCATGACCATTCCGCTCTTCCACCAGATCCGCGGCATGACCCACGCACGTGGGGCTTGGATGAGCGTGGGTTAGGGCAGCTCGTCGAGTTCGGAGACGGCGTACCAGGCCAGCTCGTGATCCTCGGCGCTGTCGACGGTGAACTGGGCGTCCGGGTCGCCGGCCAGCGCCTCCTCGACCACGTCGGCGGCGGCCGCGACGTCGTCGGCCGCGTCCTCGTCGTCGATGTGGACGGACGCGATCTCCTTGAGCGACACCGGCTCGGGCAGGCGCACGGTGCTGGAGCCGAGCTCGACGTCATCGCGCTGCAGCGCGGCGGAGGGCACGTCGGCCGCGATCACCACGCGGCGGCGGGGCGCGGCGGGATCGTGTCGCAGCAGCTGCAGGGCGGCCTGGGCGGCACGGGTGAAGGCGACGTATTCCAGCTCCTCCTCGTCGCCCTCCGCGTACCACTCACGCAGCGCCGGGGTCACCGCGTGGGCGACCACCGGGCCGGCGCCGAGGCGGCCGTCGGCGCGCAGCGTCGTCAGCATCGGCACGGTGGCCGGGAGGTAGACGCGAACCAGCTCGGTGATCGGCACGCTGTCATTATCAGCACCCGCAGCTGGGCGCGGTGAGCGGGTCGGCTTCCTGCCGCACCTCACCCGCAGCGGTACGCACCGGAAAGCCCTCGCGAATCCAGTATTCGATGCCGCCCAGCATCTCCCGCACGTCCCGCCCCCGCTCGGCGAGCATCAGCGCCGCCTTCGTCGCCCCGTTGCACCCCGGACCCCAGCAGTACGTCACCACCGGCTCGGGGCCGTCCGGCAGGTCCTTCAGCCGGGTCGCGCCGGGAATGTGGCCCTGCTCCCAGGCGTGGTCGCCGCGGGTGTCCACCAGCACGAAACCGGGTTCGCCGGCTTCCAGAGCGGAGTGCACATCGGAGACGTCGGTCTGGAAGGCGAGGCGGGTGGCGAAGAATTCAGCGGCTTTCATGCGTACCAGATTATGGGCGTGATCTCTTGATTTGCACCGCAGTCGAACGGCGCTTGGCTGTTCTGGGCGAGCATTCCACGTTATTTTGGCGGCATGACCGTGGATCGGACGGACTGGGCACTGCTCGCCGAACTGCAGCGTGACGGGCGGGCAAGTTTCGCCGAGCTGGCACGGGCGGTGTCGATGTCGCCGAGCGCGGTGACCGAGCGGGTGCGGCGGCTCGAGGAGGCCGGGGTGATCGCCGGCTACCGCGCGACGGTGGACCCCGAGCGGGTGGGTTATGGCGTGATGGCGTTCGTGCGGCTGCGCTATCCGACCGGCAACTACCGGCCCTTCCACGCGCTGCTCGACACGACGCCCGAGATCATCGAGGCGCATCACGTGACCGGCGAGGACTGCTTCGTGCTCAAGGTGGTGGCGCGGTCGATGCGGCACCTCGAAGAGGTGAGCGGTCGGATCGCGGGGCTGGGATCGGTGACGACGAGCGTGGTCTATTCGAGCCCGCTGACCGGTCGCGCGATCACGATGGACTAGTCTTGCGTCAAGGTTGGCAGAGCCATCGCAGGCAAACGATGGCAAACTGAAGCGTCGCTCATTCCAGCGCCGTCGTTCTCGGGAGACCTTCGTGGCGGAGTCCAGGTTCATGCTGCTGTCCGACGTGGCGGCCGAGCTGAGCGTGTCGGACTCGCAGGTCTATCACATGGTGCGCAGCGGCGAGCTGCCGGCGATCAAGATCGGTGGGCGCGGCCAGTGGCGCGTCGAGCGGGCCGCGCTGGAGCAATACATCCAGCAGAAGTATGCGGAGACCGCCGACTGGGTCGCCAACAACCCCCTGAACGGACCCGAGCCCGAGTAGGGGCGCGCCCGGTCGATCACCCTCGTGACCCGGCAGCGCCCGCACCGCGCGTGACAGCGCCAGCGCGCGCACCGTCCGATTTCGCGGTGGTGCCGACCAGCGCGCTGAGCACTGACGCCGGCGTGGTGCGGGTGACCGGGCCGGGGCAGAAGGAGTGCGCATGCAACGCAGCGTCGCGGACGCTGCCCGCCGCAGCTACGTGATCCGAACGGCGTTTCATCCCCTTCGTTCCTTCTGGCGCTGGTTATCCACAGGCATTGACCCGACTTTACGCTTCCGGGCAGACTCTCTGTCGTAGGCAAACGAAGGCAAACGCAAGGATTGGGGTGCGAGATGTCGACTGTCGAGGTGGCTCCTCATGGTCCCCGGCCGCCGATCCGGTTGCGGCCCGCGCCGAGGTGCGAGCCGGTGTTCGACGACGAGGCCGGGCCACGGCCGTGGGTGATCGCCGACCAGCTCGCGCTCGAGTGGCCGCAGCCGCCGCCGCAGTGGGGATCGGAAGCGGTGCCCGCGACGCCCGCTCCGGCGGCCGCCCGGCAGGCGGCGATCACCGGCGGCACCGGCGACGCCAAGCTCGCCGTGCGGCGGTTCGTGCACGTGTGCGTCGAGGTGCTCAACGGCTATCGGCCCGCGGCGCACCTGCGGCGACTGGCGGTGCCCAAGGAGGCGGCCGGGGTGGTGCAGCAGGCGGTGCTGGGCGCGGGCAGGGCGGCGGAGCTGCGGCACAGCGGCGGCGTGCCGGGCCGCCGGGTCCGCACGACGAGCCGGCACGATCGCGGTCCGGCCCCGGTCGCGGTCACCCGCCTGCAGTTCTGCGAGCCCCGCCCGGGCGCGGTCGAGGCCGCGGTCCTCCTGGTCACCGGCGACCGCACCTGGGCCATGGCCCTGCGCATGGAGCGCCACCAACAATCCTGGGCCGCCACGGCCCTCCGCCTGATCTGACCAACGGCGGCAAGCGCCCGCCGCCCAAGCAAGGCCGGGAGGGTGGGCCAGGAGGGCCGACGGGTTCGGATAGGGCGACGGCCCGCGTGCCGGCGTTAGCCGGTGCGCGGGCCGTCGGGCCGTCGTGAGCGACGTGCGGGCTGTCAGGCGGAGCCTGGGCCGCCCGGGGCGCCGTGGCAGCGCTTGTACTTCTTGCCCGAGCCGCAGTAACACGGCGCGTTGCGGGACGGGCCGCTCGACTCGGCCTGGGCCGGGTTCGTGGTCGGGCGGCGACGGCTGCCCGAGGACGCCGACGTGTGGGCCGGGCCGGCCGGCACCGGGGAACCGCCGGCGCCGATGCCCAGGGCCGGAGCCGCGGGCTGCTGCTGGATGACGGGCGAGCCGCCGCCCGCTTCGCCGTCGATGGCCGGGGCCGTGTATTGCAGGTTCTGCGGGCGGCGACCGCCGCCCAGGCCCTTGGCGCGGACCTCGACCTGCGAGCCCTCGCCCTCCGGCGCCGCGACGGCCTTGCCCGGCAGCGGCACCGCCTTGCTCGGGTCGACGGTGATGGTGGGCTGCTCCTCGACCTGCACCTCGAGGTTGAAGAGGAAGCCGACCGCCTCCTCCTTGATGCCCTCCATCATCTGGTTGAACATGTCGAAGCCCTCGCGCTGGTACTCCACCACGGGGTCGCGCTGGGCATAGGCCCGCAGGCTGATGCCCTCCTGCAGGTAGTCCATCTCATAGAGGTGCTCGCGCCACTTGCGGTCGATCACGGCGAGCAGGACCTGGCGCTCGAGCTCACGCACCGCCTCCGGGCCGAGCTCCTCCTCGCGCACCTTGTAGGCCGTCTGCGCGTCTTCCTTCATCTGCTGAATCAGGAAGTCCTGATCGATCGTGCTGCGCTCGCCGCCGCTCTCCTCCACGACGTCGTCGATCGTGAGGGTGACCGGGTAGAGCCGCTTGAGGTTGGTCCACAGCTGGTCGAGATCCCAGTCCTCGGCATAGCCGTCCGAGGTGGCGGCCCGCACGTAGTCCTCGACCACATCGTCGATCATGTGGCTGGCCTGGTCGTGCATGTCCTCACCGTCGAGGACCCGCTTGCGCTCGGCATAGATCACCTGGCGCTGCTTGTTCATGACCTCGTCGTACTTGAGGACGTTCTTGCGGATCTCCGCGTTTTGACCCTCGATCTGGGTCTGCGCGCTGCGGATCTGACGGGTCACCATCTTGGACTCGATGGGCACGTCCTCCGGGATGTTGAAGCGCTCCATGACCGCCTCGACGGCGCCCGCGCGGAACCGCTTCATCAGGTCGTCCTGCAGCGACAGGTAGAACCGGGACTCGCCCGGGTCGCCCTGCCGGCCGGACCGGCCGCGCAGCTGGTTGTCGATGCGCCGCGAGTCGTGCCGCTCGGTGCCCAGCACATAGAGACCGCCGGCCGCGATCACCTCGGACGCCTCCTGCTCGCAGGCCTCCTTGACGCTGGGCATGACCTCTTCGAGCGCCTTCGCATATTCCTCGGGCGACTCCACCGGGTCGAGGCCGCGCTGGCTCAGCTCGTTCGCCGCCAGGAAGTCGGGGTTGCCGCCGAGCAGGATGTCGGTGCCACGACCGGCCATGTTGGTGGCCACCGTGATGCCGCCCTTGCGACCCGCCTGGGCGATGATCGTCGCCTCCTGCGCGTGGAACTTCGCGTTGAGCACGCTGTGCGGCAGGCCCCTGCGCTTCAGCAGGGTGGCGAGGATCTCCGAGTTCTCCACCGAGACCGTGCCGACCAGCACCGGCTGACCGGTGGCGTGGCGCTCGGCGATGTCCTCGATGACGGCGTTGAACTTCGCCTTCTCGGTCTTGTAGATGACGTCCGGGTGATCGATGCGGATCATCGGCCGGTGCGTCGGGATGCTCACCACGCCGACGTTGTAGACCTTGTTGAACTCGCCGGCCTCGGTCTGCGCCGTGCCGGTCATGCCGCCGAGCTTGTCGTACAGCCGGAAGTAGTTCTGCAGGGTGATGGTCGCCAGGGTCTGGTTCTCCTGCTTGACCTCCACCCCCTCCTTGGCCTCGATGGCCTGGTGCATGCCCTCGTTGTAGCGGCGGCCGTGCAGGATGCGCCCGGTGAACTCGTCGACGATCAGGACCTCGCCACCCTCGTTGACGATGTAGTCCTTGTCCTTCTTGTAGAGCTCCTTGGCCTTGATGGCGTTGTTCAGATAACCCACCAGCGGCGTGTTCACCGACTCGTAGAGGTTGTCGATGCCGAGCCGGTCCTCCACCCGGGAGACGCCGCGCTCGGTGATCGCGACGGTGCGCTTGGCCTCGTCGACCTCGTAGTCGCCCTCGCCGTCCTTGCCCTTCTGCAGGCGGCCGACCAGGGCGGCGAACTCGCCGTACCACCGGGCCGAGTGCTCGGCCGGGCCAGAGATGATCAGCGGGGTGCGTGCCTCGTCGATCAGGATCGAGTCGACCTCGTCCACGATCGCGTAGTTGTGCCCGCGCTGCACCAGCTCGGTCGCCGCCCACGCCATGTTGTCGCGCAGGTAGTCGAAGCCGAACTCGTTGTTCGTGCCATAGGTGATGTCGCACTCGTATGCGGCGCGGTGCTCGGCGGCCGGCCGGTTGGGCAGGATCACGCCGACGGTGAGGCCGAGGAACACGTGCACCCGGCCGACCCACTCGGCGTCGCGCTGTGCGAGGTAGTCGTTGACCGTGATGATGTGCACGCCCTTGCCGCTCAACGCGTTGAGGTAGGCCGGGAACACACCGGTCAGGGTCTTGCCCTCACCGGTCTTCATCTCGGGGATGTTGCCGAAGTGCAGCGCGGCGCCACCCATCAGCTGGACGTCGTAAGCCCGCTGACCCAGCACTCGCCGGGCCGCCTCGCGGGCGGTGGCGAAGGCCTCGGGCAGCAGTGAGTCGAGCGACTCGCCGTCGGCGACACGCTCCTTGTACTGCTGCGTGAGGTCCCGCAGCTCGTCGTCGGTCAGATCGACGTAGTCATCCTCGATCGAGTTGACCGCGTCAGCGATCGCCTTGAGCTTTCGCACCAAGCGGCCTTCGCCGGCGCGTAGGACCTTTTCCAATATCGACACGGGTCAGCGCTCCCCTAAACAGTCTGCCGAACCATGGTAGGCGTCCCGCCCGGGCGGGCGTGAGCCGAGCCTCCGGTTAACCGCATAAATAGCGCGAAACGACCCGGCCAGTTCGCTGATAGCTGAGTCGGGAACCGAATGGGCGTCGCGCGCGTCGCGGGTGCAGGATGGGGCCGGTGGAGCCCCTCGAGCTGCGTACCGAAGACCTGGTGTTGCGCACCTGGCGCCCCACCGACGCCGCGGCGGTGCACCGGGCCTGCCAGGATCCGGTCCTGGCCCGATGGTCGCATCTTCCCGAGCCGTTCCTGCCCGGCGACGCCGAGCGGATCGTGCACGAGATGATCGTCTCGCACCGGACGGAGACGGCTGTGCCGCTCGGCGTGTTCGATCCGGCCGGCGAATTTCTCGGCAGCGTCGACCTGCGCGGCCGGGACGCCCGCCGCGGCACCGCCGAGCTGGGCTACTGGACGGCACCCTGGGCGCGCGGCCGGCGTGTCGCGGAACGAGCCTCCCGAGCACTGCTGAGCTGGGGTTTCGAGCATCTGGGGCTGACCCGGGTGGATTGGCGCGCCACGGTCGGCAACCACGCGTCCCGGCTGATCGGCCTGCGGCTGGGCTTCCGGATGATCGGCCGGCGGCCCGGGCGGGACGAGGAATGGCTGGCTGCGCTCGTACCCGGAAAACTCACCAAGGCCGGGCACGAGGTCGACCCGGCGGTGCGCCGCCAGGCCGCGGTCTTCGGCGCGGAGCAGCCGGTGCTGGCCGCGGGACCGCTGCGCCTGCGCCCACTCGCCGACCGGGACCGGCCGGGCATCGTCGCGGCCTATCAGGACCCGCAGATCATCCGGTGGTACGGCGTGCCGGAACCGTTCACCGACGGCCACGCCGAGCGGCTGGTGCACGGCGATGCGGTCCGCGAGTGGGCCCGCGGCGTCGAGGCGATCTTCGCGGTGGCCGGCCCGGACGACGCCTGGGCGGGCCTGATCGACGTCCGGGTGGACGAGAAGGACCCGCGGATCGGCGAGGCCGGTTTCCTGATCGCGCCGCAGGTCCGCGGCCAGGGGTACGCGTCCGAGGCGTTGCGCGCGATCACTCGTTGGGGTTTCGAGGAACTCGGCCTGGTCCGCGTCCAGTGGCGCGCCGAGGTCGGCAACGACGCGTCCCGGCGGGTGGCGGAGAAGGCCGGTTTCCGCATGGAAGGCCTGCTGAGGCAGTCTCTGCAGGAGGACGGCCGGCGTTATGACTGCTGGGTGGGTTCGATGTTGCGGACGGAGATGGTGGCCGGGTGAGTGTTCCGGAGATCAACGGCAGTGGGGTGCGGCTGCGCGCGTTCGGTCCCGCCGACCTGGACGAGCTGGTGGGTCAGGACGATCCGGCCGCCCAGCGCTTCCTGCCACAGTTGCCGTTGCCGTTCAGCCGGGCCGACGCGACGGACTTCCTGCGCCAGGTCTCGGCCAGCGAGGGCCACTGGGCGATCGCCGACCCGGCCACCGATGGGCTGCTGGGCAGCGTGTCGCTGGACCGTGCCGACACGGCCCGCGGGCAGGCCGAGGTGGGTTACTGGGTGCTGCCGCACGCCCGCCGGCGCGGAGTCGCCACGGCCGCGGTGAACGCGGTGGCCGAGCACGCGTTCCGCACCGGCTTCGCGCGCCTCGAGCTGCTCACCCGGTGGCCCAACTCCGCCGCCCAGCGGGTGGCGCTGGCGGCCGGCTTCCGGCGTGAGGGCGTGCGGCGCGCGCTGCTGCGGGACCGGGACGGCGGCCGCGAGGACGCGGTGACGTTCGTGCGACTGGCCGACGACCCGCCGGGCCCGGTCGCGCGCCTGCTGCCCGACCTTCCCGGCGGCGAGCTGACCGACGGCGTGGTGACGCTGCGTCCCCTGGGCGAAGGCGACATCGACTTCTGTATGGCCCTGCACAGCATCCCGGACGTGATCAACACCAGCGTGCCGCCGGAGCCGCCGAACCCGGCCAAAATCCATCAGCGGTGCACCTGGGCGGCCGCGCACTGGCTGGCCGGCAACCGCGCCGACCTGGTCGTGGTCGACGCGGCCACCGGCACGCCGACGGGCGACCTGGGCCTGTTCTATTTCGAGCCGTCGCTGCAGCAGGCGATGATCGGCTACAGCCAGCTGCCGGCCTGGCGGGGCCGCGGCTACGTCACCAGAGCCGTGCAGCTGCTGTCGCTGTGGGTGTTCGCCGAGACGGACATCGCCCGCCTGATCGCCGGCACCTTCCCGGCGAACAAGGGTTCGCAACGGGTCCTGGAAAAGGCCGGCTTCCAGCGGGAGGCGCTGATGCGGTCGCGTCTCCCGGGGGTGGAGGGCCGGATGGACGACCTGCAGTACGTCCTCCTCCCGGAGGACGTACTGAGGTCGGCGGCGCCTAGCCCGTCTGCTCCAGGCTGAGGATGCCGTAGTCATAGCCCCGGCGTCGGTAGACGACGCTCGGGCGGCCGCTCTCCTTGTCGTGGAAGAGGTAGAAGTCGTGGCCGACGAGCTCCATCTGGAAGAGGGCGTCGTCGACGGTCATCGGATCCGCGGGGTGTTCCTTCTCGCGGACGATGCGCCAGGGCTGCGTCTCGTCGTGTTCCACGAGCGCGGCGGCCGGCACCGGTTCCTCCTCCTTCGCCGGAGGTGAGAAGTCCGGCAGATCGGTGGGCAGTCCCGCGGTGGCGACGGCCACCGAGACGGGGGCATGCCGCCCACGGTGGACGCGGCGGCGGTCGGCGGCGCGACGCAACCGGGCATCCAGCTTGCTGATGGCGCTGTCCAGGGCGGAGTAGAAGTCCTTCGCACAGGCCTCGGCGCGCACCACGGGCCCTCTGGTCATCACCGTGATCTCGACGCGCTGGCACTTCTCGGACTGTCGCGGGTTGCGTTCGTGGAAGAGCTCCACGTCGGCTCTGATCAGCTTCTGGTCGTAGCGTTCGACCTTGCTCAGCTTGTCGGCGACATGTTCCCGATAATGATCAGGAACCTCTACGTTGCGGCCCTTGACGACAATGTCCACTCGTGACCTCCCCCAACGTTGGTGCAGAGACGCGATGCTGGTTTCGGTGACGCCGGAGGATCGCGGAGCGATCTTGGAAAGCGACACCGATCGGCTTGCGACGGCTCCTTTCCGGTGCGGCGGGTCTGCGGAAGACCTCGCTCCGGGTGGCGGGAAAGTGTGGTGTCTTACCCTCGTCATCAAGACGCTAACGTGCGGATGCCCGCTAGTCACCCCTCGTACGGGGAACCACCAGGATGACGAAAGACACCGGGCGACAATCCGGCCGGAACGGTCGCGGCGGTCTTGCGCAAGCGTGTCGCGGCGAGCACCGCGGACCCTGTCACCTGCATGTTCGCCCCCTCCAACCGGCCCGTCACCGCGGCCAATGTGGCCCCCGTGGTGACGATGTCGTCCACCACTATCAGGGTGCTCCTCATCGTCTCCGCGCGTTGTGAAAAACGAATCCGGGACCGTCGGATTCGCAGCGAATTCTCAGCCACCGCACGCCGTCCGGCAGCGTCCAGTGACGCTGAGTCGGGTCGTGGGAGCACCCGGAGCGGCTGACCGATTCGAGCCTGCCAGCCGGCCCCGCGCAGCCGCCGCACGGCGTGTGTGGCGAGTCGCTTCATGTGGTCCCCATAACGCTCCCGTTGCGCACGAGTGGTCGACGGCACCGGCACCACCAGCACCGGCACGCCCGGATCCGGTGACACCTCGGCGATCGCGGTCGCGAGCAGCGCACCCAGCGGCCGGGCCAGACCATGACGACCTTTCTCCTTGTACGCCAGCAGCACGCCCCGCAACGCCCCGCCATAAGCACCAGCGGCCACGCAGAGCGGCATCCCGGGCGGCGGTGGGGTCGGTGCGGTCGGATAGGGCCGCAGCCCCTCCAGCTCCGTCACACAGGTCGCGCAGACCCCGTGGCGCAACGGCACCCGCTCGGCGTCGCATCCGGCGCAGGCGCTCGGCAGGATCAGGTCCGTGAGGTCGGCGAGCATGGCGGGTCAGCAGTCGTCAGCAGTCGTCGGAGTCGTTGGAGTCGTCATTTGTCGTCAGTAGTTGTCGTCAGTAGAGGAAGAAGGGCGCGCCGGGCAGTGCGGCCGGCGGCGGATCGGCGACCGCCTCGGTGAGGTCCTGCACCCCGATCCGGGCGGTGTCGCGGTCGTCGTAGGCCGCGCCGTTCTGCACATAGGCCACCGCGCCCGCCGACTCGGGCACCTTGGTCGGGCTGGCCGGCATCGCGGTCAGATAGGTGACCGGGTTTTCGCCCAGGTCGTCGAGCCGCGGGGTCTGGGTGGAGCCGTCGATCGACACCTCCCGGATCGCGACCCGGGGCACGTCCATGCGGGTGCCGGCCAGCACCACCACCGTCTCGCTGGTCCAGTCGACCGCGGTCAGGTCGGTCAGCTCGGTGCGCACCACGTGCGGCGAGGAGATCTGCACGCCGTCGTCGCTGCGGCTCAGCGCGGCCACATAGAGCTGACCGCCGGCCAGGATCGCGATCCGGTGCGCGTCCGGCGCCACCGACACTCCGGTGATCGGGCCGGGCCGGCCGCCCGGCCACTGCACCTCGCTGATCGGCCTGCCGTTCGCCCCGAAGCCGAACAGCTTGCCGGCGGAGGTGACCAGCCCGGAGGTGCCGTCGTCGGCGCCCACCGCGGACTTCGCCCAGACCGGCCGCCCGATCGGCTCGGCCAGCCGGATCTCGCGCAGCGCGGCGAACTCGCCCGCGCCGGCCGCGCCCACCTTGAGCACCCGTCCGCCGGACCCGGTGGCGACCAGCGCCGCATAGGACCGGCCGCCGGACACCGCGAGCGCCGCCATCTCGATGTTCTTGTTGTCCTCCGGCCGCACGATCGGCACCGGCTGACTCGAGTTGTAGGACCCGCTGAGCCGCTTGATCTGACCCTGGTAGACGACGAACCGCTCGGGCTCGGCGATCTGCCGGTAGGACGGGTTGGCGGTCAAATAGTCCGTGCCGGTGTATTTCTGATCCACCGAGTGCTCGATGATCAGCTCCAGCGTGCCCGGCAGGTTGGGGCGCAGCGACCAGCGCAGCTGTTTCTGCAGCCGGTCCAGCGCGCCGACCTGCTCCTCGTCCGCCGGCAGCGCCTGCCCGCTGAGGCTGATCTGCAGCGTCTGGTTGGAGATCGCGGGCACGTTGCCGATCGACTTGGTGCCCTCCGGCAACGCCTCGGCGACGCCCGCCAGCCACGGCGCCGGGCCACTGGTCAGCCAGTCGATGATCTGTGTGGGCTGCTGCTCGTCGGGCACGCTCTCCGGCAGGTAGCGCAGGTCCGGGATGAGCCCGGTGTGGTCCTGGTTCCAGAAATAGATCGTGCGCTCGGTGTAGAACCGGTCCAGCGCGGTGTCGCTGAGCAGCAGCACCGGCGGCGCCTTGGTGATGAACAGCCCGCTCTTGCCGGCCGCGGTGCCGACCTCGAACTCGTATTTGACGATCCGGTCGTCGGCGGACGGCTCGAACAGGCCCTTCTGCCGCAGCGTGCCGACCTCACGGGCGCGCACCTCGACCTTGGCGCTGCCGGGGTTGTGGAGCGGATCCTCCTCGACCGGCCGGACCACTTTGATCAAATCGGCCGGTGGCCGGAACGTGGCCGCCGCGGTCTGCGACAGGAACGCCTTGGCCCGCTCGGCGGCGCCGTCGAAGTCGCCGGCCGCCGCGGTCAGGTAGTTTGTCACGAACTGCCCCGGCTCGGCGGTGTCCTCGCGCTGGACCCGGGCCGGCGTGCCGTCCACCCCGGTGATGGCGCCGGTGGACGGGCCCGGACGCAACGGGCGGACCTCGGTGTTGTCCGGGATGCCGCAGCCGCTCGCCAGCACGGCGATCAGCGCCGCCACGGCGAGCCCGGCCCGGCGCCGCATGGGGCCACCTCCGCGGACGCTGCACCCAAGGAGGCCACCTCCGCGTGCGCTGCGCCCAATGAGGCCACCACCGCGGGCGCGGCCCCTCACGAGGTCACCACCGCGGGCGCGGCGCCTCATCAGGTCACCTCCGCGGGTGCGGTGCTTCATGAGGTCACCTCCGCGGGTGCGGTCGGGACGACGTCGCGGTCGCGCGGGATCAGTGGCAGTGGCGCGGCCACCAGCCGGTCACCGGCCCGGACCGGCAGGGTCAGCCGGAACTGCGCGCCCTCGCCGGGCGCGCCCCAGGCCTCCAGCCAGCCGCCGTGCAGCCGGGCGTCCTCGACGCTGATCGACAGGCCCAGCCCGGTGCCGCCGGTCTGCCGCGCGCGCGACGGGTCGGCCCGCCAGAAGCGGTTGAACACCAGCCGCTCCTCGCCCGGCTTGAGCCCCACGCCGTGGTCCCGCACGGTGATCGCCACCGCCGCGTCGTCGCTGGCCATGGTGATCTCGACCGGCCGGCCCTCACCGTGCTCGACCGCATTGCCGACCAGGTTGCGCAGCACCCGCTCGACCCGGCGCGGATCCACCTCGGCGATCACCGGGGTCTCCGGCAGCCGGAGCACGATCTGCACACCGACCCGCTCGGCCAGGCCGGCCAGCCGCTCGGCGACGCGCTCCAGGATCGGGGCCAGGTCGGCGTGCTCCGCGTCGAGCGCGGCGAACCCGGCGTCGAACCGGCTGATCTCGAGCAGGTCGGTCAGCAGGCTCTCGAACCGGTCGAGCTCGGCCTGCAGCAGCTCGGCGCTGCGCGCCACCGCCGGATCGAACTCGTCGCGCTCGGAGAAGATCAGGTCGGCGGCCATGCGCACCGTGGTCAGCGGGGTGCGCAGCTCGTGCGACACGTCGGAGGTGAACCGGCGCTGCAGGCGGGACATCTCCTCGAGCCGCACGATCTGCCGCTGCAGGTTGGCCGCCATCTGGTTGAACGAGGCGGCCAACAGGGCCAGGTCGTCCTCGCCGTCGACCCGCATGCGCTGATCGAGCAGGCCGGCGGAGAGCCGCTGGGCGGTGCGCGCGGCCACCCGCACCGGGTTGACCACGAGCCGGGTGACCAGGGCCGCGACCACGCCGAGCAGCAGCACCAGCGCGAGGCCGGTGGCGAGCACCATAGTGCGGATCTCGTTGGCCGCCCGGTCCTCGGTGGTCAGCGGCACCAGATAATAAAGCTCGAGGTGGCCGAACTTGGTCGGCACCGGGGTGCCGTAGACCAGGTATTTCGTCGGCACGCCGTCGACCGTCACGGTGCGGATCTGCTGCGCCTCGGAGCCCTGCCGGCCGACCGTGTCGACCATCTTGGCGGTGATCAGCTGCGAGACGTCGGCGCGGGTGGAGGACACCGGCCGGATGTTCGCGAACCGGAACGAGCGGATCGCCACGACCGTGCCCCGGCTGGTCGACGGGTCGGCCGCCAGGGTGATCGTGTCGTCGAGCGTGGTCGGCAGTTTGGGGTCGATCGCCGAGATGTGGATGCTCAGCTGCTGCTGGGCCAGAGCGCCCTTGTTGCGGCCCTGGGCGAACACCTCGTCCTGCGCGCGGCTGAGCAGGATGTCGGCGCTGCGGAAGGCCATGAACCAGCCGCCCGCGGCCACCAGCACGCTGGACGCCACCAGCGTGATGGTGACGACCCGCAACTGCAGCGACCGGCGCCAGGCCCGGCGGGCGGGCGAAGTGAACACCCGCGCCCGGCGCAGGAACAGACGCCAATAACGCCGCACCACCCGAAGGGTGCGGCGGACAGGCATGGGCAACCAGGCAGGAGCGCGCATCTCGCCGAGAAGATTAGCGCTCGCCCCTGACAACTCACGGAACCTGTGGACAACGGCCCCGGCGGGGCCGGGGGTTCCGCCCGGGCCGGAGGCACCCGGGCCGGTCGCAGCCCTGCCTAGCCGGTGCCTGCCTTGTAGCCCACGCCGCGCACCGTCAGGATGATCTCCGGCCGCTCCGGGTCCGGCTCGATCTTGGCGCGCAGCCGCTGGACGTGCACGTTGACCAGCCGGGTGTCGGCCGCGTGCCGGTAACCCCAGACCTGCTCGAGGAGCACCTCGCGGGTGAACACCTGGCGCGGCTTGCGGGCCAGCGCGACCAGCAGGTCGAACTCGAGCGGGGTGAGCTTGACCTCCTCACCGTCGCGCGCCACGGTGTGCGCCGGCACGTCGATGGTGATCTGGTTGCCGGGCGGCCCGATGGTGAGCATCTCGGGCGCCGCGTCCTCGCCGCGCCGCAGCCGGGCCCGCATCCGGGCGACCAGCTCCTTGGGCTTGAACGGCTTCACCACGTAGTCATCGGCGCCGGACTCCAAGCCCAGCACCACGTCGACGGTGTCGCTCTTGGCGGTCAGCATCACGATCGGGATGCCCGACTCGGTGCGGATGGCTCGGGCCACATCGATGCCGCTCATCCCCGGCAGCATCAGGTCGAGCAGGACGATGTCCGGCCTGCTCTCGCGGAACGCGGCGAGCGCGCGCTCGCCGTCAGCCACGAACGACGGCAGGAATCCCTCGCTGCGCAGGACGATGCCGAGCATCTCCGCGAGCGCTGGATCGTCATCGACAACGAGTACCCGGGCTCTCATGCGGTCCAATATTGCACTGTCTCCCTCGGTGGCGCGGTACCCGGGGGTGATCATGCCGCGAAAAGCCCTCTCCCCCAGTGATCTCCAGCCCCGGACAAACCGGGCGGGCAGGCGAACAGCGCACTGGAGACGTGCCGAAGATATTCGTTCATCTCGTCCTTGCGCGCCAGGCTCAGTTGCACCGGGATGAAGGACTTCTTCGGATCCCTCTGGTACGCGATGAAGAACAACCCGGCGTTCAACCGGCCCAGTCCGTCCGAGCCGTCCACGAAGTTGTAGCCACGGCGCAGCATCCGGGCCCCGCCGTTGGTCGAGTGGTGCGCCAGCCGGACATGAGCCGTCTCGGCCACCAGCGGATCACCCTGGTCGTCCACTGCGGTCAGGTTGATCTCGTCGAACTCGTCGGCCTGCCCGATCGGCGCGCCGCTGCCCTTGTGCCGGCCGACGATCATCTCCTGCTCGGCCAGCGGCGAGCGGTCCCACGTCTCGATCAGCATCCGGATCTTGCGGGTCACCAGATATGACCCGCCGGTCATCCACTCCGGCCCGTCGCCCGCCTGCACCCAGACGTGCTCGCGGAGCATCGCGGCCTCCTCGGCCTTCACGTTCTCCGTGCCGTCCTTGAAGCCGAACAGGTTGCGCGGCGTGACCTGCGCCTGGGACGTCGACGAGGTGCGCCCGAATCCGAGCTGCGACCAGCGCACGCTGACCACGCCCATGCCGATCCGGGCCAGGTTGCGGATCGCGTGCACCGCCACCTGCGGATCGTTGGCGCAGGCCTGCACCCCGATGTCACCGTCCGAGATGGCCGGCTCGAGCGCGTCGCCCGGGAACCGCGGCAGCCGCTCGAGCGCGGCGGGCAGGCGCGCGGCCAGCCCGAAGCGGTCCCGGCCGGTGGCGTCCCGGAACAGCGACGGTCCGAACCCGACGGTGATGGTCAGCCCGGAGGCGGGCAGGCCGGTGGCCTCGCCGGTGTCGTCCGGCGGCGCCTCCGCGATGCCGTTCATCGCGCCGATGTCGCCCGCGTCCTGCCCGTTGGTCATCCGCCGCGCCGCGTGGGTCCAGTCCTTGAGCAGCTGGATCAGCCGGTCGCGGTCCTTGGTGATCACGTCGAACGCGACGAAGTGCAGCCGGTCCTGGGCGTCGGTGACGATGCCGGCCTGGTGCGCGCCGTCGAACGGCACGGTGCCGTCGGCGCCGGGCGCCTGGCGCCCGTCGGTGAAGAAGGCGCTCGCCACGCCGGCCGCGCCGGCCACCCCGGCCACGCCGACGCCGGCGAGCGCGATCGCCCGCCGGCGGGACACCTTGCCGTCAGTCATGCCGGATCACTTCTGGGAGACAACTGCGGCCACCTTGCTGATCGGCTCGGCCAGCGCGTTGATCGCGTCGGACAGCCCCTTCAGGTCGGCCTCGGTCAGTTCGTTGTGCAGCTTCCAGCCGTCGCCCGCCCGGTATTTGCCGAGCGTGCTGTCGACGTTGGCGAACTCGGTGTCGAGCGTCTTGACCAGTGCCGGGTCGCGCTCCTCGAGCACCGGGCGAAGAGACGCGATGGCCGCCTTCGAGCCCTCCACATTGGCGTTGAAGTCCCACAGGTCGGTGTGCGAGTAGCGGTCCTCCTCGCCGGTGATCTTGCCGGTGGCGACCTCGTCGAGCAGGCCCTTGGCGCCGTTCGCGAGCTGCAGCGGGGAAAGCTTCTCGGCCTGCGCCTTGGCGACGATCTCCTTGACGTCGGCCAGCAGCTTGTCGGCCAGCGGGCCGTCCTTGCTGACGTCCGGCTTCGCGGCCCACAGGTCCTTTTCGATGCGGTGGAAGCCGGTGAACTCCATGCCCTCCTCGACGACCTCCTCGCGACCGTCGATCTCCGGGTCCAGGTCACCGAAGATCTCGGCCACCGGCTCGATCCGCTCCCAGTAGGTGCGGGTGATCGGGAACAGCGCCTTGGCCTCGTCCACCTTGCCGGCCTTGACCGCGGCGACGAACTCCTCGGTCTTGACCAGCAGCGCGTCGGTCTGGCTCTTCACGTACCGCGAGTAGCTGGCGGTGGCCGCGGCCAGGGCGGCGTCGTCGGTCAGCGGCGCGGACGAGCCGGACACGGTGAACGCGGCCCGGATGCCCTTGCCGATCATGCCCGGCTTGCAGGCCGTCTCGTACGAGCCGGCGGGCAGCTCCACGTGCAGCTCACGGGACAGGCCCGGAGCGATGTTCTCGACCTCGCCCATCACCCGGTCGCCCGGCGCGTACACGTAGAACTCGGTGACCTTGTTGCCCTTGTTGGTGATGCTGAAGACCGCGGTGCCGGCGTCGGACGTGGCCTTGCCGACCTCGCAGGCGGTGTCCGACGCGGCGACCGCGATCGGGCCGCCGGCGGCGGTCGTGGCGCCACCCGGTTCGTCACTGCCGTCACCACACCCGGTGAGAGCGGCGCCGGCCAGTGCGGCCGCCGCGGCGAGAGGGATGAGACGTCGCATGATTCTCCTATTGCTGCGGCGCGGGCGCCGGGACGGGTTCCGGGGTGGACGGCTGCTGCTTGCGGGCAGGCCGGACGAGGAAGATCAGCAGGACCGGCAGGCCGTACGCGATCCAGGCGACGACTTCGAGCACCGAGGCGGTCGGGGTGATGTTGAACATCCCGGTGAGCAGGGCCGTGTACCAGGCCGAGGGGTCGAGCACGCCGCTGACGTCGTACGCCAGGGTGTTGAGGCCGGGCAGCACGCCGGACTCCTGCAGGTCGTGCACGCCGTATTTGAGGATGCCGGCGGCGACCAGGATGAGCAGGGCGCCGGTCCAGGTGAAGAACACCGAGAGGTTGATCCGGACCGCTGTCGCGTACATCAGGTAGCCGATCACGATCGCGCTCGCGATGCCGCCCAGCAGCGCGAGCAGCGGGCTGGTGTTGTCCGACGCGCCCTGCACCGCGGAGTAGAAGATCAGCGAGGTCTCCAGCCCCTCGCGGACCACCGCCAGGAACGCCATCACGGCCACCGCGATCGAGCCGACCTCGAGCGCGTCGGTCAGCTTGCTGCGCAGCTCACCGGCGATCGACCGGGCGGCCCGGCGCATCCAGAAGATCATCCAGGTGACGAAGACGACGGCCAGGATCGAGGCGATCGCCTCGAACAGCTCGCGGTGCTCGTATTTCTGCAGCAGCGTGGTCGACGTGTAGCTGAGCAGCCAGCCGAAGAAGACGGAGAGTGCCACCGCCAGGCCGACGCCGGCCCAGACCTGGACCAGCCGGTCCTTGCGCTCGGACTTCACGAGGAAGGCGACGAGGATGCTGACCACCAGCGTGGCTTCCAACCCCTCGCGCAGGCCGATGAGGTAGGTGGCGAGCATGCTTCTCCGTCGTTAGGCCGTCCTAAGTAAGGTTCGCCATACCTTAGGCACCGATAGGCCCTGCACGTCAAGCCACGGTTGTATCGCTCACGCCACAACGTGAGGGGGCGGCTCCGGTTGCCCGGAACCGCCCCCTCGTCATGATGAGCACTATCAGTGGCGGTCGAACTCGCCGCCGCGGACGCCGTCGACGAACGCCGCCCACTCGTTCGCCCCGAAGCTCAGCATCGGTCCGGCGGCGTCCTTGGAATCCCGCACGAAGATCGTCGCGGGCGTCTCGGCCACCTCGACACAGTGGCCCGCGGCGCCGGAGCGACTGCTCTTGCGCCAGATCAACTTGTTATTGGACAAGGCGTCCCTCCCCAGAGATTTGTTACTCACCCAGTTAACGACCGGGGACTAGTGAACGACGTCACCTGTTCGAGTGATTAGCTCGCGACTCCGCTCGGCGGAGAGCGCACGGGCCCGCACGTCCTCGAACGCCTCCCGGAAGACACTCACCTCTTCGGCCTTGAGGTGGAAGAAGCCGCCGGTCAGGCCCTCACTGTGGACCACCGTGCCGCGGGCGTTCTCGGCGAAGTCCAGGATCATGAACGACTCCGACTGGGCGGCGTGCGCGCCCGCCGAGAACGGGAGGACCAGCACCTCGACTCCCGGGCGCAGGCTGGCCTCGTACAGTCGCTGAAGTTGTCTTTGGAGGACGTCTCGTCCGCCCACCTCGCGGTGCAGGACGGCCTCGTCCAGAACGACCGTGAGATACGGCGGCGGCTCGCGGATGAGGACGGTCTGCCGGGCCATCCGCAGGGCGAGCCGGCGCTGAGCGGTGTCCGGATCGCCGATGTCGGCGCCGACCTCGATCACCGCGCGGGCGTATTCGTCGGTCTGCAGCAGACCCGGCATGATCTGGGTCTCCCACTCCGACATCGCGACGGCCTCGGCCTCGAGCGCGACATATTCGTCATAGGGCGCCGGCACCGACGACCGATAGGGCGTCCACCACACCCGGCCGCGGCCGCGACGGGCCAGGTCGTGCAGGCGGCTGCGCTCGTCGGCGCGGGCGGCATATGCGGTCAGCAGCTTGTCGAGATCGCCCTCGTTGATGCCGGTGCGGGCCGTCTCGATGCGGGACAACTTGGACTCGGACCAGCCCAGGGCGCGCGCCACCGTCGCGCCCCGGCGGTCCCCCCGTAGGCGGCGTAATTCGTCACCCAGTTCCCGCCGTGCGGTGGATGTCGGCCTTGCCACGCCGAACACCGTACCGGCATGGATACGTTGTGCAACTTGCATAGCACTATCTGCACTTGCAAACGGGATGTGACCGTGTGCTTAATGAAAGCGAAACCTGGACCGGTGGCGGCAACCGCCGGCACGTGAGAGAAGCCCCGTCCGGCGGCGTGGACGGGGCTTCTTCAGGTCCCGATCTCAGTAGCGATAGTGGTCCGGCTTGAACGGCCCCTCGACCGAAACCCCCAGGTAGGCGGCCTGCTCCTTGCTCAGCTCGGTCAGCTTCACGCCGAGCGCGGCCAGGTGCAGCCGGGCCACCTTCTCGTCCAGGTGCTTCGGCAGGACATAGACGCCGACCGGGTACTCCTCGGTCTTGGTGAAGAGTTCGATCTGCGCGATCGTCTGGTTCGAGAAGCTGTTGCTCATCACGAACGAGGGATGCCCGGTCGCGTTACCGAGGTTCAGCAGGCGCCCCTCGGACAGCACGATGATCGAGTGCCCGTCGGCGAACGTCCACTCGTCGACCTGCGGCTTGATCGTGGTCCTGGTGACATCGCCGCGCTTCTGCAGACCGGCCATGTCGATCTCGTTGTCGAAGTGCCCGATGTTGCCGACGATCGCCTGGTGCTTCATCCGGGCCATGTGCTCGTGGGTGATCACGTCGAAGCAGCCGGTCGCGGTGATGAAGATGTCCGCGATCTCGACCACGTCGTCGATCGTGCCCACCTGGTAGCCGTCCATCGCCGCCTGCAGCGCACAGATCGGATCCACCTCGGTCACGATCACCCGGGCGCCCTGCCCGCGCAGCGACTCGGCGCAGCCCTTGCCCACGTCGCCGTAGCCGAAGACCACCGCAACCTTGCCGCCGATCAGCACGTCGGTGGCCCGATTGATGCCGTCGATCAACGAGTGCCGGCAGCCGTATCGGTTGTCGAACTTGGACTTGGTCACCGAGTCGTTCACATTGATCGCCGGGAACAGAAGCGTGCCGGCCTGCTGCATCTCATAGAGCCTGTGCACACCGGTGGTGGTCTCCTCGGTGACCCCCTTGATCGCGGCGGCCACCCGCGTCCAGCGCCGGTCGTCCTGCTCGAGGCTGCGCGCGAGCAGCCCGAGGATGACGGCGTGCTCGTCGGACTCGGCGGTCTCCGCGGGCGGGACGACACCCAACTTCTCGAACTCGGCGCCCTGATGCACCAGCAACGTGGCGTCGCCACCGTCGTCGAGGATCATGTTGGGACCCTCGCCGTCCGGCCACAGCAGGACCCGCTCGGTGCACCACCAGTACTCCTCGAGCGACTCGCCCTTCCACGCGTAGACCGGCACACCAGCCGGCCGCTCCGGCGACCCGTCCGGCCCGACGACGACGGCCGCGGCGGCATGGTCCTGCGTCGAGAAGATGTTGCAGGAAGCCCACCGGACCTGTGCTCCGAGCGCGGTCAGCGTCTCGATCAGCACGGCGGTCTGGATGGTCATGTGCAGCGAACCGGTGATCCGGGCGCCACGCAGGGGGCGGCTCGGGCCGAATTCGGCTCGGAGTGACATCAGGCCCGGCATCTCGTGCTCGGCGAGCTGGATCTCCTTGCGGCCGAACGCGGCGAGTGAGAGGTCGGCGACCTTGAAGTCGCCGTCGGCCACCGAGGTGGGCCGGTCAGCCGGCAGAGTGCTGGTCAATTCGGACTCCTCAAGTCGGACGGCAGCGTTCAATCCTACGGATGTTGGGCTGTGGAACGTCTGTGGGTTGTGCCTGGTGAAGGTCGGAAACACGACCATGGATACGGCTGGAGGGGTGGGTGCGCTGGCCGCTTTCTGTGCGGGCGGAGCATGCCTGAAGGTCGCGTAGTGGGCCGGCCCGTCAGTGCGGGCCCCGCGGCCGAGCCGCCCCCGGAGGGCCAACGGCCCGGGGAGGCTAACGGGCCCAGGAGGCCAATGGGCGTGGGAGGCCAACGGGCGTGGGGCCAGCCGGTCAGCGGCCTGTGGATAAGCCGGCGAAATCGTCATACCGCACTCCTACGTTTCAACCCACCCAGTGCCTGGGTGGGGGAGGTGGCGGCGGCCGCGCGGACCCGACGGCCTGCGCAGGCGGCTGCCACCGCATCGCTCGCCTCGCGGACACCGCTCACCGCCCCTTCGCCCGCGCCGCAACACCGCCGCCTTGCCCACAAAGGCCGCGATCTTGTCCCATGTCGCAGGCATCGCCACCTCTCGGGCCGCAGGCATCGCCACCTCTCGGGCCGCAGGCATCGCCACCTCCCGGGCCGCAGGCATCGCCACCTCCCGGGCCGCAGGCATCGCCACCTCTCGGGCCGCAGGCGCCGCCACCTCTCGGGCCGCGGGCACCGCCACCTCCCCCACCCAGGCACTGGGTGGGCATGAAGTTAGGCGGGCGGTACGACATTTTCGGCGTGGCGACCGATCATCCTGTGGATGAGCGGCCCGCGAATGAGGTGGGTCGGCGCGGATGCGGCGGGAACAGCGAACGGGACGACAGGTCATAGACCCGCCGCCCCGTTCATCCCCCCGGTTTGGTACCGCGCGCGTCCGTGGGACCCCCCGATCACCAATGACGCTGCGTGGTTATAGATTCACACTCCGCATCCACCCATGTCAAGCAAATCATGAAATTTACCGTTTTGGGCATGCCGGATTCGTTGACGCTTGGTTCAGCCCAGGGCTTTGAGCTTTGCCTCTACTCGCTCTCGGCGCTGCTCCAAGACGTCGATGACCGCCTCGGTCTCGTTGAGGCCGGTCAGCTCGGTGGCGATGTCTTCGGGCTCCTGGAAGCCTTCGGAATTGTCGCCGTCCTCGCCTCGGCGGGACTGCACATCGCCGGCTACGCGGCGGAGCTCGGCCAGCTCCTCGTCGATGTCCTTGAGTTGCTGACGCAGCTGGTCGGGCGTGGTCTCATCGGTCATCCGGCAATGATAAAGACCATCAGCCCACCCGATCTGCAGCCCGGCGATCGCCTGGCTCGGCAATCAGCCGCCGGCCCGGCAGCTCGCTCACGGGGACAGCCGCCGGCTGAGGGACGCCCGCTAGCTCAATTGACGCCGCCGGATCAGCGGGACGCCCGTTGGGCTGGCGGCCGGCCGCTGGATTGAAAGGTCGCCGGTGCGTCAGGGGACGGCGGCTACGAAGGCGGTGCCGGTGCCTGCGATCGTGATGGTGCCGGTGTCGGCCGGGGCGTAGACGGCCTTGCCTGGCGTCAGTTCCGTCGGGGTGCCGTGCGGGCCCGCCACGAACGTGTCGCCCTCGATGCCCAGGATGATGCGGGGGCCGGCGGCCTCCAGCTGGACCGGTGGGCGGGTCGGGGCCGGCTCGACCCGGTAGAGGGCGAACTCCCCCACCGGGACCTTCCAGGTCGACACGCCGGGCGCCACCTCGGTCGCCGGGAAGATCGGGTCGTCCAGGACCTCGAAGCGGAGGACCCTGAGCAGTTCGTCGACGTCCACCCGCTTGGGGGTCAGGCCGCCGCGCAGGACGTTGTCGCTGGCCGCCATGATTTCCACGCCGGCGCCCTTCAAGTACGCGTGCAGGTTGCCGGCCGGCATCCAGATCGCCTCGCCGGGCTGCAGGCGCACGTGGTTGAGCAGCAGGGCCACCAGCGCGCCGGGGTCGCCCGGGTAGTGCCCGGCCAGCTCACGGACGAGCCGGAAGCTGTCCGCAAACCCCGAACCGGCGGCGCCCGGCCGATTGCCTGCCGCGACCACGGACTCGATCAGCGTCGCCCGGTCGTCGGCCGGCCAGCTCAGCAGCAGCTGCACCGCGTCTCGCAGGCCCGTCGCGCCGGCCCGGAGGGCCGCCACCACGGGAGCCAGGGCCGGCAGGTGGAAGGCCTCCAGCACGGCCGCGGAGACGTCCGGGGCCCGGAAACCGCACAGCGCCTCGAACGGCGTGATCGCGACCAGCATCTCGGGCTTGTGGAACGCGTCCGTGTAGTTGCGCGGCAGCGACGGGTCGGCCTCCTGGGCCGCGAACGCGGCCTTCGCATAGTCCGCGTCGGGGTGGGCCTGCAGGGAGAGCGGGGCGGCGGCGGCCAGGACCTTCATCAGGTACGGCAGCCGCGCCCCGAAAGCGTCCGCCACCTCGGAGCCCAGCTGGCCCTTCGGGTCGTCCGCGATGAGCGTGGCCAGGCTGATCGGGCCGTCCGCGACCGTGACCGTGGACGGGTCGCCGGGGTGGGCGCCCAGCCACAGCTCGGCCTCGGGGGCGTCCGTGGGCGACGGCCGGCCCTGCAGGTCGGCGAGCATCGTGCGGGAGCCCCACGCATATGGCCGGATGACGCCGGCCAGGGGGAGGATCCCGGTCATGCGCCGGCGGCCGTCGCCGACGCGGAATCGGATGCCGCCTCCGCCGGGTGGTAGATGTCCGGCTCGATGTAGATCACCCGGGCCACCGGCATGGCCTCGCGGATGCGGGCCTCGGCCTCGTTGATGTGCTGGGCGATCTCGTCGGCGCGCTCCGAGCGCGGCACCGCGATCTTGGCCGCCACCAGCAGTTCCTCGGGTCCCAGGTAGAGCGTCTTCATGTGGATGATCCGCTCGACGCCCTCGCCGGCCAGGACGGCCTGCTCGATCGCGCGCACGTCCTCGGGGTTGGCGCCCTCGCCGAGCAGCAGGCTCTTGGTCTCCATCGCCAGCACGATGGCGATCGAGACCAGCAGGATGCCGATCGCCGCGGTGCCGATGCCGTCCCAGACGCCGTTGTGGGTGATCAGCGTGAGCACCACGCCGAACAGCGCGAAGATCAGGCCGAGCAGCGCGCCCGCGTCCTCGAGCAGCACCACCGGCAGCTCCGGCGCCTTGGACCGGCGGATGAACTGCACCCAGGTGGACTTGCCGCGGACCAGATTGGACTCGTGGATGGCGGTGCGGAACGAGTAACTCTCCAGGCCGATCGCCACCACCAGGACCACCACCGGGACCCAGTGCCAGCTGTCGATCGGCTCCCGGTGCTGGAGCTTGTGCCAGGCCTCGTAGAGCGCGAACAGTCCGCCGACGCTGAACAGCACGATCGACACGATGAACGCGTAGATGTAGCGGTCCCGCCCGTACCCGAAGGGGTGTTCGGGGGTGGCCTTGCGCTGGGCCCGCTTGCCGCCGAGCAGCAGCAGGGCCTGGTTGCCCGAGTCGGCGACCGAGTGGATCGACTCGGCCAGCATCGACGACGAGTTGGTCAGCATCCACGCGATGAACTTGGTGACCGCGATGCCGAGATTTGCCGCGAGCGCCGCGACGATCGCCCTGGTGCCGCCGCCCGCACTCACTGGATTCCCTCCGGCATCGGGTTGCTCAGTTCCTTCATCTCGTTGATGGCCGGCACCGCCATCGGGTCGAGCCCGTGCGCGAGTGCCAGATATAGCGAAGCGAAATCGGGAACGGCGACCAGCGAGGCCAGCCGTTCCAGCGCGGAGCCGCCCTCGGCGACCAGCACGTCGCAGCGCACGCCGCGCCGCTCGGCCAGCACCTGCACGGCGTCTGCCCGGCGCTCCTCGACGGCGATCGGCTCGTCCGCGTCCTCCTCGGGGTTGAGCCCGCCGTCCCGGAAGAGCACCAGCCGCAGCCGCGTGGCCGCCTCGTCGTCGGCCTCGTCCGGGTCGGCGAAGATGTCCCGGGACGACTCGGCGAGCCCGCCGAAGACGCCGTCCAGCAGGCCCACCCGGCCGCGACCGGCCTCGCCGAGCGCGCCGGCCATCACCGGGTAACGCGCGTTGGCCGCGAGCGTGTCGGCGAACCGGCGCGCGGCGACCGTGGCCAGCGGGGACGAGCCCCAGATCACCGGTACCGAGCCGGCCAGCCCGAGGGCCAGCGACTTGGCCGGGTTGACGAACGACTCGGCGCCGGCCCGGCAGCGCTCGGCGTCGGCGTCCAACCGGGACGCGGTCTCCGCCAGATCGGCCTCGTTGACCTTGACCAGGCCCAGGCTGCGCGCGGCCAGCAGCACCGGCACGGTCAGCCCCCACAGGCTGGCCCGGGCGGGCGCGCGGCGCGGCACCGGAATGAACGGCGCGCGGGCCCGCTCGGCCATCGCCTGCAGTTCGGAGTCGGGATTGCCGATCGCGACCAGCCGGGCGCCGCGCCGGGCGGCGGCGTCGGCCGCGGCCAGCGCCTCGGGGCTGCGGCCGCTGGCGGACACGGCGATCACCACGTCGGCCGCGCCGACCCAGCCGGGCAGGGCCGAGCTGCGGTGGCCGATGATCGGCACCGGGCAGCGGTGCCCGGCGACGGTGGCCAGGATGTTGCCGGTCAGGCCGGCGGTGCCGATGCCGGCCACCACGACCGCGCGGGGACGGCCCTCGTCGGCGAGCCCGCTCAGGTCGGCCTCGGCGGCCAGCGCCGCTGATTCGCGGACCTGGGCGCCGGCCGAGGCGGTGGCCCGCAGCATGCCGCCGGGGTCGTTGCCGAGCATCGCCTTTTCGTCGTCCAGCAGGGACTCGTCCGCGTGCCGGTGGCCGTGCACCCCGGCCGTGCCGTCCATCGGCGCGCTCATGAAGCCGCCTTGCCGGGACGGGCTTCGTCGAGAAGCAGCACCGGGATGTCATCACGGATCTCGAACACCCGGCCGCACTCGGTGCAGGTCAGCGTCTGCGCCTCGGCGTCGTGGTCGAGCGGTGCGTGATGCGTGTCCGGGCAGGCCAGGATGTCCAGCAACTGCGGATCGAGGGCCACCGGGTCAGGCTCCTTGCTGCGTGGGGCGGGTGAGGCTGAGCGTTGACGATCCTAACCTCGGACGATCGCGAGCACCTCGTCGCGCAGGGCGGCCATCCGATCCGGCTTGGCCGCCTCCACATTCAGCCGGAGCAGCGGCTCGGTGTTGGACGCCCGCAGGTTGAACCAGGCGCCGTCGCTGAGCCGCGCGGTCAGCCCGTCCAGCTCGTCGAAGGTCGCGTCCGGGTACGCGGCGCGTACCTCAGCGGTCTTGGCCTTTGCGTCCTGGACCGTGGAGTTGATCTCGCCGGAGGCGGTGTATCGCTCGAACTCCGCGGCGAACTCCGACAGCGGCTGCTCCTGCCCGCCCAGCGCGGCCAGCACGTGCATCGCGGCCAGCATGCCGGTGTCGGCGAACCAGAAGTCACGGAAGTAGTAGTGCGCGGAGTGCTCGCCGCCGAAGACCGCGTTGGTGCGGGCCATCTCGGCCTTGATGAAGGAGTGGCCGACCCGGCTGCGCACCGGCTTGCCGCCACGCTCGATGATGATCTCCGGCACCGCGGCCGACGTGATCAGGTTGTGGATCACCGTGCTGCCCGGGAACTTGGCCAGCTCACGGGTCGCCACCAGGGCGGTGATGGCGGACGGCGAGACCGGGTCGCCGTTTTCGTCCACCACGAAGCAGCGGTCCGCGTCGCCGTCGAAGGCGAGCCCGAGGTCGGCGCCCTGGGTGCGGACGGCTTCTTGCAGGTCGACCAGGTTGGCCGGGTCGAGCGGGTTGGCCTCGTGGTTGGGGAAGGTGCCGTCGAGTTCGAAATAGAGCGGCACGATCTCGAGCGGCAGGGCCGGCAGCACCTGGTCGCCGAGCACGGCCGGCACGGTGAACCCGCCCATGCCGTTGCCCGCGTCCACGATCACCCGCAGCGGGCGGATGCCGGACAGGTCGACCAGCTTGCGCAGGTGCGCCGCATAGTCCGCGAGCAGGTCGCGGTGCTCGACGCGCTCCGGGCCGTCGGCCACCTCGTCCAGGTCGCCGAGCAGCTCCTGGGCCCGCTGCCGGACGACGGCCAGGCCGCTGTCCTGGCCGACCGGGCGCGCGCCGGAGCGGCACAGCTTGATGCCGTTGTATTGCGCCGGGTTGTGGCTGGCGGTGAACATCGCGCCGGGCAGCCCGAGGGCGCCGGATGCGTAGTAGAGCTGGTCGGTCGAGCCGAGGCCGATGTGCACGACGGCCGAGCCGGCGGCGTTGGCCCCGCGGCCGAACGCGGCCGCGAGGCTGGGGCCCGAGGCGCGCATGTCGTGGGCCAGCACGATCCGATCGGCGTCGTCACCGGACTCTCGCAGCATCTCGACGAACGCGATGCCGAGCGCCCGGGCCACCGACTCGTTGAACTGGTCGGGGACGACACCGCGCACGTCGTACGCCTTGACGATCTGCGACAGATCAGACAATGCTCGCTCCTCAGGCCTGGAAGTCCTGTCGCGAGACTATCGGAGCACCGGTATCGGAAAGGCCCCAACGTCGCAGCGGGCCGGTCTCGGCTGCGTTACAGCAGCGCATCGCGGCCCAGCCGATCCGATGCCCGGGTGGTCTCCGGCAGCCGGAAGGACGGGGTCAGCCGCAGCGTGAGCGCGCAGGCGGTGTCCAGGTCCATCCGGTGGCCGACCGACACATAGACCGGCTTGACCCGGTCCCGGGTCCGCAGCAGCGCACCGACCACCTCGCCGTCGTCCACCAGCGGGGACCGGTCGCCGCGCCGCTCCCCCGGCTGGTCCGCGTGCCCGATCAGCCGGGTCTTGCCGACGCCGAAGCTGGGCAGGTCGAGCAGCACGCCGAGGTGGCAGGCGAGCCCGAACCGGCGCGGGTGGGCCAGGCCCTGCCCGTCGCAGACGACCACGTCGGGGCGCACGGTGAGCCGCTCGAACGCGTCGAGCACGGCGGGCAGCTCGCGGAAGGCGAACAGGCCGGGGACGTACCCGAAGGCGGGTTTGCCTTTGACCACGACCCGGTCGCGGACCGTCAGGTCGGCGCCGAGCACGACCACCGCGGCGGCGAGGCGATCGTCCTGGTAGGCGACGTCGACCCCGGCGAAGGTGGCCGGGTCCGCCGGTCCGGGACCGCCCAGCAGCCGCGGCCGGAGCGCGTCCTGCACCGCCCGGGCTTCTTCTTCGGTTCGCGGCCAATCCACCGGGCCACCTTAGGGTTGTCGGCGGGCGTGATGGGGGTCACGATGGTGGGGAGTGGAGGTGCGCATGGCCAACCCGTGGCTCGCCCTTGACCTGGGCGCCGACCCGGCGGAGCGGATTCGTCAGGTGGGGCTTGCGCATGAGCGGTTCGTGACCGGAGACCGGACGAACCAGCCGATCCGCAACGTGGTCGCCGATTCCTGGCGGCGCTCGGCCGGTGCGATCACGCCGGACAGCATGCCGCCGATCGATCTCAGCGACGGCGACCTGGAGGCCTACCGCGCGGCACATCCGCTGGCCCGGGTGCTGCCGATCTTCCGCAACCTGCTCGGCGGGCTGGCCGACGACGGCGATCATCTGATGGCGGTCTGCGACGCGCACGGCCGGCTGCTCTGGGTGGAGGGCACCGCGTCGGTGCTGCGCGGGGCCGAGTCGATGAACTTCGTGCCCGGCGCGCTCTGGGACGAGGCGCATGCCGGCACCAACGCCCCCGGCACCGCGCTGGCCGTGGACCACTCGCTGCAGATCTTCGCCACCGAGCACTTCAGCCGGCCGGTGCAGCGCTGGACCTGCGCGGCCGCCCCGATCCACGATCCCGCCACCGGGCGTCTGCTGGGCGCCATCGACGTGACCGGTGGAGATCATCTCGCCAACCCCCACAGCCTTGCTCTGGTACGCGCCACCGCACTGGCCGCCGAGGCCTACCTGTCTAGCCACCAGCCCCCCGCGAGCGACACGCCCGCGGTGGCGGCACTCGGGCGCGACGAGGCCCTGGTGACCATCGGCGGCAAGCGGATCCGGCTCGGTCGCCGGCACTCGGAGCTGCTCGTCCTGCTCCTGTTGCACCCGGAGGGGCGCACCGGAGATCAGCTGGGTCTGGATCTTTATCGGGACGACCTGAACCCGGTCACGGTGCGGGCCGAGCTCTCCCGCCTGCGCCGCATCCTCGGGCCGGAGCTGCTGGACTCCCGGCCCTACCGGCTGCGCGCCGAACTGGGCGCCGACTTCCTGGCGGTCAACCACCTGCTGGAGCGCGGCCGGGTCGCCGAGGCGCTGGCCGGGTACGCCGGGCCGCTGCTGCCCGCCTCGGACGCGCCCGGTGTCGCCCGGCTGCGCCGCAAGATCGAGGGCGAGCTGCGGGCGGCGGTGCTGGCCGGCGGCGACCGCGCCCTGCTCGAAGCCTGGATCCGCTCCTCGTGGGGCGCCGAGGACCTGGAGATGTGGGAGAGGTGCGCCGAGCTGCTCCCGGCTCGGTCCCCGGCCCGGACGACGGCGCTGCAGCGGATCGGTCAGCTGGCCGCCGAGTTCGGCATCCGGGCCGGTGGTGGCGTGCGGCCCTGACCACGACGGTGGCCGGCGTGGGTCACGGGACGTTCGATGGCCCGTACCGTTCTCTTGGGTTGGTCTTTGCAACGTCCTTGCAACGTCTTCGTAACTAACGTTGCGTGCATCACACGCGATGGAGGCGAAGCATGACCGTTTACTCCCCGCCCGGCTCGGACGGCGCGATCGTCAACTACGAGTCCCGCTACAACCACTACATCGGCGGTGAGTACGTCCCGCCGGTGAAGGGCCAATACTTCGAGAACCCCTCGCCGGTGACCGGTGAGAACTTCTGTGAGATCGCCCGGGGCACCGCCGAGGACGTCGAGCGCGCCCTCGACGCGGCGCACGGCGCGGCGGACGCCTGGGGCCGCACGTCGGTCGCCGAGCGGGCCAACATCCTCAACAAGATCGCCGACCGGATGGAGGCGAATCTCGAGAAGATCGCGGTCGCCGAGGCCTGGGAGAACGGCAAGCCGGTACGCGAGACCCTGGCCGCCGACATCCCGCTGGCGATCGACCACTTCCGCTACTTCGCCGGCGCCCTGCGCGCCCAAGAGGGCTCGCTCGGCGAGATCGACGACGACACCGTCGCCTACCACTTCCACGAGCCGCTGGGCGTGGTCGCGCAGATCATCCCGTGGAACTTCCCGATCCTGATGGCGGTCTGGAAGCTCGCCCCGGCGCTGGCCGCGGGCAACGCGGTGGTGCTCAAGCCGGCCGAGCAGACCCCGGCGTCGATCCACTACCTGATCTCGCTGGTCGGCGACCTGCTGCCACCCGGCGTGCTGAACATCGTGAACGGGTTCGGCGTCGAGGCCGGCAAGCCGCTGGCGTCGTCGAGCCGGGTCGCCAAGGTCGCCTTCACCGGTGAGACCACGACCGGCCGGCTGATCATGCAGTACGCCTCGGAGAACCTGATCCCGGTCACGCTGGAGCTGGGCGGCAAGAGCCCGAACATCTTCTTCGACTCGGTCTCCACCGCCGACGACGCGTTCATGAACAAGGCGCTCGAGGGCTTCGCGATGTTCGCGCTGAACCAGGGCGAGGTCTGCACCTGCCCGTCGCGTGCGCTGATCCAGCAGGGCCACTACTCGGACTTCCTGGCCGCGGGTGTCAAGCGGGTGGAGAACCTGGTGCAGGGCAACCCGCTGGACACCGACACGCAGGTCGGCGCGCAGGCGTCCAACGACCAGCTCGAGAAGATCCTGTCCTACTTCGACATCGGCCGGCAGGAGGGCGCGAAGGTGCTCGTCGGCGGGGCCAAGTCGGAGCTCGGCGGCAACCTCTCCGGCGGCTACTACGTGCAGCCGACGATCTTCGAGGGGTCGAACTCGATGCGGATCTTCCAGGAGGAGATCTTCGGACCGGTGGTGTCGGTGACGTCGTTCGCCGACTACGCGGACGGCATCAAGATCGCCAACGACACGCTCTACGGCCTCGGCGCCGGCGTGTGGACGCGGGACGGCAACGAGGCGTACCGGGCCGGGCGGGCGATCAAGGCCGGCCGGGTGTGGACGAACTGCTACCACCAGTACCCGGCACACGCCGCGTTCGGTGGCTACAAGCAGTCCGGCATCGGCCGCGAGAACCACAAGATGATGCTGGACCACTACCAGCAGACCAAGAACCTGCTGGTCTCCTACTCCCCCGACGCGCTCGGCTTCTTCTAAGTCATGTCCGTGACCCGAGTTGACGTGACCCCCGCGGCGGCCGATCTGATGCGGTCGCTGCGGGCGGCGCACGGTCCACTGATGTTCCACCAGTCCGGTGGCTGCTGCGACGGAAGCTCGCCCATGTGTTACCTCGAGGGCGAGTTCCGCACCGGTGCGTCCGATGTGCTTCTCGAAGCGCTGAAGATCGACGGCATCGACGAGCCGGTGACGTTCTGGATGTCGAAGTCGCAGTTCGCGCTCTGGAAGCACACCCACCTCACGGTGGACGTGGTGAAGGGGCGCGGTTCCGGCTTCTCGCTGGAGGCGCCGGAAGGCGTTCGCTTCCTGATCCGGAGCCGGCTGCTCACCGAGGCCGAGATCGCCGAGCTTTCCACCGTTTGATTTTGGTCGCCCGGGCCGTCTGGCCCGGGCGACCTCATTCCTATTTCTTGCCGGCCTCGTAATCGTCGAGGGCCGCGCCGAGCTGCGCGAACTTCTCCGTGTACTCGACCGGGACGGTCCCGGCCGGCGTCTCCGGGCGGCCCGGGTCGGTGTACTGGTCACCGAGGTTCGAGAACACCGCGACGATGTAGTTCCGCTTCTTCTTGCCCGGAAGCGACTTGACGATGCCGGCGTCCGCGCCGCTGTTGTTCACCCAGCCCGGCTTGTGCGCGAAGGTCACCTCGGCGGCCTTGTTGCACGGCCGCACGTCCTCGCCGAACGCGTTGCCGTCCACCGTGACCGTGCCGTCGGGCGCGATCCAGCGGTTCGCCACCTTCTGCGGGATGCCCGCCGCCGGATAGTCCCGCCCGCAGTAGTTGGTCGTCGACAGCATCCAGTTCCAGCCCTGGTCCCGGAGCTTGGCCAGGAACAGCGCCCGCGACGAGCGCGAGAGCACGTCCCTGGTGACCGGCTCGCCGCTCGGAGCGGTCCACAGCGTGCCGGCGCCGCCGTTGACGATGGCCAGCAGCTTGGCCGTGTCCAGCGAGCTCATCGTGACCGCGTTGCCCCAGCGACCGCCGTTCACCGGGTTGGTGTTCTTCAGCTGCAGCGTCTCCAGGCCGAGATCCTGGAACTGCTGGTTCAGGCCGTCGATCGCGCCGTGGTCGTGCATCATCTTGACCAGCGCGCAGGTGGCCGCATTGGACGACTCGGTCAGCGACCGGTCCACATAGTTGCGGATCGTGTCACTGCTCGCGTTGCCGCACAGCGAGCTGAGCGTGGTGGGCGCGTAGTCGTACGTGTCGTCCAGCGCGATCTCGCCCCGGTCGATCATGCGCAGCACGCCGAAGTTCACCATCAGCTTCAGCACCGACGCCGGGTACGGCAGCATGAAGTCGAGCTCGGCGTCCTCCCGGCCGGGCACCACATCGATCGTTCCCTGCGCGTGGTTGGCATACCAACCGGCGTCGTCCCACTGCCGCCACCGCACGGCAGTGGAGTGCAGGTTGTCGTCCACCGGCAGCACGACGCCGTGCTCGTACTGCGGGCTCATCAGCACGGTCGCCGAGCCGGTGATCGCCCCGGCCGCGTTCAGCTCGAGGACGGTGGCGTTGATCTGCGGCTGCTGCGAGATCGGCTCCGCGGCGGCGGTGCTCGTCGCCGGGCCGCGGGCCTCCTTGTCGACGGTCGTCGTCTTCTTCGCCGCAGTCGGCGGGTCGAGGTCGAGCACCTCCTGGAAGGCGAGTTCGTCCATTGTGTTCTGCAGGAACTCGGCGAGCGACGGTTCAGGTCGGACGGTCTCCGCGTTCGCGCTGATCGTGACGGTCAGGAGCCCGGCCGTGAGCACCGCGGCCGCCGCTCCAGCAATCAACCGTTTCTTCCGCAACGTTGCACTCCCACCATTCGATTGACAATGCGGCGCAAAGCTACATCCATCAGTCAAACCCTTTGGCATTTCCGGCGACCGTGCCGACCAGCGGCTGTGACCGGACCGTCGCGGTGATCGACCTGGCCGGCGGCGCGCGTGCGGGAGTGGTGCCCGGGGAGACCTGGCCGAATGGCGTCGCGGTCCGCGACGGGCGGGCGGCGATCACCCGCATGCCGGGTCCGCTTCAGATCTGGGACCCGGCTGCCGGACGGGAGATTCCGACACCGGCGACGGACGCGACCGAGATCGGCGAACGGGTGGTCGGCTGGGTCGGGGCCGGTCGCATCGTGACCGTGCTCGGGGAGATTGCCCGGGTGCGCGACCCGGAAACGGGCTTCGCGGTCGTCCTGGGCCCAGCGGCGACTCACCGGTCACGGCGATCGCGGCGGCCGATTCGGTGGTGGCGGTCGCTCGCGAGGACGGCTCGTTGTCTCTCGCAGACCGGGACACCGGCCACGTCCGCGACACGACCACGCTGCCCTGCGCGGCGACCGCTGTGGCGTGGGCGGCGGACGGCCGCCTGATCGCGGCGTGCTGCCGCGATCTGCACCTGATGGCCTGATCCGCGGCGGCCGTGCGGGCGGCGGCCGGCACCGACTGTCCACAGGAAGATCAGCTGTGACCGGAAAACGTCGTACCGCCGGCCTAAGTTGAGGCCCACCCAGTGCCTGGGTGGGGGAGGTGGCGGTGCCTGGCCTGGGAGAGGTGGCGGTGCCTGGCCTGGGGAGGCGGCGGCACCGGGGGTTGGGAGAGGCAGTAGCGCCTGGCCACGGACGAGGCGGCGGCACCGGGGGTTGGAAGAGGCGGGGGCGGCACCGAGGCCGCGAGAGGCGATGGCACCGAGGCCGGGGAGAAACAATGGCGCCAAGGTCCGCGAGGTGGCGAGACTGCCACGTCTGAGGCGTCCATGCGCGGGCAGGACAGGCAGCCGTCCTCGGCAACAGCGAAAGCGACGCCTGGGTGGGTGTGGGGCATGGCGCAACGGCCGGGCCGGGGGCGGCGTGCGGCCTTGAGGGGCGCCTCGGTCCGCTGAGACCACGGGACTTCAGATGGCTCGTATCCCTACAAGCCTTTGATCTTGAAGTTTCAGCCGGGCGGAATCACGCGCAGGTGCCCTCGGCGGCCCGTTTGGATCTGGTCGTGTTCGTCGGGGCGCGGGGGCGGCGCCGGGCGTCCGGCCTCTCGCACGGCGTCGGCGAGGGCGACCAGGTCGTCGGTGGTGGGCGGCGGTGGGGCGAAGTCGCCGTCGTGGCGGACCAGATCCCAGCCTCGGGGGGCGGTGAGGCTGCGCGCGTGGGGTTCGCAGAGGTCATATGTGTGGGGTTCGGCGAAGGCCGCCAGCGGTCCGACCACCGCGGTGGAATCGTTGTAGACGTAGGTCAGAGTGGCGACCGCCTGTCTCGGACAGCCGTTTCGGGAGCAGCGCCGTGGGGACCTCACGGCGGCACGTTATCTCTCCAGCGTCCGCGGAGGCAGCGACACGCCGTACCACCATGCATCACGATTCGGCCATGGCGGCTCGACACGCCGTCCCAAATAGGCGAATTCGTCAGGACGAAACTCCGACGCAACAGGCTGACCGCTCCAGGCGTCATGACGGGACTACAGTTCACCCGTGACCACCAGCCCGGACCGCCACCGCACCGCCGACCCGGGCAGGGCCGCGCGGTCCGCCGGTCCGGGGCGTCCCGCCCGCCGTGATCGCCACGGTCGGGGCCTGCGCGGCCGCCTGGTGCCCGCCACCGTGCCGCTGGCGCGGACCAAGGCGGAGATCTTCGACGACCTGGTGCTCGACACGGTCGAGAGCCTCGAGCGGCGTTATGCCAAGGAGCTGGCCGGCGTCGAGTTCGCCGTCGAGGACGTGCCGCCCGAGCTCAATGTCTATGACTCCGACGTGCTGGAGGACGGCGAGGTCCCGCTGGCCCGGCTGTTGCCCGGGCGCCCGGGCCGCCAGGAGTTGCCCCCGCGGATCGTGCTCTATCGCCGACCGCTGGAGTTCCGGGCGATGGACCGTGAGGACCTCGCCGACCTCGTGCACGATGTGATCATCGAGCAGGTAGCCAACCTGCTCGGCGTCGACCCGGACGAGCTTGCTTAAGCCACCCGCCGCTTGAGCTTGCGACGCTCACGCTCGGACAGCCCACCCCAGATGCCGAAGCGCTCGTCGTGCCCCAACGCGTACTCCAAGCACTCCCCCTTGACGTCGCAGCGGCCGCAGATGCGCTTCGCCTCGCGCGTCGAGCCGCCCTTCTCCGGGAAGAATGCCTCTGGATCGGTCTGCGAGCAGAGCGCTCGCTCCTGCCACTCGGGTGCGTCCCCGAGCAGGTCGACCCCTTCCACCTGCGCTTCCATCGGCGTGCCTCCAATTCCTGCGCCGGCCGCGAAGCCGGCGCTGACCCCCCACGCACGCGGCGTGTTTCTTGCGGTGCTGAGGTGCTCGCGCCCCTCGGTCCCGCAACCCCACCGAAATTACACGCGTGTAATGCGTGCGTCGTCAAGCCGAACCTGATAAATAGGCCCGTTTCCCCGAAGCGTCCGGACGCCTCGTGGTCCCGTTCCTGCCCTATCTGTCAGAGCGAGCGATTGGTAACGCCAACGCGGCGCGTCACGTCCGATTTTACCCAATTTGTGATCTAGCGGCGCCCATATACCGTCGTTCGTTCCACTGCCGGGCGCCCCGCGGCCGCCGCGAGCTCCTTCAATTGGGCAACCGTGCGGGCCGAGCCGTGCTCCGAACCCGCCATCCGCGAGATGGTCTCCTCCATCAGCGTGCCGCCGAGATCGTTGCAGCCGCCGTCGAGCATCACCCGGGTGCCCTCGTCGCCGAGCTTCACCCAGGAGCACTGGATGTTGTCGATCCGGCCGTGCAGCAGCAGGCGGGCCATCGCGTGCACCACCCGGTTTTCCCGCCAGGTCGGGCCGGGGCGGGCGATGCCGGCCAGATAGATCGGCGCGTTGGTGTGGATGAACGGCAGGCCGACGAACTCGGTGAAGCCGCCGGTGCGGTCCTGGATCTCGGCGAGCACCCGGAAGTGGCCGAGCCACTGGCGTGGGTGGTCGACGTGGCCGTACATCATCGTGGAGCTGGACCGGATGCCGAGCTGGTGCGCGGTGGAGACCACGTCGATCCAGGCGGAGGCGGGCAGCTTGCCCTTGGTCAGCACCCAGCGGACGTCGTCGTCGAGGATCTCGGCGGCGGTGCCCGGGATGGTGTCCAGGCCGGCCTCCTTGAGGCCGGTCAGCCACTCCCGCACGGACACGCCGGCCTTGGCCGCACCCGTCACGATCTCCATCGGCGAGTACGCGTGGACGTGCATCCCCGGCACCCGTTCCTTCACCGCGCGGACCAGGTCGGCATATGCGGTCACGGGCATCTTGGGGTCGATGCCGCCCTGCATGCAGACCTCGGAGGCGCCGTCCCGCCACGCCTCCTCGGCCCGGTCGGCGACCTGGGACACCGACAACCGGTAGGCGTCGGCGTCCTTCTCGCGCTGCGCGAACGCACAGAACCGGCAGCCCACATAGCAGACGTTGGAGAAGTTGATGTTCCGGTTCACCACGTAGGTGATGTCGTCGCCGTTGACGTCGCGGCGCACGTCGTCGGCCAGCCGGGCCAGCTCGTCCAGCGCCGAGCCGTCGGCGTTGAAGAGCGCTAGCGCTTTGTCCTCATTGCCGGGTTCGAGCAGCGCGGCCGGGTTTGCGGCGGCCAGCTTCAGCCCGGCGAGGACGTCGGTCGGCAATGCCGCGCCGGCGGTGACGTGCGCCGCCACCTCAGCCCAGTCGCCGTAGACGCTGTCGAAGTCGCCACGCCGGTCGCTGGTCCGGCCGTCGGTGTCGATCGTGGCGAACAGATCGGTCCGTCCGCCTCCGAACGCGTCGTCAGGCTCCTGCCACGGCCGCCCGACCGGCATGGCGTCCTCGTTGGCCAGCCCGTCCGGTCCGGCCAGTGCGGCCACGTGGGCGGCCAGCCGGGGATCGAGCCAGTTCTCGCCACGCAGCACGTACTCGGGATAGATCGTCAGTCGTTCCCGCAGCTCGAACCCTGCCTTGCGAGACATCTGGCGAAGGTGCTCGATCTGCGGCCACGGGCGCTCGGGATTGACGTGGTCGGGCGTCACCGGCGACACGCCACCCCAGTCGTCGATGCCGGCCCGCAACAGCAGGTCGAACTCGGCGTCGATCAGGTTCGGCGGCGCCTGGATGCGGGCCCTCGGGCCGAGGAGAATCCGGGCGGTCGCCACCGTCGCGGCCAGCTCGCGCAGCTCCGCGTCGGGCATGCCGCGCATCGCCGTGTCCGGCTTCGCGCGGAAGTTCTGGATGATCACCTCTTGGATGTGCCCGAACTCGCGGGCCGTGCGCCGCATCGCGAAGATCGCGTCGGCGCGCTCCTCGACGGTCTCGCCGATGCCGATCAGGATGCCGGTGGTGAACGGCACCCCGACCCGGCCGGCGTCGTCCAGCACCCGCAGCCGGACGGCCGGCTCCTTGTCCGGCGAGCCGTAGTGCGGGCCGCCCTGCTCCGACCACAGCCGGGTGGCGGTGGTCTCCAGCATCATCCCCATGCTCGGCGCGACCGGCTTGAGCCGCTGCAGATCGGCCCAGCTCATCACACCCGGGTTGAGGTGCGGCAGCAGGCCGGTCTCCTCGAGCACCGCGATCGCGCAGGCCCGCACGTAGTCCAGCGTGGAGTCGTAACCCCGCTCGTCCAGCCAGGCGCGGGCCGCCGGCCAGCGGTCCTCGGGCGCGTCGCCGAGCGTGAACAGCGCTTCCTTGCAGCCCTGCGCGGCGCCCTCGCGGGCGATCGCCAGCACCTCGTCGCGCTCCAGGAACGCGTCCGGCAGGCGGTGCGGCACGGTCGCGAAGGTGCAGTAGTGACACCGATCGCGACACAGCCTGGTCAGCGGGATGAAGACCTTTTTCGAGTACGTGACCACGCCCGGCCGCCCGGCCTCCCGCAGTCCCGCGTCCCGCACCCCGCCGGCGATCGTCAGCAGTTGCTCGAACGACTCCCCCGCGGCGGAGAGCAGCGCGGTCGCCTCACCCGCGTCGATCGCCTTGCCGTCGGATGCACGCCGCAGGGCACGGCGGATGCTCGCCTCGGTTACGTCAGCCACGCCCTGCAGCCTAGGTCGAGATCCAGAGCACTGCCCCCGCCCGGCCGCAGTGGCATCCGACACCTATCAGCCGCGCGGCGGGTCCTGCTCCGCCGGACCGAAGCCGGGGCGCTCGTCGCGCACGACCTGGGTGCGGTCCTCGACCGGGGCGGCGGGCGCCTCGGGCCGGGGCACCACCTGGGTCGGGTCGGCGAACGCGGGCGGCGCCGACGTGGGCGGCGGGGAGCCGTATTGCGGCTGGTTGCCATACATGCCCGGGACGGTGGGAGCGCCCGGGGCGCCGGAGACCGGTGCGGGCTGACCCCAGCCCGGGGGCGGCGGCTGCTGGCCATAGGCGGGCGCGCCGGGCGGCACCGGGGGCTGGCCGTACATCGGGGCCTGCTGGTTCCAGCCCGGCTGCTGCGGCTGGCCCGGGGGCGGACCGTAGCCCGGCTGACCCGGGTAGGCGCCCGGCTGACCGTATTGCGGCTGGCCGTAGACCCCGGGTGGCGGCTTCGGCTTCGCCACGTAGAACAGGCCCCGCCAGGTCGCCCAGACGGCCCAGGCCGCGACGCCGAAGACGGCCAGCCAGGCGGCCCGGACCAGCAGCTCCTCGAACGCCGAGCGGATGCTGAAGCCGGCGATCGTGATCAGCCCGACCAGCACCCCGAAGATCACCGCGAAGAAGGCGGCCGCCGCGTATTCGATCAAGGCGATCATGGTGATCAGCTGCGCCCTGGGGTGGCGCGGCTGCACCAGCAGCGCCAGCAGCACCGCGGCGAGCGGGAAGAACACCGTCGCCAGGTTGACGAAGTCGTAGAAGCTGCCCTGCGTGCGGCTCGTGAACGACTCGCCGTCCCCGGCCGGGATCAGGCGGATCAGCGCCACGAAGAGCATCACGGCCGGCGCGGCCACCAGGACCCAGGCGGCGATGTCACGCAGCGGCCGGAGCAGCTGGCCGGCCGAGCGGCCGTCACCGGGCGCCGGCGGCGGTTGGCTGGTCACGGGAAACTCCTCGAATCGTCGGTTGGGGAACTTCGGGTCGGCTCATGCTAGACCTGCCCGGCCAGCCGGGTGCGGAACCGGTCCGGGGCATGAGCGAGGATGGACCGATGCGGATCACGGTCCTCACCGGCGGCATCGGCGGCGCCCGCTTCCTGGTCGGTGTGCGCGCGTATGCCAGGACGATCGGCGCCGAGGTCACCGCGGTGGTCAATGTCGGCGACGACGTCCGGATGCACGGCCTGCAGATCTGCCCCGACCTGGACAGCGTGATGTACACGCTGAGCGGCGCGGCGGATCCGGAGCGCGGCTGGGGGCGGGTCGGCGAGAGCTGGGCGGTCAAGGACGAGCTGGCTGCCTACGGCGCCGAGCCGACCTGGTTCGGCCTGGGCGACAAGGACATCGCCACCCATCTGGTACGCACCCAGATGCTGACCGCCGGCTACCCGCTGTCCGCGGTGACCGCCGCGCTGTGCGCCCGCTGGCGGCCCGGCATCACGATGCTCCCGGCCACCGACGACCGGCTCGAGACGCACGTGGTGGTGGACGTCGAGGGCGAGCGCAAGGCGGTGCACTTCCAGGAGTGGTGGGTGCGCTACCGCGGGGACGTGCCGACGCACCGGTTCGTGTTCGTGGGAGCGGAGGCCGCCAAGCCGGCCGAGGGGGTGCGCGAGGCGATCGGGTCGGCCGACGTGGTGCTGCTGGCCCCGAGCAACCCGGTGGTCAGCATCGCGCCGATCCTGGCCGTACCGGAGATCAGGGCGGCCGTGGCGGACGGCCCGGCGCCGGTCGTCGGGGTGTCGCCGATCATCGGCGGATCGCCGGTGCGCGGCATGGCCGACCGCTGCCTGACCACCCTCGGCGTCGAGGTCAGCGCCACCGGGGTGGGCGCGCTCTACGGCGCGCGGGCGGACGGCGGCCTGCTGGACGGCTGGCTGGTGGACACCTCCGACGAGGGTGCCGGTGTGCCCGGAGTCACCACCCGGGCGGTCCCGTTGTGGATGACGGACGAGGCCGCCACGGCCAAGATGGTCGAGGAAGCGATCGCCCTGGCCGGCCCTCGGACGGGGGCCGGCGAACGACGCGGAGCCCGATGATGGACGGCCCGATGGATGGCTTGGAAGTGCTGCCGGTGCGCGGCATCGGCGACGTCACGGCCGGCGACGACCTGGCGCAGCTGATCACGAGCGCCGCGCCCTGGCTGCGCGACGGCGACGTGCTGGTGGTCACCAGCAAGATCGTGTCCAAGGCCGAGGGGCGCCTGGTCGAGGTGCCGGCCGACGGCCCCGAGCGCGAGCGGGCCCGCGAGGAGATCCTGGCCGGCGAGACCGCCCGGGTGGTGGCCCGGCGCGGCCAGACCGCGATCGTGCAGACCCACCAGGGGTTTGTGATGGCGGCGGCCGGCATCGACGCGTCAAATGTGGACAAGACCCACCTGGTGCTGCTGCCGGCCGATCCGGACGCCTCGGCCCGCGCGCTGCGAGCCGATCTGCTGGCGCGCGGCCTGCGGGTCGGCGTGATCGTGTCGGACACCATGGGCCGGGCCTGGCGCAACGGCCTGACCGACGTCGCCCTCGGCGCGGCCGGCATCACCCCGATCCGCGACCACCGTGGCGAGATCGACCCCTATGGCAACGAGCTGCAGCTCACCGAGATGGCCGTGATCGACGAGCTGGCCGCGGCCGGCGAGCTGGTCAAGGGCAAGTGCGACCAGGTGCCGGTGGCCGTGGTCCGGGGTTATCCGGGCGCCGGCGAGACCGAGACGCCGGGCGCGGCCACCCTGCTGCGCGACGCGGCCAGCGACCTGTTCTCGCTGGGCACGGCCGAGGCGCGGGCGGCCGGCCTGCGCGCCGCCGCCACCCTCGCACCCGAGCCCGTCGGGCCGCCGGGCAGCGCGTCGCGGGCGGTCGAGACGGTGGCTCTCGCTCCCGGCACCGAGCTGCGTGAGGTCGCGGGTGGCTTCCTGCTGACCCATCCCGAGTCCGGCCCGGCGGTCTGGATGCGCCTCGGCGCGGACGCTCACCGGCTGCGTGCCGCGCTGGCCGCGGAGGGCGTCGCGACCTCGGTGACCACCACCGACGACGGCGTCCTGATCAGCACATGATCGGGTCGAGGGAGCGGTGGGCCCGCGGATAGCGGAGAATCGGATCTCATGAGCGATCATGAGGCGCCCAGGGACTTCGACATCGTGGTTTATGGGGCCAGCGGGTTCGCCGGCGCGCTGGTCGCCGGGCATCTTGCCGATCACGCGCCGGAGGGCACGCGGATCGCGCTGGCCGGGCGTTCGGCGGACAAGCTCGAGAAGGTGCGCGGGCGGCTCGGGGTCGACTGGCCGGTGATCGTGGCGGACGCCTCCGACGAGATCGCGCTGGCCAAGATGGTCGCCAAGACGCGCGTCGTGCTCACCACCGTCGGGCCCTATGCGAAATATGGCCGTCCCCTGGCCCGGGCCTGCGCGGCGGCCGGCACGGACTACGCCGATCTGACCGGCGAGGTGCTCTTCGCGCGGGACAGCATCGACGAGAACGACGAGCCGGCCCGGCAGACCGGCGCCCGCATCGTGCACTCCTGCGGCTTCGACTCGGTGCCGTCGGACCTCGGCGTGCACGTGCTGCACAAGCTGATCGCCGCGGACGGCGCGGGCGACCTGACCGACACCACGCTGGTGGTGACCAGCGTGAAGTTCGGCATCAGCGGCGGCACCATCGACTCGATGCGCAACCAGCTCGACGAGGTCCGCGGCGACCGCGACCGCGCGCGGATCGCGGCCCGGCCCTATTCGCTGAGCCCGGACCGCAGCAAGGAGCCCGAGCTGGGCCGGCAGGAAGACGTGATCTCGCTGCCCGGCCGCGCGGTCGACAACTCGTTGCGCGGGCACCTGGCGCCGTTCGTGATGGCGCCCTACAACACCCGGGTGGTGCGGCGCAGCAACGCCCTGCGGGGCTATGCCTACGGCCGCACGTTCCGCTACCGCGAGGTGATGAGCGTCGGCACGTCCCCGCTGGCGCCCGCGCTCGCCGCGATGACCAAGCTCGGCATCGGCGCGCTCGCCGTCGGCCTCTCGCTGCCGCCGACCCGGTTCGTGCTCGACCGGATGCTGCCCAAGCCCGGCGACGGCCCGGACGAGAAGGCGCGGCGCACCGGGCACTTCACGATGGACATCTTCACCACCACCACGACCGGCGCGCGCTACCAGGCGAGATTCAAAGCCAAGGGCGATCCGGGGTACGCGGCCACGGCCGTCATGCTCGGCGAAGCGGGACTCGCGCTGGCCCTGAACCGCGACGCCCTGCCTCCGGTCGAGGGCGGCGTGCTCACCCCGGCCACCGCTCTCGGCGACGCCCTGGTCGAGCGCCTGCGCGCGACCGGCTTCGAGATCACCGCGAAGAAGCTCTGAAACCCCTCCACAGTGCTTAGAACGTGGTCGTCACCAGGAGGACGATCAGCGGCGGGAGGCCTTGCAGCAGCACGCCGCGCAGCCGGGCGACCCGCGGGTCGGAGACGAACAGCACGATGCTCGCCAGGAACGCGGACGCGCAGGCGAAGATGGCCAGCGTGCGCCCGGCGGTGGTGTCGCCGGTGTGCACCAGCACCACCCCGCCGATCGCCGCGGCGGCCAGGAACAGGTTGTAGAAACCGATGTTGAAGGCCCAGTTGCGCACCTTCGGCACGTCCTCGGTGCGCACCAGGAAGATCCGGTGCACCGCGGGCCGCCGAAACAGGATGCTTTCCAGCAGGAAGAACAAGACGTGGATCACGCCGGTGAGCACCGCGAAGATCTGAGCCACTACATTCACGCGGGCCAGTATGGAGGATGAAGTGGAGTTGCACAGCAACGCCGTGCGGGTGCTGACCGGCTGGGCGGCGACCTCGGCCGAGGCCGAGAAGGCGCGCCTGCGCACCCTCGACCTGCTGAGCGCGGGACCGGTGGCGATGACCCGGGCGCACCAGCCCGGCCACGTCACCGCCAGCACGATGATCCTCGGCGCGGACGGCCGCCTGCTGCTCTGCCTGCACGGCCGGCTGAACATGTGGATGCAGGTCGGCGGGCACTGCGAGCCGGGCGACCCGACGCTGGTCGCGGCCGCGCTGCGCGAGGCGACCGAGGAGTCCGGCATCGCCGGGCTGAGGCTCGACCCGGTGCCGATCGACCTGCACATCCATCCGGTGCCGTGCAAGCCGACCGGCGCGACGCATCACTTCGACGTGCGCTTCCTCGCGCACGCGCCGGCCGGCGCCGTCGAGCAGGTCAGCGACGAGTCCGCGGCGCTGGGCTGGTTCCGCCCGGACGACCTGCCCAGCCCGCTGGCCGACGGCGTGCTCGGCCAGATCGCCCCGGCCCTGGCGCGGCCGGCCGGCGACAAGACCTAGATGTAGCCGAGCTCGCCGAGTTCCTTCAGCTCGTCGACCAGGCTCTTGACCTCCTGGGCCCGGTCCCGCGGGCAGACCAGCACCGCGTCCGGGGTGTCCACGATGATCAGGTCGCGGATGCCCAGGGCGGCCACCAGGCGGCCCGAGTTCGGCACCACGACCAGGCCCTCGGTCTCGCGCAGCAGCACGCCCGGCTTGGCCATCGCGTCCTTGCCGACGATCACGTTGCCGGCGGCGTCCGAGGCGAGCACCTCACCGAGGGTGTGGAAGTCGCCGACGTCGTTCCAGCCGAAGTCGCCGGGCACCGTGCCGACCCGGCCGGCCGCGGCCGCGCCCTCCATCACCGCGTAGTCCACCGAGATGCGCGGCAGCGTCGGCCAGACCTCACCGATGACCTCCTCGCGCGACGGCGAGTCCCAGGCCTGGGCGATGCGGCTGATCCCGGCGTGCAACTGCGGCTGCTGGCGGGCGAGCTCGGCCAGGAACACGTCGACCCGCCACACGAACATGCCGGCGTTCCACAGGTAGTTGCCGGACTTCACGTAGCTCTCGGCCACGTCGTACGACGGCTTCTCCTTGAACTCCTCGACCTTGAGCACCGGGCCGTCACCGACCGGGCCGCCGCAGTGCACATAGCCATAGCCCGTCTCCGGGCGGGTCGGCGTGATGCCCAGCGTCATCAGCAGGCCCTGCCGCGCGCCGCCCATCGCCTGCTTGATCACGTCGATGAAGGCGGGGTTGTCGGCGATCAGGTGGTCGGCGGCGAACGAGCCCATGATCGCCTCGGGCTCACGACGGCCGATCACCCCGGCGGCCAGGGCGATCGCCGCGCACGAGTCCCGTGGCGACGGCTCGACCAGGATGTTCTCCTCAGGCACCCCGGCCAGCTGCCGGGACACCGCGGCGGCGTGCGCGACGCCGGTGACGATGTAAACCTGCTCCTCGGGCACCAGCGGCGCGAGACGGTCGACCGTGGCCTGCAGCAACGACGCCTCGGTGCCGGTCAGCGGGTGCAGGAACTTGGGGTGACCGGCGCGTGACAGCGGCCAGAGACGCGTCCCGCTGCCACCTGCGGGGATAACGGCGTAGAGGCCGCCCGTTTCGTCAGTCATGCGCTCCGATGATAACGAGCCCTGATCACGGCTGAGTGGCCGACACCCGGGTCCACGTGTTGACGTGCACCTCGGCGCTGGACGCCCAGGTGAACTCCTTGGCCCGGTCGAAGCCGGCCTTGGCCAGCGTCAGCCGGCGCGGCTCGTCGTGCAGCAGGTCGGCCAGGTCGGTCGCGATCCGGTCGGGATCCTCCGTCGTGTATGCCACCGCGTCGCCACCGACCTCCGGCAGCGACAGCCGCGGCGTGGTCAGCACCGGCGTCGCGCAGGCCATCGCCTCGAGGATCGGCAGCCCGAAGCCCTCGCCGAAGGACGGGTAGCAGGCCACCAGCGCGCCACCCAGGAAGCCGGGCAGGTCCGCATAACGCAGGTAACCCGGGCGCAGCAGCCGCAGGTGCGAGGGCACCTCGGCGACCGCCCGGTCGATGTCGTCGTCGTGCCCCTGACCGCCGGCCAGCACCAGCGCGGGCGGCTGCGGCCAGTCGGACACCGCCCGGGACCAGCCGCGGATCAGGTTGGGCACGTTCTTGCGCGGCTCCTTGGCCCCGAGGAACGCGACGTAACCGCTGTCGCCAAGGCCGAGGCGGGCCCGCACGCGCGCCTTCTCCTCGTCGCTGGGCGCGTGGAACGCGGCCGGGTCGACGCCGTGGTAGGCCACGTCGATGCGGGTCGGGTCGGCGTCGAGCAGCCGGATCAGCTCGTCGCGAGTGGCCTTGCTGGGCACGATCACCCGGGCCGCCCGGCGCAGCGAGGTCTTGATCGCACTGCGGAAGAACGTGCGCTTGGTGTTGTCGTAGTGCTCCGGCTCGGTGAAGAACGTCGCGTCGTGCACGGTCACCGTCACCGGGCAGCCGGCCCGCAGCGGGCAGGTGTAGAACGGCGAGTGCAGCACCCTGGCGCCGACCTGCTGGGCGAGCAGCGGCAGGCCGGTCTGCTCCCAGGCCAGCCGGGCCGGCCGATGCGCGACCGCGGCGGGGCCGGCGATCACCTCTGCGGTGGTGAGCATGCGGGCGTAACGCTCCGCATCCGTCCGCTGCGCCACGACCACCAGATCGACCCGCTCGGGGGCCAGCAGGCCGAGAGCGCCGAGGAGTCCGTCGACGTATCGGCCGACACCTCCGCGATCCGCGGGGACGCTGGTCGCGTCAACGAGCACTCGTGGGGGGCGACCGGCGGTCACGAGGCAACTCCCAAACTTTGTCGGCCAGATCACTCGCAAGAGTACGCCCGAAATCCAGCACGGCGACGACCGCGACACCGCGTCATCGCGCAGGCGTGCCCCGCCGCTCTACTCAATCGATCGCGTGTCCGTGAGTAACTACATAGAGTCACGGCACTATCGTCGGTCTCGATGACCGAGACGATCCCGGCGGCGTTCACGGACGCCGTCCGACGGGACCCCACAGCGCCCTTTCTGACCTTCTATGACGACGCGTCCGGCGACCGGACCGAGCTCTCCGGCGCGACCCTGGACAACTGGGTGTCGAAGACGGCGAATCTGCTGGTCGACGGCGCCGGGCTGGGGCACGGCGACACCGTCGCGGTGCTGCTCCCGCCGCACTGGCAGACGGCCGCGATCGTGCTCGGCGCCACGGTCGCCGGGGTGGCCGTCGACCTCGGTCCCGAGCCGCAGCCGGTCGAGGTGCTGTTCACCACCCCGGACCGGGCCGAGGCGTCGTCCCGGTGGTCGGCCGGGGAGCGTTACGCCACCGGGCTGCTGCCGCTCGCGATGCCACTCCGTGAACTCCCGCCGGGAACTGTCGACTATCCGACTGAGGTCCGGACCTTCGGCGACCACTTCCGGCCGGCCCACCCGGTCGGGCAGGACGACCTCGCGATCGCCGGGCCGTTCGAGCTGAGCCACGAGGCCGCGGTGCAGGAGGCGCGGCAGCGGGCCGGCGAGCTGGGGATCGCCGCCGGTGACCGGGTGCTGGTCGACGCGCTGACCCACCCGGACGTGCTGGACTGGCTGCTCGCGCCGCTGGTGGCCGGCGCCAGCATCGTGCTGTGCGTCAACCTGGACCCGGCCGCGGTGGAGAAGCGCGTCTCAGCCGAGAAGGTCACCGTCGCGCTGACGTGACCTGGCGAAGTCCTCGAAGGCGGTCAGGGACTCCGGGTTCGCCAGGGCGCCCTTGGCCGCCGCCGACTCCACCGGCGTCCCGGTCAGGATCCGCTTGACCGGGACCTCCAGCTTCTTGGCGGACAGCGTGCGCGGGACGGCGCGTACCCGATGGATCTCGTCGGGGACGTGCCGCGGCGAAAGCGCGGCACGCAGCTCTCGCCGGATCCGGTCGCGCATGGGGTCGTCGAGCTCGCGGTCCTCGGCCAGCACGACGAAGAGCAGCAGCTCGTCACCGCCCTCGTCGAGGTGCACGACCACCGAGTCGAGCACCCCGTCGATGTTCTCCACCACGGAGTAGAACTCGGCGGTGCCCAGCCGCACCCCGCCGCGGTTGAGCGTGGCGTCCGAGCGGCCGGTGATCACGCAGCTGCCGTCCACGCCGATGGTGATCCAGTCGCCGTGCCGCCAGACGCCCGGGTAGACGTCGAAGTAGGCCTCGCGGTAGCGGACGCCGTCCGGGTCGTTCCAGAAGCCGACCGGCATGCTCGGCAGCGGCGCGGTGATCACCAGCTCGCCCAGTTCGCCGATCACCGGCTTGCCGTCCGGACCGTAGGCCTCGACCTTCGCACCTAGACAGCGGCAGGCGATCACGCCCTCGACCACCGGCAGCAACGACACGCCGCCGACGAAGCCGGTGCAGACGTCGGTGCCGCCGGACAGCGACTGGAGTTGCAGGTCCTTGCCGACGTGCTCATATACCCAGTCGTAGCCCTCCGGCGGGAGTGGCGCGCCGGTCGAGCCGAGTCCTCGGATGCTGGTCTTCGGCACTTCCACGCCGGCCTTCCGACAGGCCATCAGGAAGGGCGCGGAGGTGCCGAAGTAGGTGATTCCGGCCTCGGCGACGAGATCCCACAGGGCGGTCAGGCTGGGGAAGCCCGGATTGCCGTCGAACATGACGATGGCCGCGCCGACCGCCGGAGCGCTGACCAGGAAGTTCCACATCATCCAGCCGGTGGTGGTGAACCACATGAAGCGGTCGCCCGGGCCCAGGTCGTGGTGCAGGGCCAGCATCTTGAGGTGTTCGAGCAGGATGCCGCCGTGGCCGTGCACGATCGGTTTGGGCAGGCCGGTGGTGCCGGAGCTGTAGAGCACGTAGAGCGGGTGGTCGAAGGGCAGCGGCTCGAACTCCATCGGATCGTCCCCGCCGAGACTGTGGAAGTCGCCGCCGCCGTGGAGATAGCCGATGGTCACGACGTGTTCGACGCTCGGCAGGGCGGCCCGGATCGCGGCCACCTCAGCGCGGCGGTCGATCTCCTTGTCGCCGTAGCGGTAGCCGTCCACCGCGACCAGAACTTTCGGCTCGATCTGCTGCCATCGGTCGGTGACACTGCGGGTGCCGAACTCCGGCGCGCACGACGAGAAGATCGCGCCCAGGCTCGCCGCCGCCAGCATCAGCACGTAGGTCTCGGGGATGTTCGGCGCATAGGCCGCGATCCGGTCTCCGGACCGCACACCCAGACCTTTCAGCCCGGCACGGACGCGCCGGACCTCTTCGCGCAGCTGTCGGCTGGTGAGCGTGATCGGGCTGCGGGTCTGCGAGTACGCGATGACGACCGGATCCTCGTCCCCCAGACCGGGCATCCGCAGCACGTGCTCGGCATAGTTGAGCGTGGCGCCGGGGAACCAGGTCGCGCCCGGCATGGTCGCCACGGGCAGCGTCGCGACGGGCTCGGTGTGCGCGATGACCTCGAAGTAGTCCCAGATCGACCGCCAGAACGACTCGAGGTCGTCGACCGACCACGCGTAAAGGTCGGCATAACCGGCGAAATCAAGTCCCTTATGGTCGCGCAGCCACGCCAGGTAATGCCCGATGCGGGTGGATTCGCGTACGTCGGCCGGCGGATTCCACAGCACTGTGCCCGTCATGGGATCCACCTTAATGACGGGTCAGCCGGTTCCGGGTGGTTGTCCTGGCCAGGTAGGTTTCCAAGGCCGTCAGCCGACCGGGGAGTAACCGTGCGTCACGTGAGATCGATCCTCTACGCCCTCGTCCTCGCCCCGGCGATCTGGGTGTTGTGCGGAGTCGGTTTCACCCAGGATCTGACCGGCCGGGCACAGGACGCGACCGGCGGCTTCGAGACCGTGTCGGCGATCCTGCTGCTGGTGCTCGCGGGCCTGGCGTACGCCATCTTGCTGTTCGCACCGATCTCGCCGGCCGGGCCGGCATCGGCCGGCCTGGTCTTCCTCGCGGTCAGTGGATGGGCACTCATCAGCCCCGACGGGTACGCCGGGGTGTGGCCGGCCGGGGTGACGAAGGAGGGGTTCGACCTCTCGAAGCCGGGATACGCCCTGGCCGTGCTGCTCGGGATCCCGTTGCTGTGCACGGCCTTGAGCGCGCGGCGATGGGAGCGCTACGAGCCACCGCAGCTGCCGATCATCGGAACGCTGGGCCGCGCACGGGGAAAGGCAGCGGCGCCGGGCACGCCGGTGGCAGCCGAACGAACGGCCATCATCACCACCTCAGACCCAACCGAAATCATCACGGTCCCCACCCCCGTCTCCCCCGCCCCGACCCCTCCCACCACACCCCCTCTCACCCACACCTCTCCCACCCACACCTCTCCCACTCAGGCCTCACCCACGGCGGCCTCTCCCACCGCGGCCTCGGCCGATGGCGACGAGCCGACGGCCATCTTCACCGCGGCCAAGACCGGTGCCCCGACTGAGACTTCCGGCAACGAGCCAACGGCCCTTGTCGCGCCGGCGAATGCGGACGCTCCGGGAGGCACCACCCCGGCGAGCAGCGACGAAACCACCGCCATGACCTCCGCCGCGAAAGCGCAGACGAGCGGGGACGAACCCACGGCCGTCTTCGTCCCGGCGAAGACGGGTGCTGAGGACGCTGCGGCGGAGCGAGCCGGCACAGATGGCGATGAGCCCACCGCGCTTGTCATCCCGGTTGGCGGCGACAAGCGGACGGCGGCGGTCGCGGGGGGATCCTCGGCGGAGACATCCGGCAAGAGCGGCGACGAACCAACGACGATCTTCGTCCCGGCGAAGGCAGACAGTCCGCGGCCGACCGGCCCGGACGGCGACGCGGGTGGCCGGGTCGGTTCGGGTGAGAGCGGTGACGAGCCCACCGCGATCTTCACTGCCGAGCGGGCCGGTTCGGCGGAGAACGGCGATGAGCCTGCCGCGATGTTCTCGCTGACGGAGGTTGAGACTTCGTCGACAGATGAGACCACTGCGGCTGTCGGGCCGGGCGCGGCCGACGGGCCGCTGGATGAGCAGGCCGAAGGCCGTCCGACCAGAGCCGGAGATGGTGACGAGGCGGCCGCTAAGACCGTGGCCGGGGTCGGGGAGCCGACCGCGTTCATCGTGGTCGACGGCGGTGGCGAAGCCACGGCGATCACCGTCGCGGACGTCACCGACGCCGAGCCGGAGACACTGGCCGCGGCTGACGGCAATGACGGCGAACCGACCGTCGCGGTGCCGGAAGATCGGGCCGCACGTGCGCCTGGCAATACCGAGGACGACGCACCGACCTCCGCGCTCGCCGAAACAGAAACATCAGCGCTTGCGGCGACCCGCACCGACGACGAACCCACTCTCGTCGTCACCGCCGAGAACATCGCGGACGCAGAGAACGCAGCCTCCGGCACCGCCGACGCCGAGGCAGGCGAGTCTGCAGCGACCGAACCCGACCGGACGGAAGACGAACCCACCGTCGCCGTGACTGCCGAAAGCGGCGGCGAAACAGGCTCCACCGCAGACGACGATGTGACGGCCGAAGCCGACAACGAGCCGACCGTAGCCGTGGTGGCGGGGCGGTTGGATGGGTTGGCGGCGGACGAAGAAGACACGCGGCCGCGGGATGAATCATCGGCCGCGGCCGCCGACGAGGCAGCGCCTTCCTCGGCTGTGGCCGGCGCGGCGTCTGCGGACGCCGAGGGCCAGCCGGTGGCGGCCTCTGACGAGGACGACGACGAATCCACAGTGGTTGTCGTTCGCGCTTCGGGTGCGAAGCGCGCAGACGACGATGATGCTGCGGCGATCGACGAGGCGGCCGACAGCCATTCCGCTGATGCGGAGGGCGCCGCGACGCCGGTTGGCGCGCTGGCCGAGGAAGACGCGGCAGCCGAAGAAGCGGTCGGCGCGGATGCCGCCGCCGACGACGAGGGCGAAGATCAGCCCACCACTGCGCCGGTCGCGGCCGGCTCGACCATCACCGATCCGGACCAGAACGACCAGGACGAACCCACCACCACGCTCGTGGCCGCCGGACCGACCACCACCCACCCGGACCAAAACGACCAAGACGAACCCACCACGGTCCTGGCGGTCGGGCCGCGGTCCGATGAGCTTGATGACGACGACGAGCCGGCGACGACCGCGCTCGCCGTTGCCGAAGCCGACACCGACCCGGAAACCGTCGCGAGCGATGAGGACGGTCAGGCCGCGGGCCCGGACGAAGGCACCGAGGACGAGCCGACTTCGGACGTCACCGGCGAGGAGCCGACATCCGTCCTGGTGTTCGCGGAACCCACCGGCGACGAGGCCACGACGCGGCTCGGGGTCGTCGGTGAGCGGGACACCGAGGACGTCCTGCCGGCGGCTCGCCGGGCCGGCGGCGGTGAAACGACCGTGGCGACGCCCTGGCTGGGAACTCCGGAGGCCGAGGACGGGGAGAAAACCCAGGTCATCCGGCTTCCGCGGGCCGATGAGGTGGGCTCCGGGCCGACCCGCGACTTCCGGGGTGGCGGCAAGACCTATCTGGACGGGCCGGGCGAGCAGACCCAGGTGATCTTCCGCCGGGAGCCGGTCGCCGGCGAGGCCGACCGCCAGGCCGCCCTCGACCGGGCCGCTCAGGAGCGTGCCCGGCAGGCCTTCCGGGATCGCGCCGCGCAGGAGCGCGCCCGCCAGGCCTTCGCCGACCGCGCCGCCGCCGAAGCCCGCCAGCACGGCGACGAGACCCAGGTCATCAACATCCTCAAGCCCGCGCCCCCGGCCGAGCAGACGCAGATGCTCGGCAAGATTCCGGAGCAGCGTTCGTCGGGCACGGTCACCCCGCCGGAGGAGCACACGCAGGTGTTGCGGTTCCCGAAGCAGGAGCCGGAGCCCGCACCGCCCTCCATTTTGGACGAAGAGCAGCCCGACCTGGGTGCCGACCCGACCACGCTGCTCGGGGTGCCGCCCGAGAAGAAGCGTGAGCCGGGACCCAAGATCAGGAGTGTGCTCGACCTCGAACGCCCGGCGGACGAGGCCGCGGACGACACGACGCTGCTGCATCGGCCGCCCACGGAAAGGCCTACTGATCAGGAGCGGTAGGCCGCCAGCGGATTGGTCAGCGTGCCGACCAGCTGCAACGCGCCGGCCGGGTCGGACAGGCTGACCATCTCGCGGTTGTTGCGCAGCTGCAGCCGGTTGAGGCAGGACAGCGCGAACTCGTCCGCGAACAGGTCGTATCGCCCGGCCAGTTGGGGCACCGACGCCAGGTAGGACTGCGCGCACTCGGCGACCGTGCGCCAGAAGTCGGCGGGCGGCAGCACCGGCGCCAGCCGCACGGCGAGGAAGCGGAAGAAGCAGTCGAACACGTCGGTGAAGATGGACAGCAGCCGGATCTCCGGCGGCACGTCCGCCCGGATCCGGGATACCTCGGCGGGCAGCGGAAGATCCGGTGACATCACCACGATCTCCTCGGCGATGTCCTTGAAGATCATCCGTTCCACCGCGCCCTCGTCGAGCACCATGATCACGTTCTCGCCGTGCGGCATGAAGGCCAGGTCGTAGGCGTAGAGGCTGTGCAGCAGCGGGGTCAGGTAGGCGTCCAGGTATCGCCGCAGCCACTTCTTCGGGGCGAGCCCGGACCGCTTGACCAGTTCGACCGCGAAGGAACCGCCCGACGGGTCCAGGTGCAGCAGGGACGCCATGGTGGCGAGATTGCGGCCCGGCTCCAGCGAAGGCACCGGGCTTTCTCGCCACAGGGCGGCAAGCATTTTCCGGTACGGGGAGGAGCGATCCGTCGCGGCCTCGAAAACACGTGGGTGGTATCCGATGGCGGCCCGTTCCCGCAGGATGGTCAGTCCGGCGCCCTTGAGGATCGGGTCGTTGTCGATGAGCCCGGCGAGCCAGTCGTTGATCGCCGGCGTGGCCTCCATGTACGCCGCCGACAGCCCCCGCATGAAGCCCATGTTGAGCACGCTGATCGCGGTCTTCACATAGTGCCGCTGCGGCTGCGACACGTTGAAGAACGTGCGGATCGACTGCTGCGGCAGATAGACGTCCGGCCCGGTCCCGAGATGGACGAGCCGGCGACTGGCGATCTCCCCGGCGAAGGTGACCGCGAGCTTGTTCTCCCACTGCCACGGGTGCACCGGAAGCAGGTGGTAGTCGGCGAGGTCGAGGCCGCGGGTCGCCATCTGCAGCCGGAACTCGGCGAGGTTGCCCAGCTCGTACTCGATGTGCTTGTCGTAGGTGGTGTCGGCGGTGCAGGTGAACGTGGAGTGGTCGCGGTGCGCGGCCAGCCAGACGAGCCGCAGCGGGTGCGCCGCCTCGGGGGCATAGGCGTGGTAATCGCGCAGGCCGAAGCCGAGCCGGCCGCTGTTGGCGACGAAGCACGGGTGTCCCTCGGTCATCGCCGTCTCGATGCCCTGGAAGTCCGCGTCCACCAGCGACTTCGCGGCCACGAAGGGCTTGCTGTCCCGGTACGCGATCGCGGACAGGCTCGAGCTGAGCTCCTCGAGATAGACCGGCAGAGTCTCGTCGCTGAGGCCGAGCGCCGTGCGGAACTCGAGGATGAAGCCGAGCGCGTCGACCTCGCCCGCGGATCGGACCAGGGTGGCCGGCTCGATCTGCCAGTGGTCGAGGTCGAAGCGTTCGGCCGTGAAGAAGTAGGTCACGTTGGCGTCGTCGGATCTGAGCACATAGGACTCGCCGACCAACTCGGGGGTGAGCAGTCGCTCGTGGGCGAACTCGGCGATCGCCTTCGCCACCAGGTGCCGGTTGGCGTCGGCCCAGGCGGCGGGATTCAGGTGTTCGATCACGACGGGACCACCATCCGGGTCAGGAACTGCGCGCGGGTGCACGTACTCAGGAGGGCTTGTTTCTCCGGTTTCTGCACCTGGCAAACGACTGTGAAGCCGACCGCGGCGTTGAGCGCGTGGACCGCCGTGTTGCGGATGTCCGGCTCGACCACCACGCGTTCGCAGGCCGGATCGTCGAAGAGCCAGGCCATCACGGTGGTGATCACGGCGAGCGTGAAACCGTGCACCGGCGCGGATGTCGGCGCGCAGAGGAAATGCATGCCGACGTCGCCGGCGCGCGCGTCGTAAAGGCCGGCCAGTTCGACCTCGGCGGGGTTGTAGCGTTCGGTCAGAAAGGCCGGGCGGCCGTCCCAGAACCCGAGGAACGCGTCGTGATGCGGGTGCGCCTCGATCCTCCGGTATTCCTCGGCGACCTGTTCGGGGCCGAGGTCGAGCATCATCCAGTAGGCGGCCTTGGGATGGGTGACCCAGGAATGCAGGACTTCCAGATCGGCGTCCACGTCGAGCGGGCGCAGCGAGAACGTGCCGAGGTCGGCGTCGGCGCGGGCGAACGCGTTCACGACGCCACTCCGAACTGCTGGAACGCGATGCTCTTCTCGATCGGATAGATCTCGCGGCCGACCATTTCGCGGATGATCCAGGAGTTCCGGTACGCGCCCATGCCCAGGTCGGGCGACGTGATGCTGTGCGTGTGCGTGCCGGCGTTCTGCAGGAAGATCTCGCGCCCGGCGTGGTCGATGCTGTAGTTGCGGGCCACGTCGAATCGCCCGCGCCCGTCCCAGCGGATCCGATCGCGAATCGGCTCGAGAAAGTCCGGCGTCGCGTATTTGTAGCCGGTGGCGAGCACCAGTCCCTCGGTGTCCAGCGAAAAGTCCCGCTCCTGCTCGACGTGCCGGAGCCCGAGGGTGTAGACGCCGTCGTGATGAGACGCCGTCCGCAGCGCGGTGTTGGTGAGCAGCCGGGCGGCGACCGGGCCGTTGATGCTCTTCGCATAGAGCGTGTCGTAGATGTCGTTGATGAGGTCCGCGTTGATTCCCTTGAACAGGCCCTTCTGTTGCGTCTCCAGGTCGTACCGGCGCTGTTCCGGCAGGGCGTGGAAATAGTCGATGTATTCCGGCGAGGTCATCTCGAGGGTGAGCTTGGTGTATTCCAGCGGGAAGAACCGCGGCGATCTGGTCACCCAGTTCAGCCGGTAGCCGCCCGGTTCGATGCCGGCGAGCAGGTCGGCATAGATCTCCGCGGCGCTCTGGCCGCTGCCGACCACGGTGATGCTGCGCTTCGCTCGCAGGGCGTCGCGGTGGTCCAGGTAGGACGAGTTGTGCACCAGATCGCCGCCCAGGTCGCGGACGGCCTCCGGCAGGTAGGGAGGGGTGCCGGTGCCCAGGACCAGCCGGGGCGCCCGGAACTCCCGATCGCCGGCGCGCACCACGTACTCGTCGTCCTGGAAGGAGACGGCCGTGACGCGATGTCCGAAGCGCACGTTGGGCAGCTTGGCCGCGGCCCACCGGCAGTAGTCGCTGTATTCGCTGCGCAGCGGATAGAAGCTCTCCCGGATGTAGAACGAGTACATCCGGCCGGATTCCTTGAGATAGCTGAGGAAGGAGTACGGCGAAGTGGGGTCGGCGAGGGTGACCAGGTCGGCCAGGAACGGCGTCTGCAGGCGGGTGCCGTCCAGCATCATGCCGGGGTGCCAGCTGACGTCGGTGCGGGCTTCCAGGAAGAGCCCGTCCAGGTCGGCGAGGGGGGCGGTCAGGCAGGCCAGGCCCAGGTTGTAGGGGCCGAGCCCGATCCCGATGAAGTCATGGGAGGACATGCGGAACTCCAGGGTCAGCTCAGACAGGCCAGTGCGGGGGCGGCGCGGCGGGCGATGTGTGCTTCCGCGTGGCCGGCGATCAACTCGAGCACCTGCTCGATGTCGGCGCGCGTGGTCGCGGGGTTGAGCAGGGTGAACTTCAGGAAGTGGTGGCCGCCCACCTTGGTGCCGGCCACCACCGCGGCGCCGGACGCGGCCAGCGCCTCGCGGGCGTGGAGGTTGGCCGGGTCGGCGAGCGCGCGGGCCGGCCCGGTGGGCAGGTAGCGGAACACCACGGTGCTCAGCTGCGAGCGGGTGACCACCTCGAAGCGCGGGTCCTCGGCCAGCAGGTCATAGGCCTCCCCGGCCCGATCCAGCACCTCGTCGAACAGGGCGCCGAGCGCGTCCGGACCCATGATGCGCAGCGTCATCCAGAGCTTGAGCGCGTCGAACCGCCGGGTGGTCTGCAGGCTCTTGTCGACCTGGTTGGGGATGCGCTGCGCGGCCATCCGTTCCGGGTTCAGATAGTCCGCGTAGTAGGTGGCGTGCCGCAGCGTCGTCCCGTCCCGCACCAGCAGCGCGCTGGAGCTGACCGGCTGGAAGAACGACTTGTGGTAGTCGACGGTCACCGAGTCGGCGCGCTCGATGCCGGCCAGCAGGTGCCGCCGGGTGGTCGACACGAGCAGACCACAGCCGTACGCGGCATCGACATGCAGCCACGCTGCTTCCTTTGAACACAGGTCGGCGATTTCGGTCAGCGGGTCGATGGTGCCGAAGTCCGTGGTGCCGGCCGTGGCGACGACCGCCATCACGTTGCCCCGGTTGGTCCGCAGCGCCTCGGCCAGGGCCGGCACCGACATCCGGCGCTGGTGGTCGGTGGGAATGACGATCACCGCGTCCGGGCCGAGTCCCAGCAGTTTCGCCGATTTCTGCACGCTGAAGTGCCCGGCCTCGGAGGCGATGATCTTTTTGGTCGAAGCAGGGCCGGCCTCCTCGCGGGCCAGCAACAGGGCCTGCAGGTTCGACTGGGTGCCGCCGCTGGTGAAGACGCCGTCGGCGAGCGCGCCCAGCCCGACCCGCTCGGCTGTCCACTCGATCAGCCGGCGTTCGATCAGGGTGCCGCCGGCGCTCTGGTCCCAGGTGTCCATCGACGAGTTCACCGCGCTCAGCACGGCCTCGCCGAGCAGCGCCGGGATCACCACCGGGCAGTTCAGGTGGGCCAGATAGCGCGGGTGGTGGAAATAGACGGCATCCCGCAGGTACACGTCCTCCAACTCGTCCAGCACCGCCTCGGGTTCGCCGAGCGGCCGGTCCAGGTCGACGCCCGACACCACGACCGCGAGCTTCTCCGGCGTGATGCCGGTGAAGGGTCGTTCGGTGCCGGCCACCCGCGCCGCCACCCGATCGACGCCCTGCACCAGCATCCGCCGGTAGCTGCCGGCCGTGCCGTTGGCGAGCAGATGGTCACGGGGATCACCCGGAGAACTCATGTTTGATCCTCAACAGTCGATTGTGGACAGTGGGGATTTGCCGAACCCGCGAGCGTGCCCGGGTTCTTACCTGGCGGCACTCCAGTAGGCCAGGGACTTCAGCCGCCGCTTGTCCACGCCGAGCTCGCGCCGGACGTGCCTGGCGATCGCCCGGGTGCTGCCCGCCTCGCAGGCCACCCAATAGAAGGCGTCGTCCCGCTGCGGCAGCTCGGCCAGCGTGGTCTCGACCAGTTGCGCGCCGCTTCGCTCGCGCGGCACCCAGTTCACCGTGTGGTGCTCGCGGTTGCGCAGCGGCAGGGCCTTCTCGTCGTCGTGCGCGTACTCCACCCAGACCGTCGCGGGCACCTCGCCGGCGGCGTCGAAGATGCTGTTCAGCGCCGGGACCGCGGTCGAGTCGCCGACCAGGTAGAGGTGCGACGGCAGCGGGTCGGGCAGCTCGAAGGCGCTGCCCTGCACGGTCGCCTCGATGGTGTCGCCGGGCTTCGCCGCCTGCGCCCACCGCGCCGCGCAGCTGTCGTGCAGCACGAACTCGAGGTTGAACCGCCCGGTCGCCGGATCGGGGTCGACCAGCGTGAACGCCCGCTGATGCGGCTTGCCGGCGTGGTCGAACCACAGCCGGATCCACATCGTCGGGTGCACGCCGCAGGCCTCCAGCAGGCCGCCGCCGTCCAGGTGCAGGCGGTGATAGTGGTCGTTGACCGGCTCCGCGCCGAGTACGGTCAACCGAAAGTCCCGCCCTCCGAAGGCCTTGATCGCAAGACCTTCCCAGCCCTTCTTCACGTGCCCTCCCGGTCGCCCGACTTAGGTGAGGGTAACCTAACGTGCGCCGAGAAAACATCAGCATCGGGGAAGTTGTGATCCATTCGTCCGCAGTTCGTCTGCCCGCAGCGTCATGACCAGCGCGATCTACCGCGACGAATGGGGTGTCCCCCACCTGCGGGCCGAATCGGTGACCGAATTGTCCTATCTGCAGGGTCGGACCGCCGCTCGCGACCGCGCCTGGCAGATCGAGGTCGAACGATGGCGTTCGGAGGGCCGGCTCGCTGAGCACCTCGGGCCGGCCGAGGTGCCGTGGGACCGATTCGCCCGCAAGGCGCGCCTCGACGACACCGCACGGCGCTGCTTCGAGCGGCTGGACGACGAGACCCGGGCCTGGCTGGTGTCCTATGTGGACGGTGTGAACAGCGAGCTGCCGGCGACCGACGCGCCGGAGTTCGCGGCCCTCGGGGTGCGCCCGGCGCGGTGGCACCCGTGGTCACCGCTCGGCGTCTTCCTGGTGCAGCACATCCTGTTCGGCACCTTCCCCAGCAAGATGTGGCGACAGCACGTGGAATCGACCATCGGAGCGTTCCCCGAGATCGAGGACCCGGGCTCGGGCAGCAACTCGTGGGCGATCGCGGGCGAATACATCGCCGGCGACCCGCACCGCATCCTCGAACTGCCCGGCGTCTATCAGCAGGTGCGCCTCTCCTGCCCGGAGTTCGACGTGGCCGGCTTCGCCTTCCCGGGCGTGCCCGGCGTCCCGCACTTCGGGCACGCCGGCGACGTGGCCTGGGCGATCACCAACGCGATGGCGGACTACCAGGACCTCTACATCGAGGACCTGCGTCGCTCCGGCGACGAGGTCGAGGCCCGGTCCGGGTCCGGCTGGGAGCGGGTGTCCCGGCACGTCGAGATTCTTTCGGTACGCCACGCACCCGCCGTCGAGGTCGAGGTGATCGAGACCCCCCGTGGCCCGGTCATCGACGGTGACCTGAGCCTGCGCGTACCCGCCCGGGTCGACTTCGAGCTGGGCTTCGGGGCGCTGCTCCCGCTGCTGCGGTCGAAGACGGTGGCCGACGTCGCGGCGGCGCTCGAGTGCTGGGTCGAGCCGGTCAACTCCGCGGTTCTCGCGGACTCCACCGGCGCGCTGGTCAGCCTGGTGGCCGGGCGGGTGCCGCTGCGCGACCCGCGCAACCGCGAGGTGCCGGTGCCGGCCTGGGATCCGGCGCACGCCTGGCAGGGGTACGCGCCGATGCCACGCTCGGCGCGGAAGACCGTGGTCAACGCGAACGACCGCCGCGAGAACGACACCGCCGAGCTCGGCAACGACTTCGCGGCGCCGGATCGGGCCCGGCGGATCGCCGAGCTGCTGGCGGACGGGACGCTGCCGGAGGGCGTACACGGGGATGTGGTTGTCGATCTCGGGATGCTGCCGCGGATCGTGCCGGTGAGCCCGGCCGCGCGGGAATTGCACGCGCGGCTGCTGGCCTGGGACCGGCGGATGGATGCGGACAGCCCGGAGGCGGCGCTGTTCGCGGCGTGGCGGCATGCGGCGGTGCGGCGGCTGACGCGTCTGCCGGGCCTGGCGGCGCTGTTCGCGGACAGCGGGTTCGATCCGCTGTTCGCGCCGTGGCTGGACCCGGTGGAGCGGATCGGCAGGTCGGTGCGACTGCTGCTGACGCCCGAGATCGGCGCGGCGGCGCTCGACGACGTGGCGGCGGATCCGCCGGCCGGGCCGTGGGGCGCGACGCACGTGCTGAACCCGATCCACCTGATCGAGACGACCGCGCTCGGCGAGACCGTGCCGCTGTCCGGTGACTCGAACTGTGTCCGCATGACGTCGAGCCAGCCGGGCGTGACCGACGCGGCCTGGAAGGGTTCGGTCGCACGATATGTGTGGGACGTGGCGGATCCGGGGCGCAGCCGGTGGATCGTGCCGTTCGGCGCGTCGGGGCGGCCGGACAGTCCGCACTTCAAGGACCAGCTGCCGCTGTGGCTGCGGGCCGAACTCGTGCCCATCGTGCGCGACTGGGATCGGCTGGCACTCGAAGAGGTCCTGTGACCGCTTTGCTCTGCTTCCCCTGAGGGAGCACTCCCTCTGAGGAAGCACTCCCTCTGAGGAAGCAGAGCGCTCTGCTTCCTCTGAAGAAGCGCTCCCTCGGAGGAAGCAGAGCGCTCTGCGCCCTCTGGGGAAGCGCCCGTCAAGCGGCCAGGCGGGCGCGCCGCCAGCCGGCCGCGAAGTCGGTCGGCGGCAGCGGCCTTGAATAGAGATAGCCCTGCGCCCGGCGATACCCCAGCGAACGCAGCATCTCGGCCTGCTCCGGCGTCTCCACGCCCTCGGCCACCGTGCCCAGGTCGAGCGCGCGGGCGATCTGGCTGACCGCGTTCGCCACCGCCGTCGGCCGCGAGTCGATGCCCAGCCGGTCCACGAAGGACCGATCCAGCTTGAGCCCCGACATCGGGCAGGTGAGCAGCAGCCCGAGCGACGACGCGGCCGTGCCGAAGTCGTCCAGCGCCAGGTCCAAGCCGAGGTCGCGCAGGCCGTGCAGGGCGTCCAGCACGGCCGGGTTGTCGAGCACCGCGGTCTCGGTGATCTCGATGACCAGCCGGTCCGCCGGGATCCGGAACTCCTCCAGCATGGCGGCCACCCCGGCGACGAAGCCGGGTACCTGGAGCTGGCGACCGGTCACGTTCACCGACAGGGTCAGGTCCAGGGCCTCGACGTGCTCGCGACGCCACTCGGCCAGCTGCCGGCACGCCTCGCGCAGGATCCAGTGACCCAGCGGCACGATCTCGCCGGTGCTCTCCGCGACCGGGATGAACTCTGCCGGCGACAACGGCTCGCGGTCCGGCGGGTGCCAGCGGACCAGTGCCTCGGCGCCGGTCACCACGCCGGTGTCCATCTCCACCACGGGCTGGTAGACGAGCCGGAACTCGTCGCTGCCGACCGCCTCGCGCAGCCGGGTGGCCAGCTCGGCGTTCTGCAGGATGCGGGCGCCCATGTCGTCGTCGTACTGCAGCACACCGCCCTTGCCGGCGTCCTTGGCCGCGTACATCGCGATGTCCGCGTTGCGCATCAGGCCCTCGAGGTCGTCGCCCGGGCCGGCCGGCGCGACGCCGATGCTGGCCTTGACCACCAGCGTGTGCCCGTCCACGCGGGCCGGCTGGACCACGTCGGCGAGGATCCGCCCGGCCATCGCGGACGCCTCCTCGGCGGTGACCCCGCGCAGCAGCACCGCGAACTCGTCGCCGCCCAATCGAGAGACAAGATCTTTGACGCGTACGGCGCTGCGCAACCGTTCGGCGATCGTGATCAGCAGGTGGTCGCCGACGCCGTGGCCGAGCGTGTCGTTGACGGTCTTGAAGTCGTCCAGGTCGATCAGCAGCACCGCCAGCCCGCGCCCGACGACCCCGCGGTCGGCCAGGTCGGCGGCCACCGCCTCGTTGAAGGCGGTCCGGTTCACCAGCCGGGTCAGGCCGTCGTGGGTGGCCTGCTCGTGCAGCATCGTCTGGTGTCCGCGCAGGTCCAGCAGGGTGGCGTCGAGGCGGTTGATCAGGTCGAAGTTGTCCAGGAAGGCGAGCAGCTGGCGCACCACCACGACCGCGGTGATGGCCACCACGCCGATCACGCCACCCCAGGCCCGCGGCCCGATCCCGGACGGCATCACCACCACGAACACCACGAACGTGACGACCACCGCGGCGTACGGCAGGACGTGGTACGGCCGATGCGGGCGCTGCCGGCGCCAGCGCGGCTGGATCCGGGTCTCGATCTCCTGCAGCCGCGGCCCGATGCAGACCAGCGCCGGCGCCACGATGCGCAGCACCAGCAGGCCGGGATGCAACTGGTCGGAGGCGATCAGCGGGGACAGGAACATGCTGAGGCCGAGCAGCCCGGCCGCGGCCACCATCGGAATGGCGGCGCTCCTGGTCAGCGGCGCGGTGCCGCTGAGCACCAGCTTGACCGCGGCGAACGCGGCGAGCAGCAGCACGCTGACCGCGACCACGTCACCGACCGCGGCGACCCGGCCGCCGCTCTGCTCCGGGTCGGAGCTGAACGACCAGGCCACCACTGCGCCGCAGACCAGCACGGCGACCGCGTCCAGGTGGAAGCGCAGCCGCTCGCCCCGGCTGCCGCCCGGCGTCGGGTGACCGAGCATGCGCAACACCAGGATCACCACGCCGGCCAGATAGAACACCGTCTGCGCGGTGCCGCCGTCGACCTCTGCCAGCGCCGGGCTGTTCACCACGCGTACGGTCTGCCAGGCGTCGCCGACGGCGAACAGGGCCGCGCTGGCCGCCGCGATCAGCATGTAGTTGCGGACCAGTGCCTCGATGCCCGGCACCCGGGAGGCGCGCCAGGCGAACCAGCCGAACAGCAGGTCGAACGGCACCTGCACGAACCAGACGAAGCGCAGCTGGAAGGTGTCGTCGCCGATGTCGAGGACGGGCACCAGACAGCACAGCAGCGCCAGCAGCAGCGCGCCGCCCACGAAGGGATCGCGCAGCAGGGAACCGGCGCGCCGCCACCACCCACTGTCCGTGCCCACGATGCACCTCCCGTCCCGTGGAAGATCGGCATCCGCGCTGGGCACTCAACCAATTCGGCGAACCGGTAGCCGGGACGTGACCGATTCCGCCCTGGTATGGCCGCGCCGAGCGGGTTACCGTGGCGGGCCCGGCGCGCGCCGGGTGGCACGAGGGGGCTCGGGGGGCGGAATCATGGACCTGGGGCCACTGTGGCGTTCGACGCTTGACGACCTCACCGACGACATCCCGTCCCGCCAGCAACGCGCCTATCTCCAGCTCGCCGAACTGGTCGCGATCGTGGGCGACACCGCGCTGATCTCGGTGCCGGACGCGAACGCCCGCGACCTGATCGAGACCCGGATCCGGCCGTTCATCGTGTCCGCGCTGAGCCGCCGGCTGGACCGCGAGATCCAGGTCGCGGTCACCGTGAAGGCGCCCGCCTCGCCACCCGTCGCGCCGCCCGACCCGGAACCGACGCCGGAGAAGACCGAGATCCACCTGCGAGCCAACCCGCGCGGGACGAACAACGGCAACCGGCTCAATCCGAAGTACATGTTCGAGACCTTCGTCATCGGATCCTCGAACCGCTTCGCGCACGCCGCCTCGGTGGCCGTGGCCGAGTCGCCGGCCAAGGCCTACAACCCGCTGTTCATCTATGGCAGCTCCGGACTGGGCAAGACGCATCTGCTGCACGCGATCGGGCACTACGCGACGACCCTCGGCCACGCGAACACGGTCCGGTACGTGTCCACCGAAGAGTTCACCAACGACTTCATCAACAGCCTGCGCGACGACAAGACGCAGGCCTTCCAAAGGCGCTACCGCGACGTCGACATCCTGCTGATCGACGACATCCAGTTCCTGGAAAACCGCGAGCGCACCCAGGAGGAGTTCTTCCACACGTTCAACACGCTGCACAACGCGAACAAGCAGATCGTGATCAGCTCGGACCGGTCCCCGCGCCAGCTCGCCACGCTCGAGGACCGCATGCGTACCCGTTTTGAATGGGGTCTGCTCGCCGACATCCAGCCACCTGACCTGGAGACGCGCATCGCGATCCTGCGGAAGAACGCCGCCCGCGAGCAGATCCACGCGCCGGACGACGTGCTGGAGTTCATCGCCTCGCGGGTGCCGGACTCGATCCGTGAGCTCGAGGGTGCGCTGACCCGGGTCACCGCGTTCGCCGGTCTGACCCGGGTGCCGCTGCGGCTGGACGTGGCGGAAAAGGTGCTGCGCGACTACATCCCGGACGACACCCGGCCGGTGATCACCATCGAGCAGATCATGGCGGCGTCCGCGGAGTACTTCGGCGTGAGCCTGGCCGACCTGCGCGGGCCGGCCCGCGGCCGGGTGCTGGCGAACGCCCGCCAGATCGCGATGTACCTGTGCCGGGAGCTGACCCAGAAGCCGTTGATCAGGATCGGCGAGGCGTTCGGCCGGGACCACACGACGGTGATGCACGCCAACCGCAAGGTGAAGGAGCGGATGGGTGAGCAGCGTTCCCTCTTCGACCAGATCACCGACCTGACCAACCGCATCACAGGGGCAGGTGGGCGGTGACCACGGTGCCGCCCGACGGGCCGCCGGTCACCCGCAGACCGCCGCCGAGCGCCTCCACCCGGTCGCGGAGTCCGCGCAGGCCACTGCCCAGCGCCGGGTCGGCGCCGCCGCGGCCGTCGTCGGCGACCTCGACGACCACCTCGCCGTCCGGCCGGGAGACCCGCACCGTGGCGGCGGTCGCCCCGGCATATTTGGCGACGTTGGTCAGCGCCTCGGCCGTCACGAAATAGGCCGCCAGCGCGACCGGCTCGGGCATCAGCGGCCCGGGCTCGACCTCGACCGTGGTGGGCACCGCCGAGGTCATCGCCAGCGTCTCCAGGGCGACGTCGAGGCCGTGGTCGAGGGCGGCCGGGTGCAGGCCGCGAGCCAGCTCCCGCATCTCGGCCAGGGACCGGGCGACCTCGTCCCGGGCCGACGTGACGAGTTGCTCGGCGCCGGCCGGGTCGTCCCGGATCCGCGCCCCGAGCAGGGACAGCTGCATGGCGAGCAGCACCAGCCGCTGCTGTGCGCCGTCGTGCAGGTTGCGTTCGATGCGGCGGCGCTCGGCGTCCCCGGCGGCGATGATCCGGCCCCGCGACTCGCGCAGCTCCGCGTGGATCTCGCGGTGTTCCAGGGCCAGCGCGGCCGCCGCCCGGGCCGCCTCGATCAGCTCGGGATCGTCGTCCAGTGACCGGTCGTAGAGCAGTGCCGCGATCGGCCGGCCGTCGCGTTCGATCCAGGTGATCGAGCGATCGCCGGCCGGTTCGGGTTTCGGGCCGCCATACCAGATCTTCAGTCCGGGATCGCCCATCGCCCGGCCCAGCGCACTCTCGAACTGGTCGGCGCGCAGGCCGGGCAGCATCCGGAACAGGTCGGCCAGGCCGCCGCGGGCGAGCCGGGACCGCAGCAGGTCGGCGAGGAAGATGATCGGCACCAGCATGAAGGCGACGGCGACCACCCAGTCGACCGCCTCGGCCGGGAAATCGAACCGGTAGGCGCGCAAATAGTCCCGGACCAGCAGCGGCAACACCAGCAGCAGGCAGGCGGCGCCGGCCACGCTCGGCACCATCGCGCGGCGGCCGGCCGTCGAGGCCGCACGCAGCCGCACGGCGACGACCGCCACAGTGGCGAGGATGGCGGCCGCCATGATCACTCGCTGCACGGTGCCCATCGCGGTGGCGAGCCCGGGATCCGCCGCCACGAGCAGCAGGTTGCCCTCGACGTCGTCGAAGAGCAGGCGCAGCGGCACGAGCAACGCGACGGCGACCGCCACCACGATCAGCCGGTCCAGCCGGGTCCGCAGGTTCCCCCCGGTGCGCACGGTGAGCAGGACCATCACGAAGAACACCAGCCAGAGGTCCGGCAGCCAGAAGGCCGCGGTCCGCGCCACCGGCGAGTCGATCTGTTCGAGCAGCGGCGTCGCGAAGAATCCGAGCCCGGTGGCGATCAGCAGCGGGCCGCTGCGGCTGTCCGGGCGCCGCCGCCAGGCGATCAGTCCGCAGACGGCGAACGAGCCGCCGACCAGGCGCATGACCACGTAGACCACCGGGGTGTCGCCGAAGTCCCCGGCGAGCAGCGGCAGCAGCGCACCCGTCTCGGCGGCGGCGAAGACCGCCCACAACGCGAACCAGAGCACGATCGGCAGTCGACGGGCGGTGAACCGGCCGGCCACCGCGGCCGCGCCGCCACGACCGATCGGCGCGGCCTGGGCCACGCTGCTCATCGTCGGCCTGCTCGGGGCATCGACGTTCACGGTAGTCACCCGAGGGCTCGAGCGGGAGGACCGGTCGGCCCATACCCCAGAAACCCGCCCCCCGGTTCACGGGTGGACCGTCTGTGCTGGTCGTCGGCCCGATGCGAGCGTGATGAGGACGCCAGATCACACCTTCGCAGGGAGAACAAGATGACCACCGTCCAATCACCTCAGAACCCGATCACCACGCGCGCCCCGCAGACTCCGCGACGAACCGGTCTCGGCTGGATCGTGCCCGGCATCGCCCTGCTGCTCATCGCCATGGTGGTGCTGATCAGCGGCGTGGCGGTGCGCGTGGTCGACGACTCGTGGCGCCGCGACGGCTATCTCACCGCGAGCCCGGTGCCGATCAGCACGGCCGGCTATGCCATCGCGACCGAGCGGCTGGACCTGGAGGACCTCGCGCCGCTCTGGCCGGATGTCGACGCGCTGCTCGGCGACCTGCGCATCCGGGCCACCGGATCGAACGGGCCGATCTTCATCGGCGTGGCACCGGCCGATCAGGCCGAGGCGTATCTGCGAGGCGTTCAACACGCGACCTTGCAGGAACTGAAGGATCCGGTCACCACGTATTCCGACCATCCCGGTGGCGCGCCCCAGGGCAACCCGGCCGACCAGGACTTCTGGGTGGCCAAGGCGACCGGCTCCGGCACCCAGACCCTCGACTGGCCGGAAGCGGCCGCCGGCACCTGGACCGTCGTGATCATGAACGCGGACGGTTCGGCCAAGATCGACGCCGCCGTCGACGTCGGCATCACCGCACCCATCCAGCAGTGGGCCGCACGGGTCCTGCTGACCGGCAGCGTGGTGCTCACGGTGCTCGGCGTGGTCCTGATCGTGGTCGGCATCGGCCGCCGCCGGGTGCAGTCATGAAGGCCCTCGTCGTCGCCACCGGCAGTGTCTTCGCGGCCGGCCATCTGGCCAGCTTCGTCGCCAAGTCCCAGGGCGAACTGCCCGAGGTGGCGACCACCGGGTTCTATCGCTGGAGCGGCATCCTGGTCCTGATCGGATTCATCGGCCTGGTGTTCACCGCCTTCGCGATGCACGCCGAGCAGCGCGGCCGGGCCGGGGCCATCGGCACGATCGGCCTGGTCGGCGCCGTCACCGGCACCGTGCTGATGGCCGGCGACTGGTGGTTCGAGACCTTCGCCGTGCCGTTCTACGCGGACACTCTGCCGCAGATCTTCGACGTTCCCGGCGCCGGCTGGCTGGCCGTCGGCGGGTTCACCAGCTATCTGACGTTCGCTCTCGGCTGGGCCGTTTTCGGCTACGCCTGCCTGCGGGCCGGCTCGGTGTCCACGATGGCCGGAGTCGCGCTGATCATCGGTGGCCTGATCGGTTTCGGCGCGGTGATGCCGCCCTACGGCATCGCCATCGGAGTGGCCCTCATCTGGGCCGGCCTGGCCTCCCGCCCGGCGCGAGAACTGAAGCCGGCGATGGCCTGAACCACAGTCAACGGCCCGGCAGCCTCCGCGAAGGAGCTGCCGGGCCGTCGTCCGTCCTCAGCCGTCGAGCTGGTGATCCACCGGCTTCGTCTGCGGGAGCCAGGCGAGCGGCATCTGCGCGGCCTGGTCATATCCGCCGCCGGCGCCGCCTAAGCCTGAATCCAGCGGACCTGGTGAGCATTGCCGGCCTCCTTACTTACACTTTCTCGCGAAAGTGTAAGTAAGATGATGTCGTGGTAACGCGAGAGTCTGCCGGACGGGACGATGTGACCGCTCCCGCCGCGACCTATGAAACTCAGACCTGGACGCCGTCGGATCAGGGCTACTACTCCCGGGCCGAGTTGCGCCGCCAGCGCGGGGCCTATCGGTCGATTGTCACGGCCCCGCTGGTCGACTGGCAACCGAGCCTGTCGGCCGCCGTCACCGCCGACGTCGAAGACGGGACACGCGCGCTGGTCGACTTCGATCTGCACGCGTTGCGGACGCTCGGTGCCCAAAGCCCCGCCCTCGGGCCGATGTCAGCGATTCTGTTGCGGACGGAGAGCTCGTCCAGCTCGCAAATCGAAAACCTCACGACCAGCGCACGTCAATTGGCACTCGCCGAGATCGGTCAGAGCGACAAGGCAAACGCCCTCACCGTCATCGGCAACGTCCGCGCCATGGAAGCCGCTCTGCGGCTCGCCGACAACATCGAAACGGCCGCGATCCTGACGATGCACCGCGAACTATTGCGGCATCAGCCCGGCTTCGAGCGGCATGCCGGACGGTTCCGGCAGGAAGCCGTGTGGATCGGGCGAGACAACGCCGGCCCGATCGGCGCCGATTTCGTCGCTCCGCAACACGATCGAGTGCCCGCAGCCATCCAGGATCTCGTCGAGTTCGCGGCCCGTGACGATCTTCCGGTGCTGGTCCAGGTCGCGGCCGCACACGCTCAGTTCGAGACGATCCACCCCTTCGTCGACGGCAACGGCCGCACCGGACGCGCCCTGGCCCAGGCCATGTTGCGGAGCAAGGCGCTCGTCACGCACGTCACCCTGCCCATTTCGGCGGGGCTCCTGACCAACACGGGCACCTATTTCGAAGCACTCGACGCCTTCCGGGGCGGTGACGCCGGCCCGATCGTGCACCGCTTCGCCGACGCGTCGCGCTTCGCCGCAGCCTCCGGGCGGGTCCTCGTCGACGACCTCGCCGGCCAGCTTGCCGACGCTCGCGAAAAGCTGGCCGGACTCAGGGCTCATGCGGCCGCCTGGCGCGTGCTGCCCAGACTGGTCGGACAGCCCGTCGTCAATGCCAGGTACCTGATCACCGAGCTGGCGATGAACGAGGTCACCGCGCAGCGCACCCTGGAACTTCTGACCGATCGACAGGTCCTGGCCGAACGCACCGGGCTGCGGCGGAACCGGATCTGGCAACACACCGGAATCCTGAACGTGCTCGACGACTATGCGGCCACGATCCGCCGCACCGCCCCCTGAAGTCAGTCCTTGAGGAGTTGGCGGGCCATGACGATGCGCTGGACCTGGTTCGTGCCCTCGTAGATCTGGGTGATCTTGGCGTCTCGCATCATGCGCTCGACCGGGTAGTCGCGGGTGTAGCCGTACCCTCCGAGGAGCTGGACCGCGTCCGTCGTGATCTCCATCGCGGCGTCGGACGCGAAGCATTTCGCGGCCGCGCCGAAATAGGTCAGGTCCTTGTCGCCGCGCTCGCTCTTGCCCGCCGCCGCATAGGTCAGCTGCCGCGCCGCCTCGAGCTTCATGCCCATGTCGGCGAGCATGAACTGCACGCCCTGGAACTCGGCGATCGGCTTGCCGAACTGCTTGCGCTCCTGCACGTAACCCAGAGCGAAATCGAGCGCGCCCTGGGCGATGCCGATCGCCTGGGCGGCGATGGTGACCCGGGTGTGGTCGAGGGTCTGCATCGCGGTGGCGAAGCCGGTGCCCTCGTCGCCGATCATCCGGTCCGCCGGGATCCGCACGTTGTCGAAATAGACCTCGCGGGTCGGGCTGCCCTTGATGCCGAGCTTCTTCTCCGGCGCGCCGAAGCTGACGCCCTCGTCGCCCTTCTCCACCACGAACGCCGAGATGCCCCGGCTGCGCGCGGCGGGGTCGGTGACCGCGAAGACCGTGTAGTACTCCGACACGCCCGCGTTCGTGATCCAGCGCTTCACGCCGTTGAGCACCCAGTGGTCGCCGTCGCGGACCGCCTTGGTGGTCATCGACACGGCGTCGCTGCCGGCCTCCGGCTCGGACAGGCAGTAGGAGAACATCGCCTCGCCCGCCGCCACCGGGGTCAGGTAGCGCTCCTTCAGGGAAAGGGAGCCGGCCAGGATCAGCGGCATCGTGCCCAGCTTGTTCACCGCCGGGATCAGCGACGACGAGGCACAGGCCCGCGCCACCTCCTCGATCACGATGGCCGTGGCCAGGGCGTCCGCGCCGGCCCCGCCGAACTCGACCGGAATGTGCGGCGCGTGGAAGTCGGCCGCGCGCAGGGCGTCATAGCTGGCCTTGGGGAACTCACTGCTCTCATCCGCCTCGGCCGCGTGCGGGGCCACTCGGGCGTCGCACACCTCACGCACCGCCGCGCGGATCGTCTGGTGGTCCTCCGGCAGCTGGTAGACGTCGAACTCGCTCATGACCGTGCCCCTTCCGGTGCGGCTCCGCCCCACATGTTACTGGCGCGTAGGGTACGCCTGTCACCCCCGGCAGCCCGACCCGTGAGAGAGTCTTCGTCCGTGACGATCCCGTACCCGACCCAGCCCTCCGCGATGGCCTTCCCCCAGGTGCAGCCGCCGTCCGGAGCGCCACGTCCGCGGCTGGCCTTCCTCGGCACCGGTTACCTGGGCGCCACCTATGCCATCTGTTTCGCCGAGCTCGGTTACGAGGTGCTCGGTTTCGACGTCGACGAGGCCAAGATAGCCAAGCTGGCGGGCGGCCAGGTGCCATTCCACGAGCCCGGGCTCGACGAACTGCTGCGCACCAACCTGACCTCCGGGCGGCTGCGCTTCACCACCTCTTACGACGAGGTGGCCGATTTCGCGGACGTGCACTTCATCTGCGTGGGGACGCCGCAGCGTGGGGACGGCATGGGCGCCGATCTCACGTACGTCGAGACCTCGGTTTCGAATCTGGCCCGCCGCCTCACCCGCCGTGCGCTGATCGTGGGCAAGAGCACCGTGCCCGTCGGCACGGCCGAGTGGATCGAGCAGCTGGTCGCCAAGCACACCGACCCGGCTCTGCGGATCGAGGTGGCGTGGTCGCCGGAGTTCCTGCAGGAGGGCTTCGCGGTCGAGGACGTGCTGCGGCCCAACCGGATCGTGGTCGGCGTGAAGACCGACTGGGCCAACGGCATGCTCTATGCCGCGCACAAGGGCGTCTTCGACCTGGCCGCCACCGAGGACCGCGAGGTGCCGCTGGTGGTCACCGACTTCGCCACCGCCGAGCTGGTCAAGGTGGCGGCGAACGCGTTCCTGGCCACCAAGATCAGTTTCATCAACGCGATGTCCGAGGTCTGCGAGGTGGCCGGCGGCGACGTCACCCAGCTGTCCAAGGCGATCGGCTACGACCCCCGGATCGGCAACCGCTTCCTGCAGGCCGGCGTCGGGTTCGGCGGCGGCTGCCTGCCCAAGGACATCCGGGCGTTCCAGGCGCGAGCGCAGGAACTGGGGGCCGGCGAGGCGCTCCGCTTCCTGCACGAGGTCGACCTGGTCAACCAGCGGCGCCGCACCAAGGTCATCCAGCTGGCCGCCGAGCTGCTCGGGCGTTCGTCCGGCCCGGCCGGCCCGGATCTGGCCGGCACCCGGATCGCGGTGCTCGGCGCCGCGTTCAAGCCCAACTCCGACGACGTGCGCGACTCGCCCAGCCTGGCGATCGCCGCGACGCTGGCGAAGGCGGGCGCGGACGTGCGCGTCTACGACCCGCAGGGGATGGCGAACGCGCGGCTGGCCCAGCCAGGCCTGGCCTACCAGCCGTCGATGAACGAGGCGGTCACCGGCGCCGAGCTGGTCTGCGTGCTGACCGAGTGGTCCGAGTTCCGCAACGCCGACCCGCAGGCGCTGGGCGCGCTGGCGGCCGGCCGGCTGGTGATCGACGGGCGGAACTGCCTGGATGCCACGCTGTGGGTGCGGGCCGGGTGGACGTACCGCGGGATGGGCCGGCCGCACCCGACGGTTTGACGAGGTTCAGACCTGTTTCCATAGATGTCGCCCCCCGTGAGCCTGTTCTAATTAGGTGTCGTACCGGCATGCTCTGATTAGGGACAGTTCCCGAGGCGGTCGAGGAGGTTCTGTGGCGCAGGCTGACGAGCCCGACGGTTACGACGATGAGCTGGCCCGCATTGACGCCTCGATAGCCGAGCTCAAGATCAAGGACATGGCGGCCGCCAAGGAGCGGACGCAGATCGCGAGCAAGATCCAGGCCGCGCAGTTCCAGCGCGACATTCTCGCGCACGCGAACACCCAGAAAAAGGCCAAAAAGAGCACAAAACCCCGTCGGGTACGCCGTCCGTCAAGCGCCGATTCGCCACTGCCCCCTCCCCCGCCGCCCCCGGCCGCTTCCGTGCCCGACTGGGCCGCGCCGAACACGCCGCACGCCGGCGGAGTGGCGACCGACGGCAACACGCTGCTGGTCGACGACCCGCCGCCGTCCGAGATGCCGGCCGCCCCGCCGCCGCCGCGCCGCCCGACGGCCGAGCACCCGCCGCCGCATCCGCCGCATCCACCCGAGGCGTCCTCGCAGTCGGTGCAGAACATCCTGCTCGTGCTCGGCGCGCTGCTGCTGGGGGTCGCGGCGGTCGTCTTCGCCACGGTCGCGGTGACCAACCCGGTCGGCCGGGCCGCGGTGCTCGCCCTGTTCACCGCGATCGCGCTGGGCTTCGCGCCGTCGATCGCCAAGCGCGACCTGTCCTCCACGGCCGAGACGGTCGCCGCGGTCGGCCTCGTGCTGCTGCCGATGACGCTGTACGCGCTCTATGACAGCCCGGTCTCCGGCGGGTCGTCGACGGCCGTGTTCCTCGGCGTGGTGTTCGCCATCACGGCGGTGGCCGGGTTCCTCTATGCGGGGTTCACCCGGCTCAACACGCCGCGTTACGCCACGGTGATCGCGGTGCAGCCGGTGCCGCCGCTGCTGGCATACCCGATCATCGAGAGCCCGGCCGGTTGGGGCCTCGCGCTGGCCGCCGTGGCCCTGCTCGACCTGCTGCTGCTCACCACCGTGATCCGCACCGGCCGGCTGGTGCCGCGCTGGCCCCTCAACCGGCCGGGGCCGGGCGACCGCGAGGGCATGGCCGAGGCCGACGCCGCAATCGAGGCCGGTCAGCGTGACTTCGCCCAACGTGACTTGGCCCAGCGCGACCTGCTGCTCGACGATCCGGAGTTCATGCCGGACCGCCCCGAGTCCCGCCCGGAAGAGCCCGACCTGATCATCGGTTCGCTCTCCGGCCGGCGCCGGCGCTGGCTGCCGACCCGCATCTTCCCGGGCCGCCGGCCCGCCGGAGCGCCCGCGGCCGGCACCGTGCCGCTGCACCCACCGGCCACGCCGCCCTCCGCCGACCTGCTGCGTGAGCTGACCTTCGCGCTGCTCTGCGCCGCGGTGGCCGGCGCACTGCTCTATGCGGGCGGCGCGCTGATCGGCGCCCAGGCGGTGCCCGACGCGATCCGGTCCGGCCTGATCCTGATCCTGGCCGCGGTGACCGCCTCGGCGGCCGCCTGGATGCTCGACAACCTGACCGCGCGCAACGTCGCCGGCGCGGTGCTCACGCTGGCCGTGATCGGCGCCTGCGCCCGGGTCGCCGCGGTGGCCTCGCCACGCTGGACGCTGATGGTCGCCGCCGGCGCGGTGGCCTGCACCGGCGCCCTGGTCGGGCTGGTGCCGCCCGAGGTCCGGCGCGGCCCGCAGCTGGCCTCGGCGGCCGCGCTCACGCTGATCGGGCTGCTCATCGCGGTGGACGCGCTGCGGGCCGCGCTCGCGCCGGTGCAGGCGGCCCGTCCGGTCTGGGCGGCCGACACGGCGGCCTATGCGGGTCGGATCGCCGAGGCCGCGGGCCCGTCCGGCTGGCTGCTGGCGGTCAGCGCGCTGCTGCTCACCTTCGCCGCCGCCCTGGCACTCCCGGCCGAGTGGCGCTGGGAGGGCGCGGTCACCGGCGTCGCCCTGACCGCGCTGGCCATCCCGTCGTCGCTGGGCCTGCCCTGGTCCGAGGCGCCGTGGCCGCTGGTGGTCGCCGCGATCGGCATCGGCGGTGCGGGCCTGATGGCGCCCACCCGGCGGGCCGCGATCGCGCACATCGCCGCGGCCGGGGTGGTCGGGCTGTTCGGGGCCGGCGCCGCGCTCAGCGCCACCTGGCTGACCGCCGCCGTGCTCACCGCGATCTCCGGCGCCGGGGTGATGGTCGCGATCGCGGCCCGGCAGATCCCGGCCCGGCTCTATGCGTGGCTGATCGGCGACTGGGCGGCCGGCGCCGCCGCGCTGGCCCTGCCCGGCGCCGCGGTCACCGCCGTGCTGGCCGTCTCCGACCCGGGCGGCGGTCCCCCGGCGACCGAGGCGGTCACCGTCCCGGCGCTGGCCGTCGGCTTCCTGGCGGTGGCCGGCACGCTGACCTATGCCGCCGTGTTCCAGGTGGCCCGCCGCGAGGTCAGCCTTCCGCTGACCATCGGCACCGGCGCCGGCGCGGTCGCCATGGCGCTGGCCGCACTGCTCGCGCCCGGCGCCACCGCCCCCGACATCTGGGTGGGCGCGCTGCTGCTGGCCTCGGCCGGGCTGCTGTTCTTCGCCAAGTCGATCGACAACGGCCGGCGCGCCGACCGGATCCTGGACGGTCCGGACATCGCCGCGGCCGGTGCCACGGTGGCGATCTGCGGCGCCCTCTCCCGGGTCGCCGCGCTCGCCTTCCCGGACGCGCCGCTGGTGGTGGCCGGCCTGGTCGTGCTGTTCGTCGGGCTCGGCGTGCGCGCGCTGCCCGAGGAGTGGCGGCGCGGCCCGGTCCGCGGGCTCGGCGTCGCCGGCCTGGTGGTCGGCCTGATCGCCGCCTGGCTGGCGCTGAACGCCGGCCTGCGCATCCTCGCCTCCCCCGGCCCGATCTGGGGCTCCGATCTGAGCGGATACCCGGGCAACGTGCCCGACGCCGCCTGGCAGGCGCCGATCGCGCTGCTGTTCGTGGCGGTCGCGGCCGCGGCGGCGCTTCCGCCGCCCTATTCCTATGACGTCGGCGCGGCCTGCGCGGCACTGGCCACGATCGGCGCGCCCGCGGCGTTCGGGCTGCCGTGGTGGTCGCCGCTGCTGGTCGGCGGTGCGGTGGCGCTGGGCTACAGCGTTTCGGCGGTGGCGGCGTGGGACCCACGGGCGGCGATCGCCCGGACGGCGGTCGCGGCCGTGGTCGCCGTGCATTTCGTCGCGGTCGGGCTGATGCGGCCGTGGTCGACCGCTCTGGCCCTGCTGCTCGTCGTGCTCAACGGGCTGCTGGTCGCCGTGCTCAGCCGAGCCGGGCAGCCGTTCACCGCGCCGGCCCACGAGACCAACGCGGACGCCACCCTGATGGCGCGCGACGACACCGGCATGCCCCGGCACCGCGCGCTGATCGGCGGCGCCGCCACCGCGGGTGTGCTGCTCGCGGTGCCCGGAGTGTTCGCCGCGGTGGCCGCCGACCAGGGCCGCGGCGCCCAGGTGGTGCTGACCGCGGCGCTGGCCGCGTCCGCGCTGAGCCTGGCCGTGCTGTGCGCGTCCGGCCGGTGGATTCCGCAATACCTGCCCTGGGCCACGTTCGGCCTGGTCGCCGGCGCCACGATCACGGCACTCGCGTCGATCCCGTCGGACTACCCGACCGCGCTCTATGCGGCCGCCGCCGCCCTGCTCGGGGTGGTCGCCGAACTGCTGCGCGGCGCGACCCAGGCGCCCGGCCTCACTGTCGCACCGGACCGCTACTGGGTGGAGCGGCGCCGCTGGACCACCATCCGGCCGAGCGGCCTGCGGGGGCGCTGGCTGGTCGACCCGGCCACCGGCGCCGTGATCGTCGCGATCGTGCCGACCCTGCTCGCCCTGGTCTCGCTGGGCCCGGCGCTGGTGGGTGCGCTGTTCGACCCGTTCCAGCAGCTCGGCCAGACCTGGCAGGGGCCGGTCGAGGCGTTGACGAACCCGACCACCGGCTCGGTGGACGGCACCAGTGTGCTGGCCGCGGTGCTGCTCACGGTGGCGGCCGCGCTCGCCGCGCTGGGCTTCGGCGGCAAGGCGGCCGAGTCGGTGCCGGTCATCCTGCCCGGGCTGGCGATCACGCTGCTGATCGCGCCGATCGGCTTGCACCTGGCGTGGCCGGCCTCGACCAGCGCGGCGCTGGTCGTCTTCACCGTCGCGATGCTGGGCCTGGCGCTGACCCCGCCGCCGATCGCCACCCGGGCGCCGCTGCTGCGGACCACCCGGGTGGTGGTGTTCGTGATCGGTTTGATGGCCGGTGGCGCCGGGCTGGCCGGGGCGTTGGCCACCCAGCCGCTCACGCTGTTCACGCTGGGCAGCGCGGTCGGTGTCGGGCTGGTGGCGGCGGTCGCCGGGCGCACCGGTTATGCCCGGGTGCTGGGCTGGCTGTTCGCGACGGCGATGGGTCACGGTTTCGTGCTGACCACCGCGCAGGCGGCCGGGTTCGACCGGCGGTGGGCGGCGTTCGGCGTGCTGGCGGTGGGTGCGGCGCTGCTGATGATGGAGGCGAGCCTGCCGCGGCTGGGGCTTCCGCAATACCGCATCGAGGCGGTCACGGTCGAGTGGAGCGGTTACGCCTCTGCCTTGCTGGCCGGGATCCTGGCGTACGACTCGCCGGAGCACCTGGCCGCGCTGCTCGCCGCCTTCGGTGCGGTGCTGGGCCTGACGGCGACGCGGCCGGACCGCTCGCCCCGTCAGCGGCGCAACCTGTTCTGGCTGGCGGTGGGCTTCGAGGTCGTCGGCTGGTGGCTGTTCATGACGCTCTCCGATGTGGTGCTGCCGGAGGCATACACGTTGCCGTTCGCCGCGCTGGCCCTCGCGGTCGGCGTCCTGGAGGCGCGCAACCGGCCCGACCTGAGCAGCTGGGCGGCCTACGGCCCGGCGCTGCTGGCGGCGTTCGTGCCGACGGTCGGCATCGTGCTGACCACGAACGGCGGCACGCTGCGCGAGGTGCTGCTGCTCTGCGGCGGGGTCGGCACGCTGATCGTCGGTTCCCAGCTGCGGCAGCAGGCGCCGGTGGTGGTGGGCGCGGCGGTCACGGTGATCGCGGCGATCCACTTCGCCATGACGCTGGTCGGGCCATGGCTGGTGCTCGTGCCGCTGGGCGCGGTCCTGCTCTTCCTGGGCGCGACAAACGAAAACCGCCGCCGCACCCAGGAACGCCTCCGCGGCGCCCTGGTCCGCATGCGCTGACGAACACCCCGATCCAACAGGCGCTTGCGCTCTGACGGGCGACTCAATCGGGGCAGCGTGGCCGGCGGCTGGGATGCCTGCGCGGGATCAGCACACTGACCGGGCTCGCGCTCGCGGTGCAGATCGGTGACTGGCACCGTTTCACCGGCGCCACCATCGCCTCGTTCATCGGGCTCACCCCGGCCGAGAACTCCTGCGGCAGCAGCCGCACCCAAGGACCGATCACCAAGACCGGCAACAGCCACGTCCGTCGCCTGCCGGTCGAAGCCGCCTGGCACCACCGCCCTCAATACCGTGGCGGCGTCACCGTGCAGCAGCGGTGGAACCTGGCTCCCACCGCCGCCCGCGTCCGCGGTGACCAGGGAAACCGGCGGCTGCACCACCGCTGGGTCACCTTCATCGACCGCCGCAAACGACACACCGTCGCCACCGTCGCGGTCGCCCGCGAGCCGGCTGGCTGGTGCTGGTCGTCAGCCCACCCTCGAGGCCGGCTGACCAGCCCTCAAACGGCTTGACCGGCCACACCCCTGGTGGCAGCGCGTACAGCGACCCGGGATTCGACTATGAGCAGCCCCCAAAGCCACGCTCGTTCCTAGACACGCGCAAGCGCTCCAGCCGAACCACCGCCCTGCGGTAACCAACCCGCGGAAATCAGCCTGACCCGCGCGTCGCCCAACGACACGCACACCAGGACCACCACCGGCCAAGCACGAGATACCCGCCCAGCAACCAGCCGGACGGGCGTCTCACCATGCCCCTTGACAGAACCCCACTACATGTCAGTCGAAGTGCAGGGTCAGGCTGCTCGTGTAGGCCGAGCTGTTGGATGGCCCGCGAGTCTGTGGAGTCGCGCCGGCCGGCCAGAAGCGGGTGGCTCGGTAGGCGTACCCGTCTTGGTTTGCGGTTTCGAATTCGACCTGGACCTCGTCGCCGGCGGCGAAAGCCGCGAAGCCCTCGACGGCCGCGGCCGAGAAGTGGGCCCAGCAGCCGCCCGGCGTCCCGGCCGTGTCGAGCACGCCCCACCCTTCGTCGACGTGCCACTCGCGCACCGAGCCGATGATCGCCATCAGCCCAGCAACTTCGCGCGGAGGGCCTCGTCCTTCTCGGCGACCAGGCGCTCGAGACCGGCCTGGAAGTCCACCATTCGCTTGCGCACCACCGGATCCGACGCGCCGAGGATGCGCACCGCGAGCAGCCCGGCGTTGCGTGCGCCGCCGATCGACACGGTGGCCACCGGCACGCCGGCCGGCATCTGCACGATGGAGAGCAGCGAGTCCATGCCGTCCAGGTATTTCAGCGGCACCGGCACCCCGATCACCGGCAGTGGTGTCATCGCGGCGACCATGCCGGGCAGGTGTGCCGCCCCGCCCGCGCCGGTGATGATCACCCGGAGGCCGCGGGCGGCGGCGGTGGTCGCGTAGTCCACCATCTTGCCGACCGTGCGGTGCGCCGAGACCACGCCCACTTCGAACGGGATCTCGAACTCGGCCAGCGTCTCGGCGGCGGCCTCCATCGTGGACCAGTCCGAGTCGCTGCCCATGATGATGCCGACCACCGGCGCCATGGCTAGATCCCCTCGTGAAGCCGGCGGGCGGCGCGCTGGGCTCGCGCGCGTACCGTCGGAAGATCGTCTCCCAGGACCGTGACGTGGCCGATCTTGCGGCCTGGCCGCACCTGCTTGCCATAGAGGTGCACGCGCGCGCCGGGGTCCTCGGCGAACAGATGATGCACCCGCTCGTCGATCGAGATGCCGCCCGGCTCGCCGCCGAGCACGTTGGCCATCACGACCACCGGCGCGATCAGGGTGGTGGCCCCCATCGGGTAGTCGAGCACGGCCCGCAGGTGCTGCTCGAACTGCGACGTGCGGGCGCCCTCAATGGTCCAGTGGCCGGAGTTGTGCGGGCGCATCGCGAGTTCGTTGACGACCAGCCCACCGGCCGTCTCGAACAGTTCCACCGCCAGCAGCCCGACGACGCCGAGGGCGGTGGCCAGGTCGATCGCGAGTTGCTGCGCCTCGAGGGCGCGCGCTTCGGACAGGTCCGGCGCGGGCGCGATGACCTCGACGCAGATGCCGTCCTGCTGCACGGTTTCGACCACCGGGTAGGCCGCGACCTGCCCGAACGGCGACCGCGCGACGAGCGCGGCCAGTTCGCGCTGCAGCGGCACCCGCTCTTCGACGATCAGATCGGTGCCGGTGGCGATCAGGTCAGCGGCCTGCTTCTCGTTGCCGAGCATCCAGACGCCGCGCCCGTCATAGCCCCCGCGCGTGGCCTTCGCCACGACAGGCCACCCGGTCCGCGCGGCCATTTCGGAAACATCCGAAAGCGACCGGACGGAACGCCAACGCGGCACCGGCGCGCCCAACTCCGCCAGCCGCTCCCGCATCCGCCCCTTGTCCTGCGCGAACACCAGCGCATCGGCGGACGGATAGATCTTGATCCCGTCCTTCTCCAACGCCCGGATGTGGTCCCCCGGCACATGCTCATGATCGAACGTGACGGCATCACACCCCGCGGCGAACGCCCGCAGAGCAGCCAGATCCGTGTGCGTCCCGATGCGCACATCGGAAGCAACCAGGGCAGCGCTGTCCTCCGGCGACTCCGCCAGCACTCGCAGCGACTGCCCGAGCGAAATGGCGGCCTGATGGGTCATGCGAGCCAGCTGCCCGCCACCCACCATGCCCACCACAGGCAACCCGGTTCGACCATCCATGACCGGCCCAGCCTAGCCATACGCTGCCGTGATCCCCTCCGGCCCCCCAAGAGCAAAACCACTTCCGGGGTACGCCGGGCACAGGACCACAACCGCAGCACCCGAGAACCCCGCCTCCGGCGGCTGCCGGCTGTCCGGAAGCGGTAACCAGCTGTCAGGTCACGCCGTCCCGGCGTTACCGTGCAACATGCTCCGGAACGCCGCGCTCACCTCCTGCATCGTGCTCGCCGTCGTCCTCACGTCCGGGCCGGCCCTCGCCGCTCCCAGTGGCGGAACCCCGGGCGCGCCCGGCGCCGGCGACCCGTATTTTCCGCTCGACGGCAACGGCGGATACGACGTCCGGCACTACGCGCTGGACGTGCACTACACCCCGGACACCGACGTGCTGGCCGGCGTGGCGACGATCCAGGCCCGGGCCACCCAGCACCTGTCCGCGTTCAATCTGGATCTCGACGGGCTGACGGTCCGGTCGATCACCGTGGACGGCCGCGCGGCCGCCTGGTCCCGCAGCGGCGGCGAGCTGACCGTGCGGCCGCCTCGCAGCGTGCGCGACGGTCGCACGTTCACCACCCGGATCGCGTACGACGGGGTGCCGGAGACGATGCGGGATCCGCTGCTCGGCTCGTCCGGCGTGTTCCACACCGACGACGGCATGGTGATCATCGGTGCGCCGGATGTGGCGGCCACCTGGTTCCCGGTCAACGATCACCCGAGCGACAAGGCGTCGTACACCTTCCGGGTCACCGTCCCGGCCGGCACCGAGGCGGTGGCCAACGGCGTGCTCGTCGGCCGGTCCACCCGGGGCGGCCGGACCACGTGGACCTGGGACGCCCGGGAGCCGATGGCTTCGTACCTGGCCACGGCCACGGTCGGTGACTTCGACCTGCGGGCGTACCGGTCCGATGGAGTTCGTTACTGGGACGCGCTCGACCCGGACCTGTTCGAACCCGCCGCCGTGCCGCGCACCGGCTCCCGGATGGCCCTGAGCGGCAGCGCGAACTCCGCCTATCGGCGGCTGACCCGCACCATCGACGTGCCGGCCGGCGGTGCGAGCCTCGGCTTCTGGGTCGACCGCGACACCGAGCCCGACGGGGACTTCTTCCTGGTCGAGGCGCGCACCGCCGGCGGCGACGACTGGACCACGCTGCCCGACGCCAACGGGCACACGTCGGCGGCCACCGGCAACGTCTGCCTGTCCCCGATCTCGATACACCCGTTCCTGACCCACTACGTCACCCCGGAGTACAGCCCGGAGGGCGTCTCCTGCACGCCGTCCGGCTCGACCGGCACGTGGTCGGCCGCCTCCGGGGCAAGCGACGGCTACGAGCAGTGGTCGGTCGACCTGTCCGGCTACGCCGGTCGGTCGGTGGAGGTCTCGCTGACCTACGTCACCGACGACTTCGGCACGCGGCCCGGCGTCGCGGTGGACGACGTGTCCGCGAGCGCCGGGAGCACCTCGTTCGAGGAGGACGGCGACACGTTCGACGGCTGGTCGGGTTCCTGGACTTCCGGCACTGTCGACGACCTGCCGCCGACCGACGGACAGATCGCGGCCGGATCGCTCGCCCGCCAGCCCGAGATCCTCCGGTTCCTCTCCGGCCTCTTCGGGCCGTACCCGTTCACCAGCGCCGGCGGCATCGTCGACGACACCGACCGATTCGGCTACGCCCTCGAGAACCAGACCCGCCCGATCTACGCGCGCTCGTTGTTCTCCAGCCCGGCGGACGGCGACAGCGTGCTGGCACACGAGCTCGCCCACCAGTGGTACGGCAACAGCGTGTCGCTGCGGCGGTGGCGCGACATCTGGCTGAACGAGGGCTTCGCCACGTACGCGTCCTGGCTCTGGAGCGAGCACGACGGCCTCGCGACCGCCCAGCAGATCTTCGACTCCACCTACGAGTGGCTGCCGGACGACGCGGAGTTCTGGAACCTGCACATCGGCGATCCCGGCCCGCGGAGCCTGTTCGCCGGCGAGGTCTACCAACGCGGTGCGATGACCCTGCACGCGCTCCGGCGCACAGTGGGTGACCGGGCGTTCTTCCAGATCCTGCGCACCTGGGCCACCGCCCGCGCCGGGCAGAACGTGGACACCGCGCAGTTCGTCACGCTGGCCGAACGCGTCTCCGGCCGGCCGCTCGACGACTTCTTCACCGCGTGGCTGCACACCTCCGCCAAGCCGCCGTTCACGCCAGGCAGTGGTCCAGCTCGGTGAGGATGTCGCCGATCTCGACGCCCAGCGCATCGGCGATCTCGAGCTCCGGCGGCCGCACCAAGATCGGCGCAGCGCTCACCGATACGGCGACCGAGGTCAGGCGCGCGGGCCGCCTGCGCTCCTGGGCCGAGCCGGCGACTTCCCCGCCGCCCTCTCCCCGGAACGCCGCTGACCCCTTTGCTCTGCTTCCCCAGAGGAAGCGCCACCCGCTTGCTCTGTTCCCTCGGGGAGAGCGCCACCCGCTTTGCTCTGCTTCCCCTGGGGGAGCGCAACCCACGTTGCTCTGCGCCCTCGAAGGAAGCGCCACCCGCCTTGCTCTGCGCCCTCAGAGGAAGCGCAACCCGCCTTGCTCTGCGCCCTCAGAGGAAGCGCAACCCGCCTTGCTCTGCGCCCTCAGAGGAAGCGCAACCCGCTTGCTCTGCTTCCCCAGGGGATGCAGCCACCCGCTTCCTCAGAGGAAGCAGAGCAAGCGGGTGGGCTCAGGCTCGGAGTCGGGCGTGGAGGTCGTCGACCGTGGTGGCCGGGCGGTCGCAGACGAAACCCCGGCAGACATAGGCCGTGGGCTCTCCGCCGGCCAGCGGACGATCCGCCAGCAGCGGCACCCCCGGCCGGTCCGGCTCGCCGGATACCACCACCGTGCCCGGTGGGGCCGCGCGCAGCGCCGCTTCGAGCAGCGGTGTCGGGCCCTGCGTGGCGATCGCGATCTCGTACGGTCCGGCCAGTGCCGCCTCGGCCACCGCCGCGGAGTAACCGGCGAACCGGGCATGGGTGCCGATCAGCGGCGCGACCGTCTCCAGGGCGGCGTCCGCGGCCGCGCGGTAGCCCTCCTCGCCACTCAGCGCCGCGAACGACACCAGCGCCGCGCAGATCGCCGACAGCCCGGACGGGGTCGCGTTGTCGGTCGGATCGGCCGGGCGGGTCACCAGCTTCTCGGCGTCGTCGGCGGTGTCGAAGAAGCCGCCCGATCCGGTGCCGAAATGCGCCAGCGCCACGTCGAGCAGGGTGCGCGCCAGATCCAGCCACTTCCCCTCGCCGGTGGCCTGGTGCACCGCGGTGAAGGCTTCGGCCACGCAGCCGTAGTCCTCCAGGACGCCGGGCGGCGAGCCGACCACGCCGTCGCGGGAGACGCGGCGCAGGCGGCCGTCGACCAGGTGCCGGTCGGCCAGCACCGCGGCCAGCGCGACGGCCTGGTCCAGCAGCGGCGCCGAGCCGGTGAGCTGCGCGTGCTCGACCAGGGCGGTGATCGCCAGGCCGTTCCAGGAGGCGACCACCTTGTCGTCGCGGGCCGGCTGTGGGCGGCGCGCGCGGGCCTCGAGCAGCCGCGTCCGCACGTCCTGCCAGCGGGCGACCAGCGCCGGGTCGGCCGCGTCGATGTCCCGGGCCAGCACCAGCACGCTGCTGCCGTGCTCGAAGGTGCCGGCCGTGGTGACGCCGAACAGGTCCGCCGCCCAGACGCCGTCGTCCTCGCCGAGCGCCTCGATCAGCTGGGCCGGCGTCCACGCATAGGTCAAACCCTCGACCCCGTCGGTGTCCGCGTCCAGGGCCGAGGCCAGCCCGCCGGCCGGGGTGCCGAGGTCGCGCAGCAGGAAGGCGGCCGTCTCGTCCGCGATGCGCCGCGCGAACGGATCGCCGGTCAGCCGCCACAGCTGCGTGTAGGTCCGCAGCAGCAGCGCGTTGTCGTACAGCATCTTTTCGAAGTGCGGCACGGTCCACGTCGCGTCGACCGCATAGCGGGCGAATCCCCCGGCCAGCTGGTCGTAGATGCCGCCGCGGCCCATCCGCTCCGCGGTGTGCCGCACGATCTCCAGATCACTCTCCGCAGATGTGCGCTGGTGTCGCCGCAGCAGGAAGAGCAGGTTCATGTGCGGCGGGAACTTCGGCTTGCCACCGAACCCGCCGTTCACCTCGTCGTGGTCCTTGGCCAGCTGATCCGCCGCGCGGTCGAGCAGCTCGGCGGAGATCGGCGCGGTCGGCCCGCCGACCAGCTGAGCGCCGCCGATCGCCTCGACCACGGCCGCGCCCTGCTTGACCACCTCGTCACGCTGCGTGCCCCAGGCCTGGGTGACCGAGGCCAGCAATCGGGTGAAGTTGGGCTTCGGGAAATAGGTGCCGCAGAAGAACGGGTCGCCGTCGGGCGTCGCGAAGACCGTCATCGGCCAGCCGCCCTGCCCGGTCATCGCCTGCGTCGCGGTCATGTAGACCGCGTCCACGTCCGGACGCTCCTCGCGATCCACCTTGATCGCCACGAAGTCGTCGTTGATCAGCTTGGCGACGGCCTCGTCCTCGAACGACTCGTGCGCCATCACGTGACACCAGTGGCAGGCCGCGTAACCGACCGAGATCAGCACCGGCACATCACGCCGCCGGGCGTCCGCGAACGCCTCGGCGGACCAGGGCCACCAGTCGACCGGGTTGCCGGCGTGCTGCAGCAGATAGGGACTGGTCGCGTCCGCGAGACGAGTGGCCATGCCCCCAAACTAGCCCGAGATGCTCAGGAGGCGTCGTCGGCGCGCAACGGCACGATCTTGGCCGGGGCGGCGTCCGCGAGCTGGCGCAGCGCGAACACGATCTTGTCGTCCGGCAGCGGCTGGCAGAAGTGGTAGCCCTGCGCGATCGTGCAGCCCAGCGCCAGCAACGCGGTGCGCTGCTCGGCCGTCTCCACGCCCTCGGCGACCACCCGGGCGCCGATCCGCTCGCCCATCTCGACCGCGCCGCGCACCGCCGCCTCGGCGGCCGGCGAGTCGATCATGCCGTCCACGAACGACCGGTCCACCTTCAGCTCGTCGGCGGCGACCCGGGTCACGATCGACAGCGAGGAGAAACCGGTGCCGAAGTCGTCGATGGACAGCTGCACGCCCACCTCGCGGAGCCCGGCCAGCACCTCGTCGACGATCTCGTGGTCGCTCACCGCGACCGACTCGGTGATCTCCAGCACCAGCTGGCCGGCCGCCACCCGGTGCCGCCGCAGCAGGTCGGTGATCTGGCTGGGCAGCGTCGGGTCGAGCAGGCTGCGGGCCGAGATGTTCACCGAGACCGGCAGGTCGAAGCCGTTGCGCGCCCAGTTCGCCGCGGCCGCCAGCGAGCGGTCCAGCACATAGCGGGTGAACGCGCCGAGCAGCTCACTGTGCTCGACGGTCGGGATGAACTCGCCCGGCGACAGCTGCCCGCGCCGCGGGTGCTTCCACCGGGTCAGCGCCTCGACCCCGGTCGGCGCGCTGGTCTCCAGGTCGACGGCGGGCTGCAGGGCGAGCACGATCTGGTCGTCCACAGCCAGCGCGTCGCGCAGCTCGGCGAGCATGGCGAGCCGGTCGGTGGAGCCGATGTCGCGGGCGCTGTCATAGGTGCCCACCGCGACGCACAGCTCCTTGGCCTGCTGCAAGGCGAGCCCGGCCCGGCGGATCAGCTCGGCCACGTCGCCCAGCCCGGCGCGGGTGACGACAACGCCGATGGTGGCCTCGACGGAGAGCCGCACGCCGGCGATCTCCATCGGCTGGGCCAGCTGCTCGCCCAGGTCACGGGCCCGGCGGATGACCTGCGGCAGCGGGTTCGACACCTCGTGCAGCCGGCCGGACGAGTCGGTCAGGGTCAGCACGGCCGGCATCAGCAGCGCGAACTCGTCGTCGCCGATCCGCGCCACCAGCTCGCCCTCGCGGGCCAGATCGGTGAGCCGCTCGGCGATCACGGTCAGCACCTCGTCGCCGGAACGGTGCCCGAGGGTGTCATTCACCTCGCGGAACCGGCGCAGGTCGAGCAGCAGCAGGCCGATGTGGCGTTCGCGGTCGAGAGCGCGCAGCGCGCGGTCGCCGTCGGCGAGCAGTGCGGCCCGGTTGGTGAGGCCGGTCAGCGGGTCACGGACGCCGTCGCGGGCCACCCGGGTCTCCAGATCGGTGAGGCGCTCGTGGGTCGCGGCGTCGTGCAACGCGCCGGCCAGCGCGTCCCCATAGGCGGACACCGCCAGCTCGTCGCGGGTCACCGGCAGGGTCGGCTCGGACAGCCACACGGTGAGCTCGCCCACCGTGGCGCCGGCCACCGCCATGGTCCGGGTGATCACCGGGCCGGGCAGGCCGGAGGCGGCCACGTCCTGTCCCGGCGCGTCCTCGTAGTAGCGCCGCATGCCGCCGCCCGGCACCAGCAGCTCGATCTCCACCCGGCGGGCGCCGAAGACGTCCAGCGCGCCGCGCAGGCCGGCCGCGATCACGTTGGCCTCGACCACGCCGGGCAGGGTGGCGGTGGCCTTGGCGAACGCCGCCCAGACGCGCCGCTCCTCCTCGGCCACCAGGTGGTAGCGATAGGTGCGCTGGAGCAGCCACAACGCCGGCGGGAAGGTGAGCAGCCACAGTGGCTCGCGCAGCATCACCCAGAGGCCGAAGAGCGCGATCAGGCCGTTGCCGACCAGCATCGGCACCTTGGCGTTGAGCGCCCGCACCACGATCTGCCCGGCCGACGCGTCGCGGTGCAGCGCCAGCGTCAGCGTGGCCAGCCCCAGCGTGATGACCAGATAGGCACACGCGCCCGCGACCAGGGCGACCATCATGCGGGTCTCGCCGATCGCGGCGCCCGCGGACACCATGGACGCCACCACTGTGGCGCCGGCCGCGCCGATGGTCAGCGACGAGGCCAGGTGCACGATGTCGGCCACCGAGCGGTGGTCGCTGAGCCACGAGATGAGCAGCCAGGCGCCGGCCGCGCCGGCGAAGGTGGCGACCGGCAGCCAGCCCGGCGGCGCCAGCGCGAAGCCGAGGATGAACGCGGCCTCGCCCCAGGAGACGCTGACCGTGCCGCGGCCGAGCCGGAACCGCAGCCGGGCGAGCTGGCCGGCGGCGACCAGCGCCGCGGCGATCCCGAGCCCGCCCAGTGGGGACAGTGGACCGCCACTCGGCGCCGAGCCCGGCACCAGGAGGCCGATCGCCACGGTGAGCAATGCGACGCAGAGGACTGTCGCATTCAGCCAAAGAACCTGACGCGGACGTCCGGCAAGACCGAACCGATCCGGTGTCCGGGCCGTATGAGTAATCGGGGACGGGGTCATCGCATCCCCCAGATCAACTGCGGCACTCGCGAATGCACGTGCATCTGCAGTGGAGGAAGCGCCTGTCGGAAAGTGGTCGACATCAGCGCCCCCTTCCGCACAGGGTCCAGGGGCATTCAAGCCCCCGGCGGAAGGCTAAGCCAATACAGAGGAAGACAACAGGGGTCGGCGGAATGTGATCGACAATCTCCGCTAAGTAACTGTCGGTGACCACTGTCGATGCACTGCCACTACCCAAAGTGGAGCCGGTCCGGATCGGTCAGGTACGCGCGGCGGGATCCTCCGGCGGCGTCGGCCGATCGGACCCTTCCGGGTCGCTGACCTGCGCTTCCGCATCGTCATCGGAAGACGACGATCGATCTTTGTCCTGTCCGGCAGGCGACTCGCCGACTGTCGGATCGGCGACCGAACCGTCCGCACGGCGCTTATCGGCGTTGTCGAAACTGTCGGGAAGCCGACGCAGACGCTTGTTCATGTTGCGGATCAGCAGAACAGTCGCTATGGACATCAGCACAATGATGAAGAGACCCATCGGGCCGGCCAGGCCGCCCGATCGGGTGTCTCCGAAGTTGTTGACCGCAAAGAAGTCCACGCACAGAGAGTAACGCGTCAGCGGGCGTGTGCCGTCTCCCGGATGCCGGCGAACAGATCCGACTCCGGCACCGGGCTGTCGACGAGCGACCGCGCCAATTCGAAGTCCTCGGTCGGCCACACCTTTTGCTGCAGATCCATCGGCACCTTGAACCAGAAGCCGTCGGGGTCGACCTGGGTGGCGTGCGCCCGCAGGGCGTCGTCGCGGATCCGGAAGTATTCCCCGCACTCGACCCGCGTGGTGATCTTGTCGCCGCGGTCCTCCCGGTCGGACCACTTGTCCAGCCACTCACCGTATGGCGACTCGAGGCCGGCGGCGAGCATGCCCTCGTGCAGCGCCATCATGCGGGCCCGGGTCCAGCCGGAGTTGTAATAGAGCTTCAGCGGCTGCCACGGCTCGCCGAGCTCGGGGTGCACCTCCGGGTCGCCGGCCAGATCGAAGGCGACCGCCGAGATCTTGTGACACATGATGTGGTCGGGGTGCGGATATCCGCCGTTCTCGTCATAAGTCGTCATCACCTGCGGACGGAACTCACGGATCAGCTTGACCAGCGGCAGCGCCGCCTCCTTGGGCTCCTGGAGCCCGAAGCAGCCCTCCGGCAGCGGCGGCGGCGGGTCACCCTCGGGCAGCCCGGAGTCGACGAAGCCGAGCCAGGCCTGGCGCACGCCGAGGATCTCGCGGGCCCGATCCATCTCCGCCCGACGGATGTCGGTGATGTCGGCGAGCACCTCGGGGCGGTCCATCTTTGGATTGAGCACACTGCCGCGCTCACCGCCGGTGCACGTCGCGACCAGCACGTCGACACCCTCGCGGACATAACGAGCCATGGTGGCCGCACCCTTGCTCGACTCGTCGTCGGGATGCGCGTGCACCGCCATCAAACGCAACTGCTCAACCACTGGAGACTCCCCTGGATCCGGGCCGATTCGCCCGGCTGGAAGAATGGACACAGCCATTCTGGCTGATCACACCGACAAGAACGTACGAGAGGCCGTCCCGGTGAGCGAGACGCGCGCCACAACTCCGGTGTTCCCGCCCGGCCGTTACGGCCACCGGCGCGAGCCGGCCGGCCGCCGTCGCCTGCTCCCGATCGTCCTCGCGGTCCTGGTGCTCGCCGCATCCGCCCTGCTCACGGTTCGTCTCTACGACCGATACGGCGACCCGGACTACCAATCGAGGATCGTCGGCTGGAGTGCCGTCTCGGACACCAGGCTGAGCATCGAGTTCACCGTGCGGATCCCGCGGGACGGCACCGCCGAGTGCATGCTGCGGGCCCGCACGTTCGACGGCACGGACGTCGGCCGGGTCACCACGACGGTGCGCAATCCGGGCGCCACCGGGGCGGTCAGCGCCCGCGCCGAAGTTGCCACGCGGACCCGCGCCTCGGTCGGCGACGTGCTCCGCTGCCACGCTGCCGGATAGCGCCGGGCGCGCGGCCCGCTGGTAGAGTTTGGGATTCGTTACGTTCCGTTGCCCCTCACGAGGAGATCGACCGTGTCCAGTTCAGAGACGTCGAAGACCTGGCTCTCACAGGAGGCTTACGACCGGCTCCAAGCCGAGCTGGACCAGATGATCGCGGACCGGCCGGCCATCGCCGCGGAAATCAACGCCCGCCGCGAGGAGGGCGACCTCCGGGAGAACGGCGGCTACCACGCCGCCCGCGAGGAGCAGGGCAAGGCGGAGGGCCGCATCCTCTATCTGAAGGAGCTGCTCCGCACCGCCGAGGTGGGCGAGGCGCCCGATGCCGGCAAGGTCGCGCCGGGCACCGTCGTCACCATCTATTTCGACGACGACCAGGGCGACACCGAGACGTTCCTGCTGGGTTCGCGGGAGATCTCGTCGACCACCGACCTGACGGTCTACAGCCCGGAGTCGGCGCTCGGCAAGGCGATCCTCGGTGCGGCCGAGGGCCAGACCGTGACCTACACCGCCCCCAGTGGCGCGGACATCAAGGTCACGGTGGTGAAGTTCGCGCCATACGGCGCCTAAGAGGTCAGAGCCAGATCTCGCCGGGCACGCTCGATGTGCCCGGCGAGTTCCGTTTCGATACGTTCCGCCCAGGCGTCGGTGAGCCGCACCCGCGGCGGCGTCTCCGGCAGCCCCTCCAGCCGGGCCGCGCGCAGCCCGCTCGGCGGATGCGCGGCGAAGAGCGACACCTCCTCGCGGCGGGAGAGTTGCCGCAGCACCGGCATCGAGGACGCCATGTTCGCCCGCGCCTTGGCCGCCGCGGCCCGCCACTCCGGCCCGCCGCCCTGCGCGCGTGAGGCGCGCCGGATCACCGTGTCGATCGCGGTCTCGAGCAGCACCGCGTCGCTCAGCCGCACGGCGGCCGCGGTGCCGGCCACCCGGGCGGACATCTCGTCGGCCAGATATTCGGCCCGCTGCGCGTCGCGGAACCCGATCCAGGCCAGCACCAGGTGCCCGGCGAACAGCAACCGCGACAGGAAGCCTTGCACCACCGTCGCGAGCAGCCCGGCGACGAGCGAGAACGGGCCGTAGCGCTCGTCGAGCGGGGTCGGCCGGAGCAGTTCGGCGAGATGCCCCAGAGTGTTCGTCGAGACCTGGGTGAGCAGGCTGCGGCGCAGGTCGCCATTGACGAAATGACCCAGCTCGTGTGCCAGCAGCGCCACCCGCTCCTGGGGGTCGAGCGCCGCCCACAGCGGCAGCCCGATGGCCAGCACCCGGGTCCGCCGCCATCCGACGGAAGTCGTGTACGCCTCGAACCCGGCGGTCACGCCGACCAGGTCGGGCATCGGCGCGCCGGTCTCGGTGGCCACCGCCGCGAGCAACCTGTGCAGCTCCGGAGCCTGGTCCGGGGTGAGTTCCTCGACGTCGTCGTCGAGCCGGCCCAGCCGCGGCCGCAGCGCGATCGCGAGGCTCAGCAGCAGCACCCCCGGCACCATCCACCAGCTCGGGAAATCGCGCAGCAGCAGCCACAGCCCGAGCACCGCCAGCCCGGCCACCAGCAGCAGCAACAGCACCGACGCGACGACCAGCGCCACCCGGGTCGCGGTCACCGGGCGGGTCGTCAGGGGCTGATGCGCGAGCCGCCAGGCGAGCCGGTGACCGAGCCGGTCCACCCAGCCGGCCCCGGGCGCCGGCTGGTCCAGGTTCCACTCGCAGGCCGGGCACCACGGATCGGCCTGCCGGGCGCTGACGAGCGGGACGAGACAGTCCGGACAGTCGTCGTTCACGGCCGAGAATCTACGGCTTGGTGTCCGACAGAAGCGAGACCTGATATCCGGCCGAGCCCAACGCCTCGATCAACCCGGCGGAGTGGTCCGGGCCGCGCGTCTCGACGGAGAGCGCCACCTCGACCTCGCCGAAGCCGAGCCGGGGGTTCTGCCGGGTGTGGAAGACGTCCACCACGTTGGCCCGGTGCTGGGCGATCGCGACCAGCAGCTGGGCCAGCTCACCGGGCCGATCGCCGCAGCGCACCGACAGCCGCAGGAAGCGACCGGCCGACGCCAGCCCGTGCTCGATCACCCGCAGCAGCAGCATCGGGTCGATGTTGCCGCCGGACAGGATGGCCACCACCGGGCCCGGCAGCAGCAGTTCCGAGCCGTGCGCGAGCAGCGCCGCGACGGCCGCGCCACCGGCCGGCTCGACCACCATCTTGTGGCGTTCCAGCAGCACCAGCAGGGCCGCGGACAGCTCGTCGTCGGTCACCGTGACGAAGTCGTCGACCAGCTTGGCCACGTGCGCGAAGTTGAGGTCGCCGGGCCGCTGCACCGCGATGCCGTCCGCGATGGTGGCGCAGAACGGCAGCTTGGTGGGTGCGCCGGCGGCCAGCGAGGGCGGATAGGACGCCGCGCCCGAGGCTTGCACGCCGATCACCCGTACCGAAGGGCGCAGTGCCTTGGCAGCGACCGCGACCCCCGAGATCAGCCCTCCCCCGCCCACCGCGGTGATGATCGTGCCCACGTCGGGGCACTGGTCGAGGATCTCCAGCCCGACGGTGCCCTGCCCGGCGATCACGTCGGGGTGGTCGAACGGGTGGATCAGCACCGCGCCGGTTCGCTCGGCGAAGGCGCGCGCCGCGATCAGCGCGTCGTCCACGGTGTTGCCGGCGTATTCGATCGCCGCGCCGTAGCCCTTCGTCGCGCTCACCTTGGGCAGCGGCGCGCCTTCGGGCATGAACACGGTCGAGGAGATGCCGAGCAACTGGGCGGCGAGCGCGACACCCTGCGCGTGGTTGCCGGCGCTGGCCGCGACCACCCCGCGGGCGCGCTCCTCGCTCGACAGCCGCGAGATCCGGGTGTAGGCGCCGCGCACCTTGTAGGACCCGGCCCGCTGCTGGTTCTCGCACTTCAGGAAGGTGGGCACCCCGAGCGACGCGGTCAGCGGCCGCGACTCCTCCATCGGCGTGGTGATCACGACGCCCGCCAGCAGCCGACGCGCCGCCTCGATGTCCTCCAGCGACAACAGATCCAGCAGAGCCATGCCCCGATAGTTCCAGAAAACCCGCAAAACCTTTTCCGGGTACGCCCAACATCACAGTCCAGTGGCCACCCGCGGGACCTGGGTGCGGCGCAAGGCCGCACCCATCCGCCGGGCCGGATGGCCCAAGAACTAGACGATCGCGAGCCGCTGCCAGGGGTTCTGCACCTCGAACTGCCCGGCGATCGCCAGCAGTGTCACCTCGGAGTCGGGCGGCCCCACCAGCTGCACCGCGACCGGCAGCCCGTCCGGCCGCACCCCCATCGGCACCACGATGGCCGGCAGCCCGGCGAAGTTCCACGGCGCCGCATAGGGCGCATAGCGGGTGTTCACCATCATGCTCTGCCGCCATCCCCCGCCCGCCCAGCCGTCCGCCGACGGGGGCGAGCCGGCCAGCGCCGGGGTCAGCAGCACATCCACCTTGCGGTCCGCGAAGAACTCGATCGACCGCTCCCGCCAGGCGTCGCGCTGACTCTGCCGCACCCAGCCGCGCTTCTGCACGTAACGACCCAGGCGCGCGTGCTGCCGGGAGCGCGGCTGCAGCGCGGCGAGGTCGACGCCGAGCCGTTCCGCCTCCACCGCGGCCGAGGCCAGCCAGGTCGCGAGCACCTCCACACCGAGCTTGGTGGTGTATCGCGGCTCGGCGGTGATCGTGCTGTGCCCGGCGTCGACCAGCAGCCGCGCCGCCGTCGCCACCGCCTGCCGGTTGGGCTCGTCGGCCCGCAACCCGGCCATCGGCGGCTTGAGCGAGATCCCGACCCGCAGCCGCTGCGGCTCGACCAGCTTCACCGGGCGGCGGCCGGCCAGCACGCTGAAGCCCAGCGCGGCGTCCCCGACCGTGGTGGTCAGCACGCCGTTCTCAGCCATTCCGAACCATCCGTCCACGCCCAGGTCGCAGGGCACCACGCCGCGGCCGGGCTTGAGCCCGACCAGGCCGCAGCAGGCCGCCGGGATGCGGATCGAGCCCAGCCCGTCGTTGCCCTGGGCCATCGGCACCAGGCCGGAGGCCACCGCCGCGGCGGACCCGCCGGACGAGCCGCCCGGCGTGCGGTCCAGCGACCACGGGTTGCGGGTGGCCACCTCGGGGTCGTCGGTGACGCCCCACAGCCCGAGCTCGGGCATCCGGGTCACGCCGACCACCACGGCGCCGGCGCCGCGCAGCCGCCGGACCACCTCGTGGTCCTCCTCGGCCACCTCGGTGCGCGCGATCGCCGAGCCGTTCCAGGTGGGCAGGCCGGCGACCGCGGTGTTCTCCTTGACCGCCACCGGCACCCCGGCCAGCGGCAGGTTGGACAGATCTTCCTGGTCGTCGACCTTCTCCGCCTCGGTGATCGCCTCGCCGCCCCGGATCACCCGGAAGGCGCGCAGCTCGGGGTCGCTGATCCCGATCTGCTCGAGGTGGTCGGCGACCACCTGGGTGGCCGAGGTGTCGCCACGGCGGACCGCCCGCGCGATCTGCTTCGCGGTGGCGCCCACCAATGTGGTCGGTACGTATTCCATCGCGTTCCCGTCCTGGGCTGCGGTCGTCTACGGCTGCTTCGGCTGCGGTCAGGCGCTGAGTGCCTGCTCCAGGTCGGCGAGCAGATCGTCAAGCGTCTCGATGCCGACAGACAGTCGCACGAGATCGTCGGGGACTTCAAGCGCCGAGCCCGCAGCGCTCGCGTGTGTCATCTGTCCCGGGTGCTCGATCAGCGACTCGACTCCGCCGAGCGACTCGGCGAGCACGAAGAGCTTCGCCCGGTTGCAGACGTCGATCGCCGCCTGCGTGCCGCCGGCCGCCCGGAACGAGACCATGCCACCGAACCGGCTCATCTGCTTGGCCGCGGTCTCGTGGCCCGGGTGCGAGTCCAGCCCCGGATAGAGCACGTCGGACACTCCGCGGTGGGCCAGCAGGAACTGGGCGATCCGCTCGGCGTTGTCGCAGTGCTTCTCCATGCGTACCCCGAGTGTTTTGATCCCGCGCAGGGTGAGCCAGGCGTCGAACGGGCCGCACACCGCGCCCATCGCATTTTGATAGAAGGCCAGCTCTTCACCCAGGCCCTCGGTCGCGGCGACCAGCGCGCCACCGATCACGTCGGAGTGGCCGCCCAGATACTTCGTGGTGGAGTGCACCACCACGTCGGCGCCGAGCGTGATCGGCTGCTGCAGATAGGGCGACGCGAAGGTGTTGTCGACCACCAGCATGGCGTCGTACTCGTGGGCGAGCCCGGCCAGCGCCGGGATGTCGGCGATGTTCAGCAGCGGGTTGGTCGGCGTCTCGACCCAGATGATCCGGGTGTGGCCGGGGCGGAAGGCGGCCCGGACCGCGTCCAGGTCGTCGAGCGGCACGGCGGTCCAGTCCAGACCCCAGTTCTCGGCCACCTTGGCGAAGAGGCGATAGGTGCCGCCGTACGCGTCCCCGGGGATCAGCACGTGGTCGCCGGGCCGGCAGACCGCCCGCAGCAGGGTGTCCTCGGCAGCCAGGCCGCTGGCGAAGGAGAGACCGCGGCGACCGCCCTCGAGCGCGGCGAGGCACTCCTGCAGGGCGTCGCGGGTCGGGTTGCCGGACCGGCTGTACTCGTAGCCCAGCCGCGGCGCGCCGACCGCGTCCTGCGCGAACGTGCTGGTCTGGTAGATCGGCGGCACCACCGCCCCGGTCCGCGGGTCGGGCTCCTGCCCGGCGTGGATGGCAAGGGTGTCGAATCCGTAGTCGTCGGCGCTCATGTGCAGCAAGGCTAGTCTTCAGCGGTGGCCGACTGCCTGTTCTGTGGAATCCTGGCGGGGTCGGTGCCCGCCTTCAAGGTCGTGGACGACCCCTCCGGTGTCGGTTTTCTCGACATCAGGCCGGTGTTCAAGGGGCACGTGCTGGTGGTCCCGCGGCCGCACATCGGCACCCTCCCCGATCTCCCCGCCGACCTGCTCCCCGGCTTCTTCACGCTGGTCCAGGCGGTGTCGGCCGCCGTTCCGGCCGCTCTGGGAGCTTCTGGGACATTCGTCGCGATGAACAACGTCGTGTCCCAATCGGTGCCACATCTGCACGCGCATGTCGTACCCCGGACAAAGGGCGACGGACTGCGCGGTTTCTTCTGGCCGCGCACCAAGTACGCCTCCGACGAGGAGGCCGCGTCGTACGCCGAGCGCATCGGTAAGGAACTGGGGCCGTCCGGCGTTACCTCTGCTGGATGAAGGGAGTGTGACCGTGTTCCTACGGCACAAGAAGCTCGACCTGCCGACCCCCGACCAGGCCCTGCCGGGCCGGCCGCTGGGCATGCCGGTGGCGAGCACGCACACCGAGCTGGGCACCCCGCTGGAGGGGCCGTGGCCGGCGGGTTTCGAGGTCGCGGTCTTCGGGATGGGCTGCTTCTGGGGCGCGGAGCGGATCTTCTGGCGGTTGCCCGGCGTGTATTCGACGTCGGTCGGCTACGCCGGCGGGATCACGCCGAACCCGACCTATGAGGAGACGTGTTCCGGCGCGACCGGGCACGCCGAGGTGGTGCAGGTGGTCTACGACCCGGCCAAGATCGGCTACGAGAGCCTGCTGAAGGCGTTCTGGGAGAACCACGACCCGACGCAGGGCATGCGCCAGGGCAACGACACCGGCACGCAGTACCGCTCGGCGATCTACACCACGACGGACCAGCAGGCCGCGACGGCGAAGGCTTCGCTGGAGGCTTTCCAGCCGGTGGTCACCAAGGCCCGCCGCGGAACGATCACCACCGAGATCAAGCCGCTGACGACCTACTACTACGCCGAGGACTACCACCAGCAGTACCTTTCAAGTGATAAAAACCCCGGCGGGTACTGCAACCACGGGCCGAACGGGATGACCTGCCCGATCGGTGTGGCTGAGGTCGGCTGAGCTCAGCATGAAGCGGGCACCCACGTCGGGTGCCCGCTTCATGCGACGATGGTCGAGTAGGAGGTGACCTTCGTGCGCCGATATGCCAAACCCGTCGTCGTCGCGGACGACCTTGCGCTGTTGCGCGGACCGACGACCGGCATTGTCACCTTGCCTCGTCATCTCGACTGGTCCGGCTCCGCCGACTATGACCTCGACAGCCCAGGCCGCATCGTCGACCTCTACCGCACGGTCTTGATCGAGGCCACCAAACCGGCCGACCTTCACGCCTTCCTGGACCAAGCGACCCTCACCGGGCTCTGGTCTGCACTCTGGCTGCCGCCCGAGTTGCGCCGGGCGTGGGAGGAGCGTTTCCCGGACCTCCCACGGACCGGGTCCGGCGCCGCCGCCGCGTAGGGTGCTCTGGCATGGATCCACGCCACCGGCGGCTGGCCGAGATCGCCCTTCACGCTGCGGGCAGCGACTACGGACTGGCGTTGGCCGGCGGCTATGCGGTCCGCGCCCACGGTATGGGTGACCGCCCGAGTGGCGACGTGGACCTGTTCACCGACTGGCAGCGGCGGGCCGACTTCCCGGCCGTCGCTGACCTCGTCATCGAGGCATTGGCCAGGAACGGCTTCCACGTCGATGTCGATGCCCGAGCCGACACCTTCGCCCGCCTTCTCGTCACGCCGAACGACGAGCCAGACACCGAGCCGCAGAAGATGGAACTGGCCGCCGACTGGCGCGCCCACTCACCCGTGACGTTGAGCATCGGCCCAGTCCTGCATCCGGACGATGCGGTCGGCAACAAGGTCGGCGCCCTCTACGGACGGGCGCTCGCGCGAGACTTCCTCGACATCGACGCGGTACTTGCCAGCGGGCGTTATTCCAGCGAACAACTTCTTGAGCTGGCCGAGACCGCCGATCCCGGCTTCGACCGCGCGATGTTCGCCGCCTCCCTGGGTGCGTTGAGCCAGATCAGCGACGCCGCATTCGCTCCCTACGGCGCGGACGCCTCAACCATCCAACACCTGCGCCAGCGCTTCGCCGAATGGCGCAACGAACTCACCCAGCAGTGACCCCGGCACGGGTCATCCACTTATGGCTGCCACCAGCAGTACTTGTCCGACGCGAAGAACCCGTATGGCTACTGCAACCACGGCCCGAACGGCATGACCTGCCCCATCGGGGTCGCCAAGACCGACGCCTAGCGACGTCAATTCGGCGCGGGGAATTCGCCCTTTACGGTTCGACCGATCGGCTTACCGCCGCGGCTGGACGGTTGAATTCCCCGCGCGCACCCCGATCCGGCATCGGGATGACCCTTCGGCCCGGTATCGCTGACATAACATGTCGGATGCCTCATGGGCCTCGAGCAATACGAAGGGCATCCGATGGACACGTTTCCGTCCCGCTACATTCCGCTGGAAAAGCTCTCCGAGGGCGGCTTCGGCGCCGTCTGGAAGGCGTTGGAGCCGGGCGGCGAGGAAATTGCGATCAAGATCCCGAAAGCGTCCACCGGGACCGACGACATCGCTCGTTTCCGGCGTGAGATCCAGCTGATGAGCCAGCTCGACCACGCCAACATCCTGCCGATCCTGGACTACGACACGGACTGCCCGCTGCCCTGGTACGCCGCGCCGCTGGCGGACGGCAACCTCGGTGACAAGCTGGCCGGCCTCTCCGCCGAGGTGGCCCTGAAGTTGTTCGCCGACGCGGTCGCCGGAATGGCGTATGCCCACCGTAATCGCGTTCTGCATCGCGACATCAAGCCCGGGAATGTGCTGGTATTCAGCGACGGCCCGGACCATTCGCCGGTCGCCCGGGTCGCCGATTTCGGGCTGGGCCGGAAATATTCGCGCGAGTCGTCGTTCCAGACCCGGACCGGCATGATTGCGGGCACTCCGTGGTTCGCCGCGCCGGAGCAATTCGTTGATCTTCGCCGAGTCGATCATCGAGCGGACATCTTCGGCCTGGGGCGCCTGCTCCAATACGTGCTGGACGGCGCCGTCCCGGCGGAGTCGTCGGTGCGGCGGCGCCTCGAATACTGTGCCCGCACCGCGACCGCCGCCGTGCTCGAAGACCGCTATCAGAGCACCGAGGACCTGCAGGCGGACCTCCGTCTGGTGTTGCAGCAGCCGCGGGCGTTGCAGCGCCCGGTCGACGCGGCGCTCAACATGGTGCACGAGCTGCTCGCCCAGCGGAGCTTCGATGCGCCGGCCGCCCGGCCGCTCGCGCTGCTGCTGGTGGAGAACCGGTTCGACCCGCGCCTGATGCTGGGCATGCTGCCCCGGATCCCCACCGTGGTCTGGACCGCGCTGCTCGAGCACCACGTCGCCGCGGTCCGCGAGGTCCTGCAGGGCTATCTCACCGTGCTGGCGGAGCCGCTGGCGGTGGACTCCGTGATGGCCGCCGCCCGGCTGGTGGACGACATCTTCGACATGAGCCGGGACGACGAGGTGCACAAGACCTGCCTGCAGACGCTCATGCACCTGGCCGCGCGATATGACATCACCGAACTGACCGCAATCGCCGCTCGGTGCGTCACCGAGGAGGAGAGCAGCGCCGTGCTGCAGGCGCTGGCCCGGTTCCTCCGCGACGAACCTCTGCTCGCCGTGTGGTGCGCCGAGCACGTGCGCAAGACCGGGCTCGCCCCGGTGCTGCGTGACGCCATCCAGGTGTAGCCGTGGCGCGCGCATCGATCCTCGCCGAACGGCTGTACGAGCTGCTGACCGCCCGGTCCTGGGAGACCAGCGCCGAGCGGTTCACCGTCCGGACGCTGGAGCCCGCGCTGGAGCCGATCCAACACGTCTGGATGGCCGGCGAGGCGAATCGGATCACCGGCCCGGAGATCGACCAGGTGCGGCCCTCCCGCGTGATCGTCCAGGACGACGCCCGACCGGCCGAGATCGCCCGCCTCCAGGACTGCATGCGGGAGGCGGGGCTGGAGCCACACGTCACCACGATCACCCGGTTCATCGACTTCCTCTGGGACGCCAAGGCCGCGGCGACGCGCGCCCGGCTCGACTCCGAGCTCTACGACGAACTGTTCGTGCGGGTGCCCGACAGCAGCACGCCCGACGATCGGCATGCGGAGCAGGAGGTGCGGCTCGGCCGGATCAAGGTGAGCGACAACCGCCTGCTGGAAACGGCGCTGCCGCTGCCCGGCTCCTGGCTCGCGGTCCTCGCGGACGCCGGGCTCGGCAAGAGCGAGTTGCTGCAGTGGCACGAGTGGCGCTACGCGGTCCACTACGACATCTCGCACAGCGAGGGCAAGAAGGACCTGCCCGCGATCGCGCTCCGGGTGCCCCTGCGCGAGCTGCGGTCCCTCTCGCTCGACGGCATCGCCCACTATCTGTCCCACCCGCCCGCGGCGGACGGCCTGCCCGCCCTGCGGCACGTGGACACCGGGGCCGGACTGCGTCAGCTGCTCATCATGCAGCGGATCGTGCTGCTGCTGGACGGCGTCGACGAGTTGTTCGCCACCCGGGAGAACTTCGCGGCCGGCATGCGCGAGCTGCGCAAGGCGGTCCGGGACGGCGCCCGCATCGTGCTCTCCGCCCGGCGCGGCGACCTGATGACCGGGCACAGCATCGGCCGCGACTTCGACGAGAAGGAAATCGCGCACATCGAGCCGATGAGCGAGGTGGTCGCGCTCGGTCTGCTGAAGAAGTACGGCGCCGACGACGAGACCGCCCGCCGGATCTATTCGCACCTCGCGGGCACGCAGGCCCAAGGCATTCCGCTGTTCCTCCTGCTGGCCTACCAGGTCGACGTCCACTCACCGCTCGAGTCGAAGGCGGGCTCACGCTCGGACATCCTGCTGGAGTTGCTGCGCCTGTTCTGCCTGCGCGACGAGCCCCGCCTGAGCGTGCCCAAGGCCGAGCAGATGCGCATCCTCACCGATTTCGCGCACTGGGTGCACCTGCTCGGCGATCTGGACAAGGAACAGGCCCTGGAATATTGCGGGATCGACCCGGAGGATCCCGCGGCCGCGATGTTCAACAATCCGCATGCCCTGCTGACCATCGTCGACGGTGGTCTGATCCGCTTCAAGTACCCGCAGTTCCGGGCGACCTTCCTGACGAAGGCGCTGGTCGACGACTGGGACGCGATGGGCTTCCGGTCGATCATCGACGACCTGCGGCACCGGGCCCTGGAGTCGGCGACCGCCGAGGCGATGGCGAGCCGGGTGACCGAGGCGCGGCTCCGCGAGGCGTGGAAGCTGTCCCGCGACGAGACCGATCTGCGGCGCTACCCGCTGATCCGGCGCAATCTGCTGGCGTTGATCCTGGCGCGCCTGGAGGCGGAGGAGGCGGGCAGCGACGAGGCACGCCGGTCCGCGCGGCTCGCGGGCTTCCTCGGCGAACGCGTGCTGGAGGACGTGTCGCTCTCCAACCTCGAGCTGACCCGCCTGGACTTCGCGCACTGGCGGCTGCAGCGGCTGAACGGGCGGGACGGCAGCCTGCAGTACTGCAAGAACATGGCGCTCTGCGACTTCGACGAATCGCTCGAGACGATCGACAACACCGACGGCACGGATCTCCAGGCGCCCTCCGAGGACCCGGAGATCACGTCACGCGGGCTGGACCGCCTCAGCCGCCTGATCAGGCCGCTCCGGCGCAAGGCCTCGGCCAGCGTCGTTCGCATCCTGAACCTGGACGAGTGCCGCGATCGGGAGGGCTGGGAAGTGGTCCGCAAGGCCAAGCTCGCCAAGAAGACGCGCACCGGCACGGCCGGCAGCCAGATGGCCTGGGTGCTGACCAGCGCCGCGGTCAGCCTCTTCGGCCGCTACCTGCTGGCGGAGGAGGACTCGGCGGACGCGGTGCGCCGGCTGCTGCGAAACGAGCTGGACCTGCAACAGCTCGCAAACTCCCTGGGCCGGCTGCGCTGACCACTCGTGTGGGCGACTGACATCGACACGTGCCTTCGCGCCTCTTCAGACTTGGGGCAGAGAGATCTGCGGGAGGTGCATGATGCCCGGGTTTTACTCCGACGAGGAACGGGCCGCCTGGGCGATCGCCGAGTCGCTGCTGGACAAGGCCCGCGCGATGATGCGGCAGGCCGAGCGGGCGCTGGAGACCTGGAAGGTCGGCAAGGAGCTCAATCAGCAGCGCTGCCTGCGGCGCGGGATGAGCGCCACCGACGCCGAGATCCGCTGGGCCGGCAGTGCCAACGCCAAGAACGCCCTCAACGACAACAGCTTTCACACCGGTCTCGCGACGATGTATTTCGGGGCCGCCGGCGCCTATTACTCGCGCGCGCTCTATCTGCGAAATCGGAGCGACCTGCACGTTTCTAGATGAACCCAGGACGAGATGAGCGCCGCCCTCGACCGGGGCGGCGGTCGGAGAGCGGCGCTCATGCACTGGGCCTCAGGGCTGTGCGGCACGCACGGGGGACGGCCGCCCAGCCCCGAGGGGTCCATCACCCAGGATGCGAGGGATTCCTGGAACTACGCTGAACGCCCGCCCCGATTCCGCTGAGAATCGAGTTCGCGTTTGGGACGGCCTGTGTCGGGCCCCGCCCAGCGGGCAAGATGAACAGGTGCAGATCGCCACGGAGACCGAGCGCAAATACGACGTGCCCGCCGATTTCACTCTGCCCGACCTGCCGGGAGCAAACGGTGGCCACGTCCACGAACTGGACGCCACCTATTACGACACCGCCGACCTGCGGCTCGCCCGCAGCAAGCGCACGCTGCGGCGACGCACCGGCGGCGACGACGCGGGCTGGCATCTCAAGACGCCGGGCGAGGGCTCATCGCGCACCGAGCACCAGCTGCCGTTGAGCGGCGACGACGTGCCGGCCGAGCTGCTCGACGAGGTGCGCGCGATCGTCCGGGAGTCTCCGCTGCGCCCGGTGGCACGGCTGCTGACCCACCGGGTGGAGACACCGGTGCATGGCGACGGCGGCCGCACGCTCGCGCTGATCGCCCAGGACACGGTGACCGCGGAGACCGACGACGGCGCGCAGACCTGGCAGGAGGTCGAGGTCGAGCTGGTCGGGGACGGCGACGCCAAGTTGCTCGACCGGCTGGAGCGCCGTCTGCTGAGCGCCGGCGCGAGCCCGGCGGCCGGACCGTCCAAGCTGGCCCGCGCGCTGGCCGGCCGCCTGCGGAACGGCACGACGCCCGCGACCGGGAAAGAGTCGACGGACCCGCTCCTCCGATACGTGCGGGAGCAACGCGAAGCCATCCTCGGCCATGACCCGGGCGTGCGCCGCGGCGACCCGGAGGCGGTGCACAAGATGCGCGTCGGCACTCGCCGCCTGCGCAGCACGCTCAAGACGTTCAAGCGGTCGTTCCGGCCCGAGGCGGTGGCCTATCTGGGCCCCGAGCTCAAGTGGCTGGCCGGGCAACTGGGCGAGGTGCGCGACGGCCAGGTGCTGGAAAAGCGGCTGCTGTCCGCGGTGCAGGGCCAGGGCGACGAGTTCGCGCCGGTGGCCGAGCGGATCCGCGAGCACCTGGACGCCAAGATCGAGGCCGGTCGCGCGGCGCTCGCCGCGGATCTGAACGACGCCCGCTACTTCCGGCTGCTGGACGCCGTCGACGACCTGATCGGCACCTGGGACGGCGGCGAGTCCCGGCCGGTGCGGCGGGTGCGCAAGGCCCTGGACAAGGCCGACCGGCTGCTCGACGACGCCACGCTCGGGGGCGCCGACGAGCCGCTGCACGAGGCGCGCAAGGCGTACAAGAGGGCTCGTTATGCCGTTGAGGTCTTTGCCGGTGCGGCCGGGAAGCCGGGCGCCAAGCTGGTGAAGCGGCTCACCGACCTGCAGGACGTGCTCGGCGCCCATCAGGACTCGGTGGTGGCCCGCGAGATCCTCCGCGAGCTGTCCCACGAGGCGCCCGACGGCTTCCCCTACGGAGTGCTCCATGAGCGGCAGGAGCAGCTCGGCAACGACACCTGGGGTGAGCTCACCGGCGTGGTGGACCCGTCGCGGCGCCCGAACGTGCGGTCGTGGCTGACCTGAGGCTGTTCACCTCGAGGACACCCGCCGGTCGGCGTGCCGACGGTTGTAGTGGGTAGTAACTGCGGCTATGCAGCAGTCCGAGGCTCCGCACGAAGATGACACCACCACTGCGCCCTATGAGGGACCGGTCAAGGCGCTGGGTGGGTACCGCGTCGCGGACGACGACGATGACGACCCGGTGCTGCTCAACGCCGACGGCACCCCGGTGGACACCTGGCGGCAGGATTACCCGTACGGCGAGCGCATGTCGCGGCAGGAGTACGACCACGACAAGCGGCTGCTGCAGATCGAACTGCTGAAGCTGCAGAACTGGTGCAAGTCCACCGGCGAGCGGATCGTGATCCTCTTCGAGGGGCGCGACGCGGCCGGCAAGGGCGGCACGATCAAGCGCTTCATGGAGCACCTCAACCCGCGCGGCGCCTCGGTGGTCGCCCTGGAGAAGCCGAGCGAGCGCGAGAGCACGCAGTGGTACTTCCAGCGCTACATCAACCACCTGCCCGCGGCCGGCGAGATCTACCTGTTCGACCGGTCCTGGTACAACCGGGCCGGCGTCGAGCGGGTGATGGGCTTCTGCACCCGGCAGGAATATCTGGAGTTCATGCGTCAGGCGCCGGAGCTCGAGCGGATGCTGGTGCGGTCCGGCATCAACCTGGTCAAGTTCTGGTTCTCGGTGTCCCAGGGCGAGCAGCGCACCCGCTTCGCGATCCGGCAGGTCGACCCGGTGCGCCAGTGGAAGCTCTCCCCGATGGATCTCGCCTCGCTGGACAAGTGGGACGACTACACCGAGGCCAAGGAGGCGATGTTCTTCTACACGGACACCGCCGACGCGCCCTGGACCGTGGTGAAGAGCAACGACAAGAAGCGGGCCCGGCTGGAGGCGATCCGGCACGTGCTCAGCCGCTTCGACTACGACGACAAGGACACCGAGATCGTGCGTACGCCGGATCCGCAGCTGGTGGGACCGGCGTCGATGGCGGTCGAGGGCGGCGACATGTCCCCCCGCGCATTCCCGCGTCTGTGACCCCGAATTTGTGAGTTAAAAGCCGTTGTCGACCACCCCGGGTCCTGGCTAACGTGGCCATACACGTGAGAGGAGGTGGTCCGAAGTTGTATAGCAACGGGACTCGTGAGGTGGCTGTCCGCTAGCCGCTGTCCTTGACAGCTTCGTCGGCTGCCTTCCTGGGCAGCCTCTGCAGTGCCGTCGAGACCGTGTGGCAGCGGTGCGGCGAATTTCAGACAGCCACCCGACCCCTGGGGATCCGGCCTAGTCCGACCGGACCACGCTGAGGCGTGGAAGTCCCCAGGGGTCGCTTCATTTCGGGATTTGATCATGAGAGAGCTCGTCGTCCTGGGCACCGCCAGCCAGGTGCCGACCCGGCAGCGTAATCAGAACGGTTATGTCCTGCGCTGGGACGACGAGACGATCCTCTTCGACCCGGGCGAGGGCAGCCAGCGCCAGATGCTGCTGGCCGGCCTCGCGGTCACCCCGCTGACCCGGGTCTGCGTCACGCACTTCCACGGCGATCACAGCCTCGGCCTGGCCGGCATCATCCAGCGCATCTCCCTCGACCGGGTGCCGCACCCGGTGGTGATGAACTTCCCCGCCGAGGGCCGCGAGTTCTTCGACCACCTGCGGCACGCCACCAGTTTCTGGGACCACGCCGACCTGAAGATCGAGCCGGTCGGCGCGGGCTTCGCGGCGGAGACCTTCGCGGGGCGGCTCACCGCCCTGCCACTGCGGCATTCCATTCCCGCGTACGGGTACCGCCTGGTCGAGCCGGAGAGCCGGCGGATGATCCCGGAGCGGCTGGCCGAGCACGGTCTGGCCGGGCCGGCGGTCGGCGAGTTGCAGCGCACCGGACGGCTCGGCGCGGTGCGACTCGAGGACGTCAGCGCGCCCCGGCCCGGCCAGAGCTTCGCGTTCGTGATGGACACCGGGCTCTGCGACGCGGTCTACGACCTGGCCGAGGGCGTCGACCTGCTGGTGATCGAGTCGACCTTCCGAAACGCCGAAGCCGCGCTGGCCGAGCGCTACGGGCACCTGACCGCCGGGCAGGCCGCCTCGGTGGCCCGCGAGTGCGGCGTCCGCCGGCTGGTGCTGACCCACTTCTCCCAGCGGTACACCGATGCGGACGCGTTCCGGGACGAGGCGGCCGAGCAGTTCGACGGCGACATCGTGGTGGCCGAGGACCTGATGCGGGTGGCGGTGCCGGCCCGGCTAAATTCGGACGAATGACCGTCGTCCTGCGTACCGCCCAAGAATTTGATCTTTTGCAGGTCGGTGACCTGCACTTTCGCTCTCGGGCCTCGGCCTACGCGGGGTTTCTGCCGGCCGAGGCGCTGGAGTTCGGCGGGGGCGGCGCGCTCGGCGAGTGGTGGGCCGAGCGCTGGAAGTGGGAGCGGGACACGCATCGCCTGACCGTGGCCGACGACGACGGTGAGCTGGTCGGCTTCACCTATCTGGGGCCCGGCGAGGAGGAGGGCGTGTCCGAGCTGAGCGCGATCCACGTCGCTCCCGAGCACGTCGGCAGCGGGATCGGGCGGCTGCTGATGATCGACGCGCTGCCGCATCTCGGCCCGCGCGCGGTGCTCTGGGTGCTCGAGCAGAACGAACGGGCCCGGCGCTTCTACGAGCGGGGCGGCTGGCACGCGGACGGTGTCACGCGGGAGGCGCCGATGGGCGGAGTGGACACATCCCAGTTGAGATATTCGCTTCTGGTGGGCGGGAACGCGTGACCTAGTGAATGCGGGGGAACCTGTGGTCACGCGTCCCCGCCAACCGTGCCCGCCCAAACGGGGGTCGCGCCTGGCCGGAGGCGCGGACCGGCGGAGGCGTGCCGGTCCTGATCCTTCTTGGGCGGGTCTGGGTGCGGGATGCCGTTGTGCTGGCGGGGCACAACGGCGTCACCGCCGGAGGACATCGACTGGGTGTCGTTCTTGCCGGGGGACGGTCAAGGTCCCGGCCGATGTCCGCAGACTCTGATGGAGTTGTCAGGCCTCACTTGACGCCTTACTTGACGACGCCGTACTTGACGACGCCGTACTTGACGAACGAGCGCTGGTTGGTCCGGCGGCGACGGTCGTCCAGGCCGGGCATCGCGCGGATGCTGTTCAGGTCGTGCCGCAACGTCCAGGCCACCCGCCACGGCCGCCGGGAGGCGACCGCCGCCCGCTCGGCCAGCCGGCGCGGCGCACAGGGCCAGCGCCAGCCGCACCAGACGCAGTTGCCGTCCGGTTCCGGCTCGGTGTGCCGGCCGAGCATCTGCTGGGCGTCCTGCCAGAGCAGGCGATCCACAACATCGGCCGGTTCCGGATCGGCCCGGTCCGCTCTGGGCATTCCTCCCCCTTGGTCTAGCGGTGCGGCGACGTCCGTCACGACACATACAACCGCCCCCGCAACCGTCCTGGTCGGACTTTCTGTGCGATTAGTCCACACGGTCCGTGACGAGCCGTGTTCGCCCAGGGCGGACGCCCGCGCGGTATGGCCTTCACGCAGGGCGGCGTTGCGGTCGACATGGATACCTCCGAGGCTCTCGACGCCTACAGCCGCGTGGTGACCGGGGTCGCCGGCGCGTTGCTGCCGTCGGTCGCGGCCCTGTCGGTGCGCACCGCCCGGGGTGGCGGCGCCGGATCGGCGGTCACCTTCACCGACGACGGCTTCCTTCTCACCAACGCCCACGTGGTCAACGGCAGCAGCGGCGGCACCGCCGCGTTCGCCGACGGCACCGAAACCAAGTTCGACGTGGTCGGCAGCGACCCGCTCTCCGACCTCGCGGTGGTCCGGGTGCTGCACCCGGGCGCACCGGCCGCACCGCTCGGCGACGCCGACGGCCTGCGCATCGGTCAGCTCGTGGTCGCGGTCGGCAACCCGATGGGCCTGGCCGGCTCGGTCACCGCCGGGGTGGTCTCCGGCCTGGGCCGGTCCCTGCCCGCGCGGGACGGCCGCCGGGTCCGCATCATCGACAACGTCATCCAGACCGACGCGGCGCTCAACCCGGGCAACTCCGGCGGCGCGCTCGCCGACTCCACCGGCAAGGTGGTCGGGGTCAACACCGCGGTCGCCGGCTACGGCCTGGGCCTGGCCGTGCCGATCAACAACACCACCCGGCACATCATCGGCGAACTGCTCGCCCACGGCCGGGTGCGCCGCGCCTGGCTCGGCGTGGCCGGGCTGCCGGCCCCGCTTCCCCCGCCGCTGGCCGAGCGGCTGGGCCAGAAGCAGGGTCTGCGCGTGGTCGAGGTGGTGCCGGGCAGCCCCGCGGGCACGGCCGGCATCTATCTGGGCGACATCCTGGTCAGCGCCGGCGGCAAGCCGGTGGACACCGTGCAGGCGCTGCAGCGGCTCATGCTCGGCCCGGCGATCGGCGCCGACCTGCCGATCACCCTGCTCCGCCGTAACGCCCTGGTGGACGTCGTGACCGTCCCCGCCGAACTCAGCTGACGTGCGCCAGCAGGTCCTGCCGGGTGAGCACCCCGGCAGGCTTGCCGTCGATCAGCACCATCGCGGCGTCCGCGTTCTCCAGCAGCGCGACCGCCTCGGAGACCGGCTGGCCACCGCCGATCATCGGCAGCGGGTCGCCCATGTGCCGCTCGATCGTGTCGTGCAGGTGCGCCTGGCCGGTGAAGATCGCGTCGAGCAGCGCCTTCTCCGCGATCGAGCCGGCCACCTCGCCGGTCACCACGGGCGGCTCGGCCTTCAGCACCGGGAGCTGGCTGATGCCGTACTCCCGCATGTAGTCGATCGCGTCGCGGACCGTCTCGGTGGGGTGGACGTGCACCAGCGGTGGCATGCTGCCGTCCTTCTTGGCCAGCATGTTCGCCACGGTCGGCGATCCGTCGGTGGTGTGCAGGAAGCCGTATCGGGCCATCCACCTGTCGTTGAAGATCTTGGAGAGGTAGCCACGACCGCCGTCCGGCAGCAGCACCACGACCACGTCGTCGGGGCCGGCGCGGCGGGCCACCTCGAGCGCGGCCACCACCGCCATGCCACATGAGCCGCCGACCAGCAGGCCCTCCTCGCGGGCCAGGCGGCGGGTCATCTCGAAGGAGTCCGAGTCGGACACCTCGACGACCTCGTCGCAGATGCCGCGGTCGTACGTCTCCGGCCAGAAGTCCTCGCCCACACCCTCCACCAGATAGGGACGGCCCGTGCCACCGGAGTAGACCGACCCCTCGGGGTCGGCGCCGACCACCCGGATCGAGGGCTGCTGCTCCTTCAGGAAACGCCCGACGCCGCTGATCGTGCCGCCGGTGCCGACGCCGGCCACGAAGTGCGTGATCCGGCCGGCCGTCTGGTCCCACAGCTCCGGGCCGGTCTCCTCGTAGTGCGAGCGCGGGTTGGCCGGGTTGCTGTACTGATCCGGCTTCCACGCGCCGGGAATCTCGCGGGACAGCCGGTCGGAGACGTTGTAATAGGACCTCGGGTCCTCCGGGGCCACCGCGGTCGGGCAGACCACCACCTCGGCGCCGTAGGCCCGCAGCACGTTCTGCTTGTCCTCGCTGACCTTGTCCGGGCAGACGAAGACGCAGCGGTAACCGCGCAGCTGGGCCACCAGGGCCAGACCGACGCCGGTGTTTCCGCTGGTCGGCTCCACGATGGTGCCGCCGGCGGCGAGCAGGCCCGCCTTTTCGGCGTCCTCCACCATGCGCAGCGCGATGCGGTCCTTCACGGAACCGCCGGGGTTCATGTATTCGACCTTGGCCAGCACCGTGGCCGAGATGCCCTCGGTCACGCTGCGGAGACGAACCAGAGGCGTGTTGCCGATGATCTCGACGACGTTGTCGTAATAGCGCACACCTCAGACTACGACTACCCGATCACGCTCCCGCTCCCACTCCAGGAAGCGCTCGGTTTCGGACAGCACCGTGCCGGCCAGCCAGGTGATCATCACGGCGTCGTCGGCAAGGCCCACGACCAGCAGAAACGCCTCGGGGATCACGTCGATCGGGGACACCACGTATGCCGTCGCGGCGGCCATCAGGGCGACCCGCAGGCCGCCGTCGTATTCGCCCTTTGCCGTCGCTTTCAGCATCCGGGGCAGCGCTGCCAGGCGTTTGCCCAGCGTGGGCCCCCCGCGTGCACCGGACATCAACGCCCGGCCGAGCGCGGTGAACGCCGCGGTGCGCTTGAGCGTCTTGGCCATGTCGGACCCCTTTCCAATGGGACAAGTGTGACGCGCCGACGCCAGCTCCGCCTCTCGAAGCGGGCCAACTGTCGTACTGGCGAGTTAGCTTGGAAGCCGTGGAGGGGATCAACTGGGGGCGCGCCGGGCGCATCGCGGGCGGCGTTGCCGGTGGCATGGCCGGAGCGACCGCGCTCTCGGCCGTGCTCCTGCTGCGTCAGGCCGCCGAGGCCCGGCGGATCATCCCGATGGCCGAGGCGCCGCCCCCGCGCGGTGACGGCCTCTACGGCCCGAAGTTCCCCGGCAAGCCGCTCAGCATGGTGGTCCTCGGCGACTCGTCGGCCGCGGGTTTCGGCGTGCACCGCCCGCGCGAGACCCCCGGCGCCTTGCTCGCCACCGGCGTGTCGCGCCGCCTGCGCCGCCCGGTCCGGTTGCACCGGGTGGCCGTGGTCGGCTCGATGTCCTCCGGTCTGCCCTACCAGGTGGACGCCGCGCTGGAATACGACCCGGACATCGCGGTCATCCTGATCGGCGGCAACGACGTCACGCACGTGACCGCGTTCGCGTCGGCCGCCCGGCATCTGGGCGACTCGGTGCGCCGGCTGCGGGAGGCCGGCTGCAAGGTGGTCGTCGGCACCTGCCCCGACATCGGCGCGATCCAGCCGATCAAGCCGCCGCTGCGCTGGCTGGCCCGCAGCTGGAGCCGCCAGCTCGCGGCCCAGCAGACAGTGGCCGTGGTGGCGGCCGGCGGCAGCACGGTGTCGATCGGCGACCTGCTGGGCCGCCAGTTCGAGGCCGACCCCGGGCGCATGTTCGGCTCCGACCGGTTCCATCCGTCGGTGGAGGGTTACGCCCGCGCCGCCGCGGTGATGATGCCGACCCTGATGGCGATGCTCGGCGAGGACGAGCGGGCCGCGCCGGTCGCCGCCGACGGGGTGCGCAGCCTCGAGCAGGCCGCGCAGGAGGCCGTCCGGTCGGCCGGCACCGAGGTCAGCCCCACCCAGGTCGACGGACGCACCCGCGGGCCGGCCGGGCTGTGGGCCGAGCTGCGCCGGCACCCGTGGTTCGGCGAGCAACGTTTCTGGTTCGGGCACAAACCGGTGCAGTCCGTCCCGGAAGAGACCGTTCCGAGCGGCCGGTCGTCGGCCTCGGCCGTAGGGTGGAGACCGGAGGGAGGCGAGACATGACGGGCTGGACTCATCGACTCGGCAAGGCCGCGGCCACCACGCTGATCGCCGGCGCGGTGAGCGGCGTCGCTCTGATCGCGGGCGAGGCGATCGCGGCGCGCGGCCGACGTTATGCCAAACCCACAATGGGCCTCGCCCTGCGCACCTCGATGGGTCCGGCGCACGCGCCGAAGCTCCGGCTGGTGCTGCTCGGCGACGCGGCCGCGATCGGCGTCGGCGTGGAGTGGCTCTCCGAGACCGTGGGCGGACAGCTCGCCCGCATGCTCGCCGAAGGCACACCGGACACCGGTGAGCGGCACGTGCTGCTCTCCAGCGTCGGGGTGGCCGGCTCACGGTCCACCGATCTCGCCACCCAGGTCGCCCGGGCCCTGCTCGGCGACAAACCCGACGTCGCGGTCGTGCTGATCGGGGCAAATGACGCCACCGGCCTGCGGGTGCCCGAGGAGGCCGCCGAACACCTCGGCGCGGCCGTCCGGCGGCTGCGCGAGGCGGGCGTCGAGGTCGTCGTCGGCACCTGTCCCGACCTGGGCGCGGTCCGCTCGATCGCGCCGCCGCTGCGGCAGATCACCGGGCTGCTCGGCAAGCGCATGGCAAAGGCGCAGGCCAAGGCCGTGGTCGAGGCCGGCGGCGTGGTGGTCGAGCTGGGCCGCGAGACCGGCGCGGTGTTCCGGGCCGACGCCGGCACGCTCTGTTATGACGGCTTCCATCCGTCCGCGGACGGTTACCGGGTCTGGGCGCACGCGCTGTTCCCGGCCGTCGAGGAAGCAGCCCTCGCCGCTGCGGTGTGACAAAGTTGCAGTTCCCGCGCAAGTTACCGCCGCGTTAACGTGTTGGGCATGCCGGAAGCTGTCATCGTCGCCACTGCCCGCTCCCCGATCGGCCGTGCCGTCAAGGGTTCGCTCAAGGATCTGCGAGCCGACGACCTCGCCGCCACCATCGTCGACGCCGCGCTCAACAAGGTGCCCGCACTCGACCGGACGCTCATCGAGGACCTCTACCTCGGTTGCGGCCTGCCCGGCGGTGAGCAGGGCTTCAACATGGGCCGCGTGGTCGCCACCCTGCTCGGGCTGGACGGCCTGCCCGGCGCCACGGTCACCCGCTACTGCTCGAGCTCGCTGCAGACCACCCGGATGGCCTTCCACGCGATCAAGGCCGGCGAGGGCGACGTCTTCGTCTCGGCCGGCGTCGAGTGCGTGTCGCGCTTCGCCCGCGGCAGTTCCGACGGCCTGCCCAAGGAGGCCCAGGCCCTGGTCGGCGGCGGCTGGCACAACCCGAAGTTCGTCGAGGCGGCGGCCCGCACCGGCGCCAGCGCCCAGGACGGCGGCATCTGGCACGACCCGCGCGCCGACGGCAAGATCCCGGACGTCTACATCGCGATGGGCTACACCGCGGAGAACCTGGCCCAGGTCAAGAACGTCTCCCGCGAGGAGATGGACGAGTTCGGCGTGCGCAGCCAAAACCTGGCGGAGAAGGCGATCGCGGACGGCTTCTGGGAGCGTGAGATCACCCCGGTGACCCTGCCCGACGGCCGCGTGGTGTCCACTGATGACGGCCCGCGCCCCGGCGTGACCATGGAGGGTGTGGCCGGCCTCAAGCCGGTGTTCCGCCCCGACGGCCGGGTCACCGCCGGCAACTGCTGCCCGCTCAACGACGGCGCCGCCGCGGTCGTCATCATGAGCGACACCAAGGCCCGCGAGCTCGGCATCACGCCGCTGGCCCGCATCGTCTCGACCGGCGTGACCGCCCTCTCCCCCGAGATCATGGGCCTCGGCCCGGTCGAGGCGTCGAAGCAGGCCCTGGCCCGCGCCGGCATGACCATCGACGACGTCGACCTGGTCGAGATCAACGAGGCCTTCGCCGCCCAGGTGATCCCGTCATATCAAGACCTGGGCATCCCGATCGACAAACTGAACGTCAACGGCGGCGCGATCGCGGTCGGCCACCCGTTCGGCATGACCGGCGCGCGCATCACCGGCACGCTGCTCAACAGCCTGGACTGGCACGACAAGAGCATCGGCCTGGAGACGATGTGCGTCGGCGGCGGCCAAGGCATGGCCATGGTCCTCGAGCGGCTGTCCTGAGGAGCATCTTCAAGATCAAGGGCCGAAGACCGATGTCCCAGGTCCGTCGGGGTGGCGGACCGTCGCTCCCGCGGAGGTCGGTTCGCTGACGCTCGGCCTCCCATGTCCGTGGGTGGTCACCCTCCGCGCTGCGCGCAACCCCGACGGCTGGCGCCTCCGCGCTGCGCGACAAACCCGGACGGTTGACGCCTCCGCGCGCGGCAAACCCGACGGCTGACGCCTCCGCGCTGCGCGACAAACCCGGACGGTTGACGCCTCCGCGCGCGGCAAACCCGACGGCTGACGCCTCTGCGCTACGCGGCCGCTGACGCATCCGCGCTGCGCAGCGACCCGACGGCCGACCCATCCGCGCCACGCGGCAAACCCGGCCGCTGACGTCTACGGCAGCCTCCGGCGGGCCGCGGCGACGGCTTCCGCGGCTCTGGTGAAGACGTCTTCGGAAGGGTCGGCTGCCAGCAGGTCGGCGGCCATCACCCGGAGTTGGTCGGGCAGGACCAGGTCGTGTTCGCGCGGGACTTCGTGCCATGGTCCCTGCTCAGCCTCGGCGGCGAGATCGGCCAGGCGCTGGACGAGCAGGTGCACGACGTCGGCCCGGCTCTGGACCGGTCGGACCTGATCATCTCCGGGCCGGCCATCTCCGGGCTGGGGCGCCTTGGGCGCTGCGGCGGTCGACCACCGGGGCTGTTGCCAGTGGGAGATCTGGGCCAGGAGCCGGTTGATTCCGGCGGTGAAGTCGGTGGCGGGCACGGGGCAAAGCTAGCCTCCGGCCCACGGCCGGGCTGTGTTAGGTCCAGCGCCGCTGCCGACCTAGTCAGTGCCGCCCGTCAGCCCTGGTCAGGACCACCAGCCAGCCTTCACCAGCACCGCCGCCAGCCTTGGCCAGCACCAAGTCCGACCTTGGCCAGCACCACCCGCCGACCTTCGCCAGCACCACCCGCCGACCTTCGCCAGCACCACGACCGGCCTTGGCCAGCACCACCCGCTAGCCTTGGTCGGCGTCGCTGCCGACCTTGTTGGCGCGGGAACGATTGAGGAGGTGAGACCGATCAACGCTGTTACCGGTCGGGGCTCCCTCCCTCGCGTGGCCTAGTTCGCCTGGCTCTGGGGAGTGCCCGCAAGAGGCATCCTGAAAGGCCTGCACGCTCATGCGCTTTACCTCCCGGACGTCGTTGGACGGTGTCCTTGAAGAGATTTTCGTCCTCGCCGACGTTCCCGGCGTGTTGTGGACGCCGGACGGCGCCGCCGCGACCCGGCCGCTGATTCTGATGGGGCACGGTGGCGGCCAGCACAAGACCGCCCCGGGCATCGTGGCCCGCGCTCGACGCATGGTGGGCGAGTGCGGCTTCGCGGTCGTGGCGGTCGACGCTCCCGGCCACGGCGGGCGGCCTCGCAGCGCGGAGCTCGAGCGGATCGTCGCCGAGCTCCGGTCCCGCGCGCAGACCGGCGGCGAGGTGACCCCGGTGGTCGCCGAACTGCACGCGCACCTCGCCGGCCAGTCGGTGCCCGAATGGCGGGCGGTCCTGGACGCGGTCCAGCGGCTCGACCACGTCGGCGCCGGGCCGGTCGGCTACTGGGGCATGTCGCTGGGCTGCGGCCTCGGTGTCCCGTTCGTCGCCGCCGAGCCCAGGGTGCGCGCGGCGGTGCTCGGGCTCAACGGCGCGGAAACCTCGGCGGAAGCCGCCGCACGGATCACGGTCCCGGTGGAGTTCCTCGTGCAGTGGGACGACGAACTGGTGTCGAGGGCGGCGAGCCTGGCGCTGTTCGAAGCTTTCGGCTCGGCCGAGAAGGCCCTGCACGCCAATCCCGGCGGACATGGCCGGATCCCGGCCTTCGAGCTGGACAGCACGATGCGGTTCTTCACCCGCCACCTGACCTGACCGAGGCGGCCAATCATTTGTCTGCCACTCCACCTCGGCTGTCAGGAAAGCTTCGATGATGAATGGCGCGGCGTAAATCCGGCTCGACGCGACGGGCGTTCATTTGATTGGAGCCGGGTCGGCGCAAGGCGCGGCGGGTGGGCATTCATTCGGCTTCGGTCGACGAATTGTCGTCAAGCTGGAGCCCGGCATCGGGTCGGTCGACGCCGGTGCGGATCGCCCTGGGAATCGGGCATCGGCCGGCCCGGTCGACGAGAACGAGCACATGCAGGAGTCGCAGAGCTTGCATCAGCCGGCTGGGCTCAGATCGAGCAGCGGCTCAACGTGATCGTCGGATCGGCCGACGACTCCACCATTCCGATGGAGCAGAGATCCTGAAATTCGAGTCAGCTGTGCTGGCCTCGGCCGACGAGACGTCCGACCAGGTGCAAGAGGCCCTGCGCCGGCAAGAACAGCAATCCGCCGCCCAGGCCGAGTCGCGGAAACAGAAGCAGGCGCAGATGCGGCAGGCCGTGTCGAAGGGGCCGCAGGCCATGCGCGGGGCGCGGATGAACGCCGTCCGGCGCGTTCGCGGCTTATCTCGCGCCTGAAATGGGGCAGCGCCCGGACCGTGGGGAGACGGCCGGGCGCTGCTGGCGATCGGCGAAACCGCCGGTCGTCGCTTCTTCAGTCGGGTCTGTCAGTCATCGCCTTGGAAGTAGCTGATCAGGCGGAGGACCTCCAGGTAGAGCCAGATCAGGCTGACCAGGATGCCGAACGCGGCGGTCCAGGAGTAACGCTGCGGCAAGCCCATCCGCACGCCCTCCTCGACCTCGTTGAAGCTGAGGATGAAGCTGAGCGAGGCGACCACGATGCAGACCAGGCTGAAGCCGATGCCGAGAATGCCGTTGTCACGCAGGCCGGTGTTGACGCCGAACAGCGACAACACGAAGTTGATCAGCATGACCGCGAACAGGCCGCCCATGACGGCGATCAGGCCGCGGGCGAATTTCGGGGTCGCGCGGATCACCCGGGCGCGGTAGAGCACCGCCATCAGGAAGAACACGCCGAACGTGGCGAGCACCGCCTGCAGCACGATGCCGTTGTAGAACGATTCGAAGGTCTTGCTCACCAGGCCGACGAACGCGCCCTCGACCACCGCGTAGGTGACCACGAGCGCCGGGTTGGCCACCCGGGAGAACGAAATGATCAGACCGAGGACCAGGCCGACGATCGCGGCGCCGATCCAGACCGGGCCGAGCAGAGAGTCGGGGATCAGGTTCCAGGCCGCGACGGCGGAGACGCCGACGATGCCGAGCAGGACGACGGTCTTGACCACGACGTCGTCGATGGTCATCGGCTGCACGGCCGGCGGAGCTGCGGGATATCCGCCCGCCTCCGACGGGTACGGCTGACCGTAACCCGGCTGACCAGCGGCCGGGGGATACCCGGCGGATCGCTCCCGCTCGGCCGCCTGGCCGAGGCGCGAGAGCACCGGGTTGGTTGTCTTCACTGTGTCCAGCCTCCCTTGAGGTTGAGGCACGCTTCGTGTGCCGTTCAAGAGTAGGCGCAACTTACCCGAACTGGTGACCTGCAAAGCTGTAAACAGCCTGTGAGCCCGCCGCCAGCCGCCCCTGGTGCGGGCGTAAGTGTGACTGGAGGCACTGCAGGGGGCTCATGGGGCCTCTGGGTGAGGCCCCGGCTGCGGCGATGAGAACGTCAAATGGTCTCGGGGACGATGACGATGATCGGCGGGGTCTTGCCCGGCGCCCGCTTCGGCCGGCCCGGGGTGAGCGGCGGGAACGGATACGGGTGCAGGTGATACCGGGACTCGGTGCCGTCACCGCGGTCGGTGTCGTAGGGCGGAATCTTGATCTCGATCATGAGAGGTCTCCTTGGCGAATCGGTAAGCCGGTGAAATCGGACAGTGTCAGAGCGGGAAGGGCAGGATGTGCGGGATCTCCGGCTCCCGCGGCGCCGGCCAGCGCGGGTTGTCGGACGGCGAGATCGGCGGCGCCGGCTCCAGCGAGAAGGGCCGAGGCCACGGCGCCGGCAGCGTGCGGCTCTCGCTCTCGTCGAAGGCCTGCAGCAGGAAGAGGCGCGCGTAGATCCCCTCCGCCGCGAGCAGCACGTCGTGCGAGGTCTGTCCGGCCACCCGGCCCTGCTCGATGACGATGATGTGGTCGGCCATCCGTACCGTCGAGAAACGGTGCGCGATGAGCAGCGAGGTCGCGCCCTTCGCCATGTCGCGCAACCGGCCGAAGATCTCCTCCTCGGCCTCCGCGTCGATCGACGCGGTCGGCTCGTTCAGCACCATCACCGGGGCCTGCTTGATGAAGGCGCGGGCCAGCGCCACTTTCTGCATTGCCCGAGGGACAGTTGGTTGCCGTTTTCGAAGAGCTTGCCGAGCATCGAGTCGTAACCGGACGGCAGCCCTTCCAGAAAGGCCTGTGCGCGACTGGAGGCGGCCGCCTTGCGGACCATTTCCCGGTCGTGCATGTCCTTGACCCGGCCGTAGCCGATGTTCTCCTGGACCGTCGCCTCGTAATGGATGAAGTCCTGGAAAATGACCCCGATGTTGCGGCGCAGGTCGTCGACGTCGTATCGCACGCAGCAGATCGTGGAACTGGAACCGCCCCGGCGTGCGCTCGGCCAGCAGATGCGTGCGGGTCTGCTCGCTGAGCAGGTGCCGCGCCTGGATCAGCGGCGCGGCGGTCAGGCTGGCCGCCGCATTCGGTTCGATGTCCGGCCCCGGATGCCGCCCGAGCAGCCGGAACATCCGCGCGGCCGGGTTGCTGAGCAGCTGGTAGCTCCAGGACAGCACCGCCCGCACGTCGACCGCCGGCGCACCGCCGTCGAACGGGGTGAGCAGATCCTCGGCCCGTCCGAGCTCCGCTGCCAGTGAGGCCAGCGGGAAGTCCGGGTGCACCGCGGCCCGCGCGGCCACCACGGCCAGGGCCAGCGGCAGCCCGGCGCACTTCGCCACGATCGCCTCCGCCGCCTCCGGTTCGTCGTCCACTCTGGACGATCCGAGCCGGCGGCGCAGCAGGGCCAGCCCCTCCGACGCGTGCACCAGATCGAGGATCACCAGCCGGGCGCCGTAGGCCGCGGCCAGCCCGGAGAGCTGGTCGCGGCTGGTCACCACGGCCATGCAGCCGGGCGAGCCGGGCAGCAGCGGCGCCACCCCGCTCAGGTCGCGGGCGTTGTCGAGCACCAGCAGCAGCCGCTTGCCGCTGAGCAGGCTGCGATAGAGCCCGCCGCGCTCTGCAGATCCGCCGGAATGCCATCCGGCGCGACGCCGAGCCCCTGCAGCGTGGCGAGCACCGTCCGCTGCCGCAGCCCACCGAGGTCGACGTTCCGGCCGTTGATGGATGGCTGCGCAAGCCGCGATTTCATGAGAACGTGAGCGCCAGCCCGCCTGGCCTCATGATCGTTATCGTTCGTTTATCTTCGATCCACAATTCGCGACTTCCACATAGCAGCCTGACAACATACCCCCGAGTTGCCTTTTTCGCGCTATTCCCATAACCGTGGAAATGGGGCCGATAAATCAAAAGAATGCTAACTGTCGAGCCGGTTCAGTGGCGCCGGCCAAGCGCGACCGACTCCTCCGGGCGCCGCCGCCCGACGGGCCGGCCGATCACACAGTGACAGGCGTCACTCCACTGATCATTTGCGCAGCCAGAGGGGCATTTCTGGAGCGCCTTGTCGGTGGCCGAGACCGGCCGAAGCCGCACTTTCGTCGGACCCCCGTCGTAGGGTCCAAAATCGTGACCAATGCCTTACCGATAGCGACTGACGGGGGCCTCGTCCGATGACGGCGCTCGACCGCAACACCGCGACGGCCACCAGCCGCACGCTGCGTGACCAGGACGAGGTGGAGGCGCGCATCCGCGCCATCTGCTTCAAGACCGGGCCGCCGACCCGCATCGGCGCCGAGCTCGAATGGACCGTTCACCCCACCGCGGCGCCCGGGGCGCCGCTCGACACCGAGGCCCTCCGCGCGGCACTCGGCCCGCACACCCCGGCCACCCTCGACCCACCCGATCCCCCGATTCCCCTCGCCGGCGGCGGCGCACTCACCGTCGAGCCCGGCGGCCAGCTGGAGATCTCCTCCGCACCGGCGCCCACGATCGGCGCCCTGCACGCCGCCGTCGACACCGATCTCGCACACCTCACCCGGCTGCTCGCCGACGCCGGCCTGGCCCTCGGCCGGCACGGCATCGACCAGCGCCGCGCGCCGCACCGGGTGATCCGCACCCCGCGCTACGACGCGATGGAACGAGCCTTCGAAGCCCACGGCCCGCACGGCCGTATCATGATGTGCAGCACCGCCGGCCTGCAGGTCTGCCTGGACGCCGGGCCGGCCGATCAGCTCGCCACCCGGTGGGCGGCGGTCACCGCGCTCGGGCCCCCGCTGATCGCCGCCTTCGCCAACTCGCGACGGCACGCCGGCCGCGACACCGGCTGGGCCTCGGCCCGGATGGCCGCCTGGTGGGGGATGGATCCCCGGATCACCCGGCCGGTCGGCGCACCGGCCGCCGATCCCGCGGCGGCCTGGGTCCGTTACGCACTGGCCGCCCCGCTGCTCTGCCTGCGCCGCGCGGACGGCTGCTGGGACGCCCCGCCGGGCCTGACGCTGGGCGACTGGGTTCGTGGCGCGCTGCCCGACCGGCCCACCGAGGCCGACGTCGACTACCACCTCAGCACCCTGTTCCCGCCGGTCCGCCCGCGGGGCTACCTCGAGATCCGTTACCTCGACACCCAGCCCGGCACGGACTGGATCGCGCCGGTGGCGGTGGTGGCCGCGCTGCTCGCCGATGCGGAGACCACCGACGCGGCCCTCGATCTCGCCCGTCCCGCCGAGCGGCACTGGGTGACCGCCAGCCGCGATGGTCTGGCCGACCCGGGCGTGCGCCGCACCGCCACCGCCGTGCTCGACCTGGCCTGCCGCCGGCTCGACCGGCTCGGCCTGGCCGAGCCGGTCCGCACCCAAGTGATCGACATCGTCCAGCGACGCCTGCGCGAGGAGCAGAGATGACCCAGGAGACCGAGAGACTGCGCGGCTTCGTCGCCGAGGAACTCGCCCGCACCCGCACCCGCACCGAGACGCTGACCGGCAGCGTCGACGACGGCGACCTGACCCGCCAGCACTCGCCGCTGATGTCGCCGCTGGTCTGGGATCTGGCCCACGTCGGCAACCAGGAGGAGCTCTGGCTGGTGCGCGACGTCGGCGGCCGCGAGCCGGTGCGCCGTGACATCGACGAGCTGTACGACGCGTTCAAGCATGCCCGCAGCGACCGGCCGGCGCTGCCTCTGCTCGGGCCGGCCGAGGCCCGGCGCTATGTGGCCGAGGTGCGCGACAAGGTGTTCGACGTGCTCGACCACACCCGGCTGGACGCTCCTGGACTGGCCGGCGACGGATTCGCGTTCGGCATGATCATCCAGCACGAGCAGCAGCACGACGAGACGATGCTGGCCACCCATCAGCTCCGCACCGGCGGCCCGGTGCTCAGCGCGCCGCCCCCACCGCCGGCCACCACGCCGGCGAGCGGCGAGGTGCTGATCCCCGGCGGACCGTTCACGATGGGCACCGACACCGAGCCGTGGGCGCTGGACAACGAGCGGCCCGCGCATCGCGTCGACGTGCCCGCCTTCCACCTCGACCGTGCGCCGGTGACCAACGGCGCCTACGCGGCGTTCATCGCGGCCGGCGGCTACGACGACGAGCGCTGGTGGAGCCCGGCCGGTTGGGACCATCGCCAGGCCGCCGGGCTGACCGCGCCGATGCACTGGCAACGCGACGGGGACGGCTGGGCGAGCACGAGCTTCGGCCGGACCGCACGCATCGTCGAGGACGAACCGGTGGTGCACGTCTGCTTCTTCGAGGCGGAGGCATATGCGGCCTGGGCCGGCAAGCGGCTGCCCACCGAGGCGGAGTGGGAGAAGGCGGCCCGGCACGACCCGGCCACCGGGCGGTCCCGCCGCTACCCGTGGGGCGACGAGCCGCCCGAGCCGCGGCAGGCCAACCTCGGGCAGCGGCACCTGCGCCCGGCGCCGGTCGGCGCCTATCCGGACGGCGTCTCGGCGCACGGGGTGCATCAGCTGATCGGCGACGTGTGGGAGTGGACCTCGTCCGACTTCCACGGATACCCGGGGTTCGCCGCGTTCCCCTACCGGGAATATTCGGAGGTCTTCTTCGGCCCGTCCTACAAGGTGCTCCGGGGCGGCTCGTTCGGCACCGACCGGTCCGCCTGCCGCGGCACGTTCCGCAACTGGGACTACCCGATCCGGCGGCAGATCTTCAGCGGCTTCCGCTGCGCCCGGAACGCCTGATGTGCCGGCACGTCGCCTATCTGGGACCGCCGATCCCGATGTCGCGGCTGCTCTTCGACCCGCCGCACGGGCTGGCACACCAGGCCTGGGCGCCGCGGGACATGCGCGGCGGCGGCACCATCAACGCCGACGGGTTCGGCATCGGCTGGCACTCCGCGGCCGGGGTGATCCGCTACCGCCGGGCCACGCCGCTGTGGAGTGACACCACGCTGCCCCGGCTGGCCGCCGCGACCGAGGTGCGGGTGCTGCTCGCCGCGGTGCGCAGCGCCACCGTCGGCATGCCGGTGGTGGAGACCGCGGCCGCGCCGTTCGGGGACGACACCTGGTTGTTCAGTCACAACGGCGTGGTGGCCGGCTGGCCCGACTCGGTGGCCAAGCTCGCCGCCGCGCTGCCCGCAGCCGACCTGCTGACGATGGACGCGCCGACCGACGCGGCGTTCCTCTGGACGCTGGTCCGGGACCGGCTGCGGGCCGGCGACCGACCGGCCCGGGCGGTGGCCGGCACCGTGGCCGCGGTCGCGGCGGCGGCGCCGGGTTCGCGGCTCAACCTGCTGATGACCGACGGCTCGTCGATCGTCGCGACCACGTTCGGCCACTCCCTGTCCGTGCGCCGGGACGGCGAATCCGTCCTGGTCGCCTCCGAACCCTTCGACGAACCCGGCTGGCAGCCGGTACCCGATCGGACGCTGCTCGTCGCGGACTCCGCAGACGTCGTCCTCACCCCGCTGGGAGAAGCATGATCGACGTTCATCTCGACGCCGACGACCTGGCGCGCACGCTGCGCGCCGACGTGGTCGCCGGCCTGACCGACGACCCGAAATGGCTCCCGCCGAAGTGGTTCTACGACGCCCGCGGCAGCGAGTTGTTCGAGCAGATCACCGAGCTGCGGGAGTACTACCCGACGCGCACCGAGCGGCAGATCCTGCGGGATCGGGCCGGGGAGATCGCCCGGCACACCGGCGCCCGCGCGCTGATCGAGCTGGGATCGGGATACTCCACCAAGACCCGGTTGTTGCTCGACGCGCTGGCCGCGCACGGGACGCTGGAAGCCTTCGTACCCATGGACGTGTCACCGACCGCGCTCAGCGCGGCCGCCGAGCGGATCGGCGTCGACCATCCCGGGCTGCGGGTGCACACCATCGTCGGCGACCTGACCCGGCACCTGCGGCACCTGCCCGGCGGGGACGCCCGGATGGTCGCCTTCCTCGGCGGCACCATCGGCAACCTGGTGCCCGCCGAGCGCGCGGCCTTCCTCGCCGACATCCGGGCGGTGCTCGAGCCCGGCGAGTGCCTGCTGCTCGGCACCGACCTGGTGAAGAGCCCGCGGGTGGTGGTGCCGGCCTACGACGACGCGGCGGGCGTCACCGCCGACTTCAACCGCAACGTGCTGCGCGTGCTCAACCGCAGCCTGAACGCCGACTTCGACCTGGACGGCTTCGCCCACGTGGCGCTCTGGGACGCCGAGCAGGAGTGGATCGAGATGCGCCTGCGGGCGCGGTGGCCGATGCGGATCACCATTCCGGCGGTGGACCTGGTGGTCGAGTTCGCGGCCGGCGAAGAGGTGCGCACCGAGATCTCGGCCAAGTTCCGCCGCGAGGGGGTGGAGAAGGAACTGGCCGAAGCGGGCTTCGCGCTGGAGCACTGGTGGACCGACGCGGACGGCCTCTTCGCGGTGTCACTCGCACGGGCGTTGTGACGCCGGGGTCGTCACCCGATCGGATGCGCCCGATCCGGCCGACCTGATCGACAGGAGTTCCCCGGGGCGATCCGGATCGGTGAACGCCCATCGTGCGGCCGCTGCACGGCGGTGTCCGTTGTCCACCGCACGTTCATCCGGACAACCGCTGGTTCCCGGCCGGAGGCCGCTGCAATGCTTGCCCTCCGGCCGGGGTGGCCGTGTCGAACCATGCAATGTGGATCATGGCCACAAGGGGGAACGGCCTTGTCTTTGTTGGAGTTTCCCTCCGATTCGAACTTCCCCCAGCAAGAACCCGGATACCCGGTCGTGGAGTCGGCGCAGCTGAGCCCGCTGCCGCGGCGGATGTTCCGGCAGACCCGGCGACGGCCGCAGGAGCTGCCGGTGCAGGTCGGCGGCTCGGTGCTCGTCTTTCAGTCCAACGAGCGATTCGCGATGGCGCCGCCGGATGGCAAGATGCTCTCGTCGGACGTCGTCATGAAGGCGACGATGGTCGCCGTCGTGATCACCAAACAGCAGTTGGTGCCCACCGTGGCCTTGCTGCCGTCGATCAGCCGCGGGCGCCGCGTCGTGGTGCGCGCCAGCTACCAGTGTCAGGTGACCGACGCCGTCCGGGTGCTCGAGGGCGGCTGCTGGGACGTACGCGTCAAACTGCTGGCCTACCTCCTGAGCGACCGCAAGGTGCTGATGCTCGGCGCGCGTGAGGACGTCGCCGACAACCCGGAGATCCAGCAGCGGATCCTCGCGCGCACGCTGGCCCGCGCCACGCTGGATCCACCGTCCATCCCGGGCATGGCGGTCGAGCTGATCGACGTCACGCTCGGCATCAGCTCGGACACCCCCGACACCGGCGGCCGGCTGCTCGACGGCCGGGACGACAACGACTACGGCGACGACCGCTACGACGACAAGCGCCGGTCGTTCGACGACGACCAGGACGACTCCTACCCGCCGGACGGTGACTGATCATGCCCGAAGGGGAACACGGCCGACGCGCCGAGATGGACGGTCTGGACGTCGTCCAGCCGGAGCCGCCGCACTGGGGTCTCGGCCGCGTCCTGCGCCTCGCCACCGGCGTCCGCGAGGACGTGCTCAGCCACGTGCCGAGCGAGCGGGCCCGATACACCTCGATGGGCGGGGTGGTGGTCGGCACCGCGTTCATGGCGATGCTCTCGATGGCCGCGGCCCTCTATTTCATGTTCGGGGGCTTCCAACCGTTCATCGTCTTCGCGGTGCCGATGTGGGGACTGTTCATCCTCAGCCTGGACCGCTGGCTGATGTCGTCCGCGGTGGTCGGCAGCACCGGACGGGTGCTGTCCAAGCTGCTCCCCCGGCTCGGCCTGTCGATCGTCCTCGGCATCGTGCTGGCCGAGCCGCTGCTGCTCGGCGTCTACAGCACCGCCATCGAGGAGAAGGTGGCCAAGGACCGGCAGCAGGAGCTGGTCACCCGGGAGAGCGACCTGCGCACCTGCAACCCGATCCCGGGCACCGAGGCGGCGACCGGGCCGGAGGCCAAGCAGGCCCGGTGCGACGACCTGCGGCTGGTGCTCGGGGGCGACTCGCCGGAGGCGCTGCAGATCCAGATGCAGACGCTGCGGACGCAGGCCGGGGATCTGAAGAAGATCGTCGACGCCGACGCCGCGGCGTACAAGGATCTGCAGCGCAAGAGCCGGCTCGAGTGCAACGGCACGGCTAACCCGGAGACCACCGGCGTGCCCGGCGTCGGGATCAACTGCCGGCGCCTGCGCAACGAGGCCGACCAGTACCGCGCGGACCACAAGATCGACGAGAACGGTAAGAAGCTCTCCGAGCTGAATGCCCAGATCGCCGAGCTCACGGACCAGGTCGGCGGCGCCCGCAACGACTACAGCGCCGCGCTCACCACGGCAATTCAAAAAGACCTTTCCGAGGTACGCGCCCGGCAGGGACGCGTCGGCCTGCTCGAACGGTTCCGCGCGCTGGACGAGCTGGTGTCGACCAACTCCTACGTCGCGGTGACCCTCTGGTCCATCCGGCTCTTCTTCATCATCGTCGACGCGCTGCCGGTCATCCTCAAAGGACTGAGCGGCAGCACGTCCTACGACCGGATCCTGGAGAAGTGGCTGGTCCAGCAGGAGGGCGTGCAGGGCAAGCGGGCCGACGAGGAGCTCGACAAGCACCGCCGCTACGGCGACCTGGTGCGGCACCGCACGGAGACCTGGTTCCGGGGCAACCTCGACCTGGTCGAGGAGGAGACCCGGGTGCACCGGGCCAACCTCGAGGAACGGCGCGACGAGCTGATGGACGCGATGGAGAAGCACCTGATGAACGTCGCGATCGGCCCGTCCGGCCGGGGCTGGACCGGGCATCAGGTGCTGGACGTCGAGGATCCGGGCGAGCAGGAGACGCAGGAGTTCCGGACCACGCAGGAGTACCGCGCCCAGCACCCCGAGCGAGGCAACCGATGACCACCGAGCAACCGACCGCGCCGTTCGAGAACGCGCCGGAGTCGACGGTCCCGGCGTACATGATCTACATGGTGCTGGACACGTCGAAGTCGATGTGGTCGCCCCGGCACAACGGCGGCCACGAGGCGGCGCCGCTCACCCAGTTCATCCGCCGCATCCCGCGCATGCTGCGGCTGCTCGCCGAGCACCCGGTGACCAACCAGCTCGCCTCGATCAGCGTGGTGGCCTTCAACGACCGGCCCGAGATCCTGCGCCGGATCAGCTCGCTGGAGCAGGCCGCGACGATCTCCATCCCCACGAAGGGCTACGGCACCGATTACGCCGCGGTGCTCAGGTTCCTGGTCGAGCAGCACAAGAAGGACGTACGGACGGTGAAGCAGAGCCGGATCCGGGACGACTACAACGTGGACATCGCCCGGCCGTGGATCTTCTTCATCACCGACGGCCGCGCCTATGCCCGCGGGGCCGACCAGAAGGACTCCACCTGGCTGCGCGAACGGGACCTGCTGACCAGCGCCCCGATCGAGGCCCGGATCGTGTCCCTGGGCCTGCCCGGCGCCGACGAGGACGCGCTCTGGCTGCTGGCCACCGGCGACGCGCAAGGCGAGCGCAACGCCTTCATCGCCCGCGATCCGGACAACACCGTGCAGCTCTCGAAGAGCGTGATCGACGCGATCGGCAGCAGCATCTCCACCTCGGCCGGGTCCGGCCAGCTGACGATCAAGACACCGGCCGGCATGATCCGGGTGGACGGGCAGCGCAGTGCTCGCGACTGAGGCGACCAGACCCGTGGGGTGGGCGCCGGTGATCGTGGTGGCCGCGGTGTTCCTGCTGGTGGCCGCCGGCTTCTATCTCATCCGCAGGCTGCGCGAGGACCGCTCCAGACAGGTCTACGAAGCGGGCAGCGACGTCCGGGCGTCGAACGGGCTGCCGGCGGTCCGCGTGCGGCGGCCGCCCCCGCCCCGGCAGTCGCCGCGATCGTCCGGCTCGGTTCGGCTCTCACCGTCCGGGGTCGGCCGCCAGGTGCAGCAGCTCGTGTTGCGCAAGCGGGCCCGCACCCCACCGGAGCCCTGGCTGAACAGCGAGGTGCTGATCTACGGCCCGTGGTTCTCGACGCTCTGCCACGGCTACTGCGGCCCGGAGGACGATCCGCGGCTGGTGATCCGGGCGTCCACCCACCGCGGACTGCGCCACCGCTTCGACGGCACCCCCTGCCAGGACGCGCTCGGGGTGGTCTGGAACGAACGGCGGAACGCGTTGTTCGCGGTCGTCGCCGACGGGCTCGGCTCGATGGCGGATTCGGGTGAGGCGGCACGTCGCGCGGTTCGCGAGGCGCTGCGCTGCGGCGAGCGGCTCGGCGCGGCCGACGATCCGCTGCTGATGCTGTCCGAGGCGAACGCCGCGGTCCAGGACTTCAACGAACGCGGCCGGAAGGGCGCGACCACCCTGGTCGTCGCGGAGATCCGGCGCACCTCGTCGGGCACCCAGGTGACCACGATCGGCGTCGGCGACTCCGAGGCGTGGGCGCTGCGCGGCGGCCGCTGGGCGGTGCTGCACCACGAGCGCGGGAAGAGCACCGAGAACGTGACCCGCCACCTCCCCGGCGATTCGGCACATCGGGCCAGCCAGAAACTCGCCGGCGGCTCGGTCGTGCTGCTGGCCAGCGACGGCTTCGCCGGCGCGCTCGACCCGAACTCGCCGCTCGGGCGCGAGCTCGCCGGTCGGTGGCAGCGGCCGCCGGCGCCCCTGGACTTCATGGCACAGGTGGACTTCGAGGACGACCACTTCACCGACGACAGAGCGGCTGTGGCGGTTTGGATACGCTGAACGAGCACTGGGCGGAGTCCGGCGAACTGGCCCGACCGCAGCTGCTGCCCTGGGCCGACTCCGGCAACTCGACGCTCTGGAGCTGCGAGTTCGGCGGCCAGGAGTACGTCTACAAGGAGTACACGGACGCCTTCCGGGCGGACGCGGACCAGCACGCGCTGGGCAAGCTGATCGCCTGGCGGCACCGGCTGTCCGACGTCGACCGGGCGGAGCTGGACCGGGTCGCCGCCTGGCCGCGGTACCGCGTCCGGGAGAACGGCGCCCTGCGCGGGGTGCTGCTGCCGTTCGCGCCGGACCGGTTCTTCGCGCAGCGGACCGAGGGGAACCGGCCCCACGAACTGGCCCACCTGATCCGGCTCAAGGCGGCCGGCACCGTGCGACCCGGCGCCACGCTCGAGGTCAAGCACGCCGCGCTCGGCCGCACGGCGGAGGTCCTGCTCTGGTTCCACGCCCAGCAGGTGCTGGTCAACGACGTCCGCGAGCTGAACGTCCTGTGCACGGCGACCGGCTCGGCGGTGTTCTATGTGGACTGTGACGTGATGATCGGGCCGTGGGGACGGGTCGGGCCGGCGGCCGCGCCCGCGTACATGACCAACGCGATCCCCGGGCTGGACCGGCCGAGCCGGGCGACCGACATCGCCCGGCTGGCCTGGATGTCGGCGGCCGTGCTGCTGGACGACCTCGCCCTGCCGGAGGTGCGCGACGATCGGCTGCGCCGGGTCACCAGCCCGGAGTCGGCGATGCTGCTGGCCACCTCCAGCCGGCCCGGGCAGGTCGATCTGGATCAGTGGCGGCAGCTCGTCGATCGCTGGACGGCGCCGCGCGCCCGAGCCGTCGTGCACATCCCGAACAGCGAGGTCCCGCCCGGCCCCCGGCACTACCGGTCCGCCCGGCAGCCACTCGATCCGACCCGCAAGGTTCCGGAGCCGCGCTTCCCCGGCTCGTCGGACTCCTTCCGGGTGCCGGCTCGGTTCCGGCTGCCCGATCCGGTGCTCGGCGCCTTCCCGGCCCGGCCGGTGCAGACCGCCGAGCCGGCTCCGGACCCGCCGCCGTGGGCCGCGCTCACCCACCGCGGCAAGGTCGTGCTGGTCGCCGCGTTGATCGTGATGGCCGTGCTGTGCGGCCTGGTCACCCTGTCCATGTCCATGGGAGAGGTGACGCTGTGAGCTCCCTGCTGCTGATCCTCGATGACGGCGAGCGCCGCCTGCTCGATCAGGACGCGCACTATCTGTGGATCGACCTGGAGACCCTGCGGGTGTCGGCCAACCCGCCCAACCGGTCGACCTGCATCTGCTACTTCGTCTGCGAGTTCGGCATGTGGTCGTTCAACCGCGGGCCCGCCGAGTGCCCGCCCGAGCTGCGGGTCAACGGACGGCCGGTGCACGACGACATGATCGAGCTGCCCACCGGGCGGGTGGAGGTGCGGCTGACCGCGGAGCCGTTCAGCGACACCCGCGCATCCATGCCGAGGCAGCGGGAATCGAAACAGCGGCAATCGAAACAGCGGGAGGCGGATCGCCAGCCGGCCGCGTCGGCCGGTCCCCCGCCGGACACCCCGCAGTACGTGATCGGGCCACCGGGCACCGGCGCGCACCTGGAGCTGGACGATCCGTCGGTGGTGCCCCGGCACGCCGTCTTCGAGGCGGACACCCGTGGCGCCTGGTGGATCACCGCGGTGAACGGCGAGATCCACGTCGGCGGCGAGTCGGTCATGTCGGCCACCCTCGAGCCGGGTACCCGTTTCCGGGCCGGCACCCGGACGGTGACCGTGCCGACCGGGGTCACCGGCAAGCGCGCCCTGCCGGTGGAGTTCCGCGACGTGACCGTGCGCCGGGGCGGGCGCCGGATGCTCGACCGGGTCACCTTCACGCTGATGGCGGGCGACTTCGTCGCGGTGACCGGCCCGGAGCAGAACTCCGTCCAGCTGCTGCTCGGCCTGATCATCGGCGGCTACCGTCCGGACAGCGGCACGATCCGGATCGCCGGGTCGAGCCGCCGCGCCGATCCGCTCACGCACTGGGTGCCGGCCGCGGACGATCTGCACGGCACCCTGACCGTCGGCGAGACCCTGCAGCTCGCGGCGTCGCTGCAGGCCGAAAAGGTGGAGCCGGAACGAATCGACGAGATCCTCGCCTGGGTCGGGCTCGACGACCATCGCGGCTCCTGGGTGCGGACCCTCGACGACGCCGGCCAGAAGCGGCTCGCCGTCGGCGTGGAGTTGGTCGGCCGGCCCGGGCTGCTGATCGTGCCCGAGTCGGCGACGTCCTACTCGGTCGGCCGCGACCACGATCTGATGGCCCGGCTGCGCACCATCGGCCGGGACACCAACTGCACGATCGTGGTCGCCACCGGCGCGATGTCCAATCTGGACCTGGCGGACACGGTCGTCGTGATCGACCGGGACGGCCGGCTGCGCCACGCCGGACCGCCCGGCCGGCCGCCGTCGGGCGGACGGCACGGGAGCTGGGCGGAGTGGCTCGCCACGCTGGAGGCGCCGTCGAACGGCCTCGGTCCGGCCGCCCGAAACGCCTCGGTGCCGCCGCTGCCGAGGTGGGACCTCACGGTCGAGCCGGAAAGCACGCTCGCCGGCCTGCCGACCATGCTGCGTCAGCAGGTCCTGCTGTTCTGGCGGCGGGGCGCCGGCGCCCTCGCGCTCTATGCCCTGGCGCCGATGGTCCTGGCCGGCGTCGCCGCGTTCGCCTCGGCGACCGTGCCCGTGCTGGCGCTGATCGCCGTCCTGACCGGTGTGCTGGTGGCGCAGCTGGATCTGGTGACCGACCGCGGCGCGGTGGAGCGCGACCGGCGCGACACCGGGTACGGCACCCTGGTCGCCGCGCGTCTCGCCGTGCTGGGCGCGGCCTGCGGCGTGCCCGCGCTGCCGGTCGCGGTGATCGCCGGTCTGGCCGGGGTCGCGTTGCCCTCGGCGCCGGGTCTCGCGCCGTGGGCCGCGCATTGGCTGGAGATCTGGCTGGTGATGTCGGTCGCGGTCGGCGCGGGTTTGCTGGCCGGCGCGCGCGGCCGCCGGCCACGTCCGGCGATCGCCCTGATCGTGCTGCTCGGCATCGCCACGGTGCTGGTGGCCTGGGGTCTGCTGGCCCTGGGCGGGCTGGTGAGCCTGCTCGGTCTCGCGGTGCTGGTCGGGGTGATCGGGCGCGGCACCGTGTCGGTGCTGGAGCAGACCCGCTGACGTCCGGTCAGGCGAGCCGGTAGCCGGCCGGCGCGGACAGCTGCGGGCCCTCGGTGCCGTCGTGCGCGGCACGGCCGCAGTCGATGAGGTGGTGCCGGAGGAAGTCGGAGAACTGGGTGATCGCCGCTTCCGGCCCGTCGGTCGCGACGAGCGCCATGTCCGGGAAGGACGCGAACTCGGCGAGCTCGGCGGCCACCGCGCCGCCCACCCCGGCCACGATGACGTCCGCGCGGCGCAGACGGACGGCCAGGTCCCGGCGCGGAGCCGGCCATTCCCGGTCCGGCGCCGGGGACGCGGTCAGCAGGACGATCGCGGGCCCGCGTACCGAAGAATGCTCTGCCCGCAGGTCGTTCATCTCGGCCGGGACGTTCTCCGTCAGCCAGCGGAAGAGCTCCGCGTGATCGGCCGGACCGCGGGTCACCAGCGTGGGCAGTCGCCGGCCGCGCTCCACCGGCGCGAGGGGCATCCGCACCGAGACCTTCTCCGCGAAGCCGAGCACCGACAGCCGGATCGCCGACCGGGCCGCCGGTTCCGCCTCGATGGCGTCGTGCAGATCCTGGATCGCGTCGCTGAGTTCGTCGGTCCACCGCTCGGCGGCCGGCGACTCGTCGATCACGAGATAGACCGGCAGGACGTTCGCCGGCGGCTTCGGGTCGGCGCCGGCCGCCGAGTCCACTCTGGACGAATCAGCTCCGGGCGCATCGTCTCCGGGCAGCGGAATCGAGCCGGACAGCGGCGCGTCCCAGCCGATCGCGGCGGGCGGCGCGGGCGGGGGCGCCGCGGCGGGCGCCTGCACCGACGCGGTGGTGCGAATGACCTGCTCGGCCGAGCCCGCCAGCCGCCGCACGGTCGCGTCCAGCAGCGACTGCACGTCCTCCTGCTGCACGTGGCCGCCCTCGGCCAGGCTGATCAGCACCTCACGGGCCTGGATGTCCTGCCGGATCCGCTCTTGACGCTCCGCCTCCTCCAGTTCGGCGGCCAGCCTGGCGGCGCCGAGCGTGTCCCCCGGGTTGCGCTCGAGATGCAGCTGGATCAGCCGGGCGCTGTCCAGCGGGGCACCGCCCAGCCGGATCCGCTCCCGATCCTGCAGGGTGTGCTCGCCACCCTGCCTGAGCTGGTTGATCTCGTTCTCCCGGCCGACGTCCCGCACGCTGGAGTGGTGCTGCTCGGCCTTGACCTGCTCGTCCCGGCGGGCCTGCTGGATCTGCTGGAGCCAGGCGCGCCCGGCCTCGTCCAGCGACAGGCGCGCGCTGACCGCGTGGATCGTGATGCCGCCATAGATGGAGGTGTCCCGCCGGAAGCGGGCGTGGATGGCGGCCTCGGCCTCCTCCGCGTCCTCGATCGAATACATCCGGGTGATCGGGCGGCAGGCGCCGAGCAGATGCCCGCGCACCAGCGGCACCGCGTCCGGCACGTTGCGCCGCACCACCTCGGCCGGGCTGGTGACCCGGAAGGAGACGCTCACCTCGGCGTGGAAGTGATAGATGTCGTCCTGCGTCGGCAGCGGCTGCTCGACGAACGGGATGGTCAGGTGGTGGTCGCTGATGTCCACCTCGTAGCGCATCCGGTACTTCGTGAACATGCTGTCCGACCAGCGCATCGGTTTGCCGCCGTCGAGCACCTCGAGATCGCCGTCCCGGGTGGAGTAGACGACGGCGACCGACGGGCTCCGGCCCTTGCTCACGATCGCGACGCGCTTCACCGGCTCGGAGCCGAGGATCAGCGGAATCGGGTCCGGCATCTCAGCTCCCCATCCTCAGCGGCGTGAACTCGGCGACCACCGCTTGATGGGCGCGGGGCAGGGGCACCAGGTTCTCCGGGTGCACCCAGTCCTCGGCGAGACGCAGCACGATCCGCCGCAACCGGTCGTCCGGCTCGGGCACGTTGACGATCGAGCGGATCAGCCGGGTCAGCACGTCGAGCTGCACGGCGTTGCTCTCGGCCAGCCGGGCCCAGCCGGTGAGCACGTCGTGCGCCAGCTCATGCAGAACGCTCCCCTTGATCACCTTGCGCCAGAGGGTGAACACCGGGCCGCGCAGGTCCTCGACGTCCCGGGCCAGATGCAGCAGGGTGGGCCAGCGCACCTCGCCGGCCGGGGCGCCCGCCGCGTCGCCCGTCTCGGCCGCGGCCTCCCAGGTGACCAGGCTGTCCGCCAGGATCAGGAAGGCGAGCTGGGCGGGGCGGCGCCGGGCCCGGTCGTCGAACCAGGAGACCAACGCCCGGCAGGCGAGCGGCGCGGTCTCCTTCGGCGCGAGCAGGATGAGGTCGGCCAGGGCGTCGCCGATGCCGACGGCGACGGGGAACGAATCGATGGTGGCGAGCCGGCCAAGGCGATCGATGGCGGCAGCCGGGTCGAAACCGCCCACCCCCACGCCGTACGCCCGCGCCGCCGTCGCCTGCGCGAAGGGCTGGTCCCGGTTCATGTACCAGCCGGCGACGACCGCACCGACGCTGGCGGCCAGAGCCGGATCGCCGGCCGGCTCCCGCAACGCGTAGGCCACCGCCTCGCGGACCCGGTAGTCCTTGCTGTCGGCCCAGCGGTGCAGGGTCGAGTTGCACAGGTAGTCGAAGGAGAACTGGGACAGCAGGCCGAGCGTGCTGGCCGCGAAGATGCGCACCGGCTCGGACGGCGACACGACCAGTTCGGCCAGCCATTCCAGCAGGGTCGGCTGCACCTGGTAGCCACGCCAGATCCGCTCGATGACCTTCCGCGGATAGGCGCTGTCCTTGAAGCGCACGGTGTGCACCGGCACCACCCCGTACGCGAATCGCGCCTTGTCGTGCGCCTCCTCGGCGCGCAGCGACTGCAGCAGCCGAGCCGTCGGGGTGCGCAGCCGGTCGTGCTGCGCGACCTTGAGCTCGGAGCCGCCGCCGCTCGCGTTCGACAGCACCAGATGCCTGTCGCTCTCCAGCTTGCGCCGCAGACGCCGGGCGGCCGCCGACACCTCCTCGTAGGGCAGGCCGTCGAGCACCGCCAGCGCGATGGCGAAGCTGCGTTCCTCGGTGCCGCCGAGGCTGTCGAACCACAGATCGAAGTTCTCGTCCCGCCGCCGGCGGTGCCGCTCGCGCACCCGGGCGGCGTTGATCCGGCCGTCGTCCGTGCACTCCAGCCGGATGATCCAGGCCAGCTCGGCGGCCGCGCGGCAGCTCTGCTCCGCGTTCGCCAGCTCGGCGGCCAGTTTGCGGACCGTCGTGTTCGCCACCAGCTTGGCGGCCAGGATGTCGTCGTCGCAGCGCCAGGCCAGGTGGCTCGCGACGATCTGCCAGCGGTCCACCGGGGTGTCGTCGAGATCGATCACGAAGACGTCGAGATCGTCGTCGGCCGGGTGCACGCCGGGCGGCATGGTGATCACCAGCCGGGCGTCGGTGGCGGTGAGCACCTTCTCCAGCGTATGGAAGGTGAAGCCCCGGAGCTTTCCGGCGCCGGTCGGCTGGCAGAGCAGGAAGCCGATCCGTTTGCCGTCCGCCCGCAGCAATTCGGCCTGCTCGGCGACGGAGTCCGCCAGAGCGGCCACGTCCACCTGGGGATCGATCTGATAGATCACGTCCGTCGCGTCGCTCAGCAGCTTGATCGCGCAGGCGTCCTTGCCCTGGCCGGCGCGTCCACGCAGGATCGTGGACCGGCTCCCCTGGAAGCGGCCGTGCACGCCGGCCCAGTCGCCCGGATCGACGTACGCGTGCTGGATCGGCTCGGCCAGCTCGAGGGACAGCTCGCGCAGCGGCACCACCCGATCGGCGACCCACATCTCATACTTGCTCCCGGCGACCTTGTCCCCGCTGACGTGGTCGCCGTGCACGTTCTGGGCGGCCCGCCAGTGCGCGTTCCGGGCGGTGCCCTCGCCGGAGCGGGCGGTGGCCTGGCCCGGCTCCGACCACGATCCACCCTCTTCCGCGCCGGCCGGAGTCGCCGGGGTCCCGGTCTGGCCGGGCTTCGGCACGGAGGTCGGTGCGGGCGGCGCCGTCGGGGCGACCGGCGTGGGCGGGGTGATCGGCGCGGTCACGCCGGCCGCGGGCGTGGGTGGCGGCGGGACGGGCGCGGTCATCCGCGGTGCCACACCTTCTTGTCGCCGGCCACCTTGTCGCCCATCACCAGGTCCCCATTCAGGTCCCGGACCAGCACGCCGGACCCGCCGTTGGACTGGGTGAGGGGCGGTGCGGCGCCGGCCGCCCGGCCGGCGGCCCGGTCCGGCGCGTCCAGCAGCGTGGCGACGTCGTCGACCACCGCGCGGACGTCCGCGTCGGCGCTGCGGGCGTGGATCCGCCGGTACTGCCGGCCGGCCAGGTCCTTGATCTCGTCGGGCAGATCCGCCACGCCCGGCTTGGGCACGCCGCCGACCAGCACCGGCATGATGTCGATGCCCAGTTGCAGCGCGAAGGCGATCTCGCGGCGCACGAAGTCGTCCGCGTCGTGCAGCCGGTCCTGCGCGAACCAGTGCGGGCCGATCACCACCACCAGCAGCGAGCAGCGCGCCAGGTTTCGCCACAGCATCGGCTCGAAGTCCACGCCCGGCGGGATCGATCGGCTGTCCCGGAACACGTTCTGCGCGCCGAGTCTCTCGGACAGCGCGTTGTCGAGGGTGACCGCCGCAAAGCTCTCGTCGCCGGTGCGGTAGTTGATGAAGATCTGGGTCATCGGCGAGAGTTCTCCTCCGCGGCGCCGGGTGCGGAGTTAAGCATGCGGGCGGGCCCGGGACGCGACAAGCCGTTGTCCGTCTCCCGGTGCGCGGACAACGGGCGGCGTGTCCGGCCCCATCGGACTAACCCGTTCGGGTGCTATCGCCGTTCGTTCAGCGCGGCGGTGACGCGGGGCAGGAACTCCCGGGCGCGGGCGTTGCGGTGCCGCCGGGCGAGCGCGCGGCCCAGGTCGCGGACGTCGACCCGGATCGTCGCCGAGTCCACGACGGACAGCGACTCGAGCACCGGGCCGGCCACCTCGCAGGACTTCTCGATCTCGTCGGCGTCCGCATAGGCCAGCGCGAGGCGGGCGCCGAACCTGGCCCGGGCGCGGGTCGCCGGCCGCGGGATCCGAGCCAGCTCGCCGCTGATCGCCTCGGCCGCGGCGCCGGGCCGGCCGAGGTCGTAGAGGCACCAGCCGCGGGCCAGCGCCACCGGATCGCGGACCGTCCAGGAGCCGACCCCGAGATCGTCGCCCGGACCGCTCAGCAGCGTCTCCGCACGATCCAGCGCGCGCTGACACTCGTCGTAGTCGCCGCCGAGCGCCCAGCCCTGGGCCTCCCGCTGGGCGGCGAGCCCACGCACCCGGGGCGAGCAGTCGGCGCGCTGCGCGGCCTGCGCACGCTCGACCGTGCCGCGGGAGTCGCCCCGATACAGCGTGATCAGCGCCTGCCGGACCAGGGCGTACGGGCTGAAGTCACGATCGCCGGCGGCGCCTGCCAGCTCCGCCGCGGTGTCGGTCCACCACAGCGCGGCGTGGTCGTCGCCCGCCTCCTGGCTCATCCAGCCGGTGTATTCGGCGTATCGGGCCGCCGACAGCAGGGCTCGGGACCGGTGTGCCGCCGACGCGTTGACGGCGTGCGCCCGCAGCGCATGGGTATGACCGATCAGGATCGGCACCATCCCGGCCGGCGCCATATTTTGCCCCAGCATCCGCAGGTCCTTGAACATCCGGTCGAACCCGTCCAGGACGCCGGTCGCGCCCGCGCCGCCGGCCACCGGTCCGGCGTTGCCGCCCTTCCAGCGCGTCATCATCGCCGGTCCGGAGTTTCGCGGCTCGCGCGCCGGGGTGACGACGAAATCGCCGGCCCCGTCGGACGCCATGGTCAGCTGCCAGAGATCGCCTCCGGTGGTCGCGGCGGCCGGCGCCAGCTCGTCCGCGGCGGACCGGACCAGAGCCGTCAGCTCGCCGCCGGCGCCGAGCACCGAGTCGCAGAGCCGGGCGAGGCTCAGGCTCGGCGGCTTGCCGCCGGTCTCCACCCGGCTGAGGTGGCTCTTGCTGTAGTGCACCAGACCGGCGAGCTGGGACTGGGACAGCCCGGCCAAGATCCTCCATCGACGCAGCTCAGCGCCGAAGTCCCGCGGTTGTCCCGGCATGGGGTCAGGCTAGTCACCGGCGTTGATCAAAGCGGAGCGGGTGGCCGGGATGCGGCCGCCCAGGTGCAGCGAGCCGGAGATGATCTCCTGGGCGTTCGGCACGGCGGCGAGTTCGCCGAAGGTCAGCACGTACTCGCGGAGGTTGTGCTGCATCGCGAGGAGTTCGGCGCGGCAGCGGTCGTTCAACGGCCACTCCGCCTCGGTCCGGCCGGGATTCTGCTCCTGCCACTCGTTGAGGCCGCGGTGCCAGAAGGTGAGGAACGGCCGCAGCTCGCTGTTGAGCATCGTGATCGCGAGTTGCTCGACGGTCGGTTCGGTGCCGGTCCGCCGCGACGGCGGATTTTCCTTGAGCAGGTCGCGGATGAACGACAGCAGGCTGTGCAACGAGTTCAGCGCGGACCGCAGCCGGCCACTTCCGTCCAGCAGCGGCTGGGTCGAGATGCGGGTGGCCAGCTCGACGAACAGGCGCCAGGCCACCTGCTGACTCTCGGCGGTCACGGTGAACTTCAGCCTGCCCAGCTGCGGGACGGAGACAGTGATCTCGGTCAGCCGCACCGCGCGCCGGTGCCCATAGAGCAGAAGCCCGGCGACCAGCCCGACGAGGCCGCCGACGACGGCGAACAGGGCCAGTCCGCTCAGCCGCAGCGTGAAGTAAAGCAGGACGCCGGCGCCGATCCCGGCCAGAACCAGGAACAGGACGCGCAACGTGCGAAGGCGCTGCCAATGCCGAACCACTCGCGCACCTGCCTGTCCGCCGGGGGTCTCCAGGCTAGGCATGAGCGTCCACCCGGGTGTATCACCAACCGGACAGAACGCCCCAAAGGACCTTGACGGGTGACGGGGTGCCCGGGGCGGGGCCCGCAGAACCCCTCAAACGCTCGCTGCGGCCAAACCTCGTGGTCAACTTGTCGTTCACGAAAGAATCGTTCTGCCAGCAAAGTAACTTAACGCCCGCAGTCTCATTCGAGAGATTCGTGTCATTGCTGAACCGGAGGAGGATTGTTGACAAGCCATTCGAGCGCTTCTCTGACGGCAGCGGACTGACGTCGTTGCAGGGCTTTTCCTTCCTCGCCGCGGACAACAACGAACTCGACATTCACCTTCAACGGCCGCCTGCGGCCGCGCGGTGGGCTGCCAGTCGAGGAGTCCTGGACGGCCGCTGCGGCGGGGAACTCGTCATTTCCATCACCCGCACGCGTACTACCGCTGCCCGTGCTCATACCGAAACAACGAGCCAAACGGCCTGCTCTAATAACGAACCCATCAGCGACGTGTTCCACTTTTTGCACGAACCCGACCGCCGAGTAGAACGATCGCGAAGTCCATGTTGTTCGGGTACTTCTCGCCGCCGCGCGGATCGTGATGCCGGGCAGGTCGAGCAGGCCCTGATTCGTCTCCAAGCCCTCGCACAGGTCCCACAGAGTCTCGCTTGGGGGCGCCCCAACTGCCGGCCGCGACGAGGTTGCCGCCCTCCAGCCGCGTCTCGCTGGCCGAGCGCTCCACCAGGTCGAAGCCGCTGGCGCCGCCACCGGCGGCCACCCCCTGGTGCGGCAGCTCGATCCAGGCGACACCCTGCTTGATGCGGGTACGCACCGACGCGCCCCGCGGACGGGAACCCTGCAAACTTGTCGTTGAACGCCGCAGCGATGCCGTCGACCGGGCGGAACTGGCGACCGTGCGGAACGTTCGGCACGTCCATGGCAGCCTTCAAGACCGCGGACCGACCTGCGGCGCCGACCTTCGGCTGGCGGCGCGCGGCGAGCCAGCGATGCAACGACCGCCGGCTCAGGGTCAGGGGCCGCGGCAGGCTCCGCTCGGCCGGCAGGTCGGGCGGGGCGGGCTTCTGCTCCTGACCGCCGTCTTTGTCCGTTTCGGCCTCGCCGCCGCCGTGCACCGACGAGGTGAGGTCGTCCAGCTCGGCGACGCCCTGCGCGGCCGCCTGCTCGATGCGGTTTGCTCGGTGTGGACCTGCTGCATGGTGGCGAGCGCGCGCAGCAGGGGTCAGCCAGTCGCCGCTCAGGTTGTCGTCGTCACAGGGCGTCGAACACCGCGACGGCGTCCGTCTCCAGCTGGGCGAGCGCGTCCAGGTCGAGGCCTTCAAGGCTCTCGGGGATCTCAAACTTCACCGCTGCTCCTCGGCACGGAAGGGATCTCTCCCGACCGGCCCGCAGCCAGCACCGGCGCGAGTCGATCAGCGTAGCCCATAGACGTCGCGATCTTGATCATCGATGTCGCGCTCAACGCCCTGCCTGCCGTTAGGGCGACGAGTTTCCTGATCTTGGCTTCGGGCGGCAACACCCGGTCGATGCGTCCTTTTTGACATGATCGGCAACCCGCGGCCAGAAATTGACTCAGAAATTTTCGGGGCGGTTGGCGATGAGCGCCGAAGAAGCCGAGATTCGGCGCTCACCGCCAAACTGGTTTGCGTCACACGGGTCTCGCACGAAGAGTCGCAACGGGGCATCTCAGTTGAATCTCATAGTGGCACCTGAGAACACCACGGTCGGCGGGTTGACGAGCTGGGAACGGTGACGGTGTGCGGTACCGTATCGCACTGTGACCGACGAGTTCGCCGAAATCGAGCATGAGGCGCCCCTCAGTGGCGCCGAAGCCCGTGCAGCGCTGCTGCACGGGGCGAAGCGTGGGTTCGCCAAGCTCCGCAAGATCTTTGTCCAACTGCCGGACCGCGCGAAGCCTCGCGCCTCCGTGCTTGCGGCGCTGGTGAACAGGCGGCACGAACGCGCCCTGGACGCGTACCTGCTGCGGCTCGCGCTCGACCCAGTGCTCAAAATCGACGACGACCAGGAGCCGTTGAGTCACCGGACTTGGGCTCGGCTACTCGGAACCTCGACCAAAGCGTGGACTGCCCAAACAGTGGGTCGTGCCTTCGAGACGCTCGAGGAACTGAGTCTCGTCGAGAAGATTCCGAGCGGCCGCGGCGTCCACTATCGCCTCCTCCTCGAGGACGGCTCGGGTGAAGAGTGGACCAGCCCGGGAAGCCCGAACTCGGTGGTCGGGAAGGGCTACCTCACCATCCCGCACGACTATTGGACGAGCGGGTTGGCCGACCGGCTGTCGATGCCCGGCAAGGCGATGTTCCTGATCATGCTGCAGGCGACCACGCAGGATCAGACCTTTGCCATGCCGATCGAGCGCGCCCAGAAGTGGTACGGGATCTCGGAGCGCACCGCTGAGCGGGGCTACCGGGAACTCCGGAAGGAGAAGGTGGGCTTCAGTTCGCTTTTGCGGGAGCACACGCAGTACGTCGCGGACCCACGGTCTCCTATCGGCCGGCGGGCCGTCGTTCATCGCGCGCTCTCGGCGCCCTACAGCCAGGCGGCGCGCGCTGAGCTGCAGCGGGCCACCGTGCGCGCCGTGCGCCGTAAGGAGGCCGCGGCACCGCAGATCCCGAAGGTGCCGCTCAAGAAGACTTCCGGCCGGCCGGCCGGGAAAAAGAGCGCGGAGCGGGTCTCCGTGCTCGAACAAGGGAGGTGATAAATGGGCACTTCGCCGCCCGATGAGAACGGGCCTGCACCGCACCACGGAATGTGGTCCACGGTGCAGGCCGCGATCACCGGCGGGTGGGCTACCACCCTCCGGTTCATCGTGATCCTCGTGGTTACAGCCACGGCGATCACGTTGCTGGGAGCGTGGACGGGAATCCCGCTCTCAGCGGTTCTTACTAAGTGGTTCTAGCTCAACAGTACGGTGCGGTGGGGTCGGCGGTCTACGGACTGCCGGCTCCATCGCATCCCAATTCTGGCCTTGACCAGCGGTTTCGCGCCGAACTATCGCTGAACCGGCCGGACCGTCCGGCCGCCACCGGCGCGCGCGTTTGCGACCAGCCAGACGCGACCAGCGAATAGGCGCGCTGGCCGGAGGCGCGGCCCGCGGACAACGGGAAACCCGCCGACGTTGACCCACAGCGCGACGACCGCGACGATGCCGGTCTCGTCGGACATCTCCGAGACGGCGTCGGCCAGGTCGACCGACACGACGGCGCGGACCAGGCGGGGCAGGCCGGCCTTATCGACCCGGACCGGCCTCGATCCACGCCGACTTCCACAAGGCGCCCTCGACGTCGGTCAGCAGCCGGCGCGGAGCGCCTGCGGCCGAGGTGGTCTGGCGTACTGCTCCAGCAGCCCCTCCGGCGCCTCGGCGGAAGGGTTCGCTGCGATGTTCAAGTTGGGGATCGTGGAGGGCGAGCAGCAGTACTGGGTGTCAACGGGACGCATCCCGTGTCACCGGCTCAACCGGCTGGTCCGCTTCGGCGACGAAGACTTGCAGAGCGCCTAAGTACGCCCGCCCGCACGCGACGTTGACCAGCGATCGGCTCTGACTTGAAGCCGATACCGATCGGACGACTTCGCCCGCCAGAAGGACCGGTTCTCCCGATCGAGCTAGATCGTTGCTCTAGCATCTTCGGCATGGCGCCCCATGGCGACATAAAGGACATTGATGTGGTTTCGCCGCCTCCGCCAAGTAGTCCCGAACGCGTGGCAATGATAGAAAGATTCACGATCATGATGTGTTCGCCGCTCGGAGCAGGTCCTTGATCACGATCAACCAGACAACATGGACGGAGATTGGGTGACCAACGCGGTGCATAACAGCTGCTTAGGCACCGTTCAGTCTGCATCTCGTGCTGCCGCTGACATGGTGCCGGTCGACTCGGACTGGGCGTTGGTCCGGATGTTCGGGTCGGACGCCATGATTGCCTACACGTTCGACCAGCACGAGCACGAACGTCGAGTCGCGTCGCGGATGGGCGCTCTACTCTCCGCCGATCATCTGGAACTCCTGATGTCGCTGCCCATCGGCTGGCAGGTGCCGGTCCGATCACTCAGTTATCGAGATCAAAAACTCCTGCGCCGCATCCCGAAGGCCGTCGCTCGGGTTAGTGACGGCAACGTCGAGCGGCTTGCGGTCTCCCCAGTCAAGGTAGGCGTGGCGATTGTCAGGGCGACGAGTTGGCGACCAGGGCTGGAGCGTGCCGGCAAGTTCGCGCCGTTCACCGCGAGGATGATGTGGTTGCCGCGTCTTCCGCTCGATGCGCATGCACTGATCCGGGAAACCGTGAAGTTCGGGATCGGTGTGCTGATCGGAACCGCGGAGGAGGCAGAGTTACTGTCTCCGCCTCCTCGCTTCATCCGCCGACGCTTCACCGCCTCTGGATGGATGTTCACGGAGCAGGTGTACGCACAGCTTCGGTAACCGTCGCCAGCACAGAGTCAGCCATCTTGTCGAGGCGCTTGAGAGTCGGCGACGGCTTGAACGCGCCGGGCTGCTGGATTCGCTCGTTCTCGGGCTGGTAAGTGGCAACCGCACGGCGGACACGCCCTGCGTACCAAAGTTCCCGCTCCGACAACGTACGCAAGCCGTGCATCTGTGACCAGAGCTGCGACCACGACGCTGCGTTATGGGCGCGCGCCTCGTCATCAATGGCGGCGCCAGCGGCAGCGAACCGGTCAAGGGCACGGCCATCGCAGACCGAACATGGGCACATGAGCGGCTCGGTGTTCGCCCAAAGATCAGCGAGCTTCTGCGCTCCGAAGAAGTGCAGCAGATCCGGAACGAAGATCGATGGCTTACTCTGCCCTCCACCCCCCTTTGCGGGTTGACCCGGCGGCACCAGGTGCCGCAGCGATGTCGAGGCCCCAATGCCCGCGAAAACGGCGCCATGGCTCATCGCGTCCAATGCGGTCACCGGATCGGTCCGCCAGAGGCCGACTTTGCCCGCCTCGCGGTAAACGCGCCGAAGGTTCTTCATGATGGCCGCGTAGGCGTCCGGCGGGTTGAACTGGCCCCCGAGAATCAAGGCGATCAGGTGTGGGATCCCCTTCAAGACCGCGATGAGCTGGTCGACCTTGTCGTCGCGGAGCCACGTGACGTCCAATGGAACGACGACCACCAAATCAGTGCGGCCGATTTCCTGAGCCGCGGCCCGGAGCGCCTTGAGCGCTGCGGGCTCCCCCGCATCGACGTACCCCGATGGCGTGAACACCGCCGATGCGGTTGAGCGGGTTCGCATGTCCTGGAAGTAGCCGGCAGGGCCGAACAGCGTCTGAGGGAACCGCATCGGTTCTTCCACGGTCGCCATGTGTGTCTCATACGGGGCCAAGTCAGGCGTAACTGGCAAGCGGTGCCGGCCAGCAATCTCGCCGATCCGCTGCTCCTGGGTGGGTCCGCACAACGAGAACCCAGAGTTCGCCGGATCGAGATACTTCGGCACTGCCAAGATGCCCTTTGGCCTGGCCAGCATGAAGATCCGGTCATCCATAGCCAGTTCCGCGGCCGATCGTTGCCTGGCCGCGGAGGCCCCAGCCGGCCGTTCGTCAGACGGCGGCGTCGGGTCATGCGTCATACTTCACCTCTTCGGGCGGCGCCGTTAGGCGTCAATGTGACGGCATTTCTAGGTACAGCTGCTTGAACTCGTCAGGGAAGAGCCCGGCGGTCGCCGCCAACTCCTCAACCGTGGCGCCTTGATCCCTGATGAGGGTCTGCAGGACATCCGTAACCTTCGTCGCATGTTCAGGTTTGATTGAAACTGGCTCCTGCTTGCGATATCCCAGCATGGACATTTCGACCATGAGGTTGCGGTATTGCCAGTCGCTCAGGGCGTTGAGGTCCAAGGCGCGGCGAATCAACGCTGACATGGAGGTTCCCCACTCCCGCTTCAACTCGGCAAGACGATTCACGTCGACGCCTCGCCGCAGCTGATCTTTGATGCTGCGGGCCGGCATCAAGAATTCGGCCGCAAAAGTGTCTGCCTCGCGCTCTTGGACCGCGGTCCCGCCTGGTACGTGATGGATGATCAAGTGCCCGAGCTCGTGACCTAGGCTGAACCGACGTCGGTCGGTGGGCGCGGTGATATTCAGAAGGAACAGCGGTGCAGTTCCCTGGGGCCAGGTGCTAACAGCGTCAAGGTCGTGCGTCAGCAGGTCACGCATGAGAACGACGGCACCAGCCCGCTCTAAGGCCTCCACCAGGTTTCGGATCGGTCCAGTTCCCAGACCCCACTCGCGACGCACATGTTGTGCGACTTCTTCGGGCGACTCATCGTCGGCAAGTTTATGTGCACGAAAGAGACCTTCCCGGGCACTACCCTCGCCAAGCAGGCGACGGGTTTGACTGGCGCCAAAGTTCAGCTGGCTATGGATGCGCCGCAGCGCGGGGGCGCCGAGCGACGCCTTCTTCCGGTGGTGGATCAGCCCAATTCCTACGCCATCAGCCTTCGGTGCGGCACACAGCACCGCGACCGGGTAACCCAACACAGCAGACAGCGCTTCCAGCCGTTCGCCCGAAACCGCAACTCGCCCAGCCTCAGCTTTGCTGATCCATGCCTGCGAGACCGTGGTGTTGAGATGGCGCGACATCTTGTCGGCGACCTCACCCTGGCGAAAGCCGCGCGATTCTCTGGCCTGGATGAGCATGCCCGGGCTGGCCTCCACCTCAGTTCACCTCCGGTCTGCAGGCTGCACCAACGACGAGCGCAACGTTATCCGAGCACGCCTTCTAACCGCAAGGACGAGCCTCAGTTTCTGGCCAAAATTTATTCCTCGACTTCGTTCTCTGGTCATGACGCCGGAGCCGCTGACAGCGAGTGCGAGCAGGGTGCCTCCGACGGTGGCGGAGGCACCCGGCCTTCCGCTGCCGTGCGATCACGCGCACGTATGTGTTGTAGGTGGTAGCAGCGATGTCCTCTTGGCCGGCCATATGCTGCATAACTTTCGGTCGGCGCCGGCGCCGGCTTCGTGAGCATGCTGTGCGGGGTAATGTGCTCGGCAAGGCCACGCACTTGGGCGAGACGCAGAATCGCCAGGTAATGGCGCTCCCGGAACTTTGCGTGGTTCCACGGGCCGCCTATCGGCGCGGTGAACACCATCGGCATCGAGGAGCACCCGAATTACGGCGTCGACTTCATCGAGGGGACGCGCTGGATCAAGCAGAACCTGCCGGGCGCCCTGGTGTCCGGCGGGGTGTCCAATGTGTCCTTCTCGTTCCGCGGCAATAACGCCGTGCGGGAGGCGATCCACGCGGTCTTCCTCTATCACGCCGTCGCCGCCGGCATGGACATGGGCATCGTGGACGCCGGCGCCCGTCCGGGCTGATCACCCCGTCGCCGGAGGAGATGGTCGGCTTCGCGGCCGAGATGGATCGCCGCGGGCTGGAGATCCCCCTGCTCCTCGGCGGCGTCACGAACGGTTCCTGTTCCGCTCGAACCAGCGAAGCGTGCGGAGGCTTTGCGTGACCCCCGGCACCACGACCTCAAACGCCCAGCCAACACTCTGACCTGCAGAAACGACCATTGCGTGGAGCCTGAATCCAGCGCACCACTGGGATCAAATTGTTGACCAAGGCCTGACCAGGCAAAACAGGTTGCGGAATTTGTGCCCGGGGCGGGGCTCGAACCCGCACGCCCTGTTGAGAGCAGCCGCTTTTAAGGCGGCCGTGTCTGCCGTTCCACCACCCGGGCCGGGGTTGGACTGTGCTTCACCGTAGCCGCTGCCACCCGTCCGGCAAGACGCCGGACGGGTGGTTCGATCGGTCCTACCGGACCCCGGCACCCACCGGCTCGGCCGCGGTGTGGCTGGTCAGGGGTGGTGTCACGTCGGTGAACTCCTCGCGCGGCTCGTGCAGCTGGCCGAGCGAGATGGTCTCCCGCTTGAAGAGGAACGCCAGCGTCCAGTCGGCCACCACGCGCGCCTTGCGGTTGAACGAGGGGATGCGGCTCACGTGGTAGGTGCGGTGCATGAACCACGCCGGGAGGCCCTTGAGCTTGATGCCGTAGACCTGTGCCACGCCCTTGTGCAGACCGAGGCTGGCGACGCTGCCCGCATATTTGTGCTTGTAGTTCTTCAGCTCGCCGCCGATGATCGCCAGCCGGATGTTGCCGGCCAGCACCGCCGCCTGCCGCACCGCGTGCTGCGCGCTGGGCGAGCAGAACGCCCCGGGCTTGGTCAGGTCGGGCACCTGGGCGCAGTCGCCGGCCGTCCACGCGCCGTCGAGCACCCGGTCGCCGTCCACCACCTGCAGCGTCGGCAGTGCGGTGACGTGCCCGCGCGGGCCGCGGGGCAGGTCGGTCAGGTCGAGCATCGGTGACGGCTTCACACCGGCCGTCCAGACCAGCGTCTCGGCCTTGAACCGCTCGCCGTCGGACAGCTCGATCCAGCCGTCCACGCAGGACTCCAGCCGGGTGCCGAGACGCAGCTCGATGCCGCGGCTGTCGAGCTGGCGGGCCGCATAGGCGCCCATGTCGGGGCCGACCTCGGGCAGGATGCGCTGGGTGGCCTCGACCAGCACGAAGCGCACCTCGTCCTGGCGCAGCTCGGGGTAGCCGTCCAGCGCGTCGCGGACCACGTCCTCCATCTCGGCGAGTGCCTCGATGCCGGCGTAGCCACCACCGACGAAGACGAACGTCAGCGACGCCCGGCGGACCTCGGGGTCGGGCGTGACGGCCGCGACGTCGAGCCGGTCGAGGATGTGGTTGCGCAGATAGATGGCCTCGCCGATGGTCTTGAAGCCGATGCCGCGCTCGCGCAGCCCGGGGACCGGCAGGGTGCGCGACACCGAGCCGGGCGCGACCACGATGTGGTCGTAGGTCATCTCGGTGGCCGGGCCCTCGATGGGCTGGATGGTCACCGTCTTGCGGGCGTGCTCGATGCGGGTGACCTCGCCGGAGACGATGCGGCAGCGCTTCAGCGCGCGGCGCAGCGGCACCACCGAGTGGCGGGGCGAGATGTTGCCGGCCGCGGCCTCCGGCAGGAACGGCTGATAGGTCATGTGCGGCTGGGGGTCGATCACCACGATCTCGGCCTGCCGCGCACTGAGCTTCTTCGACAGGCGCAGGGCTGCGTAGAGCCCCACATGTCCTGCCCCGACGACGATCACACGCTGCGGTCTCACCTGCCTATTGTCCGGCGGAGACACTCACCGAACGGGGTGTTGTGACGCAGCACAACACCGGTGGAGGGGTGCTCCTCGACACATGTAAAACGTTAGTTTCCGGGACGTCGCAGCAGCCTTGCCAGCAGCAGCGTCGCGCCCACCGCGCAGGCCAGGCCGACCACCGTGGCGAGCACGAAGGCGCCGCCGGAGAGCACCTCGGCGAGGCCCAGCGCGATCACCGTGAGCACCGCCGAGATCAGCACCACCACGCCGGCCCGGGTGAGCCAGCGGCCCAGCACCTCGAGGTGCACCACGCCGTCGAACGGCAGCACCGCGGCCAGGGCGGCCAGGGTGTGCCCGAGATAGAGCAGCGTGCCGATGGCGATCACCCGCCACAGTGCGACCCGGTCGTCGAAGTAGCTCGTGTCCGCGACCCAGCCGCCGACCACGGCCAGGATGGCGATGCTGGGCGCACGGCCCCGCGGCGCGAGCGCCGGAAAGACCGCGACCAGCATCAACACCATGACGTAGCCGCTGTTCAGCACCGCCTCGGGCCAGGCCACCGCCATCGCGAGCACGAAGCTGACCGCGATGCCGCCCTTGACCAGCAGCGGCACCAGCGTCGCGCGCTGGATCGCCACCTGGATGCGGGTGATCCGCTCGGTCACGCCCTCCAGCACGTCAGCGCCCCCTGCCGCGCGGCGCCGAGGCCAGCCGGGCTACGTCACGCAGCACCAGGTCGAGGCTGCCGGCGCCGGCCCAGGACACCACCGGTACGCCGTGCTCCCGCAGCCGCCCCAGCACGTTCTCCCGCTCGATCCGCCACAGCCGGGTGGCGAGCGGCGTCCACTGGCCGCGCATCGGCGGCGCCAGCCCGTCCGGCAGCGTGTCCACCGCCACGGTGTAACGGCCGGACTGGGTGAGCCGGGCCAGCATGTCCGCCGAGCGCGGGTCGACGAGCGGGGTGAGCACCACGACCAGCGCGTCCGAGGAGACGTGGTGAGTGCCGAAGGCGTGCTCGTACGCCGACTCGTCGGCACTGTCCGCCTTGACGTCCAGCAGCCACTCGAGCACGGTCAGATATTGCCGCCGGCCGGTCGCGGGCCGCAGCCGCCGCGCATTGGCGCCGTATTCGAGCAGCGACACCCGGTCCCCGCGCTTCAGGTAGTGCTCGGCGATCGCCGCGGACGCCCGCACCGTGGTGTCCAGCACCGAGGCGCTGCCGTTCACGCCGCCGGAGACGCCGGCCTCGCCGAGCACGTCGAGCAGCAGCAGCACCTCGGCGTCGCGGTCCGACAGGGTGGCGGCCACGTGCAGGTCGCGGGTGCGCAGCGAGACCCGCCAGTCGATGCGGCGCAGCCGGTCGCCGGGCGCGAACGGGCGCACCCCGGCCAGCTCGCCGCCCTCGCCGGGCCGCCGCGAGCGGTGGTTGCCGACCAGACCGGCCGCGGCCGGCATCGCCTCGACCGCGGCGAACGGCTCGGTGACCGGATAGACCCGCACGCCGCGCCCCTCGGTGACCACCGGCCGGCAGGCCAGCAGGCCGACGCAGGCGGCCACCCGGGCGGCGGCCGGGCCGATGTCGTGCCGGCCCCAGCGCTTGGCGTCGCCGGTCAGCTCGATCGAGGTCCAGTCGTCCTGGCCCACCGAGATCGCGAACGGCCGGTCCGCGTTTTCCAGCGCCACCCAGGGCGACGCCTTGGTGCGCACCACGACCAGGTCGTAGTCGATCACGTCCGGGTTGGCGACGGTCAGCCCGCCGCGCACCTCGCCGCCCTCGACCAGGTATTCCTGGTCCGCGTCGATGGTCACCTCGGGCGCCGACCGCGGCATCTTGCGCAGCGCCAGCGCGGCGCCGATCGCGAACGGCGCACCGAGCAGCACCAGGTCGACCCGGCCCAGCGTCACGCCGAGCACCAGCAGCAGGCCGGTGAGCAACACCGTGCGGCCGAGCGCCCGGGTCGGCACCCAGGCCGGCCCGCCTAGCGGATCGTCGAGATCCGCCTGTGGCACGGCGAGCCGCAGCCGGGGCAGGTCACTCATGCCGCGCGTAGGTGGGCATGGCGCCGCTGGCCGGCGCCGGAACCGCGGACAGCACCTCCTCGACCACGAACTGCGGGTCGACCTTGCGCAGCCACATCTCGGGCCGCAGCGTGATGCGGTGGGCCAGCGCGGGCACCGCGACGTCCTTGACGTCCTCGGGCACCACGAAGTCACGGCCGGCCATCGCCGCGCGGGCCCGGGCCAGCAGCAGCAGCGCGAGCGAGCCACGCGGCGACGAGCCGACCAGCGCGGACGCGTGCTCGCGGGTGGCCGAGGTGAGCGCCACGATGTACCGCCCGATCGAGTCCTCCACCACCACCGACTCGAGCGCGGCCTGCATCGCCTGCAGGACCGTGGCGTCCACCACCGGGGCGAGCTGGGCCTCCTCCTGGCGGCGGATCATCCGCCGGCGCAGCACGTCCCACTCCTCCTCGGCGGTCGGATAGCCGAACGAGACCCGCAGCATGAAGCGGTCCAGCTGGGCCTCGGGCAGCGGGTACGTGCCCTCGTATTCGATCGGGTTGGCGGTGGCCAGCACGTGGAACGGCGGGTCTAGCCGATAGGTCACGCCCTCGACCGAGACCTGCTTCTCCTGCATCGCCTCGAGCAGCGCGGCCTGCGTCTTCGGCGGCGTGCGGTTGATCTCGTCGGCCAGCAGCATGTTGGTGAACACCGGACCGGCCCGGAACGCGAAGTCGCCCTTGCGCTGGTCGTAGAGGAACGAACCGGTGACGTCGGCGGGCAGCAGGTCGGGGGTGAACTGCAGGCGGCGGAAGTCGAGGCCGAGCGCCTGCGCGAAGCACCGCGCGGTGAGCGTCTTGCCCAGGCCGGGCAGGTCCTCGAGCAGCACGTGCCCGCCGGCCAGGATGCCGGCCAGCACCAGTTCCAGCGAGTCCCGCTTGCCGACCACCACGGTGCCGACCGAGTCCAGCACGGCACCGGCCAACCGGCCGACCTCAAAGGGAGGAAGGGACTCCGCCACCGAATTGCTCCTTGTCACAGTCGTTCCAGCGCTTCCACAAACGTCGCGAGGTCGGCCTTCTTCGGCGGCCGCCGGCCGGGCTCGGAGAGCGTCAGCCAGAGCGGTTCGCCCAGCAGCTCCCGGGCGCGGCGCGGATCCGAGGCACGGGTGAGCCCGTGCCGCAGCCGCAGCCGCTCGTCGGTCAGCTCGGCGAGCACCGGCAGCACGTTACGCGAGAACCGATCGGCGTCCGACTGCGACCAGTCCAGGCGCTGCTCCCAGCGGCGCACCGAGCTGCGCAGCGAGTCGGCGGCGGCCCAGTGGTAGGCCGCGCTCTCCTCGCCGCGACTGCTGCGGGCGGCGCGTGGCGCGGGCGGCGGCGCCACCTCGGACACGGCCAGCATCAGCAGCCGCAGCGCGACGAACGCGGACACGATGATCAGGATCGACACCCGGATGCCGGCGATCCGCAGCCCGGCCACGGTGACCAGGGTGGCGACCGCGACCAGCAGCAGGTTGCGGATGATCCAGCCGGCCCGGGACGGCGGCCGCTCCGGCTGCGGCTCGGCTTCGATCTCGGGGGCCGGCTCGCGGGCCGAGGCGAACAGGTCGTCGAGGCCACCGGCCTCGCGCTCGCGGCTCACGCGTGCACCGCGCCGGCGCCCAGGTCGGCGCGCAGCCGCTCGAGCGCGGACCGGGCCTGCACACGCATCTGGTCGTCCACCGTGCGGGTGGCGTAGCGCGCCTGGCGGTAGACCTCGAGCAGCGCGGCGAGCACGCCGGCGTCCACCTGTTGCTCGCGCAGCAGCCGGCCGACCAGGTCGGTCGGGCTGTCCCCGGCCAGCCGGGCGGTGCCGGCCGCGGCCGCCGCCTGCTCCAGCCGCACCCAGCAGGCGATCACCGCGCGACGGGGGTCACGGTCGGTGTCGGAGAGCTCCTCGATGCCGGCGTCGAGCGCGGCGACCAGGTCCTCGGCGGTGTTCGGCTCGGGGCGGCCCGGCTCGCGGCGGCCGGCCCGGCGGGCCCGGCGGCGGGCCTGATCACGAATGATCGCCCAGACCAGCAGCGCGACCACGATCAGCGCGGCGATGCCCAGCACGACCAGCGCGGCGGTGCCGACCCAGTCGGGCAGGCCGGTGGCCGGCTCGGGGCCGCTGCCGGTGCCCTCCTCCGCATTCGCCGTGGCCAGCGGCTGGGTGGGCAGCAGCGGCGCGGAGTCGGTCTCCTCGGCGGCCGGGTTGATCCGCTCGAGTTGCGGCTCGGAACGGGTGGCCGCGACCGAGGCGAGGAAGAGCAGCCCGAGGACGGCGGCCAGCGGCCACCAGCGACGAAGTGCGGCGAGATCCATCGAGCACGCATCATGCCAGGCCCGCGAGGGCTTTGGCACGGGCCAGCACCTCGTCGAGCATCGCCGGGGTGAGCCGGCCGGTGAACGTGTTCTGCTGCGAGACGTGGTAGCAGCCCAGCAGCGCCGGCGTCGCGGGCACGCTGACCTGGGCGCCGTGCCCGAACTTCGGGCGTGGGACGGGCGGGCGGAGGCCGTACACGGAAGGGAGGGCCGGCCACCACGCGGCCCAGGCGAACGCGCCCAGCGCGACCACCACCCGCAGGGTCGGCTTGATCAGGGTGAGCTCGCGATGCAGCCAGGGCGCGCAGGTGTCGCGCTCGACCGGCAGCGGCTTGTTGTCCGGCGGCGCGCAGCGCACCGCCGCGAAGATCCGGGTGTGCGCGAGGGTGAGGCCGTCGTCGCGGGACACGCTGGTCGGCTGGTTGGCCAGGCCGGCCCGGTGCAGCGCGGCGAAGAGCACGTCACCCGATCGGTCGCCGGTGAAGATGCGGCCGGTGCGGTTGCCGCCGTGCGCGGCCGGCGCCAGGCCGAGGATGCCGATCGAGGCGTCCGCGGGACCGAACCCGGGAATGGGACGGCCCCAATACTCCTGGTCACGGAATGCCGCGCGGCGCTCGTGCGCGACCTTCTCCCGCCAGGCGACCAGGCGCCCGCAGGCGAAGCAGTCCGCGATCGCGGCGTCGAGGCGCGGCAGGTCGGGCGCGTGCGCCGCGTCGGCGACGACCTCTTCAGCAGTACGGGTGGGCACCCGCCGATTATCGCGGCTTGAGGCAGAGCAGGTAGCCGCCGCTGCTGGTGCTCGAGTAGACGATGAACTTCTCGCCCTCGTTGAAGAACTTGTCGCACTCCGGACTCTCGGTGTCGGTGACCCCCGCGACCCGCCCGGTGACCTGGAATTGCGCGTCCGCCGACCCGCAGTCGACCACCTTGGCCCGGGCCGCGATCTGATCGGTCACCTCGGCGCCCGGGCCGCTGACGCAGTCGCCGACCTGCGCCGATCGGGCGTGGTCGCCGAACAGGTAGGCCTTGACCGCGAAGACCGAGACACCGACCGTGAGCGCCAGCAGGATCCGGATGAAGATCTTGAAGGCGATCGATCCGCGCCGAGGCGCGGCCGCGATCGGCGGCTCGAGCGTCTGCTGGTCGGGCTCATTCACGGTCGTGACGGTACCGACTCGGCGCCACCGCCGCGACCCCCGGGCCCCTCAGTTGCCGGGCGCGGCCGGTGACGATGGCGCCGCCGGGGCGGCCGGCGCGGAGGGCGCCGACGCGGACGGACCGGGGAACACGAACGGAGCGTTGTGGGCGCAGTACGGATAGGTGTCCGGGGTCAGCTCCGCGCTCGCCACCACGCCGTTCTCGGTCTGCGCGTAGTCACAATAGGGTGAGCCGAGCCGGATCGGCTGACCGTCCTGATCGAACAGTCGCGCCCCCTCGATCAGCTTGCCCTGCTGGTCATAGACGAAGACGTCCTGCACGTGGCTGTACGGGTCGTTGTAGTTCACGTCCATGTAGTCGCTCTGCCGGCTGCTCGAGTCGGCGTTCATGAACCCGGCCAGCGCGATCAGCACCAGCACCGCGGAGCCCGCGATGTGCCCGATCCGCGGGCCCGGCTTCAGTTCGAAGCGACGCCGGCCGAACCAGATCGAGGCGAGGACGCAGACGGAAAGCAGCAGCAGCGCGATCACATCACTGCCACCGACCCGGGGCAGCAGGCCGATCGGGCTCCGCTGTTCGAGACCGTCGGCCAGCACCATGGCGATCAGATAGCCACGCAGCACCCACCATGCCGGGCGCAGCAGGGCCAGGAAGTCGCTGGCTTTCGCGCTCCCGAAAAGGGGTCCGGTCTTGTGGTCGACGGCCCGCAGCCGGCGCGCCCAGGCCTCGCGCAGGTCGAGCAGCGGGCGGGCGCGCGACGGCGGCGGCGGGTCGGGGAAGCCGCCGCCCACATAACCCGCGCTGGCGAGCAGCTCGGCCGCATAGACCGACGGCGGGCCGAGGCGCTCGGTGAGCGTGCCGACGTCGTCGGCGAGCACCTCCGCCAGGTGCTCGGCGAGGTCCTCGAGCAGCTCGTCGCGGGTCGCCTCGGGCAGCCCTGCGAGCGCGGCCCGGACCGCCTCGACATATTCGCCGATCTCGTCGGTCTCGGTTGCGTTCACGCCGTCCCCCGCTCGCGAAGAAGATCGTCCATGGTCGTTGCGAACTCGTGCCAGATCTTGCCCGAGCGCTGCAACTCGGCCCGGCCGGCGGCGTTGAGCGCGTAGTACTTCCGGTGCGGTCCCTCGTCGCTGGGCACCACGTAGGTGTTCAGCAGGCCGCCGTTGAAGAGTCGCCGGAGGGTGCCATAGATCGAGGCGTCGCCGACCTCCTCCAGACCCGCGGTGCGCAGCCGGCGGAGGATGTCATAGCCATAGCCGTCCTCGTCGCGCAGCGCCGCCAGGACGGCCAGGTCGAGGACGCCTTTCAGCAGCTGCGTCGTATCCACGCGATGCACACTACTGTGCATTGCGAAGTAGCGTCAAGGAACGCTAGCCGAGGGCCAGACCGTAGGCGATGCCGTCCAGGATGTCGTGCTCGCTCGCCGTCACGAAGTGCTTCTCGGCGCGTTCCATGATGATCCGCAGGATGAGCGCGCCGGCTCCGATCACGTCGGCCCGGCCCGGGTGCATCACCGGCAGCGCGAGGCGCTCCGCCACGGTCATCGCGAGCAGGTCGGCGGTCACCTTGGCGACCTGGTCGGAGGAGAGCACCGCGTGGTGGATGCGGCTCGCGTCGTACTCCGGAAGGTCCAGAGCCAGCGCCGCGACGGTGGTGACCGAACCGGCCAGCCCGACCAGCGTCCCGGCGAGGCGGCCGGGCACGGCCGCGAGCGCCTTGTCCACCGCCGCCGTGATGTCCTTCTCGGCCGCCGCGATCTCCTTCGCCGTCGGCGGATCGGAGAGCTTGTGCCGCTCGGTCATCCGCACGCAGCCGATGTCCATCGAGATCGCCGCCTCCACCGCGCCGATCCCGGTGACGAACTCGGTCGAGCCGCCGCCGATGTCCACCACCAGGAAGGGCGGCTCGCCGGTCAGGCCGTGCACCGCGCCGGTGAAGGACAGCGCCGCCTCCTCCGCGCCGCTGATCACCTCCGGGTCGATGCCGAGCACCGAGCGGACCATCGTGCGGAAGTCGTCCGCGTTCTTCGCGTCCCGCGACGCCGAGGTGGCCACCATGCGGACCCGCTCGATGCCCAGTTCGGCGATCTCCATCGCATAACCCAACAAGGCTTGACGGGTACGCTCGATCGCCGCGTCCTGCAGCCGCCCGGTGCGGTCCACGCCCTCGCCCAGCCGGACCAGTTCCATCCGGCGGGCCACATCGGTCAGCCGCTCGCCGCTCACGTCCGCGATCAGCAGGCGGATCGAGTTGGTGCCGCAGTCGATCGCCGCGACTCTCATGGCTTCTCTCTCACAGGTGCAGCAGCATTCTCGTGTTTCCCAACGTGTTCGGCTTGACCCGTTCCAGCTCCAGGAACTCGGCGACGCCCTCGTCGTAGGACCGCAGCAACTGCTCGTAGACCGTGTGCGGCACCGGCGCCCCGTCGATCTCGGCGAATCCGAACGAGGAGAAGAACGAGGTCTCGAAGGTCAGGCAGAAGACCCGGGCCACGCCCAGCGCGCGGGCCACGTCGAGCAGCTCGGAGACTATCCGGTGGCCGATCTTGAGACCGCGGCAGGCGGGATCGACGGCGACCGTGCGGATCTCCGCCAGGTCCTCCCACATGACGTGCAGGGCGCCGCAGCCGACGACCTGCCCGGCCTCGTCGGCGGCCACCCAGAATTCCTGGACGCTCTCATAGAGCGTGACCGTAGCCTTGCTGAGCAAGCGCCGGTCCGCCGTGTAGGTGTCCACCAGCGCCCGGATGGCCTTGACGTCGGATGTGCGCGCCCGGCGCACCTGGATCTGCATCACTGCGCCTCGGCCACGCAGGGCCCGCCACTCCACCAGGGCCCGATGGCGTCGCGCACCTCGTCGCCGAACGGGTTGACCCCCGGCCCGGCGGCCAGCGCGTGGCCCAGATGGACGTGCAGGCACTTCACCCGGTCGGGCATGCCGCCGGCGGACACCCGCGCGATCTCCGGCACGTCCTCGATCGCGGTGCGCCGGGCCAGGTAGTCCTCGTGCGCCTTGGCGTATCGCGCGGCGAGCTCCGGGTCGGTGGACAACCGCTCCTGCATGTCGCGCATCACGCCGGCCGACTCCAGCCGGCTGCACGCGGCGGTGGCGTGCGGACAGGTCAGATAGAACAGCGTCGGGAACGGCGTGCCGTCGTCCAGGCGCGGTGCGGTCTCCACCACGTCCGGATTGCCGCACGGGCAGCGGTGCGCGATCGATCGGGTGCCACGGGGGCGGCGCCCGAGCTGAGCCTCGACGATGTCCAGATCGGTCTGTTGGGGGGTATCCATGTGCTCTCTTGCTACACCTAGCTCTTGGGCTCCGAGTTGGCGGCTTCCAGGCTGGACCACATCGTGTCGTACCAGCGGTCGGGCGCCGCGGCGACCGGGGCCTTGCCGGCGTCCCGGGCCGCACCCTCCGGGTCGTTCAGCACGATCAGCGGCACCTCGCCCGGCTTCACGTAGAAGAGCCGGGCGCGCGCCTGCGACTCCACGTATTCCGGGTCCTGCCAGAGCGCCACCTCATCGGCCTTGTCGGCGATGAACTCCCGCTGGTCCTGCTGCGCCGCCTTGGCCTTGGCGATCTGTGACTCCTGGGCGAGGTAGGTCCGCACCGGATAGGTGTATGCCAGCACCAGCGCCACGAACACCACGATCAGGACGGTGGCGCGGCCGGTGAACGCCTTGGGCCGGGGAGCGACCGTCCGTTTCACCGCGCTCTTCGCGCCCGCGGCGCGCCGGGCCGCCACCGGACGGGCGGCCTTGCCGGCGGCCCGCGGCTCGACCCGGGTCGATGCGGTGTCGCGCACCCGCACCCGCTGTGTGGGCCGGGCAGCGCGGCTCGGGCGGCGCGCCGGACCCTGGCCGCTCGGCATGCGGCGCTGCGTCATCCCCGCCCTCCCCGGTGTCACCTGGTCATGGAGTTGCGGCACCAGCTACGGAGAAAGTATGCCCCGCGACGTCGATGCCACAACTCACATGATCCGTCGTGCGGTGACTATGCGGTGCGGTAACGCGGGAACGCGCCCGCACCGGCGTACCGGGCGGCGTCGCCCAGTCCCTCCTCGATGCGCAGCAGCTGGTTGTACTTCGCGACCCGGTCGGACCGGGCCGGGGCGCCGGTCTTGATCTGGCCGCTGCCGACCGCGACGGCCAGGTCGGCGATCGTGGTGTCCTCGGTCTCACCCGACCGGTGGCTCATCATCGTGCGGAAGCCGGCCCGGTGCGACATGTCGACCGCGTCCAGCGTCTCGGTCAGCGAGCCGATCTGGTTGACCTTGACCAGCACCGCGTTGGCGGCGCGCTCGGCGATGCCGCGCCCGATCCGGATCGGGTTGGTCACGAACAGGTCGTCGCCGACGATCTGCAGCTTGTCGCCGAGCTGCGCGGTCAGCGCCGACCAGCCGGCCCAGTCCTCCTCGGACAGCGGGTCCTCGATCGACACGATCGGATAGGTCTCCGCCAGCTTGGCGTAGTAGTTGATCATTTCCTCGGTCGACTTCGGCGAGCCCTCGAACACGTACGACCCGTCCTTGTGGAACTCGGTCGCCGCCACGTCCATGGCCAGCACGATGTCGGTGCCCAGGTTGAAGCCGGCCGCGGCCACCGCCTCGGCGATCAGGTCCAGCGCCGCGGCGTTGGTCGGCAGGCTCGGCGCGAAGCCGCCCTCGTCGCCCAGCCCGGTGGACAGACCCTTCTTCTTCAGCACGGACTTGAGCGCGTGATAGACCTCGGCGCCGGTCCGGACCGCCTCGGAGAACGTCGGCGCCCCGATCGGCGCGATCATGAACTCCTGCACGTCGACGTTCGAGTCGGCGTGCGCCCCACCGTTCAGGATGTTCATCATCGGCACCGGCAGCAGGTGCGCGTTCGGCCCGCCCAGGTAGCGGTAGAGCGGCAGCTCGGCGGAGATCGCGGCGGCCTTGGCGACGGCCAGCGACACGCCCAGGATCGCGTTGGCGCCCACCTCGGACTTGTCCGTCGTGCCGTCCACGTCGAGCATCTTGTAGTCGATCAGCCGCTGCTCGTCGGCCTCGTAACCGATCAGCTCGTCGGCCAGCCTGTCCTCGACGTTGCTGACCGCGTTCTGGACGCCTTTGCCCAGGTAGCGGCTCTTGTCGCCGTCACGCAGCTCGATCGCTTCGAACGCGCCGGTGGACGCCCCGGACGGGACCGCGGCGCGGCCGACCGAGCCGTCGTCCAGGCCGACCTCGACCTCGACGGTCGGGTTGCCTCGCGAGTCCAGGATCTCCCGGGCGACGATCACTTCGATGGTGGCCATCTGTCTGCAGCTCCTTGCGTTCGTTACGGGTTTGCCGCGACCGCCACCTTGCGGCCGACCACGAGCGAAGCGTATCGAGCCGCGCTCGCGGCCGTGGCAGCGCCCTTGAATGCCTCCCCAATGCCTCAGGCCTGGTCGCGGGATGCCGATCTCACAGAGGTCATGAGCGAACAGCTGCTACCCCCACCAGGCACCCTCGTCGAGCTGACCGCCGCCGACGAGCCGCTGACCGGCGTGCGCGTGATCGACGCGGGCACGCTGTCGCTGGCGCCCGCGCTGGCGCCGCCGGTCGGGGCCACGGTCACGCTGCGCTGGCCGGCCGGCCCCCGCGGACGCTATGTGCTGACCGTCACGGTGGCCGCGGTCGAGGAGAGCCGGGTCGAGGTGACGCCGGTCGGCCGGCCCGAGATCGAGCAGCATCGCAACTTCGTGCGCGGCGGCGGGGGCGAACAGGTGATCCTGCGCCGGCCCGGGTCGGTGGACGCGGCCGGCTGGATCCGCGACATCAGCGAGCAGGGCGTACGGGCGCACTTCGCGGACGTGACGCTGCACGCCGGTGACGAGATCCGCCTGCGCGTGCAGCTGGACGAGGAGATCCTGGAGCTCACCGCGGTGGCCACCAAGGTCGACTCGCTGCGGCAGCGATTGCCCCAGCGCGGCCCGATGTCGGTCGAGGTGGTCGCCACGCTGGTCTCGGACGAGTCCCAGGCCCAGGTGATCCGCCGCTACGTGCTGCGGCAGCAACTGCTGGCCCGCACCAGGTCCGGTTCGTGACGCTTCGGTAGCTCTCCGCACAGGTGGGTAATTCGGTTTGCGCCCGGTTGCGCTCATCCGCTTAGGTGGTCTGCGTGCTCGCCACCCGAAGCCGCGCAGCCGCCGGTCTGCTGACCGCGTTGCTGCTGCTGGCCGGGTGCGGCGACGACGCGGCCTCGGCCCAGGGCATCGCCCGCAACGACCTGGTGTCGGCGATGGCCACCCAGCTCACCGCGTCCGGCACGCTGACCTACACGGCGTCCTACCATCTGTCCGGCGGCGGCAGCGCCACCCTGGCCCAGGCGCAGAACCCGCCGCGGGCGTCCTACGACTTCCCGGCCGGCCGCCTGCTGATCACCGACGAGACGGTCACCGCCTGCACCGCGGACAAGCCGCCGGCCTGCACGATCGCGGCACGGCCCGGGGGCGGCGCGCCGGTCGCGGCCAAGTCATTCGGCGCGGCCCAGCAGAGCGGGCTGGCCGCACCGGCCACCGTGCTGGCCCTGCTCGACGCGGCCGCGCTCGACGCCGCGGTCACCGTCCAGGCGCGCGACACCACGATCGCCGGCCACCACGCCACCTGCCTCGACCTGTCCGGCGTCGACGACGCGACGGCCCGCGAGTTCACCGCCTGTGTCACCACCGACGGCGTGCTGGGCAGCTTTCGCGGCACGCTGAGCGGCGCCGGCATCGACATGACCATGACGGAGTTGGAGGCCGACGCCCCGGCCGGCGCCTTCGATCCCCCGGCCGGCGCCCGCATCACCTCTTAGGCGACCGAGACGCCCAGGTGCGCCTGTAAGAAGTCGTGCAGCCAGTCGCGGCAGCGCACCAGATCGGCGGTGATGTCGTCGAAGACGGCCGGATCGACCGGGTGCTCGTCGGTCCAGAGGCGGCGCAGCGCGGCCTGGCTCACCGCCAGCCGCACCCCGGCCGCCTCGACCGCCGCGACGATCTCCTCGCGCATCGGCGGGGCCACCAACTGCACCGACCCGCGCGCGGCGGCCAGCGGCTCGCCCGGCCGCGCGAAGACCGCATCCGCGTCTCCCCCGGCCTGATCGGCGCCGATCCAGGCGAGCAGGTGCTCGAGATCGGTGGCCGCCACGGTCATCCGGCCGATCGTGGCCAGCGTCGCATCATCAAGATTCAGCACCGGCCCAGCCTCCCACGCGATTCAGACGCCGAGGAGCGTTCTCAGATGGCGGGGTGGCGGGGAGCCGTGCGAGAGCATCGCGTCGTGCCAGGCCTTGGGGGTGGCGCCGAACGGACGGGCCGCCGCGATCGCCGCCATCTCGCTGTATCCCACGAAGTAGGTCGACAGCTGGGTCGAGGTCAGCAACGCCCGGCGCCACTTGCCCTCGGCCTCGCCGCGCTCCTGGAAACCGACGGTGGTCATCAGCGCCATCGCCTCGGACTCCGGCATGTCGGTGCAGTGCACCAACTGGTCGATCATCGCGTTGAGGCTGGTGCGCAACTGCATCTTGAGCTGCTGCAGGCGCACCGGGAGACCGCCGAAGCCCAGGCCGGCCATCAGCTCCTCGGCATAGACCGCCCAGCCCTCCACGAACGGGCCGGACCCGCCGATCGCTCGCACCCGGGTGCGAGCCCGGAACCGCCGCGCGTGCGCGATCTGCAGGAAGTGGCCGGGCATCGCCTCGTGCACCGTCAGGTTGCGAAGCAGATGGTTGTTGTACTCCCGATAGAGCGACTCGACCCGGTCCGGCGGCCAGTCGTCGGGCGCCGGCGCGATGCAATAGAACGTCGGCATGTCGGCGGGCTCGAACGCGCCCGGCGCATCGCAGTAGGCCACCGCGATGCCCCGCGCGAACGGCGGCATCTCCTCGATCACGCACGGGTCGTCGAGCACCGTCATCAGGTCGTGCGAGCGCACGAAGTCGGTCGCCTCGTCGAGCGTCACCCGGGCCAGGTCCACGATGGTGGCGTTGTCGGGGTGCTCGGCGGCGAGCTGGTCCAGCGCCCGCCGGGCCGTCTCGTCGGTCGCCTTGCCGCCGATCAGCGCGGCCGCCGCCTCGCGCAGCTCCGCGCCGACCTCCACCACGTTGTGCTGCGCGCGGGACAGCACCTCGGCGGCGGACAACTCGGTGTCCAGCGTGTGCCAGAGCCGCGCCTCCCACAGCGGCCGCCCGAGCCGCGGATCACGGCCCGGCAGGTCGAGGCGGGAGCGCAGCCAGGCGCCGAAGGACTTCAGCTCGGCCACCGCCGCGGCGGCCGCCGGCTCGATCGCCGACCGCAGCGTCGGCTCCTGCTCGAGCAGCGTCGGCACCTCGTCGCGGATCAGCGCGGCCACGCCGGCGAACTGCCCCATCGCGGTCTCCGCGTGAATCCGCGGCACGTCGCGCAGCACCGCCCGGGCCGTCGCCAGCGCATCGGGGATCGCGGCCAGCCGGCCGCCGAGGCTGGTCAGCCGCTCGTCGACCGGCGCGAACGGCCGCGCGATCAGCGCGTGCAGAAGCGGCCCGGGGTTGTGCACCAACGGGTTCCACTCGTGCTCGCGCACGTCGGTGAGCTCGAACAAACCACGCTCCACGCGCGCCGACAGGATGGCGTGGTCGACCTGCTCCTCGGCGTCGAACGCGTCCGGGTCGATGCCGGCCAGCGCGTCGGCCGCCTCGCGCAGCATCACGGCGTGCTCCGCCACCGCGCCGGGCGAGAGGTCGGGCAGCCGGTCGTCGAAGCGGTGGTCGCCCACGTCGGTCGCCAGCTGCGGGGAGGACTCCAGGATCGCGTCGACGATGCGCTCGGCGGTGATCACGAACTCCGGCATGCCAGCAACCTACCCGCCCGGTCCGACACTTTGCCCGATGAGCAACGGGCTTACTCGGCGGCGCGGACCGCTTCCGCATAGGCCAGGACCGCCCGGCGCAGCGCGGCCTCGGCGTCCTCGCCGACCGCCCGCGCCTGCGCCACCTGCCTGAGGAGCACAGAACCCAGATCAACACCGTCAGGCAGCGGTACGCGCACCCCGCCGCGGTCCGCCCGCTGCAGGATCTTCGCCGCCAGGGCCAGCGCGGGCTGACTCAGCGCCACCCCGTCGAGCACCGAGTCGCGCGCCTTCTCCTGCTGCTTGATCCGCTCCCAGTTCTCGGTGATCGTCTCCACCGAGTCGACCACCTCACCGGCGAACACGTGCGGGTTGCGCCGCACCATCTTGTCCACCAGTGCGCCGGCCACGTCGTCGACCGACCAGCGCGACTCCTCCGGCAGGTCCTCGGCCAGCCGCGCGTGCAGCACCACCTGCAACAGCACGTCGCCGAGCTCCTCGCGCAGCGCGTCCAGGTCGTGCGCCTCGATCGCGTCGTACGCCTCGTAGCTCTCCTCGAGCAGGTATGGCGCCAGGGTCTGATGCGTCTGCTGCCGTTTCCACGGATCGCCGCCGGGTGACGCCAGGCGGTCCATCACCGCCACCGCGTCGAGCAGCCGGGCGCCGGGCGGGTCCCAGGAGCCGTACATCAGCTCGAGCTCGGCCAGCTGGGGCTCGCGGGCCAGCCGCAGGCCCAGATGCCGCGCGAAGTCCTGGTCACCGGTCGGGCCGGCGAGCCACACCACGGTCGCGTGGACGGCGAGTTCGCGCACCAGAAGCTCGGGGTCGGGGTCGATCACCGTGACCGGCACGCCGACCGTGCGCAACGCTTCGGCCTGGGCCGACTCCGCGGCGGCGAGCACCGGGTGGGCCCGCAGCACGTCCCACGCGGCCGCCGTCAGCAGCCCGGCGGGCAGGCGTGGCGAGGTGACCAGCAGAACGATGCGACCGGGCACCGGGTCAGCCCGCGCTGGTCACCGGTGCGGACTCGGAATCCGTCAGCGGCACCGTGATCAGCTTGATCTCCTTGCCGTCCTGCATCTGCACCGAGTAGAGATCGATCTCGGCGCCGGCGAAGCGCGGGTTGACCTTCACGTCGAGCTGGTCGAGCCGGCTCTGCAGCTCCTTTTTGACCGCGCTCTGCCCGGCGACGTTTTGCAGCAGCTGCTGGATCTGCTGGTCCTGCACCGTCTTGAACTGCTCATAGGTCACGTCCGGCGGGAACGCGCCGGCCGCCTGCAGGGTGTCGAAGACCGGTCGCAGGTCGGCATCGGACGGCGCGGCAGTGGCCGAGTCCTGGAAGATCAGGCCGGAGAGCACCCGGTATTCCGTGTAGAGCCGGACGTATTCCGCGGTGGCCGGCAGGCCGACCTGCTTGGCCGCGTCCGCCAGTGGCAGGGTGGCCGGGACGGCGACGTTGCGCTCCTTGGCGAGCCGGGTCAGCAGGTCGTGGACGACCATGGTGCCGACCACGTCGGGCCCGCTGATCGGCACGGTGACCGGCTTGGTGGCGCCGGCCTCGGCCTTGTCGACGGCGGTCTTCTTGTCCGCCGGGGACAGGCCGGCCTCGTTCTTCTCCGCCGCGTCCAGGGCGGCGGCCGCCTGGGTGTCGCGGATCGTCTCGAGCTTGGCGCGCGCGTCGTCGAAGACCCGCTGCACCTGGGCCACGCTGAACTGGGTGCCCGCGCCGTAATAGACAGCCACGTCCGGCTGCACACGACAGGCGGAGAGGCCGGCGACGGTCAGGGTCGCGACGACAGCCAGAGAGGCGAGACGGCGAACACGCAGCATGCCGATGACTCTCTCACGGCCCCCGACCCACCCGCCGCCGACCCCCGGAAACCGAATCATGCGCTGACCGGAGCCGGCACATCGCCCAGGATGTCCTTCAGCAGCTGGGCGCACCACTGCAGCAGGGCCTGGTCGCGCAGCGGTTCGCCGCCCACCCGGCGAGTCTGCGGCCGGGGCACGCTGACCTGGTCGTTCGCTGTCTTGTAGACGGAGTCCGGGTGGTAGCGCTTGAGCCGCATCTGCTTGGAGTCGGGCAGCGGCATCGGCGAGAACCGCAGGTGCTTGCCCTGCACCGAGACGTCGGTCAGACCGTAGGCCCGGGCGGTCAGCCGGAACCGCGCCACCGCGATCAGGTTGGCCACCTCGGTGGGCGGCTCGCCGTAGCGGTCGGTCATCTCGGCGACCACCTCGTCGAGGCGGGCCGCATCACGCGACTCGGCCAGCTTCCGGTACATCTCCAGCCGCAGCCGCTCGACCGCGATGTATTCCGTCGGCAGGTGCGCGTCGATCGGCAAGTCGATCTTGACCTCCGGCTCCTCCTCCGGCCGCTCGCCCTTGAACTGGGCCACCGCCTCGCCGACCATCCGCACATAGAGGTCGAAGCCGACGCCCTCGATGTGGCCGGACTGCTCGCCGCCGAGCAGGTTGCCGGCGCCGCGGATCTCCAGGTCCTTCATCGCCACATACATGCCGGCGCCGAGCTCGGTGTGCTGCGCGATGGTGGCCAGCCGCTCGTGTGCCTGCTCGGTGAGCGGCTTCTCCCGCGGATAGAGGAAGTAGGAGTAGGCCCGCTCGCGGCCGCGCCCGACCCGGCCGCGGATCTGGTGCAGCTGGGCCAGGCCGAGCAGGTCGGCGCGCTCGACGATCAGGGTGTTGGCGTTGGGGATGTCGATGCCGGACTCCACGATGGTCGTGCAGACCAGCACGTCGAAGTCCTTCTCCCAGAAGCCGACCATCACCTTCTCCAGCGCTTCCTCGCCCATCTGGCCGTGCGCCACCGCGACCCGGGCCTCGGGCACCAGCTCGCGCAGCTTGCGGGCGGCCTTGTCGATCGACTCGACCCGGTTGTGCAGATAGAAGACCTGGCCGTCGCGCAGCAGCTCGCGGTGGATGGCCGCGGCCACCTGCTTCTCGTCGTAACCGCCGACGAAGGTCAGCACCGGGTGCCGCTCCTCCGGCGGGGTCGCGATGGTGGACATCTCGCGGATGCCGGTGATCGCCATCTCCAGCGTGCGCGGGATCGGGGTGGCCGACATGGTCAGCACGTCCACCGAGGCCCGCAGCGCCTTGAGCTGCTCCTTGTGCTCGACGCCGAAGCGCTGCTCCTCGTCCACGATGATCAGTCCGAGGTTCTTGAACTTCGTCGAGTTGGACAGCAGCCGGTGGGTGCCGATCACGATGTCCGCGGTGCCGGCCGCCGCCTCCTCCAGGGTGAGCGTGGCCTCCTTGGGCGTCTGGAAGCGGGACAGCTGCTTGATCGACACCGGGAACTGGTTCATCCGCTCGGTGAACGTGTTGAAGTGCTGCTGGGCGAGCAGCGTGGTGGGCACCAGAATGGCCACCTGCTTGCCGTCCTGCACCGCCTTGAACGCCGCGCGCACGGCGATCTCGGTCTTGCCGTAACCGACGTCGCCGCAGATCAGCCGGTCCATCGGGACGGCCAGCTCCATGTCCTGCTTGACCTCGATGATGGCGGCCATCTGGTCGGGCGTCTCGGTGTAGGGGAACGCGTCCTCCAGCTCGCGCTGCCACGGGGTGTCCGCCCCGAACGCGTATCCCTGCGAGGCCTGCCGGGCCGCGTAGAGCTGGATCAGCTGCGCGGCGATCTCGCGGACCGCCTTGCGGGCCCGGGCCTTGCTCTTCTGCCAGTCCGACCCGCCCATCTTGTGCAGCGTGGGCGACTCGCCGCCGACATAGCGGGACAGCTGGTCGAGCTGATCGGTGGGCACGAAGAGCCGGTCGCCGGGTTGCCCGCGCTTGGACGGCGCGTATTCGATCACCAGGTATTCGCGCTCGGCGCCATTTACCACGCGCTGCACCAGCTCGACGTAACGACCGATGCCGTGCTGCTCGTGCACGACGTGGTCGCCGGCCCGGAGCTCGAGCGGGTCGATCGTGTTGCGCCGCCGGGACGGCATCTTGCGCATGTCCTTGGTGGACGCGCCACGCCCGCCGGTGATGTCGTTGCCGGTGATCACCGCGAGCTTGGACGCCTCGTCGACGAAGCCGTGGTTGAGCCCGCCACAGGTGACCAGCAGCTGACCGGGCTCGATGGCGGTCGGGATGGAGTCGACCGGGGTGACCCCGAGCCCGGCGTCGCGCAGCAGCTCGGTGGCCCGCTGTGCGGTGCCGTGGCCCTCGAAGACCAGCGCGATCGCCCAGCCGGCGGACGACCAGCCGGACAAATCGGACGCGAGCCGGGCGGTGTCGCCGTGGTAGAGCGGCACCTGCTGGGCGGACAGGGCGATCGCGTCGCCCTGGTCCGGCGCGACCTCCACGGCCGGCGCCTCCAGCCACGGCAGATCTTCGGCGGCGGCGTCCGCCTCAGCGATGCCGAATGGCGAGACCGTCCACCATGGTTGCCGGAGCGTCGCGGCGTGCGCCCGCACGTCGCCCAGCGTGCGGAAAGCGGCCGCGCCCACGTCGATCGGCGCGTCGCCACCCACCGCCGCGGCCGCCCAGGAGGCCTCGAGGAACTCGGCCGAGGTGCGGGTCAGGTCGTGTGCCCGGGTGCGGATCCGCTCGGGGTCGCAGAGCAGCACGTGGGTGCCGGACGGCATGCAGTCGATCAGCAACTCCATGCTGTCGGTGCCCTGCAGCAGGGCCGGCGCCAGCGACTCCATGCCCTCGACCGGGATGCCGTCGGAGAGCTTGTCCAGGATCTCGGCCAGCTCCGGGTGCTGCACCGACAGCTCGTATGCCCGCACCCGCACCTCGGGCGTGAGCAGCAGCTCGCGGCAGGGCGGCGCCCACAGTCGCTCGACCGGGTCGATGGTGCGCTGGTCGGCCACCGCGAAGGTGCGGATCTCCTCGATCTCGTCGCCCCAGAACTCGACCCGGGACGGGTGCTCGTCGGTGGGCGGGAAGACGTCGAGGATGCCGCCGCGCACCGCGAACTCGCCGCGCTTGGTGACCAGGTCGACCCGGGCATAGGCCATGTCGGTGAGCCGCCGGGCGACCCCCTCGAGCTCCGCCTCACGGCCGGTGATCAGCTCCACCGGCTCGAGGTCGCCGAGCCCCTTGAGCTGTGGCTGCAGCAGACTGCGCACCGGCGCGACGACCACCTGCAGCGGGTCGCCCTCGGGGTGGGCCAGCCGGCGCAGCACGGCGAGCCGGCGGCCGACCGTGTCGGATCGCGGCGACAGGCGCTCGTGCGGCAGCGTCTCCCAGGACGGGAAGACCGCCACCCGGCACGGGTCGATCAGGCAGCCCAGCGCGTCGGCCAGGTCGTCGGCCTCGCGGCTGGTGGCGGTGACGGCGAGCACCGGACGGCCGGCGCCGCCGATCTCGCCGGGGGCGGTGACCGCGGCGACCACGAACGGGCGCAGCGCTGCGGGCGCGGTCAGGTCGAGTGCGTCGGAGTCGGCCCCGCCCTTGTGGGCGAGGTCGCGGGCGCGGGCAAGCCCACGGTCGCGCAGGGCGGCCGGGATCAGACCGGACAGTTGCACGGGGAGGTCTCCTAGCAAAGAGCACGGCGAACAACCCCAGACGCCCGAGAGGGCGGGGGTTCGACCACAAGCTTAGTCCGCCCCACCGACACAAAATGCGGGTCGCCGCTATCGGACAACATGTCCGACATAGGCACTGATAGCTCATAAAGACTCCCCGATCACTGATGCCCAAAAGCTGTTGCCAAATCCTGGGGAGGATCTCCACAGTGCGGGTTCTGCTGCTCGTCTCGGCTTTCAACGGCCTCAGCCAACGCGTCTGGTGTGCGCTGCGGGAAGCAGGCCATGACGTCGGCGTGCTGCTCGCCACCGGTCCGCAGGCGATGATCGACGGTGTCCGCAAAGCGGGGCCGGATCTGATCCTCTGCCCGTTCCTCAAGGAGCGGGTACCGCCCCGGGTCTGGCAGCACCACCGCACCGTGATCCTGCACCCCGGCCCGGTCGGTGACCGCGGCCCGTCCTCGCTGGACTGGGCGATCACGGACGGCGCCCGCCGGTGGGGCGTGACCGCGCTGCAGGCGGTGGAGGAGATGGACGCCGGCCCGATCTGGGCCACCCGCACGTTCGCCCTGCCCGCCGCGCCGGCCCGCAAGTCGTCGCTCTACACCGGGCCGGTCGCCGACGCCGCCCTGGAGTGCGTCGCGGAGGTGCTGGTCAAGGCGGCCGATCCGAGCTTCCGGCCGGTGCCGACCGACGGCGCGCCGACCGAGGTGCCCGGCACCCGGTCGCGCCCGCTGATGCGCCAGCAGGATCGCGCGTTCGGCTGGGACGAGCCGACCGAGCACATCGTGCGGCGGATCCGCGCGGCCGACGGCGCACCCGGCCTGCGCACGGAGGTGGCCGGGCTGGACGTCTTCGCGAGCGACGCGCACCCGGACGCGGTCCGCGGCGGCCGGCCGGGCGCGATCCTGCGCCGGCGGCAGGGCGCGGTGCTGGTCGGCACCGGCGACGGCAGCGTCTGGCTGGGCCATCTGCGAGCCGCCGACAACGGGATCAAGCTGCCCGCCACCCGGCTGCTCGGCAAGCTGCTGCGCGACGTGCCGGACGCCCCGCTGCCACCCGGCGTGGAACCCGAGTCCCCGGCCGCCTACCGGCAGATCCGCTATCGGCGGGCCGGCCGGGTCGGCTGGCTGTCGTTCGACTTCTACAACGGCGCGATGGCCACCGGGCACTGCCGCCGGCTGCTCGCCGGGCTGCGGCACGCGGCCGAGCAGAACACCGAGGTGCTGGTGCTGCGCGGCGGCACCGACGCGTTCAGCAACGGCATCCACCTCAACGTGGTGGACGCGGCCAACGACCCGGCGGCCGCCGCGTGGGCCAACATCAAGGCGATCAACGCGGTGTGCCGCGAGATCATCACCTGCACCCGGCAGCTGGTGGTGGCCGGCTACGCGGGCAACGCCGGCGCCGGCGGGGTGATGCTCGGGCTCGGTGCGGACGTCGTCGCGGCCCGTTCCGGGATCGTGCTCAACCCCCACTACGACATCGGCCTCTACGGCTCGGAGCTGCACACCTTCACGCTGCCGCGACGGGTCGGCGCGGAGACCGCACAGCGGCTGATCGACGACAAGCTGCCGGTCAGCGCCGAGCAGGCGGCGTCGTTCGGGCTCATCGACGAGGTCGGCCCGCGACACCCGGAGGCGTACGCCGACTGGCTCGGCGTCCTGGCCGAGGAGCTCGCCGACCGCCGCGCGGCCCGGTCCCGCCGCGCCGCGAAGGCCCGCCGGCTGGCCGCCGAGCGGGTGCCACTGGACGTCTACGAGTCGCGTGAGCTGGCCGAGATGAGCCGGGACATGTGGGCCGACCGGTCCGGTTTCGCCGCCGCCCGCCGCGCGTTCGTGACGAAGCAGCGCCCGCCGTCCACTCCGGAACGCCTGCTGCTGACCGAGCCGAACGCCGCCCCGCGCACGCCGATCGCCCGCCCCCGGCACACCTCCAACGCCGGCGACCACCGTCCGGCGATCCGGCCCGCCGTGCCGGTCAACGCCTGACCGATGAGCAGCACCCCGACAAAAGATCCGGCCACGATCCGAGCCCTCACCGGCAAGACGGTCGCGCTGCCCAACCGCTACGGATACAGCGCGTACAGCGTGCTGGCCGGTCCGGCGACCCCGCCGGACCAGGCCGGCGACCGGGTCGAGATGCGCCGGCTGGCCCGGCGCCGCCCGATCACCACGCTGCTGATCACGCTGTTCGCGTTCGCCTTCGAGAGCACCTTCTTCGGCTGGCTGCTGCTCTCGATCGAGGTGCCCGATCGCGGTCCGCAGCCGGTGCTCTACGCGGCCACCATCGTGATGATCGCCGGGACCGCGCTGATCGAGTTGTTCCGGCTGGTCAACGTGGTCACGCTGTGCCTGGCCACGCTCTGGGCGCGGGACCCGCGGCCGATGGTGCCGCAGTCCTCGCTGCGGGTGGCGTTCCTGACCACGATCGTGCCGGGCAAGGAGCCGGTGGCGATGGTCGAGCGCACCCTGCGGGCCGCGCTGGCCGTGCGGCACACCGGCCCCTATGCCGTGTGGCTGCTCGACGAGGGCGACGACGACGAGGTCAAAGCGATGTGCGCACGGCTCGGCGTGCGGCACTTCACCCGGCACGGCCGGCCGGAGCGCAACACCGCCGCCGGCGAGTTCAAGGCGAAGACCAAGCACGGCAACTACAACTCCTGGGTACGCGACCACGGCGCCGACTACGACGTGCTGGTGTCGGTCGACCCGGACCACGTCCCGCAGCCCAACTTCTGCGAACGCCTGCTCGGCTATTTCCGCGACCCGGACGTGGCCTTCGTGGTGGGCCCGCAGATCTACGGCAACTACGACAACGTGGTGACCCGCTGGGCCGAGTCGCAGCAATATCTCTTCCACTCGCTGCTGCAGCGGGCCGGCAACCGGCGCGGCATCGCGATGCTGGTCGGCACCAACAACGCGATCCGGATCAGCGCGCTGACCTCGATCGGCGGCCTGCAGGACTCGATCACCGAGGACATGGCCACCAGCCTGGTGCTGCACGCCACGAACAATCCGGCGACCGGCCGGCGCTGGCGTTCCGTCTACACCCCCGACGTGCTCGCGGTCGGCGAGGGCCCGTCCTCCTGGACGGATTACTTCAGCCAGCAGCACCGCTGGTCGCGCGGCACCGACGAGGTGGTGGTCCGCCGGTTCGGCCGGCTGATCTGGCGGCTCGGCTTCGGCCGCACCGTCCACTACGGACTGCTGATGTCCTACTACCCGCTGACCGCGCTCTCCTGGCTGCTCGGCGCGCTGAACGCGATCTGCTACCTGGTGCTCGGCGCGAAGGGCGTGCAGGTGCCGCAGGAGGTGTGGCTGATGCTCTACGTGGACGCCGCGCTCTTCCAGGTCGGGCTCTACGTGTTCAACCGGCGGCACAACGTCAGCCCGCACGAGGAGGCCGGTTCGTCCGGGCTGGCCGGGATGCTGGTGTCCACCCTGTGCGCGCCGATCTACGTGTCCTCGTATCTGGGCGCGGTCTTCCGCCGCAAGGCCGGTTTCGTGGTGACGCCCAAGGGTGACGCCTCCAGCCCGGACCGCCTGCTCACCTTCCGGCACGGCCTGTTCTGGGCCGTGTTCTATGCCGCCCTGCTCGTGGTCGCACCGCTGACCGGGCACGTGGACGGCGCCATGTGGCTGTGGCCCAGCCTCAGCCTGCTGATCTGTCTCGCCCCCACGCTGATGTGGCTGAGCCGAAGGACGACCGCATGAAGCCTCGCCCCCGCCCCACCCTCGCCCGCCGGCTGGCGAGCGGCCTGGTCGCGATCGCGGTGCTCGGCATCGTCGCGGTGGTGAACCGGCCGATGGTGGCCGCCGCCGGCGACGCCTATCACGAGTTCACCATCAACCGTCCGTCCTACAAGGAGCGTTACGGCCACTGGTCGAAGCTGCCGGTGCCGGCCGACTTCCGGATCAACGCGATCCACGCCGCGCTGCTCAGCACCGGCAAGGTGCTGATCATCGCGGGCAGCGGCAACAACCGGGAGGCGTTCGACGCGGGCACCTTCCGGACCGTGCTCTTCGACCCGGCCGACGAGTCGTTCCGCGAGGTGCCGACGCCGACCGACGTCTTCTGTGCCGGGCACACCTTCCTGCCCGGCGGCAACCTGCTGATCGCCGGCGGCACCAAGTCCTACGAGGTGCTCGAGGAGAACATCAAGCACGCGGCCGGGGTGCTCAAGCTGAAGAACGAGTCGCCGGACGGCGGCCCGCGGGTCTTCCGCAAGGGCACCCGGGTCACCTCGCAGTCCGGCTTCGCCTATCTGACCCGGGCCGACGTGACGCTGCCGGCGGCCACCGCGATGAAGCACGGCGACCAGGTGCTGGTGCACGCCGGCGAGGTCGAGGTGTGGGTGGACGCCGAGCTCAGCGGCAACGCCCCGATCGTCAAGGATCCCGCGCAATATGTGGTGGACGGCCTGCGCGGCAAGGACCGGCGCAACATCTACGGCCTGGCCGACAAGATCACCCGCGAGAAGCAGGAGTACGGCGGCGACAAGACGTCCTACGAGTTCGACCCACGCACCGAACGCTATGTGCGCACCGGCGACATGGTGAAGCACCGCTGGTATCCGACGCTCGCCGAACTGCCGGACGGCGACGTGCTCGCGGTCTCCGGCCTGGACGAGTTCGGCCGCATGCTGCCCGGCGACAACGAGCGCTACGACCGGCGTAAGCGGCGCTGGGTGGCGGCGCCCGAGCTGGAGCGGGTCTTCCCCACCTATCCGGCGCTGCACCTGATGGACGACGGGCGGCTCTTCTATTCCGGCTCGAACTCCGGCTACGGCTCGGACACCGTCGGCCGCACGCCGGGCATCTGGGACGTGAAGTCCAACAAATTCGCCGAGGTGCCGGGGCTGCGCGACGCTCGGATGACCGAGACCAGCTCGTCCGTGCTGCTGGCGCCCGCGCAGAAGCAGCAGGTGATGATCTTCGGGGGCGGCGAGGTGGGCGAGTCGCCGGTGTCCACCGCGCGTACCGATGTCATCGATCTCACCCAGCGCAAGCCGCGCTATCAGCCGGGGCCCGACCTGCCCGCGCCGGCCCGCTATCTGAGCACCGTGCTGCTGCCGGACGACTCGGTCTTCACCACCGGTGGCTCGTCCGGCTATCGCGGCGGCCCCTACCAGGGCCGGGCGCGCAGCGATCTGTTCAACTCGCAGATCTATCGGCCCGGCAGCGACCGCTTCGAGGTGGCCGCGGACTCGACCGTGGGCCGCAACTATCACTCCGAGGCGATCCTGCTGCCCGACGGCCGCGTGATCACGCTCGGCAGCGACCCGCTCTATGACGCGACCGGCCGCAATCCCGGCACCTTCGAGCAGCGGATCGAGGTGTTCAGCCCGCCCTACCTGTTCCGCGGCAAGCGTCCGACGATCAAGGACGGACCCCTCGGGGTACGCCGCGGCGAAACCGCCCGTTTCGCGACGCCGGACGCCGCGCGGATCACCCGGGCCCGGCTGCTGCGGCCCAGCGCGGTCACCCATGTGACCGATGTGGACCAGCGTTCGGTCGCCGTGCGGGTCGACCCGGCGCCGGGCGGCGTCGCGCTCACCGTGCCGCCGGAGAAGGGCCTGGTGCCGTCCGGCTGGTACATGCTGTTCCTGGTGGACGACCGCGGCCTGCCGTCTGACGGCCGCTGGGTGCAGGTGCGCTGATGGCGAATCACTCCCGGGCGGTGAAGCGCGACCGTCGGGCCCGGCTGGCCGTGGTCGCGGCGGTGGTCGCGCTGGGCGCCGGGGCGGCCCTGGTGGTCGCCGGGCAGCGGGACGACGCCCGGCCGGCCGAAGCCACACCGAGGGCCTCGATCGCGCAGCCCCGGGCCACCGAGGCCGGGCCGGTGCCGCTGGCCGGCAGCACGCTGTACGTCGATCCGGCCGGTGCGGCGGCCGAGCAGGTGCGGGCGTGGCAGCAGGCCGGCCGGGTCGCGGACGCGGCGCTGCTGCGGCGGATCGCGGACCAGCCGGTGGCCACCTGGTTCACCGACGCCGACCCGGGTTTCGACGTGCGGGCGCGGGCGCTGGTCGCCGAGGCCGGGCGGGCCGGGCGGCTGCCGGTGCTGACGTTCTACTTCATTCCGCAGCGGGACTGTGCGGGACAGTCGGCCGGCGGCGCGGCGGACGGCAGCGCGTACCGGAATTGGATCTCGGCGCTGGTGGCCGCCCTGCGCGGGCAACGCGCGGTGGTGGTTCTCGAACCCGACGCGGTGGCTCAGGCGGTGCGCGGCTGCCTCGGGAAAGCCGCGGCGGCCGAGCGATATGCGCTGCTCGGGGACGCCGTCGACGCCCTGCGCACGATCCCCGGCGTGCTGGTCTATCTGGACGGCGGCAATCCCAGCTGGATCCGTGATCCGGCCCGGATGGCGGCGGCGTTGCGCCGGGCCGGTGTCGCGCGGTCGCACGGCTTCGCGCTCAACGTGGCGAACTTCGAGACCACCGCGGCCAACGTCGGCTATGGCGGCGCGCTGTCCCGGCGGCTCGGTGGCGCGCACTTCGTGGTGGACACCAGCCGCAACGGCAACGGGCCGGCCCGGATCGGCGCCGGCGACCAGCACTGGTGCAACCCGGCGGGCCGGAAGTTGGGCGAGGCGCCCACCACGCGGACCGGAAAACCGCTGGTGGACGCCTACCTCTGGATCAAACGGCCGGGCGAGTCGGACGGCGCCTGCGGCGACGGCGCCCCCGCGGCCGGCCAGTGGTTCCCGGAGTACGCGCTCGACCTGGCCCGCTGAGTTCCCCGGTCCGGCCCCCGCCGAGTTCGCCGGCCCGGCCCCGCTTGGTCTCGCCGGCCCGGCCCCGCTTGGTCTCGTCAGTCCGGTCCCGTTTGGTTTCGTCAGTCCGGTCCCGCTTGGTTTCGTCAGTCCGGCCGCAGCAGGTGCAGCAGGCGTTCGGCCTGCCGGTCGGCCGTGCCGGGCGGATTGCGCTGTTCCGCGGGGCCGCCGGGGCGCAACAGCCAGAGCCAGAACATCGCCCACAGCCGCCGGCTCGCCCGCAACCGCGCCGGGTCGGCGTCGAAGCGGGCGCAGAACGCCGCGGTGTCCAGGCGCCGGGCGGAGAGGTGCTCGACCAGGATCGCCAGCTCGGTCGCCGGGTCGGACAGCCGGGCGTCCTCCAGGTCGACGATGCGCACGCGCCGGCCGTCCCACAGGTAGTTGGCCAGGTTGGGATCGCGGTGGCCGAGCACGAACTCCTTCGGCGGCGCGGCGAGCAGCTCCGGGTCCGGGCCGGCCCACCACGCGACGGCCTCGTCGTGCGCCCGGCCGGCGAGCTCGGCGCCGGGCCGGGGCGCGTCCGTGAACAGCCGCGCGAAGTCCAGGTCGTCGCTCCACAGGCCGTCATAGGGCACCGCCCACAGCTCCCGCAGCGCCGCCGCCAGCGCGTCGAGCTGGGCCGGCGTCGGGTCGGCGGGCAGCGGCTCGCCCGGCAGCACGCTCATCGTCAGACCCGGCGGCTCGTCGTCCAGGTCGGCGGTCAGCGGCTGGGGCACCAGATCCGGCGCGTGCCGATGCACCTGGTGCAGCACCGACCACTCGCGACGGTGCTCACCGCGGCCCCAGGACCGGTATCGCTTGGTCAGCACCGGGCCGTCGAACGTCAACTCGTGCGTATGGACCACCCGGGAAGCCTAGCCATGGTCCCCTGTTCGAGTGGCGGGTCGATGCCGTGCACCGCGGGGACCCGCAGGGTGCGCTCGCCGCCCGGGGTGCCGCCGAGCACGACCCGGCGCAGCGAGGTGTTGTTCGCGGTGCGCGCCTCGGCCAGCCGGCCGCCGGGGTCGGCCACGATCTGCAGGAAGTAAGTGCCGTTCGGCAGGTCGGTGACGTCCAGCTGCTGGCCCGCCACCCAGGGGAAATAGGTGTCGCCGTTGCCGACGTCGAGCGAGGTGTGCACGGCCACCGCGGTCTGCGCGCCGCACTCGGCGAACACGTCGTAGTTGGTGGGCCGCCAGTGCGCGCCCGGCAGCGTGTAGTCGACCGCGTCCGTGTTGAGCAGGCAGAACCCCTGGGTGCCGGTGCGCACCACGGTCTGCTGGTCGGCGGCCAGCAGGTGGTAACGCGCGAACTCGGCGAGCTCCCAGGCCAGGTGGTAGCGGCGCGGGTCCCAGGCGATCGTCCCGGCCGGCGCGGTGCCGACCTCGTTGCCGGCGGCGTCGTAAAGATGCTGGAACGCGTCCATCACGTCCGTGCCGGGCCGCCGGTAGCCCTCCACCACCAGCGGTGACGTGCCGGCGTTCCAGATCGTCGCGGCGAAGGACATCAGCGACCGGCCGTCCTCGTCCGGCTCGAGGCCGACCAGCCAGGCCGGCAGCGCCCGCAGATCCGGCCGCGGCCCGATCGCCGTTGTCTCCCTCTGCCCGGCGTTGTTCGGTGCTGAGGCCGGCTGCGCGTAGTCGACGACGGTCACGTTGAGCGTGACGTTCGCGTCCGCAACCGGCACGTCCAGCCATTCCTTGTATGGCTCGTTCAGCCGCACGGTCACCTGGTAGCGGCCGGGTTCGAGATCGAAAGGCTGCGGCTCGTCGCCGACCCACTCCACGCCGGGGTCCGCGTTGATCGGCGAGCTCCAGCCGGCCTGCACGCCCCAGACCGCGCCGAGCGCGAACGGGTTCCCGTTGCCGCAGGTCTGCGGGTAGGGCGTCGTCGCCGGCGCGTCCGGCCGGGTGCGCACCGACGAGTACGAGTTCGGGCACCACGCGTTCGTGTACTCCCGGATCAGCTCCCCGGCGGCGGTCCGGATCGTGATCGTGCTGAAGTCGGCGAGCCCGTCGAAGGACGTGAACATGCCCTCCGGCAGGCCGTCGACCACCGGCGGCTCGGCGTACGTGCGCCGTTTCGCCCGCACCTCGAACGGCTCCCGGCCGGCGATCAGATTGACGCCCAGGTCGAAGTCCAGCCATCCCGGATAGCGCAGCACCGTCACGTCGCGGCTGGTCACCCGGTAGGTCAGGTCGGGCGGTCCGGCGGCCGGCGCGACCACCCCGAGCGCGGCGGTCAGGAGCGCGACGACGGCTGCTCTCATCCGTCGATCCCGTGCAGCGGCGGCACCCGCAGCGTGCGCGCGCCCGGCGTGCCACCGAGCACGATCTTGCGCAGCGACCCGTTGTTGTTCACCCGCGTCTCCGCCAGCCGCTGATCGGGGTTCGCCAGCACCTCGATCCAGTACGTGCCGTTCGGCAGGTCGGTCACGTCGAACGACTGGCCCGGCAGCGACTGGATGTAGGTGTCACCGCTGCCCACGTCGAGCACCTCGCGCACCGCCACCGCGGTGTTCTGCCCGCACGAGCTGGACAGGCTGGTGTTGCCCGGCCGCCAGTTGGCCCGCGGCAGCGTGTAGTCCACCGGGTCGGTGTTGGCCAGGCAGAACGCCTCCTTGCCGGAGCGCACCGCGAGCTGCTTGTCGGCGGCCAGCAGGTTGTACTGCGCGAAGTCGGTGAAGTGCCAGTGCAGGTGACCCGCGCGGGCGTCCCACTCCATCGTGCCGGCCGGCACCGCGCCGATCTCGTTGCCCTGCGCGTCGTAGAAGTATTGGTAGGCGTCCATCAGGTCGGCGCCGGTCCGCCGGAACCCGTCCACCACCAGCGGCGACGTGCCGCCGTTCCAGACCGTGGCGGAGAACGTCACATAGCTCTTGCCGTCCTCGGCCTCTTCCAGGTGGATGTCCCAGGCGGGCAGCGAGCGCAGGTCCGGCTTGGGCGTGTTGGCCGGCACCGCGGGCAGTGCGGCCGGGACCTTGGCCGGCGGCCGGAAGCGCGGGTCGTAGGCGGAGAGCTGCTTGCTCGCGTCCCCCTCGTGGGAATGCTCGTTCTCTGGTGCCTTCTTGGCCGGCGCGGCCGGTCCGACGTCCACCACCGTCACGTTCAGGTCGATGGTCGCGTCCGTCTCCGGGATCTCCAACCAGGACCGGTACGGCTCGTTCAGCCGCACGGTGACGTCGTACTCCCCTGGGAGCAGGTCGAACGCCGGCTCGCCGGACCACCAGTCCACGGGGTTCTCGGTGCTCTGGATCGGGGAGTTGTAACCCGCCTGCACGCCCCACACCGAGCCGAGCAGGAACGGGTTCCCGCCGCCGCTGTAACCCCACCAGCCGCAGTCCTGCGGGTAGGGGCTCGTGGCCGGCGCGTCCGGCCGGGTGCGCACCGAGGCCGCGTTGTTCGGGCACCACGGTGTCGAGTAGTCCTGCACGGTCGCCCCGGTGCTGTCCTTGATGGTGATCGAGGTGAAGTCCTGGAAGCCGTTGAACGACGTGAACAGTCCGGCCGGCAGCGCCGTCGCGGCGCCGCCTCGGATTCGCTGCGCCACGATCGGGTCGGCATAGCCGCCGCGTTTGGCCCGGATCTCGAAGGGCTCCCGCCCGGCGATCAGATGCACGCCGAGGTCGAACTCGAAATAGACGTAGTCCTCGTCGGCATAACGCTCGATGACCAGGTCGTGGGTGGCGGGGCGGAAGGCGAGCGCCGGAAGGTCGTCGGCCCGCGCGGCAGAGCCGGTGCCGACGGTGGCGAGCGTGGCGGCCAGCACCCAGGCGAACTTCGTCCGAATCGACATGGATCCCCCTCAATGTCGCGGTGGGTCACCATAGCAATTCCGTACGTATGAAACTGCCCCCTGTCCCAAAAGGGACAGGGGGCCGCATTCACCGCAGGTCAGCCGTCCAGACCGTGGACCGCCGGCACCTTCAGCGTGCGCGCGCCGGGCGAACCGCCCAGCACGATCTTGCGCAGCGACGAGTTGTTCTCGGTGTTCAGCTCGGCGAGCTTCTTCTCCGGGTTGGCCAGCACCTGGATGAAGTAGGTGCCGTTCGGCAGGTCGGTCACCTCGAAGGACTGACCCGGCAGCGACTGGCTGTACGTGTCACCGCTGCCCACATCGAGCACCTCGCGCACCGCCACCGCGGTGTTCTGCCCGCAGGAGCTGGACAGGTCGGTGTTGGTCGGCCGCCACTTGGCGTTCGGGATGGTGTAGTCGACCGCGTCGGTGTTCACCAGGCAGAACGCCTCCTTGCCGGAGCGCACCTGCTGGGACTTGTCGGCGTTCAGCAGGTTGTACTGCGCGAAGTCGGTGAAGTGCCAGTGCATGTGACCGTCGCGCGGGTCCCACTCCATCGTCCCGGCCTCGACCGAGCCGACCTCGTTGCCGTTCTTGTCGTAGAAGTACTGGTACGCGTCCATCAGGTCGGTGCCGGTGCGGCGGAAGCCGTCGACCACCAGCGGAGACGTGCCGGCGTTCCAGACCGTGGCGCCGAAGCTGACGTATGCCTTGCCGTCCTCGGACTCGTCCAGCTGGATGCCCCACGAGGGCAGCGAGCGCAGGTCCGGCTTGGGGCCGTTCTTCGGCTTGGCGGCCAGCGGCGCGGGCACCTTCGCCGGCGGGCGGAACTCGGGGTCGTATGCCGAGAGCTGCTTGGACATGTCGCCCTCGTCGGCGTGCTCCGCGTGGTCGTCGGTGAGCGGCGCGTTCGGCTTCAGCTCGTCGCCGACCGCGGCGAGCCGGTTGATCGCCTTGGCCTCGGCCAGGCCCTGCGGGTCACGCCCGGGGCCGACGTCGACGACCTTGAGGTTCAGGTCGACGGTCGCCTCCGCGTCCGGCACCTGCAGCCAGTTCTTGTACTTGTCGGCCAGCTGGACGGTCACGTCGTAGGTGCCCGCGGCGATGTCGAACTCGGGCTCCGGGTTCTCCGGGTCCCAGTTGTAGCGCGGGGTGCTCTCGATCGGCGCGTTGTAGCCGGCCTGCACGCCCCAGACCGAGCCGAGCAGGAACGGGTTCCCGCCGGCGCAGAAGGTCGGGTACGGCGTGGTGGCCGGCGCGTCCGGCCGGGTCCGCTGCGACTCGTACGTGTTCGGGCACCAGTCGGTGGTGTACTCCTTGACCACCGCGCCCGTGGTGTCCTTGATCGTGATCGTGGTGAAGTCCTCGAACCCGTCGAACGAGGTCCAGAGCCCGGCCGGCAGGTCCACGGCGGTCTTCTTGCCGTTCGCGCCGGCGACCATCTGCTGCGCGACCACGGGCGTGGAGTAGTTCTTCCGCTTCGCCCAGATCTCGAACGGCTGCTTCCCGGCGATCAGGTTCACGCCCAGGTCGAAGTTCAGGTACGAGTACTCGTCCTCGACGTAACGCTCGACGGTCACGTCGTGCGTGGCGGCCTTGAAGGCGAGGGCGGGCGGTTCCTCGGCGGCGTTCGCCATCCCGTAACCGGCGCCGGCCAGCGCGAGCGCGGTGGTTACCGCGCCGGCGACCAGCACCCGAGTGCGGTTCTTCCGAGTGGACATGGGTCCCCTTCGATCTGTCGGTGGGGGCACATGTAAACCCATTGCTTGTGAGGTGGCTGTGAGGAGATATGAGACTTGCCTCAAAGCACGCAGCCGGTGAGCTGTGCCGATACGATCGCGTGAGTCGGGACAGCGCTGTCCGCCGCACGAAGTCATGAAGGAGCGCTGAGGTGACCGACCTCCAGGGCCACATCGACCCCGACGGCCCCGACGCGGCGCTGCGGGCCGACATCCGCCGCATCGGCAAATTGCTCGGCCAGACGCTGGCCCGGCAGGAGGGCCCGCCGCTGCTCGACCTGGTCGAGGAGATCCGCGCGCTGGTCCGGCAGGACGCCCAGGCGGCCGCCGACCGGCTGGCCGCGATGGACGTCACCACCGGCACCAAGCTGGCCCGCGCCTTCTCGACATACTTCCACCTGGCGAACATCACCGAGCAGGTGCACCGAGCCCGTGACCTGCGGCGACGCCGCGCGCGGGACGGCGGCTGGCTCGATCAGGCGGCCAAGCGGATCGCCGAGCAGGGCGTGCCGGCCGACGAGATCGCCGCCGCCGCGCGCCGGCTCGCGGTACGCCCGGTGTTCACCGCGCATCCGACCGAGGCGGCCCGCCGCTCGATCCTCTCCAAGCTGCGCCAGCTCGCCGACACGCTCGACGCCGAGGCGGCCGACGCGGTGCTCTACGGCGCCACCGACACCACCGCCTCGACCCGGCGCTTCGCCGAGCTGATCGACCTGCTCTGGCAGACCGATGAGCTGCGGCTGGACCGGCCGGACCCGACCGACGAGGCGCGCAACGCGGTCTACTACCTCAAGGACCTGCACGCGGACGCCGCACCGCAGGTGCTCGACGACCTGGCCGAGACGCTGCGCCAGCTCGGCGTGGAGACCGCGCCGACGTCCCGCCCGCTGACTTTCGGCTCGTGGATCGGCGGCGACCGCGACGGCAACCCGTTCGTCACCCCGGCGGTCACCCGCGACGTGCTGCTCATCCAGCACGAGCACGGCATCCAGGCGACCGAAAAGGCGATGGACGCGCTGATCGACGAGCTGAGCGTCTCCCGGCGGCTGCGCGGGGTGTCCCTCGACCTGTCCGCGAGCCTGGCGAAGGACCTCGACCTGCTGCCCGAGGTGGCGCCGCGGTTCCGCCGCACCAACGCCGAGGAGCCCTACCGCCTCAAGGTGCGGGCGATCAAGGCCAAGCTGGCGAACACCCGCGCCCGGCTGCGGCAGGGCATCCAGCACGTGCCCGGCCGGGACTACCTGGGCACCGACGAGCTGATCGCCGACCTCGAGCTGATGCGCGCCTCGCTGGCCCGCAACTCCGGGCAGCTGACCGCGGTCGGCTCGGTCGCCTCGGCGATCCGCACGGTCTCCGCCTTCGGGCTGCAGCTCGCCACCCTCGACGTCCGCGAGCACGCGGAGAAGCACCACGAGGTGCTCGCGCAGATGTACGCACAGGTCGGCGAGGTGGACGACTACAGCACGCTGGACCGGCCGGAGCGCACCAAGCTGCTGGCCGCCGAGCTGACCGGGCGGCGGCCGCTGTCCGCGCTGGACACCCCGCTGAACGAGTCGGCGCGCAAGACCTTCGACGTCTTCCACACCATCCGGGACTCGCAGGACCGGTTCGGTCCGGAGGTGGTCGAGTCCTACATCATCTCGATGACGCTGGGCGTGGACGACGTGCTCGCGGCCGCCGTGCTGGCCCGGGAGGCCGGGCTGATCGACGTGCACACCGGGCGCGCGCGGATCGGCATCGTGCCGCTGCTGGAGACGCCGGCCGAGCTGGACGCCGGCGGCGAACTGCTGGACGAGATGCTGTCGCTGCCGGCCTACCGCGAGATCGTCAAGGCGCGCGGCGACCTCCAGGAGGTGATGCTGGGCTACTCCGACTCGAACAAGGAGGCCGGCATCACCACCAGCCAGTGGTCGATCCACAAGGCGCAGCGCGCGCTGCGTGACGTGGCCGCCCGGCACGGGGTGCGGCTGCGGCTCTTCCACGGCCGCGGCGGCACGGTCGGGCGCGGCGGCGGGCCCACCCACGAGGCGATCCTGGCGCAGCCCTACGGCACGCTGGACGGCGCGATCAAGGTGACCGAGCAGGGTGAGGTCATCTCCGACAAATACACGATCCCGGCGCTGGCCCGGGAAAACCTGGAGCTCACCGTGGCCGCGGTGCTGCAGGCGACGCTGCTGCACACCACGCCCGCGGTCGACATGGAGCGGCTCGCGCACTGGGACGGCGCGATGGACACCGCGTCGGCGTCGGCGTTCGCGGCCTACCGGCGGCTGGTGGAGGACCCGGACCTGCCCGCGTACTTCTGGGCGGCGACACCAACCGAGCTGCTCGGCGCGCTGAACATCGGCTCGCGGCCGGCGAAGCGGCCGAACACCGACGCCGGCCTGGGTGGCCTGCGCGCGATCCCGTGGGTCTTCGGCTGGACCCAGACGCGGCAGATCGTGCCCGGCTGGTTCGGCGTCGGCACCGGGCTCAAGGCGGCCCGCGAGGCCGGGCTGGCCGACACGCTGATGGAGATGAAGGAGAACTGGCAGTTCTTCCGCACCTTCGTCTCCAACGTCGAGATGATGCTGGCCAAGACCGACCTGAGCATCGCGCGACGTTATGTCGAGACGCTGGTCCCGGCCGAGTTGCAGCCGATCTTCGAGCGGATCCAGGAGGAGTACGACCTGACCGTCCGCGAGGTGCTCGCGATCACCGGCGGCGAGGGTCTGCTCTCCGCGCAGACCGAGCTGAGCCGCACGCTCGGCGTCCGGGACACCTATCTCGAACCGCTGCACCACCTGCAGGTGGCGCTGCTGCGGCAATACCGCGAGCTCGGTGAAAATCAGCGCCAGCTGGCCACCGCGCCGGGTGGCCGGCGCGCGCCGGGTGAGTCGACCGCGCTGGAGCGGGCCCTGCTCACCACGGTGAACGGCATCGCGGCCGGCATGCGCAACACCGGCTGACCCGATGTCCGAACGGCAAGCCGGCCGGGTCTTCGGCGAGGTCGCCGAGGACTACGACCGGGTCCGGCCGGGCTGCCCGGTCGCGCTGGTCGACCGGGTCTTCGGGTACGCGGTGCCACCCGGTCCCGCCCTCGAGGTGGGGGCGGGCACCGGCAAGGCCACTGTCGCGTTCGCCGGGCGCGGCCGGGCGATCACCGCGATCGAACCGGACCCGGCGATGGCCGCGATCCTGACCGGCGCCGTCCCCGGCATCACGCTGTTCCCCGGCACGTTCGAGCAGTTCGCTCCGGGACACGAGTTCGCGCTGCTCTATGCGGCGGACGCCTGGCATTGGACCGATCCGGAGACCCGGTGGACCAACGCGGCCCGCGCGCTGACTCCCGGCGGCGCCCTCGCGCTGATCCTGCACCGCGAGGGCATCGAGGATCCGCGGCTGCAACAGTCCATGATGGACGTCTACGCGGACTTCGCCCCCGAGGTGGTGATCGTCGACTCGCAGTACACGGCCGGCGATCTGTGGCGGATGTGGCCCGGGGTGGAACTCGCCGAGCAGGCGCGGTTCACCGACCAGGTCGCCGAAGTGTTCCCGCACCGGATCGTGCGCAGTGCCGCCGACCAGCTCGCGCATCTGGCCACCCGGTCGCAGTTCCGGATGCTTCCCGAGCCGGCCCGGCGGCGGGTCCGCGCAGCGCTGACCGAGCTGTTCCGTGAGGACGTGGAGATCACCCTCGACACCGTGCTCTATCTGGCGCGCCGGGCCTGACCCGGGTCGGGCGCGACGCGGTGCTTCTCCAGCAGCGCCTCGAGCCGCTCGGCCGGCATCGGGCGGCCCAGCAGGTCACCCTGGCCGATCCGGCACCCGGCGGCCTGCACGGTCTCCAGGTCCGCGTCGGACTGCAAGCCCTGCGCGATGACCTCCATGCCGAGCCGCCGGCCCAGCGTGACCGTCACGTCCATGATCGCGCCGAGCTGCGCGGACGCGTCGGCCGGCTGCCCGAACACGTCCCGGTCGATCTTCAGCAGGTCCACCGGCAGGATCCGCAGCCGGCTCAGCGAGGTCGGGCCGGTGCCGAAGTTGTCCACCGCGGTGCGGATGCCCGCCGCCCGGTGCCGGCCCAGCTGACCGGCCACGTCGGCGAGGGCCGGCCGCTGCGCGTCGGGCGCCTGCAGCAGGTCGTGCTCGGCGATCTCCAGGACCAGCGCGGACGGCGGAATCTGATAGGTCTCCAGCGCGGTGTCCAGATTGGCCTGGAAGACCGGGTCGGCCAGTTCGCTCGGGCGCACGTCGACGGAGAGCCAGAGATCCTCGTGCCCGCGCCGCCAGCGGGACAGCTGCCGGCAGGCCCGGTGCAGCACGAAGTGGCTGACGTCGCCGAGCAGGTTCAGGTCCTCGGCCAGGGTCAGCAGTTCGGCGGCGGGCACCGGGCCGAGCGACGGATGCCGCCACCCCAGCACCGCCTCGACACCGACCGGACGCCGCCCGGCCAGTTCGACGATCGGCTGGTAGGTCAGATCGAGCTCGCCCCGGGCGACGACTCCCGGCAGGTCCTGTTCCAGAGTGGACCGGCGCAGGAGGCGGTTCTCCATCTCCTCCTCGTACCACTCGACCGCGCCCGGCGGCCCGGATCGGACCGCGCGCACCGCCAGGGCCGCGCGGCGCAGCACCTCGTCGATGCCGGCCGCGTCGGCGGCCAGATCGATCAGCCCGGCCCAGGCGGACAGATGGGCCACCGTGCCGGTCGCGTTGTAGGGCGCGGTCAGCACGTTGACCACCTGGCTGGCCAGCATGTGCGCGCGCACGGCGCCGCTGCGGGTCAGCACCGCGAACCTGTTCTCCCCCACCCGGGCCGGCACATCCGTGGCGTCCACCCGGGCGCGCAACCGGCGGGCCGCCTCGACCAGCACCGCCTCGGCGAGATCGGGGCCGTGCACGTCGGCGATCGAGGTGAGGCCGCCGACCTCGATCACGATCAGCGCGCCCGAGTCCGGCACCGGGTCACCGGCCCGGCGCAGGCCCGCCCGGTTGGCCAGCCCGGTCTCCGGATCGAGATAGGCCTCCTGCCGCAGCGCCTGCTGCAGGTCACGCTGGTCGCTGACGTCGCGGACGTGCACCACCAGGTTGCGCCCGGGCTCGGCCGGGTCGGCGCCGTTCGTGGTCCACTCGGTGTCCCGCCACCGGCCGAAGCCGTCGCGCAGCCGCACCGGCAGCCCGCCCGCGGTGGCCGGCTCGTCCGGCCGGCCCAGTCGCCCGGTCAGATAGGCGTGCACCGCCTCGGCCTGCTCGGGATCCACCAGTGCGGTCGCCGGCCGGCCCAGGACGTCCTGATCGGACAGCCCGAAGTGCCGCGCCGAGGCCGGCGACTGCCAGCGCACGGCCAGATCCGCGTCCAGCACCATGGCCACGTCGGACGAGCCGAAGACCAGGCTGCGCAGCTTGTTGCCCTGGTCGGTGAGGTGGTTGGCGTGCCGGCGCAGCGCGACCGCCGCGGTGTACTCCCGCGCCGCCACGGCCATGATCGCGGTGGTGGCCAGGATGATCGCCACCGTGTCGATGTCCCGGCCGTTCATCAGGTGATAGGCCGTGACCAGCGCGGAGCCGAGCACCGGCAGCGCGAAGAGCGGGAAGCCGGCGGTCGGCTCGCTGCCCACCGGCGGCAGCGGGCCGGCGTCCGGATGCACCCGCACCGTGCCGTGCCAGAGCAGCCCGGCCGCGACGGTGGCGGCGACCGCGGCGGCCAGCGTGGCGATCGCGGCGTTGTCGTTCTCCGGGTGGTCCATGCCGACGGTCAGCGCGGTCAGGCTGACCAGCGAGAACGCGGCGGCGGGACCGCACCAGAGCAGCGCCGCGCGGTGCCGCACGGCGTGCACTCCGGCGACCGCCAGGGCGGCCGCGGCGCCGCAACCGAAGAGCAGCGCGGTGATCGTCGCGCCGCGCTTCTCGCCGTTGTTGCTGAAGATCAGCAGCCAGGGCAGGTAGATCAGGCAGGAGGTCACGCCGAGCATGTCCAGGCAGACCCGCACCCGGGACAGCGGATCGCGGACCTGATGCGGGCGGGCCACGCTGGGCAGATAGACCAGCGCGACCAGGAAGATGGCGACCAGCGGGATCTCGGCGGCCAGCGGAACACCGTTGGGCAGCAGCGCGCCCGGCTCCAGCAGCAGCGAGATGCCGCTGCCCAGCCCGGCGAGCGCGACGAGCAGCACGCCGGCGGCCATGGTCACGGTGCGCAGACGCGGCCCGGCGGAGCGGCCCCGGATCGACGCCCGGATCATCGCCACGGCGAAACCGGCCGAGCCGGCCGTGAGGAGACCGGCGACCGCGGGGACGAGGGAGTTGTGCGGCACCACTTCTGCACGGTACCGGTCTACAAGTGACCCTCGTCAGGGTGGTCGGTCAGTTACTGCGCGTCAATCTGTCCGACATGAACGTGATCCCCCACAACACGATGCCGATCACCAGCAGGATGCCGGCCACCCGGTAGTCGTCGGCCGCCCGGCCGGACAGCGGACTGGCCAGGTAGGCGCAGACCACGGCGCCGATGACCGGGATCGCGGTGGGCGCCTTGAAGTGCTTGTGCTCGACCCGGTCGCGGCGCAGCACGAGCACCGCGATGTTCACCACGGTGAAGACGCAGAGCAACAACAGACTCGTCGTGCCGCCCAGCGCGGTGAGATCGGCGAACCAGATCAGGCCGAAGGCGATCAGGGTCGTGAAAACAATTCCCACCCATGGGGTACGCCGCGTCGGGTGCACCTTGCCGAGGATCTTGGGAAGCACCCGCTCGTTCGCCATGCCGTAGAGCAGGCGGCTCGCCATCAGCATGTTGATCAACGCGGAGTTGGCGACCGCGAACATCGTGATGAACGCGAAGATCCACAGCGGGAAGCCGGCAGCACCGGCCTCGACCACTTTGAGCAGTGGCGCGTCGCCCTCACCGAGCTCACTCGGCGCCACCAGGGCCACCGAGGAGATGGAGACGAGCACGTAGATCACGCCGGTGATGCACAGGCCGGTGAGCATCACCTTGGGGAAGATGCGTACCGGATCCTTGGTCTCCTCGGCCATGTTGACCGAGTCCTCGAAGCCGACCATCGCGAAGAACGCCAGCGCGGTCGCCGCGGTCACCGAGAAGAACGCACTCTCCCCCTCGGCCGCGGTGAAGTCGGTGAGCCGGGACAGATCGCCGTTGCCGCCGCCGATCGCCCACGCCCCGATGCAGATCACGATCAGCAGGCCGGTCAGCTCCACGCAGGTGAGCAGCACGTTGAGCTTGACGCTCTCGCCGACGCCGCGAAAGTTGATCAGCGCGACCAGGGTCATGAAGCCGAGCGCGACCGCGGTCAGCCCGGCGCCCTCGCCCAGCGTCAGGTCGAACGCCTCGGCGAAGTTGCCGGCGAAGGCCTTGGACGCGCTGGACGCGGAGGTGAGCCCGGAGCACATCACCGCGAACGTGACGATGAACGTCAGGAAGTGGATGCCGAAGGCCTTGTGCGTGTAGAGCGCGGCGCCGGCCGCCCGCGGATATTTGGTGACCAGTTCCAGGTAGCTGAACGCGGTCAGCAGCGCGACCACGAACGCGCACAGGAACGGCAGCCAGACCGCGCCGCCCACCTCGGCGGCCACCCGCCCGGTCAGCGCATAGACCCCGGTGCCGAGAATGTCGCCGACCACGAAGAGCAGCAGCAACCCCGGGCCCATGACCCGCTTGAGCGCAGGTTCACCCTGCTCGGTGGTGTCCTCGACCGGGGTTTCCGCATCCGCCATAACCGCGAGAGTGGTACAAAAGACTGGTGTTGTCGAGACTTGCTATCGACGGAATGCGATCGAGCGGGTAGAAATTCGTGACATGCGCATCGTGGTAGCGGCAAAGCCCGACGCCGAGCAGCCGTGGGTCGCCGACGCGGTCATCGGTCTGGCGAAACAGACCGGCGCCTCGGTCGCGGTGGTCTCGGTGGATCAGGTCGAGCTGGAGCGCCTGGCGGCGGCCCCGCGCAGCGTCTTCACCCAGGCCGCCGAGCAGGCCGCGGCCGCCATGTCCCGGCGCATCGCCGAGGCCGGCGTCGAGGTCACCCACGCGGTGGTCCCGGGCCGCCCGACGCAGGGCATCATCGACTACGCCGACCACCACGAGGCCGACCTGATCGTGGTCGGCGCGACCACCCGCCCGGCGGTCACCGAGCGACTGCTCGGCAGCGTCCCCCTGGCCCTGGTCAAGAAGTCCACCCGCCCAGTCCTGGTGATCACCCACCCCACCCAGGCCGGCTGACCACCTCCGCGATCCGGGCTCTGCTCTCCGCCAGCCAGGTAAGGTCGGCCGCCTGCCGGTCGGCCATGCCGAAGTCGTTCCACATCGCGACGAAAGAAGGCTCGCCCGCCTCCACCTTCGCTCGGACCCAGGCCTGGCCCTGCCGGGTCGCGGCGAGCAGGATGTCGGCGAAGTCCTCGCCGTCCGCGGCGCCATGTCCCCCGGCCAGCAGGCCGAGCCGGCGCCACACGTCCGGGCGGCCCGGCCACGACATGCTCGAGCCGGGCACCGCCATCGGCACCCACATCCGCGCGGTCCGGGCCAGGTCCCACAGCGGCCGGCCCGGCGCGCCCAGGTCGAAATCGAGCAGAGCGACCGCGCGGCCGTCGCGGAAGACCACGTTCTCCGGGCAGACGTCGTTGTGGCAGAACACGTCGCCGCCGTCCGGATCGGCCAGCTCCAGCGACCACAACGACCCGGCGTCGAAGCCCCGCATCGCCGCGTGGAAGTCGCGCAGCAGCGCACCCACCTCGCGGAGCAGTTCGTCGCGCCGAGCCCACGAAGGGTACGGCGCGACCGCCACGTCGCCCTCGATGAAGGTGAACACGTCGCGGCCCTCGTCGTCCGGCCCGAGAAAGCGCGGCGCCGCCTCGAAACCCACCTCGGCGAGGTGTGTCGCCACCGCGCGTACCAGTGGGTTGCCCGGGCGGCGCACCGTGTCGCCCACCCGGACCACCGCTCCGGCGTTGCCGACCCCGCCCGCCAGCGGGATCTCCGGATCGGGCATCAGCTCGTCTCGCCGGCCATGCTGAAGCTGCGCAGGCGGTCGACCGCCAGGATGGTGCAGCCGACCGTGAAGAGCACGGTCATCACGATCGCCAGCGGCAGCCCGACCTGGCCGGTGAGCAGATCGGTCGGGGCGATCCGGTCGGTGAAGGTGATCACGTACTGCTCGATGGAGAGCACCCGGGTGCCGCTCACGAAGCGGGCCAGCAGGCCCTCCCAGACCAGGATGTAGACCAGGCCGAGCAGCACCGGGCGACGGGTCAAAAGACTCAGGAGCAGGAAGAACGCCGAGTACGCGCACGCGCCCAGCGCCGCGCCCGCGGCCAGTCCGGCGCCCAGCCGCCAGGAGTCCGCCATCCACCCGGCCACGAACAGCGGCACCGCCGCGGTCACCGCGGTCACCACCACGGCGACGCCGAGCTTGGCCAGGATGATGTCGCGCCGCGGCAGCGGCTTGGTGAGGATGTGCACGATCGTGCCGTCGTCCACTTCGGACCCGAGCACGCCGGTGCCGACGATCAGCGCGATGACCGGCAGCACCACGGCCAGCCCGAGGCCGACCAGCACCGGCTGTCCCCACTCCGCGGGCTGCACATCATATGCCCGGCACAGCGCGGCCAGGCCGATCAGCAGAAGGGGCAACGGCAGCAGGAGCAGTGCCCGGCGGCGGCCGAACAGGCCGCGCGTGGTGATGTAGGCGACCGTGGACATCATGCCTCCAGCAGATAGGAGAAGACGCTCTCCAGCGACTCGTCGGAGGGCAGCAGCTTGCGCAGCCGGATCCCCTCCGCCAGGGCGATCCGGGGCAGTGCCCGGGTGAAGCTGCCATAGTCCGACGCGCGCACGGTCATCCCGGCGCCGTCGATCTCGACGCCGCTCACCGACTTCTCGCCGATCAGCGCGACGGCCAGCCGGCGGTCGTCCGAGGACTGCACCGCGAACACGTGCGGGCGGTTGGTCATCAGGCGGCGGATCTCGCGGTAGTCGCCGGAGGCCGCGAGCCGGCCCGCCACGATCACCTGCACCGTGCCGGAGACCTGCTCGACCTCCTCCAGGATGTGCGAGCTGAACAGGATCGTGTGGCCGCGGTCGCCGAGCGAGTGCAGCAGGGTCATCATGTGCATCCGCTGCCGCGGGTCCATGCCGTTGAACGGCTCGTCCAGCAGCAGCACCTGCGGGTCGTGCACCAGCGACGCGGCCACCCGGGTGCGCTGCCGCATGCCCTTGGAATAGGTGCCGATCCGCCGGTCCTGCGCGTCGGTCATCTCGACCAGCTCGAGCGCCCGCTTGGCCGCGCCGGCCGGGTCGGCGAGCTTGTGCATCTTGGCGCTGGCCAGCACGAATTCATATGCGCTGAGGAAGCCGTGCACCGCCTCGCGCTCGTTGACCAGGCCCAGCTGCCGATAGACCGACGGGTTGCGCCAGGTCGAGACGCCGTCCAGCTCGACCTTGCCCTTCGACGGCGACAGGAAGCCGGCCATCATGTGCAGCACGGTGGTCTTGCCGGCGCCGTTCGGGCCGAGCAGCCCGGTCACGCCGGGGCCGAGCGTCAAGCTGATGTCGTTGACCGCGACCACGTTGCCGTACCAGCGGGAGACGTTCTGCAGGTCGATGGTGCTCACAGCGAGGCCACCTTCCGGTATCGGGCGAGCAGCAGCAGGAGGCAGGCGGCCACGACGGTGACCGCTTCGATCGCGTAGACCGGGCCGAACCGGCCGACCACCAAGTCGCTCAACTGCCCGGGGAACAGCCAGATGCCGACGCCGCTGACCAGCGTCATCGGGCTGGCCAGGCCGGCCAGTTCCTGGGCGGTGCGGGACGGCAGCACGGAGAGCACGCCGAAGATCGGGGTGGTCATCAGGAACAGCGCCACGATGCCGCCGGCCGCGAACGCGCGCTTGCCGGTCAGCGAGGCGATCAGCAGGCTGATCGAGGCGAACAGCACGGCCCACATCAGCGAATATCCGAGCGCGGGCACCACGTCTCGCACCTCGTCCCACACCCCGGACATGCCGGTCTTGGTGGTGAACGCGGCGCCCAGGAACATCACCAGCTGCGGGACGCCGAGCACCATCCACACCGCGGTGGCCAGCGCGACGAACTTGGCGCCGATGTAGTCCACCGCGCGCAGCGGCCGGCTGAAATAGAGCGGCAGCACCCCGGAGCGCATGTCCCGGGAGACGAGCTCGGGCGCCACGATCGCGACGAAGAAGATCACCAGCCAGCTCATCGCGTCGGCGAACTCGAAGTAGTTGAGCGCGATGATGCCGGCCTGCGAGCGCACCGCGGCCAGGATCACCGCCACCAGCAGTGTGATGCCGAAGACGAGCCAGGGGAAGATCTTCGCCTTGGCGCTGCGGCCGAACCCGAAGGCGGAGCGCAGCCCGTGCACGTAGATCGCTCCGAGGACGGCGCGGCGGCCCAGGCGTGGCCCGGTGTACCGCTGGTAGCCGATGTCATGGATGACGCTGGCCTCAGACATCGGCCATCTCCCTCTGGGCGAAGAGCTCGGCGACGCGATGCCGTCGCAGGTCGAGGCGGTGCAGCGGCAGATCCAGGTCGGCCACGGCCTTCAGGATCCGGTCGTACGAGTCGTCCGACTCCAGTTCGACCAACAGCAGCCGGTCGTCACGGCGTACCGGAAGATTGAGGTTTTGGAGGGCGGCGAGGAGCTCGTCGGTGCCCTCGGACACCTCGACGGCCAGGATGTCGGACGCTTCCGTCATGGCCGAGATGCGATCGGCGCGCAGCAGGCGGCCACCCTCGATGGCGATCAGCGAGTCGCAGATCCGCTCGACCTCGCCGAGCAGGTGCGAGCAGACCACCACGGAGATGCCGAACTCGGTGCCGATCCGGTGGATCAGCGCGAGCATGGCGTCGCGCCCGGCCGGGTCGAGACCGTTGGTGGGCTCGTCCAGCAACAGCAGATCGGGGTCGTGCACGAGCGCCTGCGCCAGCTTGACGCGCTGCTTCATGCCGGTGGAGTAGCCGCCGATCTGCCGATAACGCTCCTCATAGAGCCCGACGTGCCGCAGCGCCTCGGAGGCCCGCTCCCGGGCGGCGGTGCGCGGCAGCCCGCTGATCCGGCCCAGATGGGTGACGAACTCGGCGGCCGACACGTCCGGCGGCAGGCTGTCGTGCTCGGGCATGTAACCCACCCGGGCGCGCACCCGGTCCGGATCGACGGTCGGGTCGGTGTCGAACACCCGGACGCTGCCACTGGTCGGCGCCAGCAGGCCCAGCATGATCTTGATGAAGGTCGACTTGCCGGCGCCGTTCGCCCCGACCAGGCCGATGACACCCGGCTCGATGTCGACGGTGAGATCGGAGAGGGCGGTCACCCGCCCCCCGTAAGTCTTGGTCAGTGCCTCTGTCGCGATGATTCCCACGAGCACAGCCTAGGAAGGCCGGACACCCCCGCCGATCCGGAATGACCCTGAGTGCCCCCTGACCCTCTCAGCCTCCTCTCAGCTTGCACCTGCGGCGGCCATCCCGGACTGCTATTGTCATGCGTCACCCGGGGGGTTTGAGGAAGTCAGGCTTACCAAAACCCGGGGGGTTTTAGTAAGATCGCATGGTGCGAGATGACGAGATCCGCGCCCGCCTGGGCCAGATAAACCCCTGGTGGCGGGCAGCCGCGGCGGGTGGCGATCCGGGCGCCTGGGCGGCCGAGGACCGGACACTCCGGGATCGTGCGCAGCACGACCTGGGCTACCGCTCGCCGGTTCTGTCGGATCTGACGTCGGCCCCGATCGATGACCGGCTGATCCTGCTGCGCGGTCCACGCCGGGTCGGAAAATCGGTCGTCCTCAAGGACACCGCACTGGCGCTGTGCCGGCGGCCGGACATCGACCCTCGGCAGATCATCTACCTGCCCGCTGACGCGATGAACGCACGCGACCTGACGCGGGCAATCGTGCTCGGCCGCGAGCTCACCCGGTCTGTCGATGTCGCGTCGCCGCAGGCCCGCCGGGTGTGGTTGCTGGACGAGGTGACCGGCATCGCCGACTGGACCAGCACCCTCAAATACCAGCGTGACAACACGCCATTCGGTGACGACACCGTCGTGTGCACCGGCTCGTCCTGGAGCGACACCGGCGACGTCGAGCGTGACCTGCTCGCCGGCCGATCGGGGTCCGGCTCGTCTCGACGAGTGCGGCTCCTGCATCCCATGCGGTTCCGCGACGTGCTTGCCGCGACACGTCCGGAAGTCCCCCGCCCGGCACGGATCGACGCGTGGCGGTTGCAGGACGAGTCCGCGCACAAGTTCGCCACCGATCTCGAACTCTTCGCCAACGACCTCGACCTGGCCTGGCAGTCATACCTGACCAGCGGTGGCTTTCCTCGCGCGGTCGCCGAACACACTCGCAACGGACTGGTCGGGCGGTCCTTCCTGGAAGATCTCGAAGCGTGGCTCCATCGCGACGTCGACCGCGACGGGCCGATCGACTCGATCCCGCGTCTGCTCGGGGAATTGCACGCGAGGTCGACCGCGCCGTTGAGCCGGGCGGCGGTGGCGAACACTCTGGGCTATGCGAGCCGGCAGAACTTCGACCTCCGGCTCAATCGGCTGGTGCGCAACTTCGCGGCAATCTGGTGCCACCAGATCACCGACACCGGCGAACGCGTGAGCGGCGCCCAGTCGAAGCTCTACCTCACCGACCCCCTGCTCTCCTGGCTCGGCTTTCATCTGCGGGCCGGCTCACCCCCACCGGACATGACGGCACTGACCGAGGCCGCCCTGGCGATCCACCTGGCCATCGCCGTCGACGACCGGCAACCCGGTCGCTGGATCAACGGCGACACCATCGGGCATGTCCGGACCGGCAAGGGCAACGAGATCGACTTCGGCCCGGTGCCGGTGCCGACCTCGGGCGGTGACGCACACACGACGCCGCTCGAGGCGAAGTGGGTGAGCCGCGGGTGGCGGTCGGAGGCGCTGGTGACCGAGAACAAGTTCGGTGGTGGCGTGCTGGCGACGAAGAACATCACCGATCTCGCCCATCCCGCCTGGGCCGTGCCGGCTCCGGTGGTGGCCCTGATGCTCGGTTGAGCCGTCAGGAGAGGCCGTTGGTCACCTCGACCTGGAAGATGGGCATGCCGCCGAGCTTTCGGTACGCCGTCAGGGACTCCTTCGTCGCGTCGACTCGCGAGTCCAGGCCCTTCTGGTTGTGCGGCGTGTCGAAGTGGACCATCGCGCGGACGTTGGGGAAGTTGTCGATCTGGCGGCCGACCTCGCGATAGAACTCGGCCTTGTGGCCCGGGTTCTTCTTCGACGACCAGACGCCCCACTCGGCCACCATCAGCGGCTTGTCGCGGTGTTTCGTGACCGCCCAGTTGTAGAAGCCGGGCCAGGACGGCCGGCTCTCCATCCGCCGGTTCAGCAGCTCGGCGAAGTCGCCGTGGCCGTAGCCGGGGTCGCTGTACGCGTAGGTGTCGAAGCCGATCCAGTCGACCACGTCGTTGCCCGGGTACATCTCGTCGAACCAGCTCTTCGTCGTGTGCGGCACGTAGGCCATGTGCACCAGCACGGTGACCAGGTTGTCCACGCCGTGCGCGCGCAGCCGCTTCACCACGTAGCGGTACATCGCGGAGTAGTTCTCGGCGGTGTAGCCCGAGCCGGCCTTCTCCTTGACGTTGTCCTCGGCCTCGTGGTGCACGGTGAAGAAGAACTCCTCCGGATAGTTCTTCTTGATGTGCGTGGCGAGCCGGTCCAGGAACGCGTCGGTCGGCCTGTCGCCGGCCGCGATCTCGGCCCAGGTCGCGCCGGCCGGCTTCCAGTTCAGGAACAGCAGGCGCTCGCGGCCGGACTGCCGGGCGATCGCCATCTCCTCCCTGGTGGGGAAGAGCTGCCGGTTCCCGCGGTGGTAGGCGTGGTAGATGTCCTGGTGCCGCTCGGTCTTCTGCTCGAACGAGGCGAGCGCCACCGAGCCGCGGTCGTCGGTGAACGCGCCCGGCGCCACGCCCCAGAGGATGCCGCAGGTGGGCACGAGCTTCTCGCCGGTGCGGCAGCGTCGCGGGCCGCCGCCGGGCTCGCCCGGCCCGACCGGTCGCGGGCCGAGGGCGGTCTTCTTCGGCCCGGGCGCGGCGGAGGTGGAGGGCTCGGCCGAGGCGCTCGGCTTCGGGTCGCCGGGGCTCCGGGTCTTTCCGGGTACGCCCGGCTCGGGCACCGTGACACCGCCGGGCGGGTCGATCATCACCGGGCGCTCGGCCGGTGGCCGGAAGGGCAGGCCGATCTGATCGACACCGCCGGTCCACGCCCAGGTCAGCGTCGTCACCACGGACAGCGCGAACACGGTGGTCACGGCCAGGAGGTGAAGTGTGCGGCGTCTCACGATCGCCCAGTATTAGACTTAAAGTCCGTTTTGTCTAATAACTGACCCGCGGGAGTGACCGCCGAGCCCGTCTCGACCCGTTGGGCCCATGCTGCGAAACTGTCTTCCAGTCTGCTGCAGGGGGATATGACGGTGAACGGTTCGATGCTGCCCGAGGACGTGTTGCGCGACGCGCCGTCGTTCACGCCGCGTCCACACGAGCTGGCTGATCTCGAGCTGTTGCTGTCGGGGGCGTATGCGCCTCTCACCGGCTTCCTCGGGCGGGCCGACCTGACCGCTCTGCGGCGCACCGGCAAGCTCGCGGACGGCACCTCGTGGCCGGTCGCGGTGACGCTGGAGATCCCGGCCGAGATGGCCGCCGGGCTGATCCTCGACGACCCGCTGCACCGCACGGTGGTGATCACCGACCCGGAGGGCGCGCCGGTCGCCGCGATCGAGGTCACCGACGCCTGGCCGACGTCCGACGGGCTGTCCGCGATCGGCGGCATGGTCCGCCGGATGGGCGACGGCGGGCACGGCCCTTTCCAGCGTCTGCGGCGCACTCCCGAGGAGGTCAAGGCGCTGCTCCCGCCGGGCCGTGTGCTCGGCGTCATCGCGGACCGTCCGCTGCACCGCCCGCAGCTCGCGCAGATCGCGCACGCGGCCCGCACCCTGGCCGCCCACCTGCTCATCTTCATCCCGGTGACCGGTCCCGGCCCGGACGGGTTGCCGCCCGAGTCGCTGGTGCGGTCGATCTTCGCGGCCCGCGACCGGATGCCACCGGCGACCATCGTGGCGGTGCCGCTGACCCCGCGCGGCGACGAGATGCGCGACGCGCTGCTGCGGGCCCGGGTGGCGCAGGCATACGGCGTCACGCACGTCCTGTCCACCGGCGACATGCTCTCCGGCGGCGGCCTGCGGGTGCTGGTGCCGCGCGAGCTGGCCTATGACAACCGCGACGGCCAGTGGCGCTGGCGCGACGACATCCCGCCGCGCAACCGCCGGCTCGCGATGACCACCGCAGAGATCGACGACACGCTCGACCGAGGCTTCCCCCTGCCGGAGTGGCACACTCCCCCGGCGGTCGCCAAGGAATTGGCCCGCATGCACCCCGCCCGCCGTTTCCGCGGCCTGGTCGTCTTCTTCACGGGCTTCTCCGGAAGCGGCAAGTCAACGATCGCCCGAGGCCTGGCCGACCGCCTCCGCGAAGACGGCGAACGCACGATCACCCTGCTGGACGGCGACGTGGTCCGCCGCGAACTTTCCGCGGGCCTCGGCTTCAGCAAGGCCGACCGAGACCGAAACGTCCGCCGAATCGGCTGGGTGGCAGCAGAGGTGGGCCGCCACCACGGCATGGCCATAGCCTGCCCCATCGCCCCCTACGAAACCGCAAGGTCAGACTCCCGAAGACTGGCAACGGAAGCAGGCGCCGGCTTCGTCCTGATCCACGTAAACACCCCCCTGGAAATCTGCGAACAACGAGACCGCAAGGGCCTGTATGCCCGCGCCCGAGCCGGCCAGTTGCGCGGCATGACCGGCATAGACGACCCCTACGAGGTCCCGACAGACGCCGAACTCACCCTCGACACCACCGCCATGTCAGTCCCCGAAGCAATCGACGCGGTCCTCGCCTACCTGGTAGAGAACGGCTGGGTAGAGCCCAAGCTCTAAGCCAGACCCACAATGGCCCGGACCGACGCTCGTCAGTCGCCACGGGTGCCCTGACGACTTCCACGTTCTCTGGGGACTCGGTCCGCACGGTTGCCCCGCGAATCGCCGCCGGTGACTCAGGGTCAAATTTCCACGTCAGCGGGGTGTGCTGCCGTGGAAATTTGGCCCTGAGTCACCGGTCATCAGGCGATTCGCCGGAGGAGCGGAGCGACGACCAGCCAGCTCAGCAGCCGTGTGCACCCGCCCAGCCCCGCGCGGGTCAAACCCCATGCAAAGGCCGGTCAACCTCAAAATCACCAACACCCAAACCCCAACCCCTCCCGGGTTGCGCCCTGAGCACGTGGCGATCCACCTCAAATCACCAACAGCTAAGCCCAACCATCTCGGGTTGAGTTCCAGGCAATGCGGTCAATCTCAAATCCCCAAATCCCAAGCTCAACCCTTGCGGATTGCGAGTGCCGGGTGCGGGTTGGCGGGTGCGGGTTAGCGGGCGGGGTCGCGGGCGCGGGGTCGCGGGCGCCGGGGCGCGGGCACGGGCACGGGGTCGCGCTAGACCATTCTCCAAGCTCAACTCACCACGGGTTGCGCCAGACCACTCCCCAAGCCCAAGCCACCACAAGTTGCCCTCCGACCACCAACAAACACCGACTTCGGCGCAAGTGAGTTACGTCCAGGCAACCCGGCCGTTTACCCCTCGTGGGGCGAAACGCCCGAATGCCGCAACTCACGAACACCCTCGAAAGGGCCGCCGAACCGATGGAAGCGCCTTCCGCCGACCTCACGCACTACGTCGGCATGTTCCGCCGCCACTGGTGGGTCGTTCTGGCGGCCACCGGCGCCGGCCTCGGCCTCGGCGTCGCGATCACCAGCACCATGCCCAAGGTGTACGAGTCGAGCACGTCGGTGCTGGTGCAGGCGGTGGAGCAGGACACCAACCAGTCGGGCGGCCGCACCAAGGGCTCGATCAACCTGGACACCGAGGCACAGCTGGTCGGCTCCGGCGCGGTCGCCGTGCGGGCCGCCGCGCTGCTGCGTTCGGCCACCAACCCGCTCGAGCTCGCCCACGACGTGTCGGTGGAGGTGCCGGCCAACACCACCGTGCTGGTGATCCGTTTCGAGGCGGACACTCCGGCCAAGGCGCAGGCCGGCTCGCACGCGTTCGCCGAGGCGTACCTGCGGAACCGGGAGGCGACCGCGCGGTCCGGCCTGGACCAGCAGATCAAGTCGCGGACTGTCAAGGTCAAGCAGCTCACCGCCATGCTGACCGGCATCAACGGCCGGCTGGCCAAGGCGAAGCCGGGCAGTTCGGACCGCAGCAACCTGGAGAGCCTGCGGAACAACTCGCAGAACCAGCTGAACGCGCTGACCGGCCGGCTGAACGAGCTGACCACGACCACTGTGGAGGCCGGCAGCATCATCAGCGACGCTCGGGTTCCGGAGGAGCCGACCAGCCCGAACGCGATGCTGAACCTGGCCACCGGCGCGATGCTCGGGCTGCTGGCGGGGCTGGCGCTGGCGTTCGCGCGGGAGCGGCTGGACCGCCGGCTGAAGACCGCCGCGGATGTGCGGGACCGGGCCCGGATGCCGGTCCTGGCTGTTCTCGACGAGCGCACCACGCCGCATTTCGACGACGTGCTGCAGCCGTACGGGCCGGGTGGGCGGGTGTTCAACCGGCTGCGCAACGAGGTGCTGGCCAGCCTGGAGACCGGTGACCAGATCATCGTGGTGACCGGGGCGAGCCGTGGCTCGGCGAGCACCCTGGTGGCGGCGAACCTGGCGGCGGCGCTGGCGCGTACCGGAAGTGATGTGGTTTTGATCGGGGCCCACCTGCCGGACAGCATGGTGGACGCGGCGCCGCTGGCCCGGATGCTCGGCGTGTCGGCCATGCCGGGGCTGTCCGACCTGCTGGCCGGCCGGGTCTCGCTGGCCCGGGCGATGCAGCGGACGCCGCGCATCCCCTCGCTGCGGGTGATCACCACCGGCGGCGCGGCGACGGCGGCCGGGCTGATGCAGTCGCAGCGGCTGCGGGACACTCTCGAGTCGCTGCGCCGGCAGACCGGTTACGTGGTGATCGAGGCGCCGTCCACCAGCAGCAGCGCCGACGCGCAGAGTCTGGCCAGCCTGGCCGACGCCGCGATCCTGGCGGTCGAGCTGCGCAAGGCGCGCCGGCCGATGCTGTCGGACGCGGCCGAGCAGCTGCGCCGGGTGGGCACTCCGCTGCTGGGCGCCGTGGTGTTGCCGCGTCTGGCCGGGCTGCGCAGCGACGAGGTGGATCTGCCCGCGGTGGCGCTGCAGCCGGTGAACACGAACAAGGGGCCGTCGCCCGAGGACACCGCCGTGCTGGACGCGGAGAAGACCATGCGCTTCCCGACCGGCACGTCGTCGCGGCCGGCGCCCCGGCAGGGCGGCGACAACGGCGACGAGGCGACCGCGGTGATCCAGCTCGCTCCCGCGGAGAAGGACGGCGAGAAGAAGAGCGACGACTCGTGACGCTGGTTGCCCCTCGGCCCGCACACACGACTTCCTCGCAGAAGCCACTCACGCTTCCGGCTTGGCCGATCACCGCGCTGCTCGCGCTCTATCCACTGTGGTGGGCGCTCGGCCTGGGCGTGCTGATCTTCCCGTTGATGGCGGCGCCGATGCTGGTGCTGCTGCTCCGGCGGCGCGCGGCCGGGCGGCCGTTGCGGTTGCCGCCGGGCTTCGGCTGGTGGGCGCTGTTCTTGGCCGCGGTGCTGGTCAGCGTGGCGGCGCTGGGGGTGGACCCGCCCGGCACGGTGGCCGAGCACGCGAGCGAACGGCTGGTCGCGGTCGGCTACCGGTTCGCGCTCTATCTGACGATGACCGTGCTGATGCTCTACGCCGGCAACCTGACCGCCGCCGAGCTGCCGGTCCGCCGGCTGGTCAAGCTGCTCGGCTGGCTGTTCGTGGTGACCGTGGCCGGTGGGCTGCTGGGCATGTTCGCCGGAAGTTTCGAGTTCACCTCGCCGGTGGAGTGGCTGCTTCCGGGCAGTGTGCGCAACAAGGGTTTCGTGCAGTCGCTGGTGCACCCCTATGCGGCGCAGATCATGGATCTGGTCGGCGGCGAGAAGCCCCGCCCGGCCGCGCCCTGGGGTTACACGAACACCTGGGGCAACAACTTCTGCCTGCTGGCCGGCTGGCTGGTGGTGGCCGCGTGGAGCTCGCGCCGGGCCGGCGCCAAGGCCTTCGCGGCGGTGGTGCTGGCCGTCTCGATCGCGCCCGCGGTGGTCTCCCTCAACCGCGGCCTGTGGATCGGCCTGGGCGTGCTGATCCTCTACGTCGCGTTCCGCTATGTGCTGCTGGGCCGGATCTGGATCCTCGGCGCCGTCGCGGTGGCCGCGGGTGGCCTGGTGGTGGCGCTGCTGGCCAGCCCGCTCGGCGACGTGGTGAACGCGCGGCTGGACAACGGCAAGTCGAACGGCGTGCGGTCGTTCCTGATCGAGCGCGCGGTGGACGGCTTCCGGGATTCGCCGGTGGTCGGCTACGGCTCGACGCGCAACACGATCGGCGGCCGCAACTCGATCGCCGTCGGCGAGAGTGAGGGCTGCGAGCGCTGCGGCAACTTCACCGTCGGCGGCAACGGGCAGCTGTGGCAGTTGCTCTACGCGCACGGCGCCGCGGGCACGCTCGGCTACCTCGGCTTCTTCGGGTACGGGTTGTGGCGCTTCCGCCGGGACCGCAGCGCGATCGGCATCGCCGCCGCCGCCGCGATCGTCACGTCGTTCAGCGCGATGCTCTGGTACAACTCGCTGGCCACCCCTCTTGCCTTCATGGTTCTGGCCTTCGCGCTGCTCTGGCGCAACGACCTCGAGGGGGATGCATGAGTCCAGTCAAGACCGCGCCGGCGGAGCTGACCGCGGGTGATTCCGCGCTCCGCACGCAGTACCTGCGCGAGGTCGTCGCTCTGCTGTATCCCACAGAGCTGCCAGACGAGGCGAGCGAATCCACGGAGTACTACGTCATCCCGGATGCTCGCCGCCCGCGGCTGCTCGTTCCCGCCGGTTCCCGCCGGGTGGCCGCGGCGGCGGTCCGGCGCTATGCCGAGCCGCAGTCCCGGGCCGCGAAGCTCAAGCGGGACGCGGTGGTCGCGGCGTTGCGCACCGGGGCTTCCGGCGTGCTGCTGCGCGACCGCATCCACGTGGGCCGGGCGGGCAGCATCGACGAGCACCTCAGCGAGGCGCTCGGCCGCGAGCTCGCGGTCAGCATCCACATCGGACCGGCGCGGGCCAACCGCAAGCCGGTGCTGCAGCTGATCAGCCCGGACGGCGAGACGTTCGGCTTCGCCAAGCTGGGCACCGGGCCGCTCACCCAGCGCCTGGTGCGGGCCGAGACGAACGCGCTGATCGCGCTCGGCCGCTCCGGACTCACCAGGCTGACCGTGCCGTCGGTGCTGCACGCCGGGCAGTGGCGCGGCCTGCAGGTGCTGGTGCAGTCGGCGCTGCCGGTGTGGCTGCCGCGGGCGCCGCTGACCCCGCGCCGGTTGGCCGCCGCGATGGTCGACATCGCCGGGTGCTGCGGTTACACCGCCGGGCCGCTGGTCGGCAGCCCGTACTGGACCGAGCTGCGGGGGCGGCTGGGCTCGGTGCAGGACCGGCCCGAGGGGGTCGCGCTGGGCGCGGCCGCCGAGCTGCTCGTGCAGCACGCCGGGAGCACCACCTTCCGGTACGGGGCGTGGCACGGCGATTGGGCCCCGTGGAACATGGCGAACCTGACCGACGCCCTGCTGGTCTGGGACTGGGAGCGGTTCGCCCAGGGCGTACCGGTCGGCTTCGACGCGGTGCACCACGATCTGCAGCGGCGCATCCAGTCCTCCGGCGACGCGTCCGCCGCGGTGGAGGCGACCGTGCGGCAGGCCGCCGAGCTGCTCGCGCCGTTCGCGGTGACGCCCGAAGCGCGCGAGCTGACCGCGCTGCTCTACCTGGTCGATCTGGCCGCCCGTTATCTGACCGATCGCCAGGCCGAAGCCGGCGCCCGCCTGGGCGTGCTCGGCACCTGGCTGCTGCCGGTGCTGATCCGCCGGGTCGAGGAGCTGTGAACATGGACGTCCGCAAGATGCCCGCACCGGTGAAGCGCATGGTGCACCTGGGCTCCCGTTCCTACGGCCGGATCACCGCGCCGGCCCGGATGACCCCGTCCTTCCTGATCTGCGGGGGGCAGCGCTGCGGCACCACGTCGCTCTACCGCGCGCTCGCCGCCCACCCGGTGGTGCTGAAGGCGGTGCTGCACAAGGGCGTGCACTACTTCGACACGTCCTATCGCCGCGGCATGGCCTGGTATCGCGCGCACTTCCCGTTGCAGCGCAGCGGCGACAAGATCCAGCAGAAGTACGGCGTGCCCGCGCAGACCTTCGAGTCCAGCCCGTACTACATGTACCACCCGCAGGCGGCGTCCCGGATCGCCCAGGATCTGCCGGACACCAAGCTGGTGGTGCTGGTCCGCGACCCGGTCGAGCGGGCCTATTCGCAGCACGCGCACGAGGTGGCCCGCGGCTTCGAGCAGGAGCGCGACTTCGGCAACGCGCTCGCCCTCGAGCCGGCCCGGCTGCACCGCCAGGAGGAGAAGCTCGCCCAGGACCCGGCGTACTACAGCTTCGCGCACCAGCACCACGCCTATCGCGGCCGCGGCGAGTATGCCCGCTACCTCGGCGGGATGGCCCAGCACGTCGGCCGCGACCGGATCCACGTGGTGGAGAGCGAGCGCTTCTTCAGCCGCCCCGAAGAGGTGTACGACGAGGTGCTCGACTTCCTCGGCCTGCCGACGAACCTCGGGCACCCGCCGTTCGAGCGGCACAACGCCCGGCCCCGCCCGGCCGGCATGGATCCGGGCCTGCGCGCCGAGCTGAGCGCCCACTACGCGCCGCACGACGAGGCGCTGGCGATGTGGCTCGGCCGGCTGCCGATGTGGCGCCGGGGGTGACCACGACCACCACCGCCGGCCCGCACCGGGGCACGCGCGGCGCGGCCCGCGGCGGACTGGCCAACATGGCCGGTTCGGCGCTGGCCGGCGGCACCGGCGTGATCGTCACCTGGGTCGTCGCGCGGGCGCTGGGCGCCGAGCAGGCCGGCGCGTTCTTCGCCGCCACGGCCGCCTTCGTGCTGGTCGGCGGCATCGCGAAGCTCGGCACACAGACCGGTCTGGTCTTCTGGCTGTCCCGGCTGCGGGCCACCGGCGACCACCACCTGCTGGGCGCCTGCCTGCGCACCGCGCTGACCCCGGTGATCGTGCTGTCCGGCGGGCTGGCCGTCGCCATGTGGCTGACCGCGCCGCAGATCGCGCATCTCACCGCGGACGAGACGCCGCACGTGATCGCCGAGCACACCGCCGGGCTGCGGGTGCTCGCACTCTTCCTGCCGCTGCTCGTGCTGACCGACGCGATGCTCACCGCCACCCGCGGCTACAAATCCATGCGCCCGACCGTGATGCTCGACCGGGTCCTCCGCAGCGCGCTGCAGTTGCTGCTGGTGGGCGCCGTCGGCGTGGCGACACTGTGGACCGCCGCCCGGCTGCCGGCCTTCGCGCTGGCCTGGGCGCTGCCCTACCTGCCGGTGACGGTCCTGGCCTGGTACGCGCTGCGGCGCACGTACCGGGCGGCCCGGCCGGAGGGCGCGCGCAGCCGGCGGGTCGAGCGGCGGGCGCTGCGCCGGAAGTTCTGGCGGTTCACCGGGCCGCGGGCGGTGGCCAGCGTCGCCCAGCTCGCGTTGCAGCGGGTGGACGTGCTGCTGGTCGCCGCGCTGGGCGGTCTCGCCGCGGCCGCGGTCTACGCCGTGGCCGGCCGGTTCGTGATCGCCATCCAGTTCGCCAACCAGGGCATCTCGCAGTCGGTGCAGCCGCGGCTGGCCGAGGCGCTGGCCACCGGCGACCGGGCCGGAGCGAACCACCTCTACCGCACCGCGACCGGCTGGCTGGTGCTGATCACCTGGCCGATCAACCTGCTGGTGATCCTGTTCGCCCCGATCTATCTGGGCCTGTTCGGCGACTCCTATCGGGCCGGCGCGCCGGTGGTCGTGGTGCTGGCCTGCGCGATGCTGGTGGCGACCGGATGCGGGATGGTCGACATGGTGCTCGCGATGGCCGGGCGTACCTCATGGAATCTTTTGAACGTGCTGCTCGCCCTGGGCGTGATGGTGGGGCTGGACGTGCTGCTCATCCCCCGTCTCGGAGCCCTGGGCGCGGCGATCGGCCTGGCCTGTGCGGTGGTGGTGAACAACCTGCTGCCGCTGCTGCAGGTGGCCCGGCACGCCCGGCTGCACCCGTTCGGACCCGGCACCTTCGCGGCCGCGATGGTCTCGCTGGCCTGCTTCGGCGTGCTGCCGCGGCTGGTCACCGCCGTGCTCGGCACCGGGCCGGCCGGGCTCTCCCTGGCGCTCGCCGTCTCGGTGCCCGCCTTCTGCTTCGGGGCGTGGCTGCTGCGTGAGCGGCTCGCTCTCAACGCCTTCCAGATCCGCCGTAATCCTTCAAAGGGGGAACGTTGACCGCCGACTACACCAAGGTGTTCCAGGATGCCGACGCCGTCGAGAAGTACGAGACCGTCACCTACGCGCCGGACACCTACGCGTCCCGCATCAACGAGCGCCAGCGGGCCTACCTGCGCGGGCTGGTGACCCGCGAGTTCGGTGACCGGGCGCCGGTGCAGCACGACTTCGCCTGCGGCACCGGCCGGGCGATCCGCACACTGCACGGGCTGGTCCGGGCCGCGCACGGCTACGACACCTCGGCCGAGATGATGGCCAAGGCCGCCGAGGTCGGGTCGCAGGCCGAGTTCCACCAGGTGCCGATGGACGGTCCGGTGCCCGAGCCGGTGCCGGCCGGGCTGCCGGCGATCGTCACCATGTTCCGCCTGCTGCTCAATGTGGACGGCGCGGTCCGGGATCGGGCGCTGGCCTTCGCGGCCAAGGCGCTGCCCACGCCGGAGGCCGGGATGCTGGTGGTGGAGAACCACGGCAACGCCCGCTCGGTGCGGCACCTGCGGGCGCGGCGGCACTCCGGGCAGCGCTGGTTCGCCGAGCTCTCCCACGACCAGGTGGCCGAACTGCTCGGCCGGCACGGCTTCGAGGTGGTCGAGCGGCGGGGCTTCTCCATGCTCACGCCGTCGCTGCACACCAATCCGCTGGCCCGGGCGGCCGACGCGGCGGCCCGCAAGCTGCCGGGCTCGGACGCGTACGCGGTGAACGTGCTGTACGCCGCGCGCCGGGCATGATCCGGCGCCGCCTGGCGCTGCTGACCGCCGCGGCGCTGGTGCTCACCGGATGCACCGCGCCGCGACGGGACGCGCCCGAGCCGACGCCGTCTCCGGACCTGACCAGCGCCCCCTCCGGCGTCGCGGTGAACCGGGGGCCGTTCCGGGCCGGGCCGTTCGAGCCGCCGTCCGAGGGCGCCTACCTGGGCGCCTGGATCAAACCGGACGAGCTCACCCACGTCGGGCGGGTGGCCGCGGTCGGCGGGCTCGAGCAGGAACTCGGCCGCCCGCTGGACATCCTCAACACCTATCGGCGCTTCGAGCAGATGGTCGGCACGAAGAGCGATCGCGAGTTCCTCGATCAGGGTCAGCGGCTGATGATCAGCTGGGCCACCGGTGACAACCGGTCCATCACCACGGGGGCGCACGACCGGGTGATCCGGCAGCAGGCGCGGGCGATCCGCAAGGTCGGCGATCCGGTGCTGCTGCGGATGCGCTGGGAGATGGACCGGCCCAACCTGCGCGCCACCATGTGGTCCGGCCCGGACTACATCGCGGCCTGGAAGTACGTGCGCGCCATCTTCGCCGAGGAGAAGGCGACGAACGTGTCCTGGGTGTTCTGCCCGACCGCGGAAGGCTTCATCCGGGGCGACGCGCCGGCCTTCTATCCGGGCGACGACCAGGTGGACTGGACGTGTGTGGACGTCTACGCCGGCAACCTGTTCCAGCCGATCGGCACGCTGATGGGCCCGTTCCTGCAATGGGCCGCGGCCCGGCCCAAGCCGATCATCATCGGCGAGTTCGGCGTGGCCAGGGCGTGGGGCTCGACCGGCCGGGCCGCGTGGCTGCGCGACGCCCAGCGCACCTTCAAGGCGAACCCGCAGATCAAGGGCGTCGTCTATTTCGAGTCCGATCCCGAGGGCAACGGGCCGAAGCAGCAGTTCCAGCTGGCCACCGACCGGAACGCCTTCAAGGCGTTCCGGAAGATGACCAGGGATCCGTACTTCAACCCGGAGCCTTCCGAGGAGACCGGCAAGAAGAGGTCAGCGGCGGGTCGCGGACGAGGTGAGTAGCCGGAGCGCGTAGGGCGCATCGTGCTTGAGGTAGCGGCCGGCCAACCGGCGCGGCTCGCTGCCCAGCCGGTGCGCCCACTCCAGCCCGGTGCGCTGCATCCAGCGCGGCGCCCGGTCGATGTCGCCGGCCACGAAGTTGACCGCCGCGCCACAGCCGATGAACCAGGTGCCCGGCAGCTCGGTGCGCAGCCGGGTGATGACCTTCTCCTGCTTGGGGAAGCCGATGCCGACGAAGACCAGGTCCGGTTTGGCCTCGGTGACGGCGGCGCAGAACTCGGCGTAGACGGCACGGTCGCGCTCGAACCCGTACTCCGGGCAGAGCGTGCCGGCGATCCGCAGGCCCGGACACTCGTCGGCGAGCCGGCGTGCCGCGCGGGTCGCGCCGTCCGCGGCCGTCGGCGTCGCGGCGTTGCCGCCGATCACGAAGATGGACCGGCCGTCGCGGCCCAGGCCCTCGGAGAGCGACCAGATCAGGCTGCTGCCGGCCACCCGCTCGGGCAGCGGCGCGCCGCTCAGCTTGCTCGCCCAGACCAGCGGCATGCCGTCGGCGACGATCAGGTCGGCGTCGTCGAGGTACGCCCGCACCCGCTTGTTCACCTGCGCCTGCCGCAGGATGTCGATGTTCGGCGTGATGATCCGTCCACCTCGGCCGGACGCGATCGCCTCGCGGACGACGGCGACCACCTCGCCCTCGGTGATCCGGTCGAATCCCGTTCCGTCGAGGTGCACGCGGTCGAAAGCTTCGGCTGTCACTCAACGCCTCCTTCAGGCTCGTTCGCTCGTTATACGAACGAAACGAGCGAAGGCGGGACAAAGTGGCACGAGTGCTCTACCTCGGGGGTTTGGGACGAAGCGGGACAACGCTCGTCGAGCGCCTCCTCGGCGAGCTGCCATCGGTGTGCGCGCTCGGCGAGGTCGTGCATCTGTGGCAGCGCGACATTCTGGACAACGAGCGGTGCGGGTGCGGCTCGCGGTTCTCCGGCTGCGCGTTCTGGAAGCGGGTCGGCGAGAAGGCGTTCGGCGGCTGGGGCAATGTGGACGTGCTCCGCGTGCACGCGCTGCGTGACCTGGTCGAGCGCACCCGGCACATCCCCCGGCTGGCGGCCGGCCGGATGCCGATGGACCAGGTACGGGAGTACGCGAACTTCTACGCCCGGATCTATGCGGCGGCGGCCGAGGTGTCCGGCGCCGCGGTGGTCGTCGACTCGTCCAAGCACAGCGCGCTGGCACACGTGTTGCGCTGGGCGGACGACCTGGATCTGCGGGTCGTGCACGTGGTCCGGGACGCGCGCGGGGTCGCGTACTCGTGGACCAAGACCATCGCCCGGCCGGAGACCGACGGCGAGGAGGAGATGACCCGCTACTCCCCCGGCCGCTCGGCGATGCTGTGGAACGCGCACAACGCCGCCTTCGGGCTGCTCGCCCGGCGCGGCGTGCCGGTGCGCCGGGTCCGCTACGAGGAGTTCCTCACCGACCCGCGGGCCGCGCTGATCCACCTCGCCGACTTCGCCGGGCTCTCGCTGCAGCAGACCGACCTCGGCTTCCTGCAGAACGGCCACGCCGACCTGGGCGTCGGGCACAGCGCGGCGGGCAACCCGATGCGATTCACCGTGGGCCGGCTGACGTTGCGCCAGGACGACGCCTGGCTGCAGAAACTGCCGCCCGCCCAGCGCCGGCTGGTCGGTGCGGTCTGCGCGCCGCTGCTGCGGGCGTATGGCTACCCGGTTTTGAAGGAGGCGTGATGAACTGGCCGTCCGTCGGTGTCGTGATCCCCACCCGCAACCGTCCCGAGCTGGTCCGCAAGGCCATCGCGGCGGTCCGCGAGCAGCGCTACCCGGGCGAGATCAAGGTGGTCGTGGTCTATGACCAGACCGAGCCCGACTACCTGCTCGCCCGCACCGAGGCGACCCAGGTGCTGGTGCTGACCAACTGGCGCACGCCCGGCCTGGCCGGCGCCCGCAACACCGGCATCCTGTCGCTGGAGACCGAACTGATCGCCTTCTGCGACGACGACGACCAGTGGCGGCCGGACAAGCTGCGCCGCCAGGTCGCCGCGCTGCTCGCCGAGCCGGACGCCGAGTTCGCCACCTGCGCGATCGAGGTGGAGTTCGAGGGCAAGACCACGCCGCGGCTGGCCGGCCGCAGCCGGGTCACCACCGACGAGCTGGCCCGGTCGCGGATGGCCATGCTGCACTCGTCGTCCTTCCTGGTCCGCCGCGAGGCGCTCACCGAGGACGCCATCGGCCTGGTCGCCGAGGACGCGCCGGGCAGCCAGAACGAGGACTGGGACCTGCTGCTGCGAGCCGCCCGCCGCACCCCGATCGTGCACCTGGACGAGCCGCTGGTCCGCGTCTTGTGGGGCCGCAGCAGCCATTACGCGTACGAGTACGCCACCAAGATCTCGTCGCTGCGCTGGATGATGCAACGGCATCCGGAGATCAGCGGATGCCGGCCGGGCGCCGCGCGGGTCTATGGTCAGTTGGCCTGCTGGTCGGCCGCGTCGGGCAACCGCAGCGCCGCCTGGCAGTTCAGCAAGGAGGCGGTGCGGGCCAACTGGAAGGAGCCGCGGACCGCCATCGCGTTGGCCGCTATGACCGGAGCTGTCAAGGTAGAGAACGTTCTCTCGGCTCTGCACAAGCGCGGCCGGGGAATCTAGCCACACAAGGGCAAAGGTCACTCTTTTCCGCACAGCCGATCGCCAGGTAGTGTTCACCTGTGTTCGAAATAGTTCGGAACCTTACCTGGGTGTGTGGCTGATGCTCGCGCAGCAGCGGCAGGCCGCGATCCTCGACCGGGTCCGCGCCGCAGGTGGCGTGCGGGTCAGTGAGCTCGCTTCGGAGTACGGCGTCTCCGACATGACGATCCGCCGCGACCTCGAGTCGCTCGCGGACCGCGGTCTGCTGGCGAAAGTACACGGCGGCGCGACCACGGTCAGTCCGGGCTCGGCGCACGAGCCCGGCTTCGCCGCCAAGTCCGTGCGGCAGCGGGAAGAGAAGGCCGCGATGGCGGTCCGGGCCGCGGCCCTGGTCTCGCCGGGCGATGCGATCGCTCTTTCCGCGGGTACGACCACAGCAGGCCTCGCCCAGCGACTGGTCGACGTGCCCTCCCTGACCGTCGTCACCAACTCGATCCCGGTGGCGGACATCTTCTACCGCACCGGCCGTCCCGATCAGACCGTGGTGCTGACCGGCGGCACGCGCACCCCGTCCGACGCGCTCGTCGGGCCGGTGGCGGTGGCCGCGATCGGCACGCTGCACCTGGACATCCTCTTCCTCGGCGTGCACGGCATGAGCGAGCGCGCCGGCTACACCACCCCCAACCTGATGGAGGCCGACGTCAACCGCGCCCTAGTGGAGGCGGCCGAACGACTGGTCGTCCTCGCCGATCACACCAAGTGGGGCACCGTCGGCATCTCGTCGATCGTGCCCCTGTCCCGTGCGGACGTCCTGATCACCGACGACGAGCTCGATGAGGGGGCCCGCGCGATCCTGCTCGAGCAGGTCGCCGAGCTCGTGGTGGTGAACCCCCGGTGACGATCGAGAAGCGGGAGGCGATCCGCCTCTCCGACGGCCGCGAGCTGATCTACTTCGACGAGAAGTTGTCCTCCTCGCGGGCCGACTGGCCGGACACCCGTGACCTGCCACCCCCGCCGCCCACCTCGCAACTGCGGCACGACCCGCTGGTCGACGAGTGGGTGGCGGTGGCGGCGCACCGGCAGACCCGCACGTTCCTGCCGCCGACCAACATGTGCCCGCTGTGCCCGTCCACTCCGGACTTCGCCACCGAGATCCCGGCGCCGGACTACGACGTGGTGGTCTTCGAAAATCAGTTCCCGTCGTTCAGCGACCGGGTCAAGCCGGACGAGATCACCCAGGTGACCGACATGGTGCCGGTCCGCCCGGGGGTGGGCCGCTGCGAGGTGGTCTGCTTCACCAGCGACCACAACAGCGCTTTCGGGTCGCTGACGCCGGCCCGGGTGCGCACGGTGGTCGACGCGCTGGCCGACCGCACGACGGAGATGTCGGCGATGCCGGGGGTGGCGCAGGTCTTCCCGTTCGAAAATCGCGGCATCGAGATCGGCGTGACGCTGAGCCACCCGCACGGCCAGATCTATGCCTATCCGACGATCCCGCCGCGCACCCAGTCCATGCTGGCCGCCTCCGCCAAGCATCACCGAGCGACCGGCAACAGCCTCTATGCCGATGTGCTGGCCGCGGAGCAGAAGGCCGGCGAGCGCGTGATCGCCGCCAACGAGCACTGGACGGCCTATGTCCCGGCGGCCGCCCGGTGGCCCTTCGAGGTGCACGTGGCGCCGCACCGCAGGATGCCCGACATCCCCGCGCTGTCGGACGCCGAGCGCGACGCGTTCGGCCCGCTCTACCTGGACATCCTGAAACGATTCGACGGCCTCTTCGGCAAGCCGATGCCCTATATCAGCGCCTGGCACCAGGCGGTCACCGGCGAGGGTCGCGACCTCGGTTACCTGCACCTGCAGCTGTTCAGCATCCGGCGGGCGGCCGACAAGCTGAAATATCTGGCCGGCAGCGAGTCCGCGATGGGCGCGTTCGTCAACGACATCGTCCCGGAGAAGGCGGCGGCCCTGCTGCGATCGGCCTCATAAGTTAGGGGGCGGGGGGCCCGGGACAAGGCCCCCCGCAGGGAAGGGACGGCAGACGCGCGAAGCGCGCCTACTTTCGGTCGCGCTGGGACAGCGAGAGGAACCGATCGGCGCCCGGGACGAGGCAGCCATACCGGCGGGCGACCCCTCAGCGTCGCGACCGTCATCCGTTCTGCACTAAGAAACGACGCGCGTATCCCCTGGTTACGACAATAAACATGCAATTTGTCGCATGGGTGATGCACAGAAGGGCCGGCCCTCCCGGACCGGCCCCTGCGCGGAAGATCAGCCCAGTTTGCGGGACAGGTTCTCGTCCAGGGCGCTCATGAACTCGTCGGTGGTCAGCCACGGGGCGTCGCGCGAGATGAGCAGCGCGAGGTCCTTGGTCATCTGTCCACCCTCGACGGTTTCGATGCAGACCCGCTCCAGGGTCTCGGCGAACTCGGTCACCGCCGGGGTCTTGTCGAGCAGGCCGCGGTGCTTGAGGCCGCCGGTCCAGGCGAAGATCGACGCGATCGGGTTGGTCGACGTCTTCTCGCCCTTCTGCCACTGGCGGTAGTGCCGGGTGACCGTGCCGTGGGCCGCCTCCGCCTCGACGGTCCTGCCGTCCGGGGTCATCAGCACCGAGGTCATCAGGCCCAGCGAGCCGAAGCCCTGCGCGACGGTGTCGGACTGCACGTCGCCGTCGTAGTTCTTGCAGGCCCAGACGTAACCGCCCTCCCACTTCATCGCGGCGGCGACCATGTCGTCGATCAGCCGGTGCTCGTAGGTCAGGCCGGCCTCGCGGAACTTGTCGGCGAACTCGGTCTCGAAGATCTCCGCGAAGAGGTCCTTGAAGCGGCCGTCGTAGGCCTTCAGGATCGTGTTCTTGGTGGAGAGGTAGACCGGGTAGTTGCGGGCCAGGCCGTAGCGGAACGAGGCGCGCGCGAAGTCGCGGATCGACTCGTCGAAGTTGTACATGCCCATGCCGACACCGCCGGCCGGGAAGTCGGCGACGTGGAACTCGATCGGCGCCGAGCCGTCCTCCGGGGTGAAGGTCATGGTGAACTTGCCGGCCTTGGGCGCGACGAAGTCGGTCGCCTTGTACTGATCGCCGTGCGCGTGCCGGCCGATGATGATCGGCTTGGTCCAGCCGGGCACCAGGCGGGGCACGTTCGACATGATGATCGGCTCGCGGAAGACGACACCGCCGAGGATGTTGCGGATCGTGCCGTTCGGCGAGCGCCACATCTTCTTCAGGCCGAACTCGTCGACCCGCGCCTCGTCCGGCGTGATCGTCGCGCACTTGACGCCGGCGCCGTGCCGCTTGATCGCGTTCGCGGCGTCGATGGTGACCTGGTCGTCGGTCTCGTCCCGGTATTGGATCGAGAGGTCGTAGTACTCCAGCTCGACATCGAGGTAGGGCAGGATCAGCTGCTCCCGGATCTGCTTCCAGATGATCCGGGTCATCTCGTCGCCGTCGAGCTCCACCACCGGGTTGTTGACCTTGATTTTCGCCATCGGCCGGCGCTCCCTCTTCCGCTCTTCCGCTTCTTGCTTCGTAAGCAGTACGAGCGTACTGCATGTTGGGGTGCCGCCGCTGGCGGCCTTCTTCCAGCATCGGCCCTGACGGCAGGCGACGAAGACCTCGTCCTCCGCAACCGGTCCGAGTCCACCGTATCGACCGAGAAGAACGGCACTCGCGCTCCCCCATGGCTGCGCGGTCGCCCCGAGTGATGAGTTCTCGCGCCGGCACCCGTCATACCTAGGTCGGGACACGATGAGGCGGAGGATGACGTGATGGGTGCGGAACTGGCAGGGCCGGAGTTCTCGGGGGCGGAGTTCTCGGGGGCGGAGTTCTCGGGGCCGGCGTTCACTGGACTGGCCGAGCGGCACCGGCGGGAGCTGCACGTGCACTGCTACCGGATGCTCGGGTCGTTCGAGGACGCCGAGGACACGGTGCAGGAGACGTTTCTGCGGGCCTGGCGTCGGCGGGAGACCTTCGAGGGGCGGTCCACGTTCCGGGCCTGGCTCTACCGGATCGCCACCAACGCCTGCCTGGATCTGCTCGCCAAGATCCGCCCGGAGCCGGCGACCGGCGGCGAGGTGCTCTGGCTGCAGCCCTACCCGGACCGGCTGCTCGACGAGCTGCCCGCGGGTGACGCGGACGAGCCGGAGACCGTCGCCGTCGCGCGGGAGACGATCGAGCTGGCCTACCTGATCGCGGTCCAGCATCTCGCGCCGCGTCCGCGGGCCGTGCTGATCCTGCGCGACGTGCTCGGCTGGCCGGCGAAGGACGTGGCGGAACTCCTCGGGGACTCCGTCAACTCGGTGAACAGCGCGCTGCAGCGGGCCCGTGCCGGCATGCGGGAGCACCTGCCCGCCGAGCGGCAGGACTGGACCGGCAACGCGGATGACGCCGGGACGCGTGAGCTGGTGCGCCGCTTCACCGACGCCAGCGTGGCCACCGACATCGACGGGCTCGCCGCGCTGCTGCGCGACGACGTCCGCTGCTCGATGCCGCCTACGCCGGGCCTGTTCGTCGGCCGCGACGCGGTGGTGCGGGACTGGACCGAAAGTGGTTTCGCGGACATGAAGGGACTGCGCGCGGTCCCCGCCTCGGTGAACCGGCAGCCCGCCGTCGCCTTCTACCACTGGCGGGAACGGGACGGCGCCTACCTGCCGCTGACGATCGACGTCCTGCGCGTCACCGGCGGGGCGATCACCGAGATCGTCACGTTCCCCGGCGACCGGTTCCCGCGGCTCGGGCTGCCGGAGCGCCTGCTCGCGGACGGCACGGAATGATCCCGATGCGGCTCCTCGGATTCATCGGCACCGGACTCCTCGCCACGCTCGCGGCGATGATGGCCACCGTCCTCGCCGCCGCGCTGGCCGGGGCAGCCGGCGTCGACTTCGAGATCCCGGCCGGCGGCGAGACGATCCCGTTGCCCGGGTTCGCCGTGGTGACCGGCTTCTTCTCGATCGTCGGCGTCGTCATCGCCGTCGCTCTGTTGCGGTGGAGCGCCCGCCCGGACAAGCGGTTCGTGGGGACGGCGGTGTCGCTGACCGCAATCTCGTTGGTGCCGCCCGTCCTCTCCGGAGCTGCCACCGCCACGATCGTCGCCCTCCTCGCGCTGCACCTCGTCGCCGCCGCGGTGATGATCCCCACCCTGGCGCGGGGCCTGCGCGCCCGATCCAGGTCAGCTGTTCGCGCGACATCCGGGTCGCGTCGGGGGTGACGTAACCGGCCGCGGACAGCATCTACTGCAGACGCATCCGGGGCCCGGGGTCGGATCTCGCCGGCTGGCCGGCCGGCTGGCCGGCTGGTCCGCCGCACCCGCACCGCGCCGGCGGCCTGCGCACGCCACGTTCCCGTGGATCGTCACTTTCGACCACCACGCGGTGGACGACAACTGGGCGGACGAGATCCCCGCAGGATCCGGCGCCCAAGACCCCGGAGGCGTTCCGGGCGCGGCGTTTCAGGCCCATTGCGAGCACCTGCCGCTGCGTCGTGGCTCGCTCCCGCGGGCTGAACATGCGGGTCTACTGGCGGTTCCGGTTCGGCGACCTGACCAGCCACGAAGGCCGGCCCGGTCTACGAAGTCACCGACGACCAGGTTCGGCGACCTGACCGGCCGGTAAGGCCGGCCCGGTCTACGAAGTCACCGACGACCAGGACACGTTCCCCCTGCGCGGCTAGGTTTGCGGGATGTCGATCAGCAGGACCGTCGGGCCGTTGACCGTGACCGCGTTGCTCGACGGTGAGGGGCCGTTCTTCGAGCCGCGCGAGGAGGCGTTTCCCGCGGCCACGGCCGCGCAGTGGGCCGCGGCGGACGCCTTCGATCCGGCCGCGCGATCCGCCGCCGGTGGGTGGTGGTTGCGCTTCCGGAGCTTCGCCATCCGGTACGCGGACGGCCCGGTCACGCTGGTCGACGCGGGCATCGGCCCGGCCACGGCGCCGGCGAGGAGCTGGGCGCCGGTGCCGGGCCGGCTGCCGGACGCGCTGGCCGAAGCGGGCATCGACGCCGGCGACGTGACCGCCATCGTGCTGACCCACCTGCACACCGACCACATCGGCTGGGCGATGCCGCTGGACACCCCGTTCCCCGAGGCCCGGGTGGTGGTGCAGCGCGGTGACGTGGAGGCCTTCGCCGCCGCCCGCGAGGAGGACCTGTTCAGTCCGCTGCGCGCGGCCGGTCGTCTGCACATCCTGGAGGGTGACGCCGAGATAGCCCCCGGCATCCGCGCGATCGCGTCGCCCGGACACACCCCGGGCCACCAGTGCGTGCTGGTCGGCGACGAGTTGCTCGTCACCGGCGACCTGCTGGTGCACGCGATCCAGCTGCTGCACCCGGAACTGGCCTACGGCCACGAGATGGACGCCGCGGCCGCCCGCGTCAGCCGGGAACGCCTGCTCGCCGAGAACCACCCGCTGGCTTCATCACACCTGGGCTCACCGTTCACCCAGCTCACGCCCTGACGGCGGCGGGTCCAATTTGCCGCGCCAGCGGCGGCCGGGGTTTACCGCGACAGCGGGTGGGGCCGGGTTTGCCGCGACAGCGGGTGGGGCCGGGTTTGCCACGCCAGCGGGTGGGGCCGGGTTTGCCACGCCAGCGGGTGGGGCGGGGTTTGCCACGCCAGCGGGTGGGGCGGGGTTTGCCACGCCAGCGGGTGGGGCGGGGTTTGCCACGCCAGCGGGTGGGGCCGGGTTTGCCACGCCAGCGGGTGGGGCCGGGTTTGCCGCGTCAGCGGCGGGCGGGACCACTCACGCACGTCGCCGGGAGGGCGGCCGCGGAAGCGCAGCGTGCGGCCGCCCGGACCGGTCCCGGCGGGAGCGGCGGTCGGTAACCCACCACCCCGCCACGACCGGATCTTGATCTTGGTTGTGCCTAGAGATCCGCGACGTCCGCCTGCTTGGCGCGGACCGCCTCGGCCGCGTCCTTCAGGCCGGAAAGCTCCGACGGCGTCAGATCCGTCTCGACGACCTTCTTGATGCCGGTTGCGCCGATCTCCGCCAGCACGCCCAGGTAGACGCCGTTGATGCCGTATTCGCCATCCACCCAGGCGCAGACCGGCAGGGTCGCGCCGGAGTCCTCGGCCACCGCCTTGGCCATGCGGGCCGCCGCGGCCGACGGCGCGTAATAGGCCGAACCCGTCTTGAGCAGCGCGACCACCTCGGCGCCGCCGTTGCGGGTGCGGGTGACCAGCTCCTCGATCTTGTCGGCGGGCAGCAGGTCGGACAGCGGCTTGCCGTTCACCGTGCACTTCGAGGGCACCGGCACCATGGTGTCGCCGTGCGAGCCCAGGGTGAGCGCCTCGACGCTCTTCACCGGCACCTCGAGGGTCTCGGCGATGAAGTTGGTGAAGCGGGCCGTGTCGAGCACGCCGGCCTGGCCGAAGACCCGGTTGCGCGGGAACTGGGTGGCGAGCTGGGCCAGCGCGGTCATCTCGTCGACCGGGTTGGAGACCACGATCACGACGGCGTTCGGCGCGTACTTCGCGATGTTCTCCGCCACCTGGCGGACGATCTTCGCGTTGACCTCGAGCAGGTCCATCCGGCTCATGCCGGGCTTGCGCGGCAGGCCCGCGGTGACCACGACGACGTCCGAGCCCTCGATGGCCTCGTAGCCCTCGCCGTTCGGGCCGGTGGTGGCGCCGACGACCTTTGTCTCGAAGCCCTCGACCGGACGCGACTGGTTGAGGTCCAGCGCGATGCCGGCCGGCTTGCCGTCGATGATGTCGGTGAGCACCACGGTGTCGAAGATGTCGTACTCCGCCAGCCGCTGTGCGGTCGTGGACCCGTAGAAACCGGCGCCTACGACGGTGACCTTCTTGCCCATGCTTCCCACTCCCAGTTCGCGTTTTTTGGAACCTATCAGCCGCTTACCACGGCTCCGTATGCCGAGGCGAACATCGCCGCCTGTGCCAGATCGATCTTCGCCCCGCTGAGGTCCACGCCCTTGAGCGCGACCCCGCCCAGGTCCGCCCCGCGCAGGTCGGCGCCCTTGAGCACGACGTCCTTGAGCCGCGCATTCGACAGGTCGGCGCCCTGCAGGTCGGCCCGGGTCAGGTCGGCGCCGGTCAGGTCCGCCTCACGCAGCCGCAACCCGGCCAGCTTGGCCGAGGTCAGATTCTGCCCGCGCAGCGACACGAACGCCCAGTCGCCGCCGTCGATCGTCATCGGGCGCAGTGAGCAGTCCAGGAACTGCGTGCCGGTCAGCTTGCAGTCGGTCAGCGTGGCGTCGAAGAACGAGCACCGGGTCATCGTCGACTGCAGGATGGCGCAGCGGGTCAGCGCGACGGCGTTGAAGCGCACGTTGCCGAACTGGCAGTGCGTGAACGTGCAGCCGCTGAGCAGCGACTCGGACCAGTCGATGTCGTGGAACGCGCAGTCCTCGTAGTGGACCTTGCTCTCCTCGGCCAGCGCCCAGTCCTTGCCGCGGAAGGTCTCGTTGTGCACGACCCGGATGTCGGTCATCCGTGGAAGAAGTGCCGGGTTCCGGTGTGGTAGAGCGTGATGCCCGCCTTCTCCGCGGCCTCGACGGCGAGGTTGTCGCGCATCGACCCGCCGGGCTGCACCACCGCCTTGACGCCGGCCGCGATCAGCACCTCGAGCCCATCGGGGAACGGAAAGAACGCGTCGCTCGCCGCCACGCTGCCGCGGGCCCGATCGTCACCGGCGCGTTTCACCGCGAGGTGTGCCGAGTCGACCCGGTTGACCTGGCCCATGCCGACGCCGACGGTGGCGCCGTCGTGCGCGAGCAGGATCGCGTTGCTCTTCACACTGCGGATCGCCCGCCACGCGAACGCCAGGTCGCGCATCGTGGCCTCGTCGGCCGCCGGACCGGTGGCCAGCGTCCAGCCCTCCGGGTCGTCGCCGACCGCGTCGATCCGGTCGGCCATCTGCACCAGCACGCCGCCGCCGACCTGCTTGATCTCGGCCGGCGCGGGCGCCCACGCCGGGGCCACCAGCACGCGGAGCTTCTTCTTCTCGCGGAAGATCTCGAGCGCGCCGACCGCGTAGGACGGCGCCACGATCACCTCGGTGAAGATGCCGTCGAGCTGCCGGGCCATCGCCTCGGTCACCTCGCGGTTGGCGGCGATGACCCCGCCGAACGCCGACACCGGGTCGCAGTCGTTGGCCTTGCGGTGCGCGTCGGCGATGTCCGCGCCGACCGCGATGCCGCACGGGTTGGCGTGCTTGATGATCGCCACGCACGGCTCGGCGAAATCGTTCGCGCTGCGCCAGGCGGCGTCCGCGTCGACGTAGTTGTTGAACGACAGCTCGCCGCCGTGCACCAGCTCGGCCTGCGCGAGACCGGGCGGCGCCGCCCGGTCGAGATAGAGCGCCGCCTCCTGATGCGGGTTCTCCCCATAACGCAGCGGGGTCTGCCGGCGCAGGGCCATCCCGGCGAACTCCGGCCACTCCTCCGGCGCGAGCACGGTGGCGCACCAGTTCGCCACCGCGACGTCATATTCCGCGATGTCCGCGAAGGCGCGAGCCGCGAGCAGCCTGCGCTGCGTCAGCGAGAATCCGCCCTCGTCGAGGGCCTGCAAGATCAGCGGGTACGCGGTGACGGCGGTGACCACGGCGACCGAGGGGTGGTTCTTGGCGGCCGCCCGCACCATGGCCGGCCCGCCGATGTCGATCTGCTCGACGCACTCGTCCACACTCGCGCCCGAGGCGACCGTGGCGGTGAACGGATAGAGGTTGCTGACCAGCAGGTCGAACGGCTCGATGCCGAGCTCGGTCAGCTGGGCTTCGTGGGCCGGCAGCCGCCGGTCGGCGAGCAGACCGGCGTGCACCTTGGGGTGCAGCGTCTTGACCCGGCCGTCGAGGGTCTCGGGGAAGCCGGTGACCTGCTCGACCCGGGTCACCGGCACGCCGGCCGCCTCGATCGCGCCGGCCGTGGAACCGGTGGAGACCACCTGCACCCCGGCGGCGTGCAGTGCCTGCGCGAGCTCGACGAGTCCCGTCTTGTCGTACACGCTCAACAGCGCGCGCTTGATCGGGCGACGGTCCTCAGCTGTGCCGCTACCCAAGCCTGGACTATCAGTCGGCGGAGCTGTCACGGGATTCGTACCTTTCTGTCCTCGATGGTCCAGCCCTCGCGGACCAGGCGGCCGACCTGCTCGACCAGTTGGGCGCGCTCGGCCACCTTGATCCGCTCGGTCAGCGTCTCCTCGGTGTCGTCCTCGAGCACCGGCACGCTGACCTGGGCGATGATCGGCCCGGTGTCGACACCGGCGTCGACGAAGAAGAGCGTGGCGCCGGCGATCTTCACGCCGTAAGCCAAAGCGTCGCGCGGGCCGTGCATGCCCGGGAAGGACGGCAGCAGCGCGTTGTGCGTGTTCAGATAACGCCCCTCGAAAGCGGCCAGGAAGACCGGGCCGACCAGCTTGAGAAAGCCGGCCGAGATGACCAGGTCGGGCTTGTGCTCGGCGACGAGAGCGGTGAGTGCGGCGTCCCAGTCGTCGCGGGTCGTGAACGCCTTGACGGACGCCACGAAGGTCGGCACGCCGGCGTGGGCGGCACGGTCGAGCCCGGCGATGCCGTCACGATCGGCGCCCACGGCGACCACCTGCGCGCCCCACGCGGGGTCGGCGGATGCGTCGAGCAACGCCTGCAGGTTGGAGCCGGAACCGGAGACGAGGACGACCAGGCGGGCGGGCGCGGGGTCGGTCACCTGAGCACCCTATCTCCGCTTCTGCGACGCGCCGCGGACGGGTCGGCTCGCGGACAACACAAACCACTGATCATCAGTTACGCTGCCCGTCTTTCAACTTGTTCTCAGGAATCGTTTTTCAACACGGAGGATTCACGTGACGCCACCCCCTTACTACGGACAGCAGCCGCCCGCGGCGGCCGGCAATGACAAGGTGACGCTCTGGGGCGTCCTGGGCATCGTCTTCGCGATCTGCTGCCCGATCCTCGGCATCGTCTTCTCCGTGCTCTGCCTTCTGGAGTCGCGGAAGGTCGGGAAGCCGCCGACACTGGCGTACGTCGGCTTCGGCATCGCGGCGCTGAACATCGTCGTCAACATCATCCTGGCGGCGACCGGCGCGCTCGGTGGCCTGTACGGCACCAACTGATCCACCCCAGCTGAGAGGACGCCCCGGCCGATGGCCGGGGCGTTCTCCTTCTCTCTGTTCCCGGCTGCTCTGTTCCGGCTGCTTCGCTGCCTGCTATTTGGCTTTGCTGCGGAACTGGCGCACGGCGGCCGCGCCGAGGCAGGCGGACACGCCGACGACGACGGCCGCGACCACCCCGACCGTCCACGGGTTCGGGCCGAGGTCGGACAGCCGGCCGTCGCCGAGCGCGCCACCGGAAATCGCCGCCAGCAGGCCCAGCACCAGGCCGGCGACCGGGCCGGCGAGCACCGCCGAGCCGAGGATCGTCGGCCAGCCGAGGTTGGCGCGCTCGGACTTCGCGGGCAACGCCGCATCCCGGCGCAGCCGATAGGTCAACAGGCCGCCGGCCAGCAGCCCGGCCAGCACCGGGACGGCGAGCAGCAGCACGCCGGCCGAGCCCATCGGTCCGGCGGGCAGGCCGGCCAGCAGCGGCAGGGTCGGCAGCGGGCCCACCGTCACGTCGGTCAGTCCCACCTCCGACCCGGCGCCCAGCGCGAATCCCGGGCCGAGCAGATAGGCGGTGGCCCAGATCGCGCCGTTCGCGCCGAACGCCAGGCTGACCAGCGTGATGCCGGCCTGACCGGCCACCCCGGTGCGGTAGGCGGCGATCATGTCCGCCGCCTGGCCGCCGCCGATCGCCACCGAGAGCCCGGCCGCGCCGGCTCCGGCGGCCAGGATCAGCAGCGTGGCGACCATGCCGGTGCGCAGGGCGTGGCGGGCGGCGGCGGGCAGCCGGCGGGCCAGGACCACCACCGCGTCGGTGCCGCGCAGGGAGCCGACCAGGGCGCCGCCGACGCCGACCACGAAGAAGTGCGTCGCCGCGCGGAGTGCGGACACCTCCAGGCCGGGACCGCTGATCAGCATCGCGGACAGGGCGCCGAAGACTGCGTACCAGAGACCGACCGTGCCGGCCACCACGAAGGCGGCGCGCGGGGAGCCGCTGCGGCGGGCGCCGATCGCGCGGGTGACGTGCAGGCCGGCGCGGTTGAGCCGCCAGCCGGCCAGCAGGGTGAGCAGCAGCGGGGCCAGCGACACGGCGCCGATCGAGGTCTGCAGCGGCACGCCGTGGCCGAGCAGCCAGGCGGCCAGCCCGCCGGCCGCGGCGCCGCCCAGGCCGCCGGCGCCCTCGAAGGTGCGGGCCAGGCCGATCACCGCGGCGACCGGCAGATAGGACAGCAGCGCGGCCCAGAGCGTGGCGAAGCCGGCCGCGACGATCAGCGGGGCGCGGCCGGCGCGCTCGGCCGGGCGACGCTGGCCGGGCAGCTTGACCGTCTTGCGGTCGAGGGACACGGTCTCGCGCGGGTCGCCACGGCGAACGTCGACCCGCCGCGTCGGATGGTTCGCGACATCGATCTGCACCGTTTCGCGGGCGGCAGCATCCTCCACTCCGGCGGCGCCCTCGTCGGGGCCGTCCGAGCCGTCGGGATGATCCGGCGTGCTGGGCATCGGCGCCTACTTTTCCACGCCGGGGCCACCGGAGCGATGCAGATACGACGGCGCGCCGTCACCCGGATTGCTCCGAGTGCGGCGCGCCGCCTTCTGCGTACTGAAAATCAGCTCATGACCTCGCGCATCAAGCGCGCGGTCTCGCTCGGGGTCTTGCCGACCTTGACCCCCGCGGCCTCGAGCGCGACCTTCTTGGCGTCGGCTGTGCCGGCCGAGCCGCTGATGATCGCACCGGCGTGGCCCATGGTCTTGCCGACCGGGGCGGTGAAGCCGGCGATGTAGCCGACCACCGGCTTGGTCACGTTGGCCTTGATGAAGTCGGCCGCCCGCTCCTCGGCGTCGCCGCCGATCTCGCCGATCATCACGATCGCGTCGGTCTCCGGGTCGTCCTGGAAGGCCTTGAGCGCGTCGATGTGGGTGGTGCCGATGATCGGGTCGCCGCCGATGCCCACTGCGGTGGAGAAGCCGATGTCCCGCAGCTCGTACATGAGCTGGTAGGTCAGCGTGCCGCTCTTGCTGACCAGGCCGATCCGACCGGCCGGCGTGATGTCGGCCGGGATGATGCCGGCGTTGGACGCGCCCGGTGAGGCGATGCCCGGGCAGTTCGGCCCGATGATCCGGGTCCGCTCGCCCTTCGCGACGTTGTACGCCCAGGCCGCCGCCGAGTCCTGCACCGGCACGCCCTCGGTGATCACCACGGCCAGCGGGATCTCGGCGTCGATCGCCTCGACGATCGCGGCCTTGGTGAACGCCGGCGGCACGAAGATGACCGACACGTCGGCGCCGGTCTCCTTGATCGCCTCGGCGACGCTCGCGAAGACCGGAAGCTCGGTGCCGTCGAAGCTAACCGTCGTGCCCGCCTTGCGCGGGTTGACGCCGCCCACGACGTGGGTGCCGGCGGCCAGCATGCGGCGGGTGTGCTTGGAACCCTCCGAGCCGGTCATGCCCTGGACGATGACCTTGGATTCCTTGGTGAGCCAGATAGCCATGTCGTCACTTCCCCGCAGCCGCGAGCTCGGCGGCGCGCTCGGCCGCTCCGTCCATCGTGTCCACCCGCTCGACCAGCGGGTTGTTCGCGCCGTCGAGGATCGCGCGACCGGCCTCGGCGTTGTTGCCGTCCAGCCGGACCACGAGCGGCTTGGTCACCGCTTCGCCACGGTCGCCGAGCAGCGCCAGGGCCTGCACGATGCCGTTGGCCACCTCGTCGCAGGCGGTGATGCCGCCGAAGACGTTGACGAACACCGACTTCACCGCCGGGTCGGAGAGCACCACCTCGAGGCCGTCGGCCATCACCTGGGCGCTCGCGCCGCCGCCGATGTCGAGGAAGTTGGCCGGCTTGACTCCGCCGTGGCCTTCGCCCGCATATGCCACCACGTCGAGGGTGGACATCACCAGGCCGGCGCCGTTGCCGATGATGCCGACCTCGCCGTCCAGCTTCACGTAGTTGAGGTTCTTGGCCTTGGCCGCCTGCTCCAGCGGGTCGACCGCGGACTGGTCCACCAGCGCCTCGTGGTCGGGGTGCCGGAAGCCGGCGTTCTCGTCCAGCGTGATCTTGGCGTCCAGCAGCAGCACCCGACCGTCGCCGACCTTGGCGAGCGGGTTGACCTCGACCAGGCTGGCGTCCTCGGCCACGAAGGCCTGCCAGAGCTTCACCGCGATGTCGACGACGTGCTCGGCGACCTCGGCCGGGAACTGAGCGGCGGCGACGATCTCGCGCGCCTTGGCCTCGTCCACACCCCGGTTCGCGTCGATCGCGATCTTGGCGACCCGGTCCGGGTCGGTCTCGGCGACCGTCTCGATCTCCATGCCGCCGGCCACGCTGGCGATGCAGAGGAAGGTGCGGTTGGCGCGGTCCAGCAGGTAGGAGAAGTAGTACTCCTCCTTGATGTCCGCGGTCTCGGCCAGCATCACCTTGTTGACGGTGTGGCCCTTGATGTCCATCCCGAGGATGTCGGCCGCGCGGGCCTCGGCCTCGTCCGCGCCGTCGGCCAGCTTGACGCCGCCCGCCTTGCCGCGGCCGCCGACCTTGACCTGGGCCTTCACGACCACCTTGCCGCCGAGCCGCTCGGCGATCGCGCGAGCCTCCTGCGGGGTCTCCGCGACGCCGCCGCCCAGCACGGGCAGCCCGTGCCGTTCGAACAGGTCACGCCCCTGATATTCGAACAGGTCCACGTGTCTCCTTCCGACCCGTGTCCGCGGCGCGTGATGCCAGGCGCCGTCCGCATGAGAGGAATGTCCGGTCGCCACCTCTCGTGGGACGACCTCTTCTGGAGACTAGTCACCCTGCCGGGTGCCGCACCGGCGCGGGTGCGCGGTGTGCAAGACGGCACACACCGGCCACTTCAGAAAGTTCCCCGAACTCGCGTAACCCCCGTTGAAGGGCGTCGTTGAGTGTGGTGTCGGAGCGCTCAGCGAGCCGGCGTAAAGCGGCCGATGCCCTGTCGGTCGAGGGGTGGCGGCGGGGCATCGTGCATAGAGGGGCCGGACGTGTGAGGGGTGCGTCCGGCCTCTCCCTTTACCTCTGCACAAGCCCGCATTGACCGGCGTCTCCGCCTGTTTCGATCGGCGTCTCAGCCGACCTGCGAAGCCACATTGGCGCGAACCCATTCGATGATGGATGCCGTGGTCGCGCCCGGGGTGAATATCTTCGCGACGCCGAGCTTCTGCAATTCGGCGATGTCGTCCTCCGGAATGATGCCGCCGCCGAACACGACAATGTCGCGTGCGTCACGTTCCGCCAATAGCTCCATCACCCTGCGGAACAGCGTCATGTGCGCGCCGGAGAGCACGGAAAGGCCGACCACGTCGGCGTCCTCCTGGATGGCGGTCTCGACAATCTGTTCCGGAGTCTGGTGCAGGCCGGTGTAGACGACCTCCATGCCGGCGTCCCGCAGGGCGCGCGCCACCACCTTCGCGCCGCGGTCGTGGCCGTCCAGGCCCGGTTTGGCCACCACGACCCTGATTCGTGCCTGCATCTGCGACCCCTCCTCGACGAACGGCCCTGCCCATGCCACCTGAACGAACGGTAACCCCACCCGCGCCCGCAGCGTAGCCGCCCTGCCGAACCCAGTGCAGCACATCGATTACTCCGCGCATTTGATTAGTCACATAACTTTCTGCTCGCCGATCCGTTACAGACTGTTGGCAGCTAGTCTCTCCCGAAAGCAGCGAAGTCGGACATTCGCGCCACAGGGCTGATACAGAACTGTCAGGGAATTGGCGGTGCGACTTGTGACACGGACGCCGCTTCGTTACCGTGGCCCACGGCTGTCAACCGGTTAACCCCGGAAGATGCCCGGCTCGACCACTGAGCTTTCCCTTAGGGGAAGGCGTTGAGCCGGCCTGTCAATGAGGTGTCGTCGGAGGGTCGTACGTGCGTCAGCGCTTGTCGTCCGAGCCCGATCGCTATCGCGGTCGCCGACGCGTAGCCACACCCCCACGCAGTCGTTACGCGGTGGTTGGCGCCGCCGCATTCGTCGGAGCCGGGGTCGTCGCCCTGGGCGCCGGCAACTTCCCGGACGCCAAGGCGGTCAGCCCCTCCGTCCTGCACGACCTCGAGACCTCCAAGATCTCTGACGACATCGCGGCTCGTAACAACGACGCCGCCCGCGCCGACCGCGGGACCGACCGTGGCGCCGATGATGTCACCACCAAGCAACTCAGCGAGGCTGAGGCCGAGCGCCAGGCGTGGCTGCTCCCCCTCGACGACTACACGTTCACCTCCGCGTTCGGGGTGCGGCTCAACAAGCTGCACGCGGGCATCGACCTGGCGGCCCCCGAGGGGATGCCGTTCAAGGCGGTGCACGGCGGCGAGGTGACCAAGGCCGGCTACGACGGCGGCTACGGATATGCGATCACGATCAAGCACGACGACGGCTCCGAGGCGATCTATGCGCACTCGCGGCGGCTGCTCGTCAAGCAGGGCGACAAGGTCAAGGCCGGCCAGGTGATCGCCGAGGTCGGCAACACCGGTTACTCCTACGGCACGCATCTCCACCTGGAGATCCACGTCAACGGCAAGCCGGTCGACCCGATCCCGCTGCTCCGCCAGCACGGCGTCGACATCAAGCTCAAGATCGAGTCGGTGTACGGCAACCTCGCCGCTTCCTGACCCACTCGCTCCTTCCGACCCACCCGCCACTTCCGGCACACAGCCGACGTCTGCGCGTGGCCCGGGTCACGATCGCCGCCTCGCCCGAGGCCCCGCAGGTTGCAGCTTGGTTGGTTGCGACCGATCCCCCTTCATGCCCTCCGGGCCGTGCCGACTGCTCAGGTGTCGGTCACCGCTAGTTCGGAGCTTTGGAGGGTCACCCCGTCGTGCAGCATCGCGCCGTAACCCCAGCAAGCGGGCCCGAGCCCGCCACCGCCGAGGGCCACTCCAACGACGCCGCCATGCGGACCAACCTCGACCTGTTCACTTCCACCGATCCGCTGCCCACCGCGACCACGGTGGCTGCCCCGGAGCGCGCCTACCTCGACTTGCTCGCCTCCACCGGCCCGCTGTCCAGCGCCACCGCTGTCTCCGCCGCCGTGCCGGTCACCGACTCGCCTGCGGTGGGCTCACCGACCGCCGGAGCGGTGATGGTCGCTGAGCGGCCCGCGGATCCGCGGATCTCGAACGAGGCGGCCCACCTTGCGCTGATCTCTTCCGATGCGCCGCTGGCGCCGGACGCCGCGGCCTCGGCGTACCTGGCTCTGCTCACCTCGGACGCACCCCTCACGCCGACCGACCTGCTCCCGGCGGAGGCGAGCGCCGCCGGGCGGCCTCGCCCCCGGCGGACCAGCTACCGCGCGATCTCCCCGGCCCTGCTCGGCGCCCGCGGCCAGCGCGTCGCGATGGCCGCCGCCCTGATCGCCGGCATCAGCGTGGCCGGGGTCGGCATCGCCGCGACCGCCTCACCCAGCCGCGCCGACGTGACTTCGCTGCGCTCGCACACCGTCTCGCACACACCGACCGACCCGACCGCCGACATGCCCGGCACCGCCGCCGGCCGCCTGGTCGAGCAGGATCCCGCCTACTTCGACCCGTCGATCACCGAGGCCACCCCTTCGGGCGCGCCCCACCTGTCCTCCGCCAAGGTCTCCCGCAAGGTCAGGCCCAAGCCGGTCGTCGCCGCCGCGGCCTGGGTCAACCCGATGCCGCAGGGTTCGACCACGTCCTGCTTCGGTCAGCGCTGGGGCCGGCTGCACGCCGGCGTCGACCTCGCCGCGCCGAGCGGCACCCCGATCCGGTCGGTCGGCGCGGGCTTGGTCGTCTCCGCGGGCGAGGCCGACGGGTACGGCAACGCGGTCCTGATCGACCATGGCAACGGCTTCCTCACGCACTATGCCCACATGTCCGCCATCGCGGTGCAGGTGGGCCAGCGCGTCAAGGCCGGCGAGCAGGTGGGCAACGAGGGTTCGACGGGCCACTCCACCGGCCCGCACCTGCACTTCGAGGTGCACGCCGACCACTACAAGAACCCCATCGAGCCGACCGCCTGGCTGCGCGCCCACGGCATCGAGATCCCCGGCTGCACCACCGCAACCGAGGACGACCACGAGGAGCGTTAGGGTCCGTCTCGCGGATCGACCAGGGCTGCGGCGTGACAGGCCCTTAGAGCTTTTCGATGGGGGCGTGCCGGAGGATCAGCCACATCACCTGGTCACCGAAGTCGATCTGGGCTCGGGCTCCCGGGCCGTGGCCCTCGACCGTGAGCACTCGGCCCAGGCCGTAGCGCTGGTGGTTGACCCGGTCTCCGGTCGCCACCTTGGGCGCCTGCGGAAGGTCGCTGGCGGTCGCCAGCTTGCTGCCGTCGATGCCCAGCCGGTCGGCGAGACGCTGCGCCTTCGGCGTGCCCCCGGCGAAGCCACCGCCGCGGGACCGGTCTCCCCCGCCGCGGCCACCAACGCCGCCCCCGGTGCCGGACCAGGACGTGTATGAGCTGCCGGTGCGCTCCCAGCGCACCAGCTCGGTGGGCAGTTCGTCGGTGAAGCGCGACGGCGGGTTGTATTGCGGCTGTCCCCACGCGGACCGGGTCACCGCACGGGAGAGATAGAGCCGCTGGCGGGCGCGGGTGATCCCGACATAAGCCAACCGGCGCTCCTCCTCGAGCTCGGTGTTGTCGCTCATCGCCCGCATGTGCGGGAAGACGCCGTCCTCCAGCCCGGTCAGGAAGACCACCGGGAACTCCAGGCCCTTGGCCGTGTGCAGGGTCATCAGCGTGACCACGCCCTGGTGCTCGGGGTCGTCGCTGGGCAACTGGTCGGCGTCGGCCACCAGCGCCACCTGCTCGAGGAATCCGGCCAGCGTCGCGGCCGGCGCCTCCTCGTCCTCGGCGGCCTGCGCCTCGACGCGCTCGGTGTATTCCCGGGCGACGCTCACCAGCTCCTGCAGGTTTTCCACCCGGCCCTGGTCCTGCGGGTCGATGCTCTCCTCGAGCTCGGCCAGCATGCCCGAACGGCGCAGCACCGCCTCGAGCACCTCCTCGGGCGGCGCGGTCTGCGACATCTCGCGCAACTCGTCGAGCATGGCCACGAAGTCGGCGATGAGGCCCACCGCACGCGACGGGATGCCCGGCGCCTCCTTGGCCCGGCGCAACGCCTGACCGAACGAGATGCGCTCGCGCGACGACAACGCCTCGACGCACGCCTCGGCCCGGTCACCGATGCCGCGGCGTGGGGTGTTGAGCACCCGGCGAACGCTCACCGTGTCGTCGTCGTTGGTGATCGCACGCAGGTAACCCAGCGCGTCGCGGACCTCCTTGCGCTCGTAGAAGCGCACGCCGCCGACCACCTTGTAGGGCAAGCCGACCCGGAGGAACACCTCCTCGAACACCCGGGACTGGTTGTTGGTGCGATAGAAGACGGCCACGTCGCCGGGGCGCACGTCCTCGCGGTCGGTGAGCCGGTCGATCTCGCGGGCCACCCAGTCGGCCTCGGCGTGATCGGTGTCCGCCACATAACCCACGATCTGCTCGCCGGCGCCCTGGTCGCTCCACAGTCGCTTGGGCTTGCGCGAGGTGTTGCGGTCGATCACCGCATTAGCCGCGGAGAGGATCGTCTGGGTGGAGCGGTAGTTCTGCTCCAGCAGGATCGTGCGGGCGTCCGGGTAGTCGCGCTCGAACTCGAGGATGTTGCGGATGGTCGCGCCGCGGAACGCATAGATCGACTGGTCCGCGTCGCCGACCACACACAACTCGCCCGGAGCCGGATCGCTGCCGGCCTGGCCGACCAGCTCCTTGACCAGCATGTATTGCGCGTGGTTGGTGTCCTGGTATTCGTCGACCAGCACGTGCCGGAAGCGACGGCGGTAGGCCTCGGCGACCAGCGGATGCGACTGCAGCAGGTGCACGGTGCTCATGATGATGTCGTCGAAGTCGAGCGCGTGCGCCTCTTTCAGCCGGCGCTGATAGAGCACATAGGCCTCGGCGACGGCGCGCTCCTGCGGACCCTTGGCCCGCTCGGCGAACTCCTCGGGCTCGACCAGCTCGTTCTTCAGGTTGGAGACCTGGGCGGCCAGGCCACGCGCCGGATAACGCTTGGGGTCGAGGTCGAGCTCGCGCGCCACCAGCTGCATCAGCCGCCGCGAGTCGTCCGCGTCATAGATCGAGAAGGTGCTCTTCAGCCCCGCGTGCTGGTGCTCGGCACGCAGGATGCGCACGCAGGCCGAGTGGAACGTGGAGACCCACATCAGCCGGGCGCGCGGCCCGACCAGCGCGGCCACCCGCTCCTTCATCTCGCCGGCGGCCTTGTTGGTGAACGTGATCGCGATGATCTCGCCGGGGTGCACGTTGCGCTCGGCCAGCAGATAGGCGATGCGGTGGGTCAGCACCCGGGTCTTGCCCGAGCCGGCGCCCGCGACGATCAGCAGCGGCGACCCGGCATGGGTCACGGCGTCGCGCTGCGGACCGTTGAGCCCCTCGAGCAGGGCGGCGGCGTCGAGCCGCCGGGCAGACGGACGCGGCGGCTTGTCTTCCTTGACGGGAGGCGTGCCGAAGGGCAACTGGGGGTTTTCCGGGAGCGCTCGCATGACGGCGTGAAGTCTATGCCGCCCCTACGACAACTTCGGGGGCCTGTGGATGGCGGGTCGGGGCGCTGGCGGCGAGATGTTCCTGCAGCCGCAGGTGGCGGAACTGATAGACGGCCCCGACCTGCCGCAGCACTCCACGGCGGTGCGCGTCCTCGAGAAATGTCATCTGTCCGAGTGGCATCTTCCGCCACGCGGCCAGCCACACCCGAGCAACAGCGAACCGGAACCAGGCCGCCCCGGACCACCCGGCTAAGAGGAGCAACGTCAACACAGATCCGACGATCACCAGCATGACCCCGATTACCGAGATCCACCTGCCCGTGGCCTGCACTAGAACGATGGCCGTGACGTAGATCAGGATGCTTCCCACCAAGATCGTCAAAAAGCCACTCCGGTCGCCTCGCAGTGCCGCCAGCGGAGAAGCGAGGTCGGCAAGACGGGACGAACGGCCGGTGCCGAACCCGAGGCCAGCCAGCGCGATGACGACCATCCCGGCGGTGGTGCTGGCCTCGTCGAGTCTGATGCCGTCGAAGAGAAGCAGTGCCCCTGCGATCGCCCCTGCGGCGGTCCCACCGGCCAACGCACGGAGAACATTGAAGTCGAAGGCATGCGGCCTACCGTTTCTTTCCAACCCGCCCAGTGCGATGAACGGAACGATCAGGGATGTCAGAGAGAACGCCCAGAACTCGGCGCCCGCCAGAGCCGCGATGGCCAGACCCACGAACGCCATGACCACCGCACTGACCAGCAGCCGTTCGACTGATGCGCGCAGCCACTGAGGGGTTCTCCACCAGACGATGTCGATCTCATGCCTGCCCGTCAGCTCCGTCGCCACGAACCGCAGCCACCGCTGCACATCACCGATCTCGTATTCGCGTCGCCGCGTCCGACCCGAATGAGCTGGCACTCCACGGCGATACACCGCAGGGAGATAGGCATCGAGGAGATGCACCTCCAGGTCGGCGACCGACGGCATCCGCAATAGCTCCGCGGGATTCGTCTGCGGTGACTCATAGACCTTCCGAGCTAGCGAGATCATCAGCGGCGTGGAGAGCACCTCCGCCAGCGCGCCGTCCGGATGCGCCCTGACCTCCTCCACCACCGCCGCCCACCGCTTCCCTCCACCCATCTGGCCGCCGGGCAGATAATCCGCCACCGCCACAGGGGTGACCGGCTCCAACTCCACCACGGCAGCGCGCGCCAGCGGGGTGTCCGTCCGCTCGATCAGCTCGGTGAACTCCCGAGTCCGGCAGGTAAGCACGAACGGACGATCCACCTCGACCGCCGCCGCGAACGAGTCCAGCGCCGCTGCCCGCACGCCGTCCGGCATCTCGTCCAAGCCGTCCAGGATCGGCAACACCCGACCGCTCGAGATCAACCGAGCAGCCATCCCCACACCGAATCGCCGCCGATCCCGCAGCAGCGGATATTCCTCCTCCATCCGCCGGGCGAACCAGTCGTCCAGATGCTCGCCGTGCGGATCCCACCCCACCAGATTGAGCAGGACCGGCACCGGCTCCTCCGCCGGACGATCGGCGAGCAATCCACACACCAGCAGCGCGGCCAGCGAAGACTTCCCAGACCCGGGTTCGCCGATCACAACGAGACGCCGGGCCGGCAGCTTGCGGAAGCGGGCCGCCGCCTCGGTCACCTCCCCGGTCCACCGCAGCTTGGTCACCTTGCTGCCGTCGGCCGGGACAATCGTGGCCGCGTCAGCCTGGATCGCGCGCGACGTGGACGCCCACCGCACGCGCAACGCGTTGGTGAGCAGCCCGCGCCCCGACGCCTCCGCCCTCCACTGAGCACGGACGACATCGGCCAGGTCGCGCTCGGCACCAGGCATCGCCGCCGCCGGATCAGCCGGCGGCAACCGCTGCGCCCTGACCGTCAGACCCACACCCACCAACGCCACCGCAAGGCTGCAGAACCCGACCAGGTCCTTGACTTTCGCCAGGGTCGGCTGACGCAGAAACAGGAAGACGAGCAACGCACCGAAGGCCAGCGTGAAGCAGACGACCGCGGCCGTGATCAACCGTGTCCGCACACTCACCCGCTGCGACGCCACGGGTCCATCATGGCGAGCCGGACGCAGTGCCGCGACAGCGGTGGGGGTGACCACTCACGCACGCCGCCGGGAGGACGGCCGCGGAGCGCAGCGTGCGGCCGCCGGACCGGCCCGCACGGGAGTGACGGTCTGCACCACCCGCCCCGCTACGAGACGAAAAATTCCTCGTGCAATCAAGCTGTCACCCGGAAGTAGTAGCGCTGACCAGCGTCGATACAGAAGAGTGTTGGCGTTGACGAACGGAACCGAACCCGATCGGGAGACCGCATAACATGGATCGACCCCGCCGCTGGGCCGCGCTGCGCCACCTCGCCGTGCCCGCCCTCGCCCTGGCCGTCGTCGCCACCCTGCCGCTGGCCCGGCCCGCCCCGGAGCCCGCCGCGAAAGCTCCGACCGGGCTGACGCCGGCCAGTGTGAGTTACGGGCTGCACGGCGCCACCGTCAAAGGCCAGTTCCTCAGCTACAACGACTTCCACGGCGCCATCGACCCGCCGGCCGGCAGCGGCGCCGCGGTCAACGGCACCCCGGCCGGTGGTGTCGAATACCTGGCGACCTACCTCAAGCGGCTGCGTGCCGAGGCCAAGGCCGAGGGCCGCACCACCACCACGGTCGGCGCCGGTGACCTGATCGGCGCCACCCCGCTGGTCAGCGCCGCGTTCCACGACGAGCCGACGATCGAGCTGATGAACGAGGTCGGCCTCGAGGTCAGCTCGGTGGGCAACCACGAGTTCGACGAGGGTGTCGACGAGCTGCTCCGCATGCAGCGCGGCGGCTGCCACCCGACCGACGGCTGCCAGGACGGCGACGGCTTCCGCGGGGCGAAGTTCCACTACCTCGCGGCGAACACCATCAGCAAGCGCACCGGGCTGCCGATCCTGCCGCCGATCGACATCAAGTTCATCGGCGGCGTGCCGGTCGGGTTCGTCGGCATGACCCTGGAGGGGACCCCGGGGATCGTCAACCCGGCGGGGATCCAGAGTGTCACCTTCGCGGACGAGATCGAGACCGCCAACAAGTGGGGCAACCTGCTCAAGCTGCTCGGCGTGAAGGCCCAGGTGCTGCTGGTGCACGAGGGCGGCCAGCAGGCGAGCACCGCCGACCCGAGCGGTTGCGCGGGCTTCACCGGGCCGATCGTGCCGATCGTGGCCGGGCTCAACCCGGAGTTCAGCCTGGTCGTGTCGGGGCACACGCACCGGTTCTACTCGTGCACGCTGCCCAACAAGGCGGGCACCTCGGTGGTCACCAGCGCCGGCACCAACGGTCAGCTGGTCACCGACATCGACTACTCGCTGGACCGTCGCACCCGGCGCTTCGCCGAGGTCACGGCGCAGAACGTGATCGTCGAGAACGGCGTCCGCAACCCCGACGGCTCGTGGCAGGTCGGCGCCGGCGGCGCCTTCGTCAAGAACCCGGACACGGTCGACCCGCAGGCCAAGCGGCTGGCCGACAAATACCGCACCGCGGTCGCCCCGATCGCCAACCGGGTGATCGGCTCGATCACCGGTGACATCGTGCGGGACGCGCGGCCGAGCGGCGAGAGCCCGCTGGGTGACGTGATCGCGGATGCCCAGCTGGCGTACACGAGGACCAGCGCCTCCGCGCAGATCGCCCTGATGAACCCGGGCGGCATCCGGGCCTCGCTGGCCTTCGCACCGAGCGGCGCCGAGGCGCCGGGCCAGGTCACCTATGGCGAGGCGTTCACCGTGCAGCCGTTCAACAACCTGGTGGTCACCCAGACCTTCACCGGGGCGCAGCTGAAGAACGTGCTCGAGCAGCAGTTCGTCGGCTTCGGCGGGCAGACCACGCAACGCATCCTGCAGCCGTCGGCCGGGCTGACGTACACGTACACGGCGTCCGCGCCGGCCGGCTCCAAGGTCAGCGCGCTGGCCCTGAACGGCACGCCGATCGACCCCGCGACCACCTATCGGGTCACCACGAACGACTTCCTGGCGAACGGCGGCGACGGCTTCACCAACCTGACCCAGGGCACCGACCGGGTCACCGCGCCGGGCTTCGACGTGGACGCCTTCGCGGCGTACCTGACCTCGGCCGCTCCGGTCGCTCCGGGCCCGGCCAACCGCATCACGCTGGTCCCCTGATCGGGTTCCCACGCTTCGGGCTGTTTCCTTGCGAACCAGCCCGAAGCGAGGGCATACTCGGCTCGTGATCCAGCAGACGCGGCGATTTTTTGCCTATGGCACCGGCAGTCCGGCGGCCGTAGGACGCGTCTGAACGACATTCCTACATCAAGCCCCGGGCTCGTCGGCCCGGGGCTTGATGCTGCCCGGGCCGGCCCCACCGAGGCGCAAGCACCCGAGGAGCACGACATGAACGCCGATGTGATCGACCAGCCGACCGGCGCCGGTGAGGGCCTCGCCGCCGACGAGATCCGCGCCATGCGCGAGCGGATCGACGAGATCGACCAGGCCATCATCGATCTCTGGCTGGAGCGCGCCAACCTCTCCCAGCAGGTCGGCAAGACCCGCATGGCCTCCGGCGGCACCCGCCTGGTCCTCTCCCGCGAGCGCGAGATCGTCGAGCGCTTCCGCGAGGCGCTCGGCGCGGACGGCACGCAGGTCGCGCTCATGATCCTCCGCGCCGGCCGCGGGCCCCTCTAAGTTCTCCGGTCGCAGCCGACCGTGAAGAAGTGGTTGCTGCTCTACGCGGCGATCCTGCTCGAGGTGACGGCGACGCTCTCCCTGCGCGCCGCCCTCGACCACCCGGCCTGGTACGCGCTCGTCGCGGCCGGTTATGTCGGCTCGTTCGCGGTGATGACGGTCGTCCTCCGGATGGGGATCGGCGTCGGCGTCGCCTACGGCATCTGGTCCGCGTCCGGCGTGGCTCTCACGGCCGTGCTGGCGACGCTCCTGTTCGGCGACCCGTTCACCGCGCTGATGGGCGCGGGCATCGCCCTGGTGATCGCCGGCGTCCTCTGCGTCGAGTTCGGCTCGCAGGCCGCGCACGCCCCCGACCGGGAAGCCGCCTGATGGTCTGGCTCTATCTGGCGGTCGCGATCGGCACGGAGGTGACCGCCACGTTGGCGCTGCGCATGGCGGCACAGCCCGGCGGCTCGAAGAGGTGGTACCTGGTGGTCGCCACCGGCTATCTGGCCGCGTTCGCGTGCCTGACCCTGGCCCTGAGCGGTGGCCTGGCGCTGGGCGTCGCCTACGGCATCTGGGCCGCCTCGGGCGTGGCCCTGACCGCGCTCGCCTCCCGCATCCTCTTCAAGGAGCCGCTGACCCGGGTCATGCTCGTCGGCATCGCCCTGATCATGGCCGGTGTCCTGCTCATCGAGCTGGGCGCCACCCACTGACCGACCCGCCTAGGATCACGAGCTGTCAGGCGTCGGGGTCTCGCAGACCCACGCAGTCGTAGGTCCAGAAGGTGGCCGCGTAGACCAGCGTGCCGGTCATCCACGGTTCGTAGGCGGCCAGCTTCCAGACCTGGAACGCCGCGTCCGGGATGCGCAGCGACGGCTTGCGGAAGCCGTCGTCGCCGCCGGCGGTGAAGCCGATCCGGCTGTAGTAGGACGGGTCGCCTTCGAGGAAGACCAGCGGGACGCCCTGCTTGTCCAGCTCGGCCAGGCCGTGCTTGATCAGCGCCCGGCCGGTTCCCTGTTTCTGGAACTCCGGCGCCACCGCGAGCGGGCTCAGGACCTGCACGTCGACCAGCCGGCGCGGGGCGTCCAGCAGGCTGGTGGTGAACATGACGTGCCCGGTCACCTGCTCGGCGTCCACCGCCACGAACTCCCTGGCCGCGGGCTGGTCCGCGCGCAGCGCGTCCACCAGATCCGCCACCACGTCACCGTGTGCGCCGAACGCGCGCCGCACCACCTCGCGCACGGCGTCGTGGTCTCGCGCCGAGGCATCCCTGATCTCCATGCCGCGCACGATAGACACCGGGCGGCGGGCGAACCACTCAAATTCCGGCAGTACCGACGTCTCGGAATCTGGTCATCGGCTTGGCGACAGTCCTCGTGCCGGGTTGCTCATAGGATGCATCGATGAGCGACCCTCGCGCCGTCCGCAGCCGGGTCCGCATCGTGGCGGCAGCCCGGGCGCTGCTGCGCGAGAGCGGGCCGGCGTCGGTGACCTTCGCCGCTGTCGCGGACCGGGCCGGGGTCGGGCGAGCCACGGTCTATCGGCACTGGCCGAGCATCGACGCCCTGCTGGACGAGGTGATGGACGAGTACGACCTGCCGTACTTCCGCGATCCCCGGCAGCCGCTCGAGCCCTGGCTGCACACCGAGCTCCGCAGCCTGGCCGACGATCTCCTCTTCCCCGCGGTGGTGCGCATGACGACCGCCCTGATCCAACGCGACGCCACCGGCAGCGACGAGCGCAGCAAGCGCCGCGAGCGCATCTTCGGCGAGCTGGAAGGCCGCCTCGGCGCGCTCCCGATCCAATCTGGCGACGACATCCGTGCCGCGTTGCCGGCCGAGGAACGGGCCGCGCTCCTGATCGGCCCGTTGCTATATCTGGCCCTGGCGCGAGGAACCGCCGTCCGAGACACCTTCATCGACCACCTGATCGCCGCGCACCGACCGGACGAATGAGGCCAGTGGCGGAAGGCGCACTCAGTGGGTGTGCAGGATGTCGCGGACCTCGGCGAAGTGGCAGGCGCTCGGGTGTGCCGAGCGGTCGCGGATCTGGAGCAGCGGCTCCTCCTCGGAGCAGATCGCCTCGGCCTTCCAGCAGCGGGTGCGAAAGCGGCAACCCGACGGCGGGTTGGCCGGAGACGGCACGTCGCCCTCCAGGACGATCTGGTCCTTGCGGCCGCGCAGGCGCGGGTCGGGCACCGGCACCGCGGACAGCAGAGCCTGGGTGTACGGGTGGGTCGGCTGCTCGTAGATCTCCTCGTCGTTGCCGATCTCGACGATCTTGCCGAGATACATCACCGCCACCCGATCGGAGATGTGCCGCACCACCGAAAGGTCGTGCGCGATGAAGATGTAGGACAGGCCGAGCTCGTTCTGCAGGCTCTCCAGCAGATTGATCACCTGGGCCTGGATGGACACGTCCAGCGCGCTGACCGGCTCGTCGCACACGATGATCTCGGGCTTGAGCGCCAGCGCGCGGGCGATGCCGATGCGCTGGCGCTGGCCGCCGGAGAACTGGTGCGGATAGCGGTTGATGTGCTCCGGGTTGAGGCCCACCAGGTCCAGCAGGTCCTGCACCGCCTTCTGCCGGCCCTTACGCGGGGTCACCTCGGGGTGGATCGCGAACGGCTCGCCGATGATGTCGCCGACGGTCATCCGCGGGTTCAGGCTGGTGTACGGGTCCTGCAACACCATCTGGATGTGCCGCCGCGCCCGCCGCAACGCGCCACCGTGCATGCGCACCATGTCCTCGCCGCGCACGTTGATCGCGCCGGCCGTCGGCCGCTCCAGCCCGACCAGCAGTTTGGCCAGTGTGGACTTGCCGCAGCCGGACTCGCCCACCACGCCGAGCGTCTCGCCGCGCCGCAGCGTCAGGTTCACGCCGTCGACCGCGCGGACCGCACCGACCTTGGTCTTGAAGACGATGCCCTGCGTGATCGGGAAGTGCTTGACCAGGCCGGTCGTCTCGAGCACGACGTCACTCATCGCCCATCACCTCACTCCAGAAGTGGCAGCGGGCGGTGCGGCCCGGTGCGACGGCATATGCGGGCGGGGGCGGATCGGCCCGGCACGTGTCCTGGGCATAGGCACACCGCGGGTGGAATGCGCAGCCGGCCGGGATCGCGGTCAGCGCCGGTGGCAGGCCGCGGATCACGTTCAGCTCCTGCCCCTTCATGTCCAGCCGCGGAATCGATTCGAGAAGAGCCTTGGTGTACGGGTGGGCCGGCCGCGCGTAGATGTCGTAGACCGGCGCCTCCTCCACCACCTTGCCCGCGTACATCACCGAGATGCGGTCGGCCACGTCCGCCACCACGCCCATGTCGTGGGTGATCAGGATCAGGCCCATGTTCCGTTCGCGCTGCAGGTCGGCGAGCAGGCCCATGATCTGCGCCTGCACGGTGACGTCGAGCGCCGTGGTCGGCTCGTCCGCGATCAGGATCTCCGGGTCGAGGGCAAGCGCCATCGCGATCATCACGCGCTGCCGCATGCCGCCGGAGAACTGGTGCGGATAGTCGCCGATGCGCTCCTTCGCGGCCGGGATCCGGACCAGGTCGAGCAGCTCGATCGAGCGCTTCTTGGCGTCCGGCCGGCTCATCCCCCGGTGCGCCCGGAACAACTCGCCGAGCTGGAATCCGACGGTGTAGACCGGGTTCAGCGCGGACAACGCGTCCTGGAAGATCATCGCGATCCGGTTGGCGCGCACCTTGCGCCGCTGCGACTCGGGCAGTTTGAGCAGGTCCAGCCCGCGGTAGCGGACCTCGCCGGCGGTCACGAACCCGGGCGGGGTGTCCAGGATGCCCATCACCGCCTGCGCGGTCACCGACTTGCCGCAGCCGGACTCGCCCAGGATGGCCAGCGTCTCGCCGGGCTGCAGGTGGAAGTTCGCGCCGTTGACCGCGTGCGCGACGCCGTATTGCGTGCGGAACTCGACATGCAGGTCGGTCACCTCGAGCAGGTTCGCACCCGGGTCGAGGCCGGGCAGCACGTCCATCTCGGCTCTGATATCGGTCACCGGTTCACCGCAGCTTCGGGTCGAAGGCGTCGCGCACGGCGTCGCCCAGCATGATGAAGGCCAGCACGGTCAGGGCCAGGAACACCGACGGCCAGACCAGGGGCCCGGCCGCGGTACGCACGTACGGCCCGCTCTCGTTGATCATGATGCCCCAGCTGATCGCGTCGCCCTGCAGCCCGACGCCGAGGAAGGACAGCGTGGCCTCGGTGGCGATGTTGACGCCGAGCAGAATGGTCAGCACCACCACGAAGGACGCGACCGAGTTCGGCAGCACGTGCCGCATCATCAGCCGGGCCGGGCCGGCGCCGAGCATCCGGGCGGCCGCCACGTAGTCCTGGTTCTTCGACGCGATCACCGACGACCGCATCACCCGGGCCGCGGTGGTCCAGCCCAGGCACCCGAGGGTCAGGGTGACCGCCCAGAACCCGCTGCTGCTCGGATCCGTGGTGAGGCGCCGGGCCAGCACGATCGCGGCGAGCAGGAAGGGCAGGCCGAGCACGATGTCGATGAAGCGGGACAGCAGCGCGTCCACCCAGCCGCCGAAGTAGCCCGCCGCCAGCCCGATGAGCAGGGCGACGATGCCGGAGATCGCGGTGGCGAGCACCCCGACGAAGATCGAGTTGCGGGCGCCGTAGATGGTGCGGGCATAGACGTCGCAGCCCTGGAAGTCGAAGCCGAAGAGGGCGCTGCCGCTGGCGCCGGCGTGTTGCCGGTTGAGCGCGCAGTCCCGTGGATCGCTCGCGCCGAACAGCTGCGGCACGATGGCCATCACCACGAACACCAGGACCAGCACGGACGCGACCCAGAAGATCTTGTTGCGACGCAGGTCGTTCCAGGCGTCGCCGGCCAGGCTGCGCGGCTTGTCGCGGCGCTCCCCCGGAGCCGGCGCGGAAGTGCCGCCGACCCCCTCGGCCGCGGTCACCGCCTCGATGTCACTCATAGCGGATCCTCGGGTCGAGCGCGGCGTAGAGCAGGTCGACGAGCAGGTTGACGCCGAGGAACACGATCGTCAGCACGCTCACGAAGCCGACCACCAGCGGGCCGTCCTCGGTGTTGATGCCCCGGAAGAGGTTGAAGCCGACCCCAGGGATGTTGAAGACGCCCTCGGTGACGATCGCGCCGGACATCAGGTTGCCGATGTCCACGCCGATCAGCGTGATCACCGGGATCAGCGAGTTGCGCAGCACGTGCACGCCGATCACCCGCCGGCGGGTGAGGCCTTTGGCCCGTGCGGTGCGCACGTAGTCGGAGCGCAGGTTCTCGGCCACCGACGATCGGGTCACCCGGAGCTCGGTGGCCACCACCAGGCTGCCCAGCACCAGGGCGGGCAGCAGCAGGGTGAACAGTGACGCGTCGCGGCCGGCGGTGGGCGGGAACCAGCCGAGCTGGATGCCGAAGACGAGCTGGGCCAGCGGCGCCAGCACCACGATCGGCAGCGACAGGATGATCAGCGTGCCCAGCAGGGTGACGTTGTCGAAGGCGCCGCCGCGGCGGATGCCGGAGATGACGCCGGCCAGAATCGCGACGAAGGCCGCGATGATGATCGAGAGCAGCGCCAGCCGGATCGTCACCGGCCACGCCTGCTCCATCATGTCGGAGATCTTGCGGCCGGTCAGCGAGGTGCCGAAGTCGCCGGTGAGCAGGCCCTTCATGTAGTACCAGTACTGCATGAAGAACGGCTCGTCGAGGTGGTAGCGCTCGGTCAGCACCTGCCGCTGGGCAGGCGTGATCGGCCGCTCACCGGCCAGTGCCTGGATCGGGTCGCGCTGGTTGGCGAACATCAGCGCGTAGACGATGAAGGTGGCTCCGAAGAAGGTCAGAACCATCTGGAGAAGACGCCGCACGAGGTAGCGGAACATATGGATTCGGCCTCTTCCACTGAAGGGTGGTGGGGGGGGGGGGGGGGGGGGGGGGGGGGGGGGGGGGGGGGGGGGGGGGGGGGGGGGGGAGGGCGGCGGTGGGATTTGGTGTCTGGTGGAGTG
>NZ_JBVJIP010000003.1:358116-414512 GCF_055586225.1 Actinoplanes sp. NPDC051388 | reverse complement strand
GGGGGCCGAGAAAGGAGCAAAAACCCGTGGGGAAAAGACGCGGCGGGGGGGAGGGAACGGTGTGTGTTTCGCTTCTCCCCGGGGGGGGGGGGGGCCCCGGGGGCCCTTTGCCCCCACCATCCACCGCCGGCTGGATCAGCTGGCGGCAACCTCGATCTTGTAGATGTCAGTCTTGGCGAACAGGTCGACACTGACGTTGGTGACCTTCTCGGAGTGGCCGAAGACGTTCTGGCCGAACCGCAGCGGGAGCACCGGCATGTCCTGGACGAGGATGTCCTCGGCCTGCTGCCACTTCTGGATCGCGGCCTCCGGAGTGGCCGCCTCGGAACCCTGCTTGACCAGGCTGTCGAAGGCCGGGTTGGTGTACCCGTAGTAGTTCGACGAGCCACCGGTGCCGTAGAGCGGGCCGAGGTAGTTCTCCATCAGCGGGTAGTCCATGATCCAGGCGAGCCGGATCAGGCCCACCGGCTCCTTGGCCCGGACCTTGGTCAGCAGGTCGGCGAACTTGGGCTCACCCTGGCCGGTGCAGTTCACCCCGAGCGACGCCTTGATCTGGTTGCACATCGCGTCCACCCAGGCCTTGTGCCCGCCGTCCACGTTGTACGTGATCTTCAGCTCGGCGGGACCGCCGGCCGAGGTGTAGAGCGCCTTGGCCTTCGCCGGGTCGTACGTGCAGAACTCCTTGCAGGTGTCCGCGCGGTAGCCCGGCACCACCGGGGACACGAAGGACGTGGCCGGAGTCTGCGACCCGAGGAAGATCTGGTCGGTCATCTCCTTGCGGTTGATCGCCATGGACAGCGCACGCCGCACCTCGGGCTTGGCGAACTCCTTCTGGAAGGTCGGGAAGCCGACGAACGCGAAGTTGGAGTTCGGGCTCTTCTGGAACCGCTCACCCAGGTCGCCCGAGGCCGCGCCGAGGCTCTCGATCGGGATCTGCGTCATCACGTCGACGTTGCCCGCGACCAGGTCGGCGTACTGCGAAGCCTGGTCCTGGTAGATCTTCCAGGTGATCGAGTCCACCTTGGGCACCTCGCCCTTGAAGCCGTCCACCTTGTCCACGACGATCTGCTGGTCGTGCTCCCAGTTGCCGCGGACCTTGAACGGCCCGTTGCCGATCGGGGCCTGCTCATAGGCCTCGGCGAGCACGCCGGGCGCGGAGAACGCGGCCTTGGGCAGCGGGTAGAAGGCGGTGTATCCCATCACGGACTTCCAGCCGGCGAACGCCGCGGACAGGGTGATGGTGAAGGTGGTGTCGTCCACTTTCGCCAGACCGGTCATGGTCTTGGCCTTGGGTTCCGGCGCCTTCTGCGCGCCGTCCTCGCCGTCCGGGTCCTTGGACTGCAGGTCGGCGTAGCCCGCGATGCGCTCGAAGAAGTAGGCCGCGCCGTTGCCGTTCGGACCATATGCGCCGTGGTTCCAGGCGTCGATGTAATTGTCTGCGACCACCGGTTCACCGTTGCTGAATGTGAAGCCCGGCTTGAGTTTGACCGTCCACACCTTGTTGTCGTCCGAGGTGATGGACTCCGCCGCGACCTCGACCGGCTGCTTCTGCTCGTTGAACCTCACCAACGGGTAGAAGAGCGAGTTCAGCACCTGTGAGCCACTGGTCTCCGTCGTGTTCGACGGGATCAGGTGCTGCGGCTCGACGATGCCGATGACGACGCTGTTCGCGGAGGCTTCGCTGTCGTCGGAGCCGCCGCTGCAGCCGGCGGCCAACAGGACGATGGCGGCCGCACCGGCCGCCAGCTTCCATGGGCGTTTCCCAACCATGGGAGTGTCTCCTTCAGGTGGCGCTCACCGGGGTTGTGTGAGTACGGCCACCTTTCCACAGGAAAACGCCTACCTCGTGAGCCCGTTACCAAGACGATATTAGGCGGATACTCCGTGCTCTCTTCTCGACAGTCGCCTAAACGAGGCGGCGGTCGGCGGCCCAACGCGAGAGTTCGTAACGGTTGCTCATCTGGAGTTTGCGCAGGACGTTCGACACGTGCGTCTCCACGGTCTTGATCGAGATGTACAACTCCTTGGCGATCTCCTTGTACGCGTACCCCCGCGCCAGCAGCCGCAGTACCTCGCGTTCGCGGTTGGTGAGCTGGTCAAGCTCGGGGTCGGCGACCGGCACGTCGGGCCGGGCGGCGAACGCGTCCAGCACGAAACCGGCCAGTCGCGGGCTGAACACGGCGTCCCCGTCGGCGACCCGGCGGATCGCCGCGGCCAACTCGTCCGGCGAGATGGTCTTGGTCACGTAGCCCCGCGCGCCGGCCCGGATCAGCCCGATCACGTCCTCGGCGGCGTCGGAGACGGAAAGTGCCAGAAACTTGACCTGCGGGTGGGTGCGGCGCATCGACTCGAGCACCGCGCGCCCGCCGCCGTCCGGCATGTGCACGTCGAGCAGCACCACGTCGGGGCCGGTGGCGGCGATCCGGGAGATCGCCTCGGCCACCGAACTGGCCTCGCCGACCACGTCGACGTGCGCGCCCAGCTCGGCCCGGACCCCCGCGCGGAACATGGCATGGTCGTCGACCAGGAACACGGTGAGCCGTCGTTCGTCGGTCATCGGACTGCTTCCTTTCCTGCGGTGACCCCTTCGCGCGACGCGGGAAGGGTGAGGCGCACCTCGGTGCCGTCACCGACCGCGCTGCGGATCACGGCTTTGCCACCGTGCCTGCGCATGCGACCGACGATCGAGCCGCGGACCCCGTGCCGGGACTCCTCCACCTGGTCGATGTCGAAGCCGGCGCCGCGGTCCCGGACGAAGACGCTGAGCTCGTCCTCTTCCACCTCGGCATACAACGAGACAGTCTGCACCCCCGCGTGCCGGGCCGCATTCACCAGTGCCTCGCGGGCGGCGGCGACCAGGGCGCCCACCCGGTCGTCACAGTCGGTGTCGCCGACCACGACGGTCTCCACCGTGATCGCATAGGTGTCCTCGACCTCGGCGGCGGCCTCCTCGAGCGCGGCGGCGAACCGCTCGGTCGGCGAGGCGGCCGGCTTGTAGAGCCAGTTCCGCAGGCTGCGCTCCTGGCCGCGGGCCAGGCGCTGCACCTCTTTGATGTCGGTGGAGTTGCGCTGGATCAGGGCGAGCGTGTGCAGCACCTGGTCGTGCACCATGGCGGCCAGCTCGGCGCGCTCCTGCTCGCGGATGCGGCCCTCGCGCTCGGCGCGCAGCTGGCTGAACGTGCGCCAGATCAGCGGCGCCACCACGACACCCACCCCGAGCAGCCCGATCAGGGCGAAGATCACGCCGTTGAAGACCGAGGTCAGGTTGCCGGCCGGGGCGTAGACCGCGACCACCCCGATGATGCCGGTGGCGACCAGCACGCCGCCGCCGACGAAGCGGAACAGGAAGGACCGCCGGTCGCTCTCCGCGACCACGGCCGCCAGCCAGGGCGCCTGCGGCACGTCCTCGAACCCGGGACCGCGGCGGCTGGGGTCGGCCTGATGCCAGATCACGCCGGCGCCGAGCGCGATGATCGCGATCAGCCAGCCGGCCGTGCCCGCCACGCCGTTGTCCCCGAAGAGCAGGCTCTGCAGCAGCACGACGCCGATGCCGATCGCGGCGAACGGTACCAGCGAGGCCAGGTTGCGGCGCGGCGGCGGCTCACCGGTGGGCACCTGCTGCGGAACAACCGCCCAGAAGGCCGCATAAAGCAACAGACCAAGACCATTGAATCCCAGGAGTACGACCAGAGCGATCCGCACCGCGACCACGGGCACACCGAGGTGACGCGCCAGTCCGGAGGCGACCCCGGCGATGATGCGGTGGTCGCGTGGCCGGTAAAGACGGCGCGCGGGCGTGGGTGCGGCGGTGGTGGTGATCTCGGTCCTCCTGACGTTCCCTCCGATCGTCACACGCCGCGAGCCGGCAGACCACGGGTAACTACCCCCAGGTCTGCGGCCGCGGGATCTCAGGGTCCCGTCAGGGTCGGTTCCGGAGGCGAGCGGGCACCGCGGACCGTCAGTATCGATGGCATGACCGACGAAGCTGCACAGCCGACGAGTGCGGCATCAACCGCCCCGCCTCCTCCGCCGCCGCCCTATGACCCTCCCCCGCCCGCGGACGATCCGCCGCCGGCCGCGACGCCGCCGCCGTGGTTCGGCGCCGGCCCGGAGGGTGACCGCCCGACGTTCACCCGCGACAAGCTGGTGCGCCCGCTGCGCCCCCGCTACATCGCCGGGGTGAGCAGCGCGCTCGGCAACGCCACCAACACCGACCCGGTGCTGTGGCGGGTGCTGATGGCCGTGCTCGGGCTCTTCGGCGGCGCCGGCGTGCTGCTCTATCTGATCGGCTGGCTGGCCATCCCGGCGGAGAACGACACCGCTTCGCCGATCGAGTCGCTGCTGGGTCGCGGCCGGTCGAGCATGAAGCCGCTGTCGATCATCCTGCTCGGCGGCGCGGCCGTGCTGACCTTCGTCTTCGTGGTCAACGACGGGTTCCGGGCCGCGCTGCTCGCGATCGCCGTGCTGATCGGCGCCGCGGTGCTGCTCAAGCGCAACAACCCGGCGCTGTTCACCTCGCTCATCCCGAACCAGCAGCACCAGCACCAGCCGCATCAGCACCACCATCAGCCGCATCAGCACGCCCAGGCTCCCACGCCGCCGGAGGCACCGCAGCCGCCGTCGCCGGAGGACTCGACCGACCAGGAGCCGCCGACCGTGCCACTGACCGAGCCCGGCACCGAGAAGCTGCCGCCCCGGCCGCCCACCTTCGCGCCGCCCACCAGCGGATACCGCCCGCCGTTCGCGCCGCACGGGCCCTATGCCGGCCCGCCACCGCCGCCGCCCGCGCCGGCCCGCGCACCGAAGCCGCCCAAGCCGCCCAAGGAGAAGTCGAAGCTGGGCAGCGCCACGTTCTTCGGGCTGATCCTGGTGATGGGCTGCGTGACGCTGATCGACCTGGCCGGTGCGAGCGTGCCGGTGTCCGCATACTTCGCCGCCGCGCTGGCGACGATCGCGCTGGGCCTGATCGTCGGCGCCTGGTTCGGCCGGTCCCGTGGCCTGATCGCGCTGGCCCTGCTCGCCACGATGGGCCTGGCCGTGTCGACCGGCGTCGAGCGGGTCGGCGGCCAGGTGGGCAGCAACGTCTACCGGCCCACGACGCTCAACGGGGTGGCCGACCGCTACGACTTCAACATCGGCAACGCCGTCCTGGACCTCCGGCGGGTGAACTTCGCGGACGCCGAGCAGACCACCACGGTGGAGATGAAGCTGGGCCAGGTCGAGGTGCTGCTGCCACCGAACGTGGACGTGACCGTGGACGTCGGCATGAGCGAGGGCCGGGCGGTGATCTTCGGGCACGAGTACGAGGCCCGGCAGGCCGGCGCGCAGCCCTTCACCCACCTGGGGCCGGACGGCGCCGGTGGTGGCACGCTCAACCTGAACATCGTGATGAGCACCGGCAACGTGGAGGTGTCCCGATGAGGCCGCACCGCACCGATGGCGTCTCGCTCGGCTTCGGCACGATCTTCCTGCTGGTCGCGCTCTGGTGGGCCGTCTCGCAGGTGGTGGAACTGGCGCTGCCGATGCTGGGCTGGCTGCTGGCCGGCGTGCTGATCCTCTTCGGTGTGGTGGGCCTGCTCGGGGCGATCCGCTCCGGCCGCCGCCCCGAGGTGCGCGAGCCGGTGACCGCCGAGGCGGTCGTGCAGACGCCCGGCGACCTGCCGCCGCAGATGCACGCCGAGATCGTCCGGGAACTGCTGGACGATCCGGCCGCACGGTTCACCCGGGAGAACCCGGCGGCCACCGCGGAGGACGTCCCGAAGCGCGACTGACCAGGTTGGGGCAATATGCTCGGCACCTGATCGCCCGCCGAGCACATTGCCGCACGCGAGGAGCCCGCACCGTCATGACGCCGTTTCCTGCCGTCTCCACGGCGCCGGTGGCCGGGATCGGCCACCGCGCCGCCCGCGCCCTCACCGCCGAGCTGGCCCGTCGCAACGAGGCCGGCTCGGCGCTCGTGCTCGGCGCCGACCACGCCTCCTCGGTGGTCGCCGCCGCGGTCGAGGCCCTGCTGCCGAACGACACGCTGACCCTGGTGGCCGGCGAGCGCAGCACCGCCGAGCTGCTCCGCGACCACATCGCCGGCCTGGGCAGCTGGGTCGCCGACCGGGTCACGATCCTGGACACCCTGGACGACGCGCAGCCGGCCGACGTGGTGATCGTCGGCGAGCCGCTGACCGGCACCGCCGAGGAGGCCCGGGCCACCCTGGACGCGCTGTCCAAATATCTCAACGACGGCGCCGTGGTCACCGTGGTCACCCCGGCCGTGCCGGGCCAGACCGGCGGCGCCGCGGCCGAGCTGTTCCGGCAGAGCGCGCTCTTCGGCGTCGGCTCCGACCTGGTGATGCGCAACAACCCGCCGGTGCGTGTCCACAAGCTGCGGTTCAGCCCGGCGAACACCACGGTCGCGGCCACGCTGTCGCCGGCATACCGCCCGTCGAGCGTGCCGGTCACCCGGAGCATGCACATCGACTCGAACGGCGTGGTCGCGGCCGGCATCGCGCTCGGCCTGGCCGCGGCCGCCCGCCGCGCCCGGCCCGGCTCCAAGCTCTGGCTGCTCCCGGCCCTGGCCGCAGCTCCGATCGCGGCCTTCTTCCGGGACCCGGAGCGGGACATCCCGACCGACCCGAAGAGCATCGTGGCGGCCAGCGACGGCCGGGTGCTCTCCGTCGAGCACGTCACCGAGGAGCGGTTCGGCGGCGACTTCCTGCGGATCGCCGTCTTCCTGTCGGTGCTCGACGTGCACGTCAACCGCACCCCGGTGGCCGGCCGCGTGACCGACTACTTCGTGGAGGAGGGCGGTTATGCGAACGCGATGACCGCCGCCGCCGAGCACAACGTCGCGGCGTACACCGTGCTGGACACCGACCGGGGCACCGTGGTGGTGGCCCAGCGCACCGGCCTGATCGCCCGCCGCATCGTGCAGCGGGTGCCGATCGGCACGCTGGTGGCCAAGGGCGAGCGGATGGGCCTGATCCGGTTCGGCTCGCGCACCGACATCTATCTGCCGGCCGGCCGGGCGACCCCGGCCGTCACCGTCAACGACAAGGTGATCGGCGGCAGCTCAGTGCTCGCCCGCTGGCGCTAGCGCCGACCGGCGGCCGCGCAGCCACATGAACGGGCCGCTCACCAGATAGGCGCAGACCAGCGCGACGAAGGTCAGCCGCGCGTCGACCAGCGCGCCCACGATCGGCATCAGCCAGAACCACGGCGGCAGCTTCACGATGCGGGCCAGCTTGGCGTAGGGGAACGACGACACCATCGCGAAGGCGAGGACGGCCACCCCGCCGAGCAGCGCCAGGCCGGGCACCGGCAGGTCGATCAGCACGGCCAGCGCCAGCACGGCGGCGGCCATGGTGGTCGGCACGCCGGAGAAGAACTTGCCGTCCTTGGGCGAGACGTTGAAGCGGGCCAGCCGGATCGCGGCGCAGCCGGCCACCATCACGCAGGCGATCGCGGCGGCCGGGGTCGGCACGCTGTGCGCGAGGGAGGCATAGACCACGACCGGAGCGGCGAGCCCGAACGAGCACATGTCCGCGAGCGAGTCCATCTGCGCCCCGAACGGCGACGAGACGCCCAGCTTGCGGGCCAGCGCGCCGTCCAGGCCGTCGAACGCCACGCAGGCGACCAGGCAGGCCGCGGCGAGCCGCACGTCGTCGTGCATGGCCAGCATGATCGCCAGCATGCCGAGGCCGAGGCTGGCCAGCGTGCACGCGTTGACGAGGCTGAACGAGACCCGGCGCCGGGCGGTGTGCTCACCGGGCAGCAGCGCGGGGCAGACGGCGTCGGTGATCGGCGCCGCCGGGAGCGCCGGGCGGGTCCGGACCGGCTCGTATCCGGTGTAGATCACCTCGGCCTGGGTGGCGGTGGCGGCGCGCCCGGAGTCACCGGACCTGCGACGACCCACGCGAACCAGCAGCGCCTGCCGGGCGACGGTGCCGCCACGACGCAACCGGCCGGCCCAACGACGCCCGGCGGGACGGGGACTGTCCGTCGTACGTCGCCGGCGCCAGGGGGTTCTCCGCACGTGCTTCCTCCATGGGATCGTCTGACCCGGCCGCGGCTGTATCACGGCGGGGCGGTGCCACGGCCCGTTCGCACTTACGGGTACCGATTTCGGCGGGTTACACCATTGCACAGCCGATCGTTCCCAAGCGAGTCGCTCACTCGGGAGACGACGCGGCCGTCTATTGCAACGACGCGCTCCGCCGCAGTCCTCCTCCGGGCGGACGGGATGGCCCATCTCACAGGCTCTCCCTGTGACGAGTCTAACTGATCACGTCACCCACGGTTTCTGCTACGGCCGCGCGGGCGATCTCGGTGAGCGGCAGGCGCGCCGCCTCGGCCGGCTCGAACCAGGCCACCGAGTCCGTCGAGCCACCCGCCGCCTCGCTGACCACGGCATCCCCCGGCGCGTCCACCAGCACGCGATAGAGCACCCGGACCACATGCCAATCCATGGGTACGCCCTCCGGCCCGACCGCCGCCGGATTGTGGCGATCGGAGACCCCGATCAACCCCACGATCCGCCCGGTCTGCGAGGTCTCCTCCACCAGCTCACGGGCCAGCCCCTGCTCCGGCGTCTCCCCCGGATCGGTGCCGCCGCCGGGCAGGTGCCAGCGCCCGGCGCTCGGATATCCGGGCGCGATCCGGGTCAGCAGGATGCGCCCGGCCGGGTCCGTGGCCAGGGCATATGCGCTGAACCGCTGGTGTCGGCGGTCGGTCGGGGCGGGCGCCGCCGGCAACGCTCCGAGCGGCAGCTCGTCCGGGATCTGCCAGGTCGCCGCGGGCAGCGGCTCGCCGCCGACGGGCTCGACGTCATAGATGATCCGGTCGGTGTGCACGCGGCCGTCCGCCGACATCTCGGCGGTGACCGCGTGCACGCTCGTCGTGCGTACCGAAAGACCGGTCTGTTCTTGGAAATGCCTGGTCACCGCGTCGGCCGGCGGCTCGCCGTGGCCGAGGAGGCCACCCGGCAGGGCATCACCGGCCAGCAGCATCCGGCCCGCGGAGTCGCGGAGCAGCCCGTGCGCGGAGACCTGTCGAATCGTCACCCGACCCAAGTTAGGTCAAGCGTGCCGCCCGCAGTGCCTCGGCGGTCACCTCGGTGAGCGCGTCGGCGGGCAGGTCGGCGACCTCCTTGAGGGCCATCCAGCGCGCTTCGGAGGTGGAACCGCCCACGTCGCCGACCTCGACCTCGGTCGGCGCGTCGACGATGACCCGGTAGAACGCGCGGACGCCGTGCCAGTCGATCGGGTATCCCTCGGGCCCGAGCGACGCAGCGTCACGGTGGCTCGCTACTCCGAGCAACTTCACCAGGCGGCCCCGCTGACCGGTCTCCTCGACCAGCTCGCGGATCAGCGCGGTGCCGGGTTGCTCGCCATAGTCGGTGCCGCCGCCCGGCAGATGCCAGCAGCCGGCCCCCGGATAGCCCGGCGCGATGCGGGTGAGCAGCAGGTTGTCGTGGGGATCGGTGGCGATCGCGTAGGCCGCGAAACGCTGCGCCCGGTGCAGCCCGTCGGGGCCCGGATAGGCATAGAACGACGGGAAGTCGGGCACGCCCTCCGGCCGCAGATCGGCCGACGCCTCGGGCAGCCCGAGGGCGGCCGCGGTGAAGGCGCGGAGCTTGAGCTTGGCCGCGTCCGCCGGGTCGAACCAGCGGGCCAGGTCGGTGGGGTGGCCGACCCGGTCGAGAAGCGTGCCACCGCGGACCGAGACCTGATAGATCAGGCGGTCGGTGTGGATGGTGACGCCTCGGTGCGGCAGCGACCGCATGTCGGCCAGCACGTCGTGCAGTCCGGAGACGGCGACGGACAGGCCGGTTTCCGCGGCGGTCTCGCGGACGACGGTGTGATTCGGGTCCTCGCCGTGATCGACGGCGCCACCGGGCAGCGACCAGACTCCGGGGGTGCCGGAGCGGGTGGAGGCCCGGACCAGGAGGACGCGGCCATCGGCGTCGTTGCAGACGGCGTACGCGGCGATCCGGCGTAACGGTTCCAATGCGGGGGTCACACAGCGGCATTCTGCCGGGATTGTGTTACCTGCAGAAATCGTCTGTCGGATTCCTGACAGGGCGATAGCGCTACGTAATCGCAGTTCAGAGGCCTGTCGAACGCTCAACGCACACAGGCCGTCACCTGCAGTAAGGGCCTCGAATCAGGGTATGGATCGGGGCCATCACCGAGGTTTTAGGGGCCTCCGGAAGCGCACCGTGGAGGCATGACAACACCAACCGTCACCCCCTACCGCCAGTTGATGCGCCCCCTCGACGACCGCATCGTGGCCGGCGTGTGCAGCGGCATCGGCCGTTACTTCAACGTCGACCCGGTCCTGGTCCGAGTGGGCTTCGCCCTGCTCGCCGTGATCACCTGGGGCGTCTCGCTGCTCGCCTATCCGGTGATGTGGTTCCTGATCCCCGAGGGAGCCGGCGGAACACCCGTCCCCGAGGACCACGTCCCGCCGGCCGACATCACTCCCACTCGATAGTGCCCGGCGGCTTGCTGGTCACGTCGAGCACCACCCGGTTCACCTCGCGCACCTCGTTGGTGATCCGGGTGGAGATGCGCGCGACCACCTCATAGGGCAGCCGCGACCAGTCCGCGGTCATGGCGTCCTCGCTGGAGACCGGCCGCAGCACCACCGGGTGGCCGTAGGTGCGTCCGTCGCCCTGCACCCCCACGCTGCGCACGTCGGCCAGCAGCACCACCGGGAACTGCCAGACCGATCGGTCCAGCCCGGCGGCGGTGAGCTCCTCGCGGGCGATCAGGTCCGCCGCCCGCAGGATCTCGAGGCGGTCGCGGTCGACCGCGCCGATGATCCGGATCGCCAGGCCCGGCCCGGGGAAGGGGTGCCGCTGGACGATCTCCTCGGGCAGGCCGAGCTCGGCGCCGAGCTGGCGCACCTCGTCCTTGAAGAGCGTGCGCAGCGGCTCGACAAGCGCGAACTTCAGGTCGTCGGGCAGCCCGCCGACGTTGTGGTGGCTCTTGATGTTCGCCGTGCCGGTGCCGCCGCCGGACTCCACCACGTCGGGGTAAAGCGTGCCCTGCACCAGGAACTCGACGTGCCGCTCGGCGTCCACCTCGCGGGCGGCCTGCTCGAAGACCCGGATGAACTCGCGACCGATGATCTTGCGCTTCTGCTCCGGGTCCTCGACGCCGGCGAGCGCGCCGAGGAAGCGGTCGGCGGCGTCGACCACCTTGAGGCGGATGCCGGTGGCCGCCACGTAGTCCTTCTCCACCTGCTCGGCCTCGCCCGCCCGCAGCAGGCCGTGGTCGACGAAGACGCAGGTCAGCTGGTCGCCGACGGCCTTGTGCACGAGCGCCGCGGCGACCGCCGAGTCGACCCCGCCGGACAGCCCGCAGATCACCTGCTTGTCGCCGACGCGCGCTTTGATGAGAGCGACCTGGTCCTCGATGATGTTGTCCGGCGTCCAGGTCGGCTCGATGCCGGCGATGTCGTAGAGGAACCGCCTGAGCATCTCCTGGCCCTGCTGGGTGTGCGCCACCTCGGGGTGGAACTGCACGCCGGCCCGCCGGGCGGTGACGTTTTCGAAGGCCGCGACCGGCGCGCCGCCGGACGAGGCGGTGACCATGAAGCCCTCGGGCGCGATCGTCACGCTGTCGCCGTGCGACATCCAGACCGGCAGGTCGCCGGGCAGGTCGCGGAGCAGCGTGCCGGCCTGGGTGGTGAGCAGGGTGCGGCCGTACTCTCGGGCGCCGGTGTGCGCGACCGTGCCGCCGAGTGCCTGGGCCATCGCCTGGAAGCCGTAACAGATGCCGAAGACCGGGACCTCGCTGTCGAAGAGCGAGGCGTCCAGGCCCGGGGCGCCGGGCTCGTACACACTGGACGGCCCGCCGGACAGGATGATCGCGGCGGGGTCCTTGGCCAGCATGTCGACGACCGGCATGTCGTGCGGCACGATCTCGGAATAGACCCGCGCCTCACGCACCCTCCGGGCGATCAGCTGGGCGTATTGCGCGCCGAAGTCGACAACGAGCACGGGCCGGGGGGTCGTCATGACGTGCGAGTTTACCGACGTCAGCGGTGCCAGGTCCGGGTCGGGGTGAGCCGCGCGTTGCCGAGCCGGTCGTACGCCTTGACCTGCACGCTGACGACCTTGCCGAACTTCCAGACCGGAACCGCGAACGAGTAGGCCGAGCCCGCGACCCGCTGGACCAGCTTGCCGTTGGCCCAGAGCTCGAGCTGCTTGACGCCGGCCGGGTCGGTGGCCCGCACCGCGAACGGCGTGGTCTTCGCGATCCCGCGGGTGCCCGAGGCGGCGCCCCGGGTCACGGTCAGCGCCGGCCCGGTGTTGTCCGCCCACACGTTGCGCCGCGCGACCGTCACGTTGCCCGCCCGGTCGTACGCCCGCAGCGACAACCCCACCGTCCCGTTGTATCCGCCGGTCGCCCAGCGGAACGCGAACGGCGCGGCCGAGTCGGTGCCGAGCACCCGGCTGCCGGCCAGCAACTGCACCTTGGCGATGCCGGTGTCGTCGGCCGCGGTCAGGTTGATCGTGGCGAAGCCGTGCACGGTGGCCATCACGGCCGGCGACCGGAACGCCACGGTCGGCTTGGCGCGATCCACGTTCAGCACCGCGACCGAGTTCAGCGCGGCGCCCGCGTCGATCCGCCCGGACGCCGCCGCGACCCAGTTGCCGGCCAGCTTGACCGCCGAGTTGGTGAGCGCCTGCCGGATCCGCGCCGGGGTCGGCCGCGGGCTGGTCGAGGCGAGCAGAGCCGCGACCCCGGCCGCGAAGGGCGTGGCCGACGAGGTGCCGCAGAAGTTGGTGAGCACGCGGGCCAGGTTCTGCGCGACGTTGCAGCCGGGGGCGGCCAGGTCGACCCAGGAGGCGCCGTAGTTGGACCAGGGGTAGCGCGCGTCCCCCGGCGTGGAGGCGCCGACCGCCAGCACGCTCGGGATCGCGGCCGGGTAGTGCAGCGCGGAACTGCCGTTGTTGCCGGCCGCCGCGATCACCAGCGCGCCTTTGGCAACCGCGTAGGCCACCGCGTCGCGCAGGATCTGGCTGTCCGGGGCGCCGCCCAGCGACAGGTTGATGATGTCGGAGCCGCGGTCGGCCGCGTACCGGATGCCGTCGGCGATGTCGCTGTACGACCCGGCGCCCTGCGCGCCCAGCACCTTGACCGGCAGGATCTTGCAGTACCAGCAGATGCCGGCGATGCCGGTGCCGTTGTTGGCGGTGGCGCCGATCACACCGGCGGTCATTGTGCCGTGGCCGTTGTCGTCGGCCGGGTCGCTGTCCTCGTTCACGAAGTCATAGCCGGGCAGCAGCTTGGCGGCCAGGTCAGGCAGCCGCCGGACGCCGGTGTCGACCACCGCGACGGTGACCGAGGACGAGCCGCGGGTCACCGACCAGGCGGCGTTCACCCGGGTCTTGGCGATGCCCCACTGGGAGGCGTAGTCGGCGTCGTTCGGGGTGATCACGGAGGCGTAGGCGGTGTGGTCCGGCTCGACGTAGGTGACGTCCGGGTCGGCCCGCAGCTCGGCGACCGTCTCGGCGACCTCGCTCCGCGGCACCTCGATGGCGCGGGCGTCCGGGATCTCACCGGCGTCGCCGCGCACCCCGACGACCAGCGGCACCGTGGCCTCGGCGGCGGCGGCCGGAGCGGGCACCACGAGCCCACCGATCGTCAGCAGAAGAGCCAGTGCCCGCATCGTTCCCCCGTTCACCCGGGCGGCGGATCCGGCCGGATGACTCCACGGTCGGCGGGAGACGCAGCGACGGCCGGTCCCGTTCGGGAGCGATCACGTTGCCCCTGAGCTGATCTACTCTCTTCGCTATGCGAGACAAGCGGGTTCTCTGGGCGGTGGCCGCGATCGCGGTCGTCCTGGTGCTGACCGGCGCCGGCATCGCCGTGGCTCTGGCCTCGCGAAACGACCCGCCGACGGCGTCCGCGCCGCCGCCCTCCGGACCACCCTCGGTGGCCCCGACCTCGGCCAGTCCGGCGCCGCCCGCGGGCGCGGACATCACCGGCCCGCTCGACCTGCTGCTGGTCGGCGTCGACACCCGGGTGACCATCCCCGACTGGGAGCCGCACGCGGACGCGATCATGCTGCTGCACGTCGAGGAGGACCTGCAGTCGGCGTACCTCTACTCGCTGCCCCGCGACCTGCGGGTGGAGATGCCGGCCTACCCGCCGGCCGGCTTCTCCGGCGGACGGTTCAAGATCACCGAGGCGATGAGCCGCGGCGCCCGGGTGCCCGGCACCGACAAACCAACTGCCAAACAGGGGTACGCGCTCCTGCAGCGGGTCGTCGAGCGCTACACCGGCATCAAGAAGTTCGACGGCGGGGCGGTGCTCACCTTCACCGGGCTGAGCCGGCTCACCGACGCGCTGGGCGGCGTCACCATGAAGATCGACCAGAAGGTGGTCTCCCAGCACCGCACGCCCGACGGCGAGCTGCGGCCCCTGCGCCCGGGCGGCGGCGGTTACACCGGACCGGCCGCGACCTACCTGCCCGGCACCCGCACGCTGGAGGGCTGGCAGGCGCTCGACTACGCGCGGCAGCGCTACACGGCGGGCGGCGACTACACCCGGCAGCGGCATCAGCGGCAGTTGGTGCAGGCGCTGCTGACCAAGGCCGACGACGCCGGGCTGGCCACCGACACGGCGAAGCTGGAGTCGGTGGTGCAGGCGCTGGGCGACACCCTGACCTACACGGGCGAGCGCAGCGTGCTGGAGTTCGCCTATGCCCTGCGCGAGCTGCGCGGCGACAAGATCACCCTGGTCGGGCTGCCGGGCGCCTCGGTGACCAGCGGCGGCGGCTACATCGGCGAGGCGCTGCAGCCGGTCGGGCGGGACTTCCTCAAGGCGGTGGCCCGGGACGCGCCGGGCGCCTTCCTCGCCAAGCACAAGGAGCTGATCGGCAAGTAGGGGGTCAGGGCTTCGGCGGCTGGGTCTTGCCGAAGAGCCAGGCCCGGAAGAGGTCGTCCAGCTGTTTGCCGCTCGCCTTCTCCGCGGCCGCGATGAAGTCGCCGGTGGTCGCGTTGCCGTTCCGGTGTTCGGCCGTCCAGGTCTTGAGCAGCGCGAAGAACGACTCGTCGCCGATCGCCTTGCGCAGCGCGTGCACGGTCATCGCGCCGCGCTGATAGACCGCCGGGCCGAAGATGCCGCCCGGACCCGGCTCGCCCGGCGGCTCCGACCAGGTGAAGTTCGCGTAGCGCCGGTCGAAGTTCGCCTGCACGGTGGCCCGGCCGCGGTGCTCGGACCAGAGCCACTCGGCATAGGTCGCGAAGCCCTCGTTGAGCCAGATGTCCTGCCAGCGGTCGAGCGCCACGCTGTCGCCGAACCACTGGTGGGCGATCTCGTGCGCCACCACACCGGTGTTCGGGCCGCCGGAGAAGAAGGTGCTGCCGTAGACCGGGCGGGTCTGCGTCTCCAGCGCGTAGGAGATCCGCTTGTCGTCGAGCACGATCCCGCCGTACGAGGTGAACGGGTAGGGCCCGAACTGGGTGGCGAGGAAGTCGGCCACCTCGCCGGTGGTCTCGATCGACTGGGCCGCCGGACCGTCCGCGGGCAACGACTCCGGGATCGCCGTGATCATCGGCTTGCCGTGGTGGGTGGTGGTCTCGACGCGATACTTCCCGATCACCACGAAGCTCAGATAGGAGGCCATCGGCGCATCCTCGGACCACGTCCAGGTGGTCTTGCCCGCGCTGCCCGTGCGCTCCCCCGGCACGCCGTTGCTCAGCGCCGTCAGGCCGTCCGGCACGGTCATGGCCAGCTTGAAGGTCGCCTTGTCGGCCGGGTGATCGTTCACCGGATACCAGGTGCTGGCCGACTCCGGCTGCCCCAGGGCAAAACCACCATCCGGGGTACGCAGCCAGCCACCCGACCCGAGCGTGTCGTTCGCCAGCACGTCCGGCGTGCCGGCGTAGTCCACCCGCACGGTGAACGGCTGTCCGTTGCGGACACCGCGGACCGGGGTGACGACCAGCTCGTTGCCCCGCGCGGCATGCTCGGCGGCCACGCCGTCGACGGTGACCGCGCTCGCGGTCAGATGCGCGAGGTCGAGGTTGAGGCTGGACAGGTCCTGCGTGGCGGTCGCCGTGATGGTCGCCGTGCCGGACAGCCGCCCGCTCGCCGGGTCGTAGCCGAGCGCGAGGTCGTAACCGGCCACGTCGTATCCGCCGTTGCCGTACTTGGGGAAATACGGGTCACCGATGCCGTCCGCGCCGGCGCTGAAAGATGGCGGGGAAGACGGGGTCGACGGACTCGCCGCGGGCGGCGTGACCGGGTCGTCACCGCCCGTGCAGCCGCCGGCCAGCAGCACGCCCACCATCGATGCCGCCACGATCACCCGTCTCATGGCACGACAGTATGCCGACCAGGCGAAAGGCGACCGAAGCGCGTCAGCGGTCGAGGACCAGGCTGACCTTCTGGAATTCCTTGACGTCGTGGTAGCCGCACTTGGCCATCGCGCGCTTGAGGCCGCCGAAGAGGTTGAGCTGGCCGTCCGGGCGGTCGGCCGGGCCGTAGAGCAGCTCTTCCAGGGTGCCGTCCGGCTCGCCGGCGATGCAGAAGCCACCGCGCGGCAGGGACGGGTGACTGGCCGCCGAGTGCCACCAGGCGCCACCCGCGGGCGCGCCCTCGGCCAGGGACAGCGGCTCGCCGAGCATCACCGCGTCGGCGCCGCAGCCGATCGCCTTGGCGATGTCGCCGCTGGTCTGGATGCCACCGTCGGCGATCAGGTGCACGTAACGGCCGCCGGTCTCGTCCAGGTAGTCCCGCCGCGCGGCGGCCGCGTCCGCGATCGCGCTGGCCATCGGCACCCGGATGCCCAGGACCGTGTCGGTGGTGGACCACTCGTCGGCGCCCACGCCCACGATCACGCCGGCCGCACCCGTACGCATCAAGTGCAGTGCGGTCTTGTAGTCCGTGCACCCGCCCACGATCACCGGCAGGTCGAGATCCGCGATGAACTCCTTGAGGTTCAGCGGTTCGTCGGTGGTGGAGACGTGCTCGGCGCTGACCAGGGTGCCCTGGATGACCAGCAGGTCGACCCCGGCGTCCAGGATCACCGGCGCCAGCGCCAGGGTGTGCTGCGGCGACACCCGCACCGCCACGGTCACGCCGCCCTCGCGGATGGTGCGCACCCGCTCGGCGATCAGGTCGGGGCGGATCGGCTCGGCATAGACCTCCTGCAGCCGCCGGGTGGCGTCCGCGTCCTCACCCAGCGCGGAGAGCTCCTCGAGGACCTTGGACGGATCCTCGTAACGCGTCCAGAGCCCCTCGGCGTTGAGCACGCCCAGGCCGCCGAGACGGCCCAGGGCGATCACCGACTCGGGACTCTGGGTCGCGTCGGACGGGTGCGCCACGCACGGGATCTTGAACGGGTATGCGTCCACCTTCCACTCCGTCGACACGTCGTCGACGTCGCGGGTGCGCCGGCTGGGCACGATCGCGATGTCGTCGAGGTGATAGCCGCGCTGTGCGGTCTTTCCGAGGCCGATCTCGACGACATCGCGCATTTCTGGTCCTCTGCCTTACCGGGAGTGGTAGTTGGGTGCTTCGACGGTCATCTGGATGTCGTGCGGGTGGCTCTCCTTGAGACCTGCCGCGGTAATCCTGATGAGCTGGCCGCGCTCCTGCAAGTCGGTGATGGTCTCGGCGCCCGCATAACCCATCGCGAGACGCAGACCGCCGACCAGCTGCTGAGCGACCCGGGATAGTGGACCGCGGTAGGGCACCTGACCCTCGACGCCCTCCGGCACCAGCTTCTCCTCCGGCACATCCTGCTGGAAGTAGCGGTCCTTGGAGTAGGACTTCGCCTGACCCCGGGACTGCATCGCGCCGAGCGAGCCCATCCCGCGGTAGGCCTTGTATTGCTTGCCGTTGACGAACACCAGGTCGCCCGGGCTCTCCTCGGAGCCCGCCAGCAGGCCACCGAGCATCACCGAGTCGGCGCCGGCCACGATCGCCTTGGCGATGTCGCCCGAGTATTGGATGCCGCCGTCGGCGATCACCGGCACGCCCGCGGGACGGCAGGCGCGGGACGCCTCCATCACCGCGGTGATCTGCGGGACGCCGACGCCGGCCACGATCCGGGTGGTGCAGATGGCGCCCGGTCCGACGCCCACCTTCACCGCGTCGGCGCCGGCCTCGACCATCGCCTTGGCCCCGGCGAAGGTCGCCACGTTGCCGCCGACGATCTCGGTGACGGTGTCCTTCTTCAGCCGCGCGATCATGTCGAGCACCTGGCGCTGGTGACCGTGCGAGGTGTCCACGATGATCACGTCGACGCCGGCGTCGATCAGCCCGCGCGCCCGCTTGTAGGACTCGTCGCCCACCCCGATCGCCGCGGCGACCCGGAGCCGGCCCTGCGCGTCCTTCGTCGCGTCGGGGTGTTGCTCACTCTTGGTGAAGTCCTTGACCGTGATCAGCCCGCGCAGCCGGCCGTTGTCGTCGACCAGCGGCAGCTTTTCCACCTTGTGCCGCTGCAGCAGGGCCAGCGCCTCGTCCTTGCTGACCCCGACCGGCGCGGTGATCAGCGGCGACTTGGTCATCACGTCGCGCACCTTGGCGCTGTCGTCGGTGACGAAGCGCATGTCGCGGTTGGTCACGATGCCGACCAGGGTGCCCTCGCCGTCGACCACCGGGACGCCGGAGATGCGGTAGCGCCCGCAGAGCGCGTCGACCTGCCGCAGCGTGTCGTCCGGGCTGCAGGTGATCGGGTTGGTGATCATGCCGGACTCGGACCGCTTCACCAGGTCGACCTGGGCCGCCTGGTCCTCGGGCGAGAGGTTGCGGTGCAGCACGCCGATGCCGCCCTCGCGGGCCATCGCGATCGCCATCCGAGCCTCGGTCACCGTGTCCATCGCACTGGACAGCAGCGGGATCCGCAGCTCGACGTTGCGAGTCATCCGGGTGATGGTGTTCACCCGGCTGGGCACGACGTCCGATTCGCCGGGCTGGAGAAGAACATCGTCAAAGGTGAGTCCGAGCGGCACGGTACGGGCTGAATCGCTGTCCACAGATCATCCTTGTCGAGGTGAAGGCGGAGGGTTTTATCCTACTCATCGACCTTGGCGGCCCGGAGACGGCGGACAGCGCGTGCGGGGCCAGCACAGACGGCCCCGATGTGGGTACGGTGAACGGGTGCAGGAAGAACCCATCGACCCGTTCAACGGCGACCCGGCCGATCCGGCCGCCGGTCTCGACGATCCCACCGAGGACGCCGAGACCGATCCGCTGACCGAGGCCGAGCGCCAGGACGTCCTCGAGGACCTCAGCGACCTCGAGGTCTACCAGGCCCTGCTCAGCCCGACGGGCATCCGGGGCCTGGTGATCGAGTGCGAGGACTGCCACGAGCCGCACTACTTCGACTGGGACCTGCTGCGCGGAAACCTCCGCCACCTGCTCACCAGTGGCCGCCCGCGAGTCCACGAGCCGGCCTATGATCCCGACCCCGACCACTACGTGACCTGGGAATATGCCCGGGGATACGCGGACGGCGTGCACGACACCCTCGCCGAGGGCACCGACGACGAAAAGAGCTGACGCCCGCGCGATATATCGCACGGGCGTCGTGTCAGATCCTCCCACCCCCGGCAGGACCTGAGGTCAAGCGACCAACCCGGCTCGGAAACCGGCCGCGACGGCATGCGCCCGGTCCCGGGCCCCGAGCTTGCGGAAAAGCCGCCGGGCGTGGGTCTTGACGGTGTCCTCCGAGACGAAGAGTTCCCGTCCGATCTCAGCGTTGCTCTTGCCGTCAGCCATCCCCCGCAACACCTGAAGCTCACGTTCGGTGAGAGTCAGCCGACGCCCGGTGGGCTGCGCCTCGGCGACGCCCACCCCGTTCTCCGGCCAGCCCACCATCGGGCGTCCGGTGGCGGGGTCGATCGCGGCATCCCCGCGCTGCACCGGCACCATCGGCCCGTTGGGCAGCATGGCGGGCACCCCGGCGGCATTGGGCGCACCCATCGGAAGTCCATCCCGATAGGCGCTCCGAGCCGCCGTGGAGTTCGCGTTCCGGGCGCCCCCGGCAACCGTGGCCGGCTGCGCGTTGGCGCCGTTGATCGGCATGCCCTGCGGACGCACGGGCAGAAGTAACAGCAGAAGTGCCTTGGCCACGACGCTGACCAGGTCATGTTCGACGCCGCGGATGACACCACGGGCACCCGCCGCCACAGCGGCGGCGGCGACCCGTGGATCCTCGGCGCCGAAGAGCACGAGTTGGGCTTGTGGAGCTCGGGCCAGGACGCGCCGGGTGAAGCCGACGCTGTCCGGGCGGGTCACGGCGGTGTCGGCGAGGACCACTTCCGCGGGCCGTTCAGCCAGTCGGATCATGGCCTCGGTCTCGCTGACCGCCGTCCTGACGACGCCGGTCATGCCGAGCCGGGCCGCGGTGGACGCGACGGTCTGGGCCGCCAGCGGGGTACGGACGCACACGAGGACGGTACGCACAGTGATCCTCCTTCTCTCTCAGAGGAGATCACGCGAGGGCCGCAGCATTACGCGCTTTAGATGGAAAAAACGGGAAAGGTGGGCACGAGTTATTGCCGTGATGGCATGCACCCGAAGAAGACATCGAAGAGTGACGGTTGAGCCGGGGATCACCGGGGTACCACCGCGTCAGGCCTGAGCGAGGCCCTCAGTGACAACACTCCGCGGTGCCGCGCGGGAGGAGGGTGTTGATGTCGAACGTACGCAGACTGCCCGGGCCCATTGCTGATCTTTGGGACTGGCAGCGGCTCGGTCTGTGCCGGGGCCGGGACAGTGCGCAGTTCTTCCACCCCGACGGCGAACGCGGGTCGTCCCGCAACCGTCGCGAGTCGAAGGCCAAATCGGTGTGTGGCGCCTGCCCGGTGAGGGCGGAGTGTGCCGCACATGCTCTGGCCGTTCGTGAGCCTTACGGAGTCTGGGGAGGCTTCAGCGAAGCGGAGCGGCTGCGGCTGCTCGCGGTCGGCTGGGAGGACCTCGCCGACCGGCATCACGGACGCGTCGACCTTGCCCGGCTCGAGGCACGCCTCGGCCGGCCCCACAAATCCGCCGTGCCCGCACAGCGACAGGCGCCGGCGGCCTGACGCCGTCCGACACGGACGGTTACCACGCAGCTCATGACGCGGTCCCCTTTGGGGGTCCGCGTCGTTGTGTTCAGCGGTTCTCCGACCGCATCGGTGGACATGCAAGCCACCGTATGAGCGAACTTGTGCGCTCAGTCGGACGAAAAGTGCGTCCCCGACTACTCAGCACTACTCAATCGACACCTTCACGCTGTGCCACCCCGTCGCCCCGTCCGGTGCGGGTGGCGCGGGGGTGCTGGTCTGCGTGTATCCGGTGACGTCCGTGGCGCGTACCCGAATGGCGTGGTCTCCCGTCTCCTGCGCCTCCCAGCGGAACGTCCACTGCCGCCAGGTGTCGCTGGAGACCGTGCCGGCCAGCGTCGCGGGCTGCCACGGCTCGCCGTCGACCTGCACCTCGACCTTGGCGATGCCGGTGTGCTGCGCCCAGGCGACCCCCGCGATCATCACCGGGCCGGCCGGCCGCTTGGCGCCCTCGCGAGGGGTGTCGATCCGGGACTGCGTCTTGATCGGCGCCTTGGCGGTCCAGCCGCGCGGCACCCAGTACGCGTCGAAGTCGGCGAACCGGGTGAGCTCGATCTCGGTGATCCACTTGCACGCGGACACGTAGCCGTAGAGCCCCGGCACCACCATGCGCACCGGGAAGCCGTGCAGGACCGGCAGCGGTTTGCCGTTCATCCCCACCGCGAGCAGCGCGTCGCGCCCGTCCCGCAGCACCGCGGTCGGCGTGCCGCAGGTCCAGCCGTCGGTCGAGCGCTGCACGACCTGATCCGCGTCGGGCAGCGGATCCGCCTCGTCGAGCAGTTCCTTGATCGGCGTGCCGAGCCACCGCGCGTTCCCGATCAGGTCGCCACCGACCTCATTGGACACACAGGCCAGCGTCACGTAGCGCTCGATCATCGGCCGCCGCAGCAGGTCCGCCCAGCTGATCGTGATCGGGTTGCGCACCATGCCGTGGATCCTGAGCTGCCACGTCGCGGGGTCGATCTGCGGCGGATACAGCGCCGTGTCGATCCGGTAGAAGTCGTCGTTCGACGTCACATAGGCCACCGCGCCCCGGGCCTGCGCATCGGCCGGCACGACGGGCGCCGGGGAGACGGCCGCCGGCAGCGTCACCGCTTCGCGCGCCGCACTCACCGCTCGCCGCCCGGTCAGCAGCCGCCCGCCGACGCCGCTCACCGCGGCGATACCACCCACGATCCCCAGGGCTTTGAGAAACCGCCGCCGGCCCCCTTCTTGATACGCGTGATCATCCGGCACAACCGCAACACCGGGTCCCGCTCCCCGAGCACCCACACCCACCGCCACGGCCTGCGGCCGGGCTTCCCCGGCCTCCGCCGGCGCGGCCTGCGGCCGGGCCTCGTCGAGTGGTAGGTGAGCCGTGTTTCCGCGGCCCGGATGGCCGACCGGGCTACCACTTGGGGTGGCGAGTCGGAGCAGATAGCGCAGCACCAGCGCGGCGACCGCGGCGGCGACCAGCGACGGCAGCGCGGCGATCACTCCGGCGTCGTGCCGGGTCAGCGCCGCCGCCACCCCGACCACGCCGAACACCGCGACTCCGCCGAGCGCGACCCGCCAGGACCGCAGCGCGACCACGCCGACCAGCCACGCATAGGCCCCGAGCAGCAGCGCCGTGCCGGTGATCAGCGCGGTCTTGTCGTGCACCCCGAACACCGCGATGCCGAAGTCCTTGACCGGCGCGGGCACGTTGTCCACCACCACGCCGCCGACCGCGAGCAGGGGCGCCGAGGTGGGCCCGGTCAGCACCGCCACCAGTTCGGCCACGCCCAGCGCGGCGGCCGCCGCGGCGACCCCGCTGAGACCCGCGCGCACGGAGAGTTTCACGCTTTCCATCGTGCACCCTCGTGCCGCGAAAGATCCTTACCCAAGCCTTACGGGCAGCGGCGGGAGAGCGTCCACCAGAGCGTCGAGCAGATCGACCGAGTCGCGTCGCTCGCGTGGCGCGGGCAGTTTCGGCGCCCCGGTGTCCGGCAGCTCCCAGAACACCCGGCCCTCGTCGACGCTGTCCCACGCCTCGTACCACTGCCGCAGCGGCTCGCGCAGCTGCACGTGGGTGGCGAAGTTGCGCCGCCGCCGGGTCAGGTCCTCGTCCCGCCGGCGCTGCAGCGTGCCCAGGTCCGGCAGCGCGACCAGGGCGGCGTCGGCCAGCCCGAGCCGCCCGCCACGCACCGCCTCACGCAGCACGGTCAGCTCGCGGTCGAACTGCGCGCGCGGCGCCAGCCCGAGCGCGGCCATCCCCCACGAGTAGTGCAGCTTCAGCGGGTCGGTGTCGCAGAAGGCGATGCCGTCCGCGCGCTCCAGCGTCTCCGCCTCGGCCCAGCGGCCCATGCTCACCCGCGCCCAATGCCGCGCGAGCGCCAGCCCGTCCACCGGCTCCGAGCCGGTCGGCGCCGCCTCCGCCACGAACCGGCCCACCTGGCGCCGGCACCACGACGTCTTCCCCGCCGCCGTAGGCCCCTCGACAACCACGATCACGTGCGCGCCCTCCCCCGCTTCCGCCGAACTTTACGGGTGCTTCCCGCACAAAAAACGATTCAAGACAGCGGGTCGTCGAGGATTCGCTCGAACGCCAGCTCCGCGGCGCCGATCAGGGCGGCGTCGGTGCCGAGTTCGGGGGTGCGCAGCCGGATGTGCTCGCGGCAGGCGGGCAGCGCCACCGAGTTGAGCCGGCTCCGGATGTGCGCGGCGGCGACCAGATAGATGTCGCGCAGCGTGCCACCGAAGATGACGGCCTCGGGGTTGAAGATGTTCATCAGGTTGCCGACCCCGAAGCCGATCCAGTCGCCCACGTGACGCACCGCGCGCTGGGCGTCCCGGTCGCCGCGCATGGCCGACTCGACCACGTCCAGCACCGCGGCCCGGCCGGACTCGCCGATGCGTCCGGCATGCTGCAGCAGCGCCGACTCGCCGATCTCGGTCTCCCAGCAGCCGCGAGAGCCACAGCTGCAGGGACGGCCCTGCGGATTGACGACCATGTGGCCGACCTCCCCGCCGTACCCGCCGTGGCCGGTGATCCGCCGGCCGCCGGCGATGATGCCGCCGCCGACCCCGACGTCGCCGTAGAGGTAGATCACGTTGTCGCAGCCGACCGCGGCGCCCCGGCTGTGCTCGACCAGCGCGGAGACGTCGGCGACGTTCCCGACCGTGATCGGGCCGAGGTCACCGCCGGCCGCCGCGCTGAGGGCTTCGGCCACCGGCTCGTCGACCCAGCCGATGGTGGGCGCCAGCCGGACCACGCCGTCGGCCCGGCGGACCATGCCGGCCACCGCGAGCCCGCCACCCACGTAGCGGGCGTCGCCGGGCACGTCGGCACGCATCTCGTTGATGAAGCCGGCCAGTGGCTGCACCGCGTCGAGCACCTGCATGCCGCGCGGGCGCACCGCCTCGCGCCGGTCCAGGATGCGGCCGCCGAGTCCCACCCGGGCGGCGCGCAGTGTGTCGACCTCGATGCTGATCGCGTACGCGAAGACCTTGGACGACTCGGGCTGGACCACGAGCGAAGGGCGACCGGCCCGGCCGGTCTCCCCCGGAGTCTTCTCGTTGACGAGTCCCGCGGTGGTCAGTTCCGCGGTGAGCGCCCCGATCGTGCTCCGATTGAGACCCAGCCGGTTGGTCAGCTCGGCACGTGAGGTGGCGCCGTGCACGTGCACATAGCGCAGCAGGGTCCCCAGGTTGTGCCGGCGCACCTCCTCCTGGCTGGGGCCGGCTCGCATCAGCAAGCCGTCCCCGCTGCCAAGAGTTTCATCGGTTGCCGGTGGCGGCCGCTCTGCGCCGCGAGAGCGCATCGACGCCGGCCGCCAGCAGCAGCACCAAACCGGTGAAGACGAACTTGGTGCCGGCGCTGACCTGCATCAGGCCCATGCCGTTGTCGATGACCGCGATCACGGCGCCACCGATGACGGCGTCGATCACCCGGCCCTTGCCGCCGAAGAGGCTGGTGCCACCGATGACCGCCGCGGCCACCGCGTAGAGCAGCACGTTGCTGCCGCCCGAGCGCGGGTCGACCGAGCTGGCCCGGCTGACCGCGATGATGCCGCCGATCGCGGCCATGAAGGAACCGATCACGAAGACCGAGATGCGAATCCGGTCGACCGGGATGCCGGCGCGGCGGGCCGCCTCGGCGTTGCCACCGACCGCGTAGACGTGCCGGCCGTAGGTGGTGCGGCTGAGCACGAAGGTCCAGATCACTGCCGCGACGGCCAGGATCGGTACGACCATCGGGATGCCCTTGAGGCTGTTGATCGCCGGGTTGATCGCGCGTTCCTGGGTGAGGATCGCGGTGGCCACCAGGACCACGACCGCGAGCCCGGCGATCCGGGCCAGCACGATGCCGAGCGGGTCGGTGACCAGGCCACGGGAGGCACGGCCGCGGATCCGGATGAACTGAGCGGCGGCGAACCCGCCGACCGTGACGATCGCGAAGACCCAGCTCAGCGTGACCGACATGTTGTTGTTGGCCAGGGCCAGCACGAACGAGTCCCGGATGGAGATGTTCGTGCCGCCGCCGAGCAGCACCAGCAGCACGCCTTGGAAGGCGAGGAACGCGGCCAGCGTGACGACGAAGGACGGGATGCCGACCTTGGACACCAGGAAGCCGAGCACGAACCCGATGACCAGGCCGGTGATCAGCGCGGCCGGGATCGCGGTGGCCCAGGTCCAGCCGTGGTTGGTGAGCAGCACGGCCATCACCGCGCCGGCCACGCCGCTGGCGTAACCCGCGGACAGGTCGATCTCGCCGAGTAGCAGGACGAAGACCAGGCCGATCGCGATGAAGACGACCGCCGCGCCCTGGGAGAAGAGGTTGGAGAAGTTCAGTGCGCTGAGGAAGGTGTCCGGCCGGGCGATGCCGAAGAACAGGCAGAGCACGATGAGGCCGAGGACGGCCGCCAGGCTGCCGATGTCGCCGCCGCGGACCCGTCCCCAATAGTCGTGGAGGTGGCTGGCGACGGTCGGCTTGACCACCTTCACCTTGCCGGCCGAGCCGGTCGTGGCTGTGCTCATCGGTCGTCTCCAGGAGGCGTGATGTCGACGAAGTCGGTGGGCTTCTCCGGCGGCAGGCCGAGGTTGCCGCTGCGGCCACCGGTGATCAGCTCGACCACCTGGGAGTGGGTCACGTCGGTCGCCTTGACCTGGGCCGCCGTCCGGCCGAGGTAGAGCGCCACGATCCGGTCCGACACCGCGAACACGTCGTTCATGTTGTGCGAGATGAGCACCACGCCGAGGCCGTTGTCGGCGAGCCGGCGGACCAGCTCGAGCACCTGGGCGGTCTGCGCCACGCCGAGCGCGGCGGTCGGCTCGTCGAGGATCACCACGCGGCTGTTCCAGAGCACCGCCTTGGCGATCGCCACGGTCTGCCGCTGGCCGCCGGAGAGGCTGGCGACGAGCTGCCGCAGCGACTTCACCGTGCGCACCGAGAGGCTGGCCAGGGTTTCGCCGGCCATCTGCTCCATGGTCGGCTCGTCGAGCGTCAGGCCCTTGGTCTTCTCCCGGCCGAGGAACATGTTCTGGACGATGTCCAGGTTGTCGCAGAGCGCGAGATCCTGATACACGACCTCGATGCCCAGCGCGGAGGCGTCTCGGGGGCTGTGGATGGCCACCTGGTTGCCGTCGAAGGTCACCGTGCCCGCGTCCATCGAGTAGATGCCACTGACGCACTTGACGAGAGTGGACTTTCCGGCGCCGTTGTCACCGACGAGAGCGGTGACCTCACCGGGGTAGACGCTGAGTCCGACGTCGTGCAGGACCTGGACAGGACCGAAACTCTTGTCGATCCCGCGCAGCTCCAGAAGAGGTGTCGCGGCCACGGATGGTTCTCCTTCGCTAGTGACCGGGTTTGGGGGTGCCACGCCCGGCGCCGCCCCCGCCAGTTGCAGGCGGGAGCGGCGCCGTCGTCAGCCGTCGAGGGGTGACCCCCTGCTCAGGTCGTCAGCTGATGCCGTTGTCCGTGCACAGCTTGGCGAAGTTGCCGGTGCAGAGGGCTTCCTTGGTGACGAAGCCGTCGGCCACGACGTCCTTGACCGTCTCCTTGGTGATCGACTTCGGGGTCAGCAGCACGGACGGAACGTCCTTGCCCGACTCCGGGTCCTTGGTCACGCCGGTGGCGGTGGTCGGCTTCTCGCCCTTGGCCAGCGAGATGGCGAGCCCGGCAGCCGCGTCGGCCTCCTGCTTGATGGCCTTGTAGACCGTCATGCACTGGTCGCCGGCGAGGATGTTCTGCAGACCCTGCACGGTGGCATCCTGGCCGGTCACCGGGACCTGGCCGTTCAGCTTGTTCTTCTTGAGCACCGAGATGACCGCGTTGCCGAGGCCGTCGTTGGCGGCGAGCACACCCTTGATGTCCTTGTTCTGGGTGAGCATCTGCTCGAAGATCGTGCCGCCCTGCGCGTTGTCCCAGTCCGGAACGGACTGGTCCGGGCCCTTGGTGAAGGTGCCGTCGTCGTACTTGGGCTTGAGCACCGAGTCGTAGCCCTGCTTGAACAGCGTGGCGTTGTTGTCGGTGGGCGAGCCGTTCAGCTCGGCGACGACCGGCTTGACCGCCTTGTTCGCGGTCAGGCAGTCGACCAGGCCCTGGCCCTGCAGCTCGCCGACCTTGACGTTGTCGAACGACACGTAGTAGTTCGCGCCGCCGTTCAGGGTCAGACGGTCGTAGTCGATCGTCGCGATGCCGGCCGCCTTGGCCTTGTCCAGCACGGCCTTACCGGTGCCGGAGTCCAGGTTGACGATGACCAGAACCTTGACGCCGCTGGAGATCATGCCGTCCGCGATCGTCTGGAACCCGCTCTTGTCGCCTTGGGCGTTCTGGATGTCGGCTTCCACGCCGCCGGCCGCGAACGCCGCCTTGAGGAACTTGATGTCGTCCGTTGCCCAGCGCTGGGAACTGGCCGTGTCGGGCAGGATGACGCCGACCTTGCCCGGAGCGGCGCTGCCGCCGGTGGTGCCAGTGCCCGTGCTGTCGTCCCCGCCGCACGCGGCGAGGCTGCTGGTGGCCAGCAGGCCGACCGCAGCAAGGGCGAACATTCCCTTACGCATTACTTATGTCCTTTCGGGTAAATCCGGGCCTTCGTCGGATTCTCCAGTTTGCGCTGACGGGAAGGGTGAGATCGCCAGGACGCAGTGGATCGAGAGCATTTGTTGTGCCCGGCAACGTATTCCCGTCGCGGGCGGTAGCACAAGAAGTGTTGCCGGGCGTTCTCGTCACAGGGCATAACAATCCGGCAACATGCCCGAGATCCCAGACGTCTTCGCCGCTCACCGCTTCGGCACCGGTTCCGGCCGTCTGCTGCAGTTGCCCCACAACGTGACGCTAAGTCACTCAGTGGACTCAACTTGCCGGATCACGGCAGAAACATCAGCTCTGCGGCATAACGGTGTCGTAACGGTGCCGAATCATGGGCTTTATGTCCGAATATGCGCGACGGTTGCGTCCGTCAGCCGGATCAGATCGGCGGGTGCGAGAGCGACCTGCAGTCCCCGCCGCCCGGCCGAAACGTACATCTCGGGCAGTTGCTCGGCGGAGTCGTCGATTGCCGTCGCGAGTCGTTTGCGCTGCCCCAGAGGGCTGATGCCACCGCGCACATAGCCGCTGCTGCGCTCGGCGACGGCCCGATCGGCGAGGACGGCGCGCTTGCCGCCGGCCGCGTGGGCGAGGGCCTTGAGATCAAGATCCCCGGTCACGGGTACGACAGCGGTGGTGAGCACCCCGTCCACCTCCGCGATCAGAGTCTTGAACAGGACTTCGGGCGGCACGCCCAGCGCCTCGGCAACGAGCGCACCGTAGTTGGGCGACGCCGGATCAACCTCGTAGTGATGCAGCGTGTGCGCCACCTTCTGCACCGTGAGCAAGACCGTCGCGGGAGTGCCGGCCGCCTTCTTCACCATGCGGCGCACGTTACGCGCCTCAAGCCCTGGTGATCAGAACGGTCGGTGCGCCCGCCACCCGGGTCAGGACGACGCCGGCCGCGGCTCGGCCGGAGAGCCTGAGGTCTCGGCGCAGCTTCTCCGGTTCCAGGGCGGAGCCGCGCTTGCGGATCTCCAGGCGACCCACGCCGCGCTCGCGGAGCAGGGCCCGGAGCCGCTTGAGCGAGAACGGCAGCACGTCGGTGACCTCCAGGCACCGGCCGAACGGCGTGGCGGCGGGCTGGTCGGCGTACACGTAAGCGATCTCCTGGTCCGCCAGGCGGCCACCCACCCGCTCGGCGAACGCCGCGACCAGGTGGGACCGCACGACCGCGGGGTCGGGGTCGAAGAGGTAGCGACCTACCGATCCGACCGGCGCGGGCTGGTCCGCTTCGCCGGTCAGCTCGTGCCACCTTTGCTCTGCACACATATACGCAGCACCCGGGGCTTGCTCTGCTTCCTCTGAGGAAGCGGCCGCCCGAAAGGGCGCAGAGCGCTCTGCGCCCTCAGAGGAAGCGGACCCAGAGGGCGCAGAGCGCTCTGCGCCCTCAGAGGAAGCGCGACCGTCGCCGTGGAGCGCCTGACCGCCCTCAACCTGGCCCCCCGCCGCCGAAAGCGCAGACCAAAGCGACGCCCGCCGCGGCACCTCGGCCAGCGGCCCGCACCAGAACGCCGCCTCGACCAGATCGCCGCCCACGCTCACCCACTCCCCCTCGGCCCCCGGCGGCAGCAACCCGTGATCGATGCCCGGCGCCAGCTTGAGCACCGTCCGCGGCACCCGCTCGGCCAGCCCGGCCACGAAATCCCACGGCGGCGAATAGGCGCTCGGGTCGAACACCCGCCCCCGTCCCGCCCGTCGCCGCGCCGGATCCGCGAACACCGCATCGAACCGTTCCACCGGCACGGTCGTGGCGTCGGCGCAGGCCACCGAGATGCGATCGCTCAACCCCAGCGCCTCGGCGTTCGCCGCCGCGATCGCCGCGGTCAGCGGGTCGGCGTCCACCGCGTACACCTCGATGCCCGCGCGGGCCGCGGCCAGCGCGTCCGAGCCCAGCCCGCAGCCGAGATCCGCCATCCGGCGCACGCCGGCCGCGACCAACCGGACGGCCCGACGCTCGGCGACCACCGATCGGGTCGCCTGCTCGAGACCCGGACGGGTGAAGAACATCGCATCCGCGGCCGGCCCGAACTTCGCCCGCGCCCGCCGGCGAAACTCGGCCTGGGTCAGCGCGGCCGCGGCCAGCGCGGGCTCGACACCACGACTGCGCAGGCCGGTGGCCGCGGTCAGCGGGTCGCCGCCGGCCAGGTCCGCCGCGGCCTCCAGGACATCACGACGGGTACGCAGCTCAGCCAGCAGTTCGAGGTCCACGATCGGCCATTCTCGCCTGCCATTCACCCCTGAGCGAACGGCTGGCACTCTGGTTGACGGAGTGCTAGTTCCGGCATAACCTCCGACTTAGCACTCTCACCATGAGGGTGCCAGCGTGTGCCCGTTCCGGGACGCGCTTGCGCCAGGCGGACCGGCACCCGCGACGACGGCCCCGCCCGGTGGCATGAGGCATTGAGTCCGGCCGCATTTCGGTCGGCAGAACGTACCCAGGAGGGTATGCCCGTGACTACCGCGACCAAGGTTGCGATCAAGCCGCTCGAGGACCGCATCGTGGTCCAGGCGAACGAGGCTGAGACGACCACGGCGTCGGGCATCGTGATCCCCGACACCGCCAAGGAGAAGCCGCAGGAGGGCACCGTCCTCGCTGTCGGCCCCGGCCGCATCGACGACAAGGGCAACCGCGTCCCGATCGACGTCAAGGTCGGCGAGACGGTGCTCTACTCGAAGTACGGCGGCACCGAGGTCAAGTACGCCGGCGAGGAGTACCTGGTGCTCTCCGCCCGCGACGTCCTCGCGGTCATCGAGAAGTAGACCTTTATTCACAGCGTTGCCGCCCTGGCCCGGCTCTCCGGTCCAGGGCGTCGGCGCGTTGAAGGGACCATAAATGGCGAAGATTCTGAGTTTCTCTGACGACGCCCGGCACCTGCTGGAGCACGGCGTCAACACGCTCGCCGACACGGTCAAGGTCACCCTCGGGCCGCGCGGCCGCAACGTCGTCCTCGACAAGAAGTTCGGCGCTCCGACGATCACCAACGACGGCGTGACCATCGCCAAGGAGATCGAGCTCTCGGACCCCTACCAGAACCTCGGCGCCCAGCTGGTCAAAGAGGTGGCGACCAAGACCAACGACATCGCCGGCGACGGCACCACCACGGCCACCGTGCTCGCCCAGGCGCTGGTCCGCGAGGGCCTGCGCAACGTGACCGCGGGCGCCAACCCGATCGGCCTCAAGCGGGGCATGGACCTGGCCGCCGAGGCCGTGTCCAAGGCGCTGCTGGAGAAGGCGGTCGAGGTCGCCGACCACAAGGCGATCGCGAACGTGGCCACCATCTCGGCCCAGGACGCCACGATCGGCGAGCTGATCGCCGAGGCGATGGACCGGGTCGGCCGCGACGGCGTCATCACGGTGGAGGAGGGTTCGGCGCTCAGCACCGAGCTCGAGATCACCGAGGGTCTGCAGTTCGACAAGGGCTTCATCTCGCCGAACTTCGTGACCGACGCCGAGTCGCAGGAGGTCGTCCTCGACGACCCCTACATCCTGATCACCACGCAGAAGATCTCCTCGGTCGAGGAGATGCTGCCGCTGCTGGAGAAGATCCTGCAGTCCAGCAAGCCGCTGCTGATCATCGCGGAGGACGTCGAGGGCCAGGCCCTGTCCACCCTGGTGGTCAACGCGATCCGCAAGACCTTCAAGGTCGCCGCGGTGAAGGCGCCGGGCTTCGGTGACCGCCGCAAGGCGATGCTGCAGGACATGGCGATCGCCACCGGCGGCGAGCTGATCGCGCCGGAGCTGGGTTACAAGCTCGACCAGGTGACGCCGGACATGCTGGGCAGCGCCCGGCGTGTGGTGGTCGACAAGGACAACACGACCATCGTCGACGGTGGCGGCAACGCCTCCGAGATCGGCGACCGCGTCGCGCAGATCCGCAAGGAGATCGAGGCGTCGGACTCCGACTGGGACCGGGAGAAGCTCGCCGAGCGGCTGGCCAAGCTGTCCGGCGGCATCGCGGTGATCCAGGTCGGCGCGGCCACCGAGGTTGAGATGAAGGAGCGCAAGCACCGCATCGAGGACGCCATCGCGGCGACCAAGGCTGCGGTCGAGGAAGGCACCGTCCCCGGTGGCGGCGCCGCGCTCTCGCAGATCATCCCGGTGCTCGACGGCAACCTCGGCCTCACCGGCGAGGAGGCGATCGGCGTCCAGATCGTCCGCAAGGCGCTGGACGAGCCGCTGCGCTGGATCGCGCAGAACGCCGGCCACGACGGTTACGTCGTGGTGGGCAAGGTGCGCGAGCTCGCTTGGGGCCACGGCCTCAACGCGGCCACCGACGAATATGTCGACCTGGCCGCCGCCGGCATCATCGACCCGGTCAAGGTGACCCGCAACGCGGTCTCCAACGCCGTGTCGATCGCCGGTCTGCTGCTCACCACGGAGAGCCTCGTGGTGGACAAGCCGGCCGAGCAGGAGCCGGCCGCGGGTGGCGGTCACGGGCACAGCCACGGTGGTCACGGCCACCAGCACGGCCCGGGCTTCTGATCCGTCAGTTCTCCGGAGGGCGCGTCGCTTCGGCGGCGCGCCCTTCGCTTTGCCTGCTGCGCCGATACCGGCCGGGCGGCACTCCGGTGTCCCGTTTGAAGGCGGCGGCGAAGCCGACCTCCGACCGATAGCCGACCCGCGTGGCCACCGCCGCGACGGTCGACCGCTCGTCGAGCAGCAGCGTCCTGGCCCGCTGCATGCGCAACGCCAGCAGATAGCCCATGGCCGGCTCGCCGACCCGCTCGGTGAAGCGCGCCGAGAACGCCGCCCGCGACAGCCCGGCGACGGCGGCCAGCCCGGCGAGCGTCCACTGCTCGGCCAGGTCGGCGTGCATCGCCTCGAGCGCGGCCGCCACGGCCGGATCACGCAGCCCGGCGAGCCATCCCGGCCGGTCCATCGTGGATTCGTGCCGGCGCAGCGCGCGCAGCAGCATGGCGTCGGACAGCCGCGCCATCACCAGATCGCTGCCCGGCCCACCGTCGAACGCCTCCGCGGTCAGCGCGTCGATCAGTGGCGCCAGCCAGGCGGCGGTCGCGCCGCCCTCTCCCGCGACCCGCACGGTCCGCGGCAGCCCACGCAACGCCGGATGGTCCGGCTCTCCGATCAGAAACGCGCCGCACACGATCACGCTGTCCGCCGCCGGGTCCCCGGTCGGTCCCTGTTGCTTCTGGGTACGCTGCGCAACCGCCGTTTCGGAGACACCGCGCACCCGTCCCGCCCCCGACGACCGCAGCACATGCGCGTCCCCGCGCGGCAGAATCACCAGGTCACCCTGCCCGAGTGCTTCCACGGCCCCATCCGCGAACGCGATCTCACAGGCGCCCCGCGCGACGATGTGCACACCGCGCAGTTCCGGCCGGTCGAAGTCGATCCGCCAGGGCGCGCGCATCTCCAGCCACCGGTAGGCCGCACTTTCGAAGCGCACCTCCCGAAACACCGCGCTGAGCAGGTCCACGCCACTCACTCCCCCGACGTCAGACGATCGATGTAGTTCGCCGGACTCCCGCACATGGATTGTCGCCGCACCCGCTCCTAGCGTCCATGGCATGACTTCATCACCCTTCACCCTGGTCACCGGCGGCAGCGCCGGCATCGGCCGCGCGGTCACCAACGAACTGCGGTACCGCGGCCATCAGGTGCTGACCGTGGGCCGAACAGCCGAACTCCCCGCCGACTTGTCCCTGCTGCGCGAAACGGCCCGCGTCGCCGACGAGGTGACCACCCGCACCGACCGGCTCGACGCGGTGGTGCTGTGCGCGGGAGTGTTCGCGGCGACTCCGGAGTGGACGGACGAGGGCCTGGAACGCACTCTCGCCCTCAACTACCTGTCCCGCCTCCTGCTGCTGCGCCGCCTGCTGCCGCTGCTCGAGGCAGCGCCCGCGGGCCGAATCGTGCTGGTGGCGAACGCCGGCAAATACCCCGACACCCTGGACCTGGACGACCTGCAGATGCGCACCGGCGGCAGCGGCCTCAAGGTCGCGGGCCGCACCCAGTTCGCGAATGACCTGCTGGCTGTGGACCTGATCGAGCAACTCCACGAAACCCGGATCCGGGTGGCGTGCGTGTTCCCCGGCCTGGTGGCCACCGACGTATTCCGCAACGCCCGCGGCGTCCCCACCCCACTACGAGCCACCGCAATGGCCATCCAGCGCACCTTCGGCACCGCGCCGACGAAGGCCGCCCAAGCGATCGCCGACCTGGCCATCCCAAGCGAGGCATCCGCCACCGAGGCACAACCACCCGCGATGCCCAACGGTCCGGGCCAAACGCAGGCCGAACGCGTCGGCCAGGCAACGGCCATCGACGTGCCCAAGGGGTTGGCCAACCGAGGCGGCGAAGCAGCGGCCCGTGGCCGCGCCAGAGCGACGACCGACGCGGAGTCCCGTGGTGGCGCCAGGGCGACAGCCGGAGAGGGCGGGCAGGTGATGGCCGGGCACGGCGGAGGGGCGAGGGTCGGAGACCGACAGAAGACGGGCAGCGACCCGATGACAGACGGGGGCGGCTTCTTCGGCCCGGGCGGGCGACGCGTCCCGATTCCCGCGCGCGCGAGCGATCCGGCCCGGCGAGCAGCCGTCCGAGCAGCCGCCGAGTCGCTGATCCACCCATGGCTCCCGACCCCAAACACGCCGGCATGACCTTTCAAAGCCAGGCCAACAGAGAATCCCTTTCGGCCAGGCGGCCAGCACATCCCGATCCCCACGCACGCTAACGACCCGCCCGCCACGCAGCGGCGCACTGACTGATCCACCCCCGACTCCCGACCCCGAAGAACCCGGCATGCCCGTCCCCAAAGCCAACCCAGCGGAAGATTCCTTCGCCGAAGCAGGCAGCGCGCCTCCCCATCCCCCACGAACAAGCGACGCTGACCGCCGAACAGCCGCAACCGCTGATCACCCACGGCCGCCAGGCCCGGGCGCTTCGGCGTGACCCCTACTCCAAGCCAGCCCAACGGAGATCTCCTCCGCCCAGGCAGGCAGCGCCTCCCCATCCCTGGCACGCGGGCGATCCGGCCCGCCGAGCAGCCGCGCAATCATTGATCCGCCCGAGGCCGCCGGCCCTCGACACTCCGGCGTGACCTCGCTCGGCCGTGCCCGAGGGCCAGGCCTGCGGCGGTACCGTGGGGGCCGGCTGGCCGAGCGGGTTGGGGAGGTGACGTCGTGCCGAACGACGACGAGTCCCGCCGCTTCGACGACATCGTCGCCGACCTGCGCGACGAAAACCTGCTCGCGCCCCCGCCGCAGCCCGGCCGCCGACGCCGCAAGACACTGATCGCCGGCATCGTCTGCTGCGTTGCCGCCATCGCCCTGATCACCCTCGGCGGCACCAGAGGCGCGGTCCTGGCGGTGATCCCGTGGCTGGCCGGGATGCTGCTGGTGGTAGCCGGCCGCCCCCGCTGACCCGGCGAACAGCACTCCGGAGAAGCACCGCATCCACGTCCCACGCACCGCCGCCAAGTGACCTGATCTTTGTTTTGTCCAAGGGTCGCCGTAAGGGCGGCCAACCGTGCCCCACCAGCCAAACTAACGTTCCGTAACTTCCGACATACGTTCAGAGAACGCCCATTCGGCTGACCCTGATAACCAAGTTTCCCGATAGCATCCGGCTCGTGGACATCCGTGCGTCCGACGAAGACCGCCAGCGTGTGGTGGCTGCCTTGGAGCAGCACACCGGCGCCGGCCGCCTGACGCTGGACGAGTTCGCCGCCCGCGTGGAAGCCGTAGTCGGCGCCCGCACAATGTCCGAGCTGGCCGCCGTGACAAGCGACCTGCCGGCCTCCGACGACCACCCGCGCCGCGAACTCCTCCTGGTTTTCCTGATCGCCATCGTCACCTTGGTTCTCCTGGGCGTGGCCCTAGCCCTCCGCGGCTGAGCCCAAAACAGCCGAGCCCGAAGCAGCGCTGAGCCCGCGGCTAAGCCCGAGCAAGGGTCAAAGACGGGTGACGCCCATCGGATCAGCGCTCGTCCGACAGCCCAGGCACGCGGCCGAGATATCGACGCGGTAGAGGGACGGGATGCTCAGCCCAAACACCATCGCGGCTCAAGACCGGGCCCGGCGGGAGGCCGGGTGTTGTAGATCCGGCGCGGCCGAAGGCCGGACGCACGCCCCGCAGATCGGCGGTTCAAGAGGCGACGCGGCCAAGAGACCAGGCAGGAGACCGAAGAACCAACGCAACCGAGAGGGCCTGCGCGCGGACGAAAGACCGGACCCAAAAGCTGGAAATATTGGCGCCCAAGACACCGCGGGGGCCACGAAGCCGGGCACAAGACTGCAGACCGGCGCGGCTAAGGACGGCGCGGCGGCTGGATGGCTGGCCCTACCGCGCCCCGGCCCACCCGGCTGAGCCAGCCGGGTGGGCCGGGCCGGCCGCTATGCGGTCAGGGCCGTGTCGCCGTGCCAGGAGCGCCAAAGGGCCGCGTAGGAACCGCCGGCCGCTACCAGGTCGCTGTGGGGACCCAGCTCGATGATTCGGCCGTCTTCGACCACCGCGACTCGGTCGGCGTCGTGGGCCGAGAACAAGCGGTGGGCGATCGCCACCACCGTGCGGCCCTGCAGGACCGCGGCCAAGGAACGCTCCAGGTCGCGGGCCGCTCGCGGGTCCAGCAGGGACGTTGCCTCGTCGAGCACCAGGGTGTGTGGATCGGCCAGCACCAGGCGCGCCAGCGCGAGCTGTTGCGCCTGGCCCGCGGACAGCGTCTCGCCGTCGGTGCCCACCGTCGTCTCCAAGCCCTGCGGCAGGGCGGTCGCCCAGCCGAGCGCATTGACCGCGGCCAGCGCCGCGCGGACCTCGTCGACCGTCGCCTCCGGGCGCACCATCGCGACGTTGTCGAACACCGTGCCGATGAACACGTGGTGCTCCTGGGTGACGAGGGCGACCTCGCGGCGCAACTCGTCCGGCGCCATCGTGCCGATGTCCGCGCCGCCGACGGTGATCGTGCCCCGCGTCGGCTGGTGCACGCCGGCCAGCAGCCGGCCCAGCGTCGACTTTCCCGCGCCGGAGGGACCGACGATCGCCAGGCGCTCACCGGGCTCCACCACCAGGTCGATGCCGTGCAGCACCGGGCGGCCGGGAACGTAGGCGAAGTGCACATCGGACACTGCGAGCCGGCCGCCGACCGGTGTCTGGCCGGTCGGCGGTGGGGCGGGATCTTCATCCGCCACGCCCAGCAGACGGGCCAGGGACGCCGCGCCGACCTGCAGCTCGTCCAGCCAGCTCAGCAGCCGGTCGAGCGGCTCGATCAGGATCTGCACATAGATCACCGCGGCGGTGACCTCGCCGAGCGTCACCCAGCCGCGCAGATAGAACCAGCCGCCGGCCAGCACCGTCGCCGCGATCGGGAGCACGTAACAGGTTTCCAGGATCGGCCACCAGACGGTGCGCAGGAACAGCGTGTAACGCTCGGCCAGCCACGACCTGCTCAGGTCGGCGTCGGTGCGCTCGATGCGCTGGCGCTGCCGGCCGAGCGCCTCGATCGTGCGCGCGCCCTCGACGGTCTCGGCCAGTCCGTCGGTGATGTCGGAATAGGCCGCGTTCTCCCGCAGGTATCCGGCCGGCGCCCGTCGCAGGTACCACCTCGTGCTGACCACGAGGATCGGCACCACGACCAGCATCGGCAGCGCGAGCACGGGGCTGACCAGCAGCAGCGCCCCGACGACAAGCACCACCGTGATGAGTGCGATCGCCGTGTCGGGCACCGCGAACCGGACCGCCTGGGACATCGCCGCCACGTCGCGTGTGGTGCGGGTCAGCAGGTCACCGGTGCCCGCACGCTCCACCGTGGACAGCGGGAGGATCAGCACCCGGTCGACGAAATCCTCGCGCAGCCGCGCCAGCACCTGCTCGCCCAGCCGCGCCGAGGCCAGGACCGCGAACCGGATCAGCACCGCCTGCACCACCACGAACGCCGCGATGGTGACGGCCAGCCGGTCGACCACCCCGGCGGCCCGGCCGCGCTCGATCGCCTCGACGATGTCGCCGAGCAGCCGCGGCCCGACCAGCCCGGCGACCGCGGCCAGCGCGTGCAGCCCGATCGCCAGGCCCAGTGCGCGCGGGTGCCGCCGGAACAGGTCGCGGGCATAACGCCGCACCTGGGCCGGCCCGGCCACTGGCAACGCCCCGGCCATCAGTCCTCCTCCCGCAGCACCGTGCGCGCGTAACGCGGCTCGCTGTCGAGCAGGCCGCGATGGGCGCCCTCGGCGACCACCCGGCCGGCCTCCAGATAGATCACGTGGTCGGCCCGGTCGAGCATCAGCGGGCTGGTCGAGCAGACCACCGTGGTGCGACCGGAGCGCTCCGCCGCCAGCCGCTCGGCGATGCGCGCCTCGGTGTGCGCGTCCACCGCGCTGGTCGGCTCGATCAGGATCAGCACGTCGGGATCGGCCACCAGGGCGCGCGCCAGCCGCAGGCGCTGCTGCTGGCCGCCGGAGAACTCGCGGCCGCGCTCGGCGACGAGACTGTCCAGCCCGTCGGGCAGGGCCTCGATCACCTCGGTCGCCGAGGCCGTGCGCAGCGCGCGATCGGCCGTGCCGGTGCCCGCCGGATCCAGGTCGGATCGCAGCGGGCCGGAGAACAGGCGGGCGTCGTTGTCCGCCACCAGCACGCATCTGCGCAGCTCGCGCGGCTGGAGATCGGCCAGCGGCACGCCGGCCAGCGAGGCGCGGCCGCCCGGCGCGTAGTGCCCCAGCCGGTCGGCGATCACCACCGCGTCGGCCGGGTCGGCGGCGACGAGGGCGGTGAGGCGGCCGGGCGGAACGCGTACTCCCGAATCGGGGTCGACCAACTCGCCGCCGGCGGCGGGCGACGCCGGACCGTCGGGAAGGTCGCTGCGGGCGGCCAGCATGCTGACCACCCGGCGGCTGGCGACGTGACCGCGGGTCAGCTTGTCGATCATCTCGGTCAGCTGGCGCAGCGGCCCGATCAGAAAGGCCGCATACGCATAGAACGACACCAGCTGCCCCACGGTGATCTGCCCGGACAGCGCGAACCGGGCGCCCAGCCAGGTGACCAGCACCAGGAACACCCCGGGCAGCAGCACCTGGGCGGCCTCCAGCAGCGCCTCCACCCGGGCGGTCCGAAGCCCCGCCGCGCGCAGTGACTGCGACTCCGTGCGGTAACGCGACGAGATCAGCGCCTCGCCACCGACGCCGCGCAGCACCCGCAGCCCGCCGACCAGGTCGGCCGCGCGGCCGGTCAGCTTGCCCTCCTGGTCCCGATAGGCCTGCTGGCGCCGGTGCAGCGGCCGGATCAGGAGCCCGACGATCGACATCAGCACCGGCACGCCGATCACCACGACCAGGCCGAGTGGCACCGAGGTGGCGAGCAGGATCGCGGCCACCACGAGCACTGCGACCAGCGAGGCGACGCCGCGGGCGATGATGTCCATCGCGTCGCCGACGCCCTTGATGTCGGAGGTGCCGATCGCCACCACCTCGCCGGCGCTCATCCGGCGGGATAGCGCCGAGCCGAGCCGGTTGGTCTGCCGGACGGTGATCTGGACGGTGCGGTAGGCCGCGGACAGCCAGTTGTAGACCGAGAAACGGTGCCGCGCGATGCCCCCGGCCGCCTGGCCGACGCCGAGCGCGGCCAGGACCAGGCTCCAGGTCAGCAGATCGCCCGGGTCGCGGCCGGTGACCCCGGCGTCGATCGCCTTGCCGATCGCGAACGGCACCAGCGCCTGGCAGAGCATCCAGACGATGGCGAAGCCGGTGGCGCAGATGAGCTGCAGCGCGCCGCGCCGGGCCGTCCACGCCAGATAACGCGTGGCGGACCGGTGGTCGGGTGAGCCGGGATCGCCCTCGGGAAGTGTGCGCATCAGAGGGCAGACGTTACGGGGCGCCTATGACAGTTTGCGAAGCCTTTTCCCAGACCAAAGGGCCGCGGCCAGGGCCCGGACCAGGGCCTGGCCAGGCGGTCAGCGGTCGACCGGTGTGAAGTCCCACACATGCGGCGAGCGGGCGACCAGAGCGGCGGGCGGCGCCGGCATCGCCTCGGGGCTGTGCCGCCACTTCGAGATGACCACGATGCGGTTGTCGGTGGACGAGAAGACCTCGCTCGACACGTGCTGCGGCAGCACCTCGAGCCCGGGCAGCGCCTCGTCGCACACCCAGATCAGCAGCTCGTCGAAGCCACTGCCGTGGGCGCGCACCTCCCACATCCGCGCAATCATGTGCACTCCCTACCCCCGCACCGCGACCGTCGTCAATGGCATCGCCGAGTCGGCGGGCAGATCGAGACGGCTCGGGGCGATGCCCGCCGCCACGAGACGGGTGCCGAGGGCGGCCACCATGGCGCCGTTGTCGGTGCACAGGCTCGGGCGGGGCACCCGAACCCGAATGCCGTGTTTTCGGGCCCTTTCCTCGGCGAGCACGCGCAATCGCGAATTGGCCGCCACCCCACCGCCGATGATCAGGGTCTCGACGCCGTGGGTGCGGCACGCCTCGATCGCCTTCGCGGTGAGCACGTCGCAGACGGCCTCCTGGAAGCTCGCCGCCACGTCCGCGATCGGCACCGGCTCGCCCGCCCGCTCGCGCGCCTCCACCCAGCGTGCGACCGCGGTCTTGAGCCCGGAGAAGGAGAAGTCGAACCGGTGCGTCGCCATCTCCTTCGCAGCGGTGAGCCCGCGCGGGAACGCGATCGCCCCGGCGTTGCCCTGGCGAGCCTCGCGGTCGATGATCGGGCCGCCCGGGAAGCCCAGGCCGAGCAGCCGGGCCACCTTGTCGAAGGCCTCGCCCGCCGCGTCGTCGATGGTCGCGCCGAGCGGGGTGACACCCGCGGTCAGGTCGTCGACCAGCAACAACGAGGAGTGCCCGCCGGAGACCAGCATGGCGATCGCGGGCTCGGGCAGCGGGCCGTGCTCCAAAGTGTCCACCGCCACGTGTGCGGCGAGATGGTTGACGCCGTAGATCGGCTTCTCCGCGGCCAGTGCGTATCCCTTCGCCGCGGCGACGCCGACCAGCAGCGCGCCGGCCAGCCCGGGCCCGGCGGTGACCGCGATCGCGTCGACGTCGGCCAGGGTGACCTTCGCCTCGTCGAGGGCGCGACGCATGGTCGGCACGATCGCCTCGAGGTGGGCGCGGCTGGCCACCTCGGGGACCACGCCGCCGAACCGGGCGTGCTGCTCGACGCTGGACGCCAGCGCGTCGGCGAGCAGGGTGTGGCCGCGGACGATGCCGACGCCGGTCTCGTCGCAGGAGGTCTCGATGCCGAGGACCAGGGGTTCGTCAGGCACTGCGCATCATCACCAGGGCGTCGGTGTTGCTGGGTTGGTAGTAGCCGCGGCGGATGCCGACCGGCTCGAAGTCGTAGCCGGCGTAGAGCCGTTGGGCGCGCTCGTTGTCCACGGCCACCTCGAGCAGCATCTTGCCGACGCCCCGCGCGGCGGCCTCGGCCAGCAGAGCTTCCAGCAGCGCGCGCCCGGTGCCCTGTTTCTGGGCGTCGCGCCGGACCGCGATGTTTTGCACCCAGGACTCCTCGCGGTCCACGATGGACAGGCCCGCGTAGCCGATCACCCCGGTCTCGTCAGTGGCGACCAGATAGAACCGGCGCTGGGCGAGCTCGTTCCAGAACATCGCGGCCGACCATCGCTCGACGCCGAAGAGGTCCTCCTCGATCGGCAGCACGTCGGCGATATGCCACCACCGCAACCGCCCGATCGTCATGGCAGCACGGGCTTGCGGGCGGCCGGCTCGACCGCGTCCGGCCGGCGCAGGTAGAGCGGGGTCAGCGGTTCGCTCTCCGCCTTGCCGGTGATGCGGTCGGCGGCCAAGGCGATCAGCGCGGCGCCGGGCGGGAAGAGCAGGTGCTCGTCGATCGGCAGGCCGAAGATCTCGCTGTATTTGAGCGCGCCCTCGCCGACCGCGCGGTCGGCGGTGACGACCAGGTCGGCCGGCTTGGCCACGCCGGGCCCGTCGACGCGATGGCCGTCCACATAGGTCGCGTGATAGACCTCGCGGCGGCGGGCATCGGTGGCGACCAGCACGCGACCCGGCCCGGCGGCCCGGCCGAGACCGTCGAGCGAGCAGACGCCGTAGGTCGGGATGCCCAGCGCCTGGCCCATGCTCGCCGCGGTGGCCAGCCCGACCCGCAGCCCGGTGAACGGGCCCGGGCCGACGCCGGCCACGATCGCGCCGAGATCGGTGACGCGCACGCCGGCCTCCTCGAGCGTCGCGTGGATCTGCGGCGCGAGCATCTCGCCGTGCGCCCGGGGGTCGACCGTGCGGCGCTCGGCCAGCCCGCGCAGACCGGCGTCGGTGACCTCGGCGACCGCCGCGGTGGAGGCGGGCGTCGCGGTGTCCAGCGCGAGTACGAGCACGGCCAGCACCCTAACCCCGGAGGTCCCAGTCGATCTGCGCACGCCCCGCATCGGCCAGCGCCTTGTTGGCCGCACTGAACGGCCGCGCCCCCCGGAACCCCCGCGGGTTCAACGGGCTGGGATGACCGGCCTCCAGCACCACATGCGCCGGGTTCGTGACCAGAGCCGCCTTCTTTCGCGCATATCCACCCCAGAGCAGGAAGACCACCCGCTCCGCCCGCGCGTCCAGGGCCTGAATGGTGGCGTCGGTGAACGCCTCCCAGCCCTTGCCGCCATGCGACGCCGCCTGGGTGGCGCGCACCGTGAGCACCGCGTTGAGCAGCAGCACACCCTGCCCGGCCCACCCGGTCAGATCGCCGGTGGCGGGCGGCGTGACCCCGACGTCCTCGGCCAGTTCCTTGAACACGTTGCGCAGCGAGGGCGGGATCCGCAGCCCGTCCCGCACGCTGAAGCTGAGCCCGTGCGCCTGCCCGGCGCCGTGATAGGGATCCTGTCCGAGGATCAGCACCCGAGTCTGCGCCGGCGGGCACAGACGGTAGGCCGCGAACAGGTCCTCGATCGGCGGGTAGATCGTGTGCTGCGCGTATTCCCCCGCCACGAACTCGCTCAGCGCGGCCGTCCGCTGCTCGTCGAGGAACGGGCCGAGCGCGTCGCGCCAGTCCGCCGGCAGCAGGTCGAGCAGGTTCATCAGGTCTCGCTCTCGAAGAGGTCGGCAGTGCGCTCGGCCCAGTCGCCGCCGTGCGGGATCAGCTCGACGACCCGGGTGTCGTCCTCGTCCCGCCGGTCGATCCGGACCTGCAGATAGGTCTCGTTCAGGTGCTCGGCGAGGCCCTCGCCCCACTCCACCACGGTCACCGCGTCGTCGGCCGACGCGTCCAGGTCGAGGTCGTCGATCTCCAGCCGCGGGTCGGGCCGATCCCCCAACCGATAGGCGTCCGCGTGCACCATCGGCACCGGTCCCCGATGCACCCGGGCGATCACGAACGTCGGCGACGTCACGTCACCCTGCACGCCCAGCCCGGCGCCGATGCCCTGGGCCAGCGCCGTCTTGCCGGCCCCCAGCGGACCGGTGAGCAGCAGCAGGTCGCCGGCGCGCAGCAGGCCGGCGAGGCGGCGGCCGAACTCCTTGGTGCTCTCCACCGTGTCCAGCCGGATCACGAGACCTTCTCCAGGAACGGCAGGATCGCCGCGTTCACCTCGTCCGCCTTTTCCAGCATCACCACGTGGCCGCTGTTGTCGATCTTGACCAACTCGGCCTCGGGCAGGTGCACGAGGATCTGCTCGGAGTGCGTCAGGGGGGTCAGGTAGTCCTTCGTGCCGACGATGACCAGCACCGGAACGCCGCGCAGGGCGGACAGCGCCGGGAAGCGGTTGTGGGTGTAGAGGGTGTGCAGATATTTGGTCAGCGTCTCCACCGTCGTCTTGGAGTTCATCTGCTCCACGAAGGTGACCAACGACGGGCTCGGCCGGGAGTCGCCGAAGCCATACCTGCGGGTGAGCAGCCAGGCCAGGTCGGAGGAGGCCACCCGGGCCTTGTCGATGGCGCCGCCGCCGATCCGCGCGGCGCCGCCCCAGACCGGGAAGAACGGCGCGCTGGCCCGGGCGACCAGGGTGGGGATGCCCAGCTTGGTCTTGTCGATCAGGCCGGCCGAGGTGGAGATCAGCACGACGCCGGTGACCCGGCTGCCGAACCACTCCGGGTACTGCTCGGCGAACGCCATGATCGTCATGCCGCCCATCGAGTGCCCGACCAGGATGATGTGGCCCTCCGGCACGGTCTCGTCGAGCACCGCGGCCAGCGACTTGCCCAGCGCGGCGATGTCGTACTCCCCGGACTTCAGCTTGCTCGACCGGCCGTGCCCGGGCTGGTCGTAGAACACCAGGCGGTGGTCGCCGCGCTCGGTGAGCATCTGCCGCTGGAAATAGAACGTGCCCATGTCCAGCGCGAAGCCGTGCACGAAGACGATCGTCGCGTTGTCGCTGGGCTCGTGCGGCTCGACGATCTCGACGTGCAGGTCGGTGCCGTCGGCGGCGGTGACCGTCAGCTCCTCGTCGAACGGCTGGTCGCCGAACTCCTCGTCGCGGTGCGGGTCGCCGGGCGCGTTCAGGGACCGGCGGACCAGCGCGCGCTCGACCGCGAACGCGGTGGCGAGACCGGCCGCGGCGACACCGACCACGGCGCCGACGATGCCGACCTGCTTGGCGCGTCGTCTCCTCGGCGTGGTGCTCACATCGCCTCCCCGTCATAGATCCGCGGCACCCGGCTCGCGCCGAATCGCGTCACGATCTCGTAGCTGATCGTCCCGCACGCCTCTGCCCAGTCGTCGGCCGTCGGGCGCTCCGGGCCGAACAGCGTCGCCACGTCGCCCGGGGCCACCGGGTCGTCACCGCAGTCGAGCACCAGCTGGTCCATGCACACCCGGCCGGCGATCGTGCGGATCTTGCCGCCCAGCTCGATCGGGGCGGCGTTGGACGCGTGCCGCGGCACCCCGTCGCCATAGCCCAGCGGGATCAGCGCCAGCGTGGCCTCGGTCTTCGTGCGGTAGGTCAGTCCGTAGGACACGCCCTGGCCGGCCGGCACCCGCTTGGTCAGGCTGACCCGGGCCCGGGCGGTCATCGCCGGCCGCAACCCGAAGTCGCCCTCGACCGGCGACAGACCATAGATCGCGATGCCCGCGCGGACCAGGTCGTAGTGTGCGTCCGGCCTGGTCAGCAGGGCCGCCGAGTTGGCGATGTGCCGGTAGCGCGGGGTGATGCCGGTGCGCTCGGCCAGGCCCAGGCCCTCGGCGAACACGGCCAGCTGGCGGTCGATCGACTCGTGGCCCGGCGAGTCGGCCAACGCGAAGTGGCTCCAGATGCCGACCACCTCGACGTCGCCGCCCGCCTGCGCCTTTGCCGCCGCCTCGAGCAGCGCCGGCCACTCGGCCGGGGTCGCGCCGCCGCGGGCCAGGCCGGTGTCCAGCTTGAGGTGGACGCGGGCCGTCCGCTGCGCCCGGCGCGCGGCCGCCTCCACCTCGGCGAGCTGGCCGAGGCTGCCCGCGTTGAGGTCCACCTCGGCCGCCACGCCCTCGTGCAGCGGGAGGCCCGGGGAGTGCAGCCAGGACAGCACGGGCGCGGTGATGCCCGCCCGGCGCAGGGTCAGGGCCTCGTCGAGGGTCGCCACTCCGAGCCACGTCGCGCCGCCGGCCAGCGCCGCGCGGGCGGACGGCACCATGCCGTGGCCGTAACCGTCGGCCTTGACGGCCGCCAGCACCTCGGCGGTGGTGCGGGCGCGCAGCGTCGCCACGTTGTCCCGGATCGCGTCCAGATCGATCCGGACCTCGGCCTGCCACATGGTTCCCAGCCTACTGACGGGTATCGGAGTGAACGGTGTCGCGGATCACGCTGGGCAGGGCCGCCGCCACGTCCGGGGCGGTCACCGGACCGTGCTCGGCTGCCCGCCGCCCGGCCAGGCCGTGCACATAGGCCGCCATGACCGCCGCCCGCTCGGCCGGCAGGCCACTGGCCAGCAGCGATCCGAGCAGGCCGGCCAGCACGTCGCCGCTGCCCGCCGAGGCCAGCGCAGAGGTGCCGGTCGGGTTGGCCCAGACCTCGCCGGACGGGGTCGCCACGATCGTGCGGTCACCCTTGAGCAGGACCACGCCGTTGATCCAGGCGGCCATCCGCAGCGCCGCGCCCATCCGGTCGGCGCCGGGCGCCTCGCCGGCCAGCCGCTTGAACTCGCCGTCGTGCGGCGTGATCACCAGCGGCGCGTCCCGGCGCAGCTCCTTCGCGTGCTGACCGTCGACCAGCAGGGTGAGCGCGTCGGCGTCGAGCAGCACCGGCAGCGGGGTGGCCAGCACGCTGCGCAGCTCGGTGCGGGCGTCGTCATCAGTGCCCAGCCCCGAGCCGCAGGTCCAGGCCTGCACCCGGCCGGCGTCCGCCACCCGCGGCGCGGCGACCACGGACGGGTGCGCCCGCACCACGTCCTGATAGGCGCTGCCGGCATAACGCACCATGCCGGTCGGGCCGGCCAGCGCGCCCGCGGTGGACAGCAGGGCGGCGCCCGGGTAGCGCGCCGAGCCGGTGGCCACGCCGACCACGCCCCGCGTGTATTTGTCGGACTCCACACCCGCCGAGGGCCACCAGTGGGCGATGTCCGCCGCCTCGGCCACCCGCACCGCCGGATCGCCGCGCAACATCGGCCCGAGACCGATGTCGACCAGCTCGACCTGCCCGGAGCGGGTCGAGGCCGGGCCCACCAGGTGCGCCGGTTTGAGGCAGCCGAAGGTCACCGTCACGTCGGCGGTCACCGCCGCGCCGGGCACGTCGCCGGTGTCCACCGCGACGCCACTGGGCACGTCCACCGCGACGATCGTCGCGCCGAGACCGTCCAGGGCCGCGACCAGGCCGGCCGCCTCCGACCGCAGACCGCCGCTGGCCCCGATCCCGACGATGCCGTCGAGCACCAGGTCGGCTCGGGCGGGCAGGTCACGAACGGTGAAGCCGCCCGCGTCGCGGAGCGCCGCCAGGCCGGCGAGATGCACCCGGTCGGGCCGCAGCAGCAGGGCGCGCACCTGCGCGCCGCGCCGGGCCAGCCGGGCGCCGGCGAAGAGCGCGTCGCCGCCGTTGTCACCGCTGCCGACCAGCAGCAGCACCTGAGCGCCGTAGACCCCGCCGGACTCCTCCAGCAGGAGCACGCAGCGCCGGGCCAGCCCGGCCGCGGCCCGCTGCATCAGGGTGCCCGCCGGCAGAGTCGCCAGCAGAGCCTTTTCGGCCGCGCGCACCTCGGTGACCCGCCATGCCTGCCGCATCGATCTCCTCCCGTCACGGTTCGCGGAAGTTCTATGCCCCGGGTACGACACTTTCACGTCCGCGCTGCTCAGGCCTCCGCCACGACCATCGCGGAGGCGATGCCGCCGTCGTGCGAGAGGGAGAGATGCCAGCGGTTGACCCCTCGCTCGGTGGCGACCGCGGCGACCGTACCGGAAACCGTCAGCCACGGTCGCCCGTCGGGGTCGGAGACGATCTCGCAGTCGTGCCAGCGCAGGCCATTCGGCGCGCCCAGCGCCTTGGCGACGGCCTCCTTGGCCGCGAACCGGGCCGCGAGCGACTCGGCCGAGCGCGGATTGCCCGACACGGTGAGCCGCTCGCCGTGGGTGAACAGCCGGTCCGCCAGCAACGGCGTCCGATCCAGCGCACGGGCGAAACGCTCCACCAGGACGACATCGATGCCGACTGCCACGATCACGGGCTCCACCCTAATGAAGGAGCCCGGGGCGGACGGCTACTCCACCGTCACGGACTTGGCGAGGTTGCGCGGCTGGTCCACGTCGTGACCCCGGGCCGCGGCGATCTCGCACGCGAGGATCTGCAGCGGCACGGTGGTCATCAGCGGCGCCAGCAGGGTGGGGGTGCGCGGCACCAGGATCAGATGATCGGCGTACGCCCGGACCGCGTCGTCCCCCTCCTCCGCGATCACGATGGTGCGAGCACCCCGGGCCCGCACCTCCTGGATGTTGGAGACCACCTTGTCCCGCATCACCCCGCGACCGGCCGGCGACGGCACGATGCAGACCACCGGGGTGCCCTCGTCGATCAGCGCGATCGGCCCGTGCTTGAGTTCTCCGGCGGCGAACCCCTCGGCGTGCATGTACGCGAGCTCCTTGAGCTTGAGCGCACCCTCGAGGGCGACCGGGAAGCCGACGTGCCGGCCGATGAACAACACCGTCGACGCGGTCTTGAGGTCACGGGCCAGGGCCCGCACGTCCTCCATGCCGGCCAGCAGCTCCCGCAGGTTGTCCGGGGTCCGGCGCAGCCGGGACACGACCGCGGCGACCTCGTCGGCATACATCACCCCGCGGATCTGGGCCAGGTGCAGGCCGATCAGATAGCACGCGACCAGCTGGGTCAGGAACGCCTTGGTGGACGCGACCGCGATCTCCGGCCCGCCGTGCGTGTAGAGCACCGCGTCGGACTCGCGCGGGATGGTCGACCCGTTGGTGTTGCAGATCGCCAGCACCCGCGCCTTCTGCTCCTTGGCGTGGCGCAGCGCCATCAGCGTGTCCATCGACTCGCCGGACTGGCTGATCGCGATGACCAGCGTGGACCGGTCGAGGATCGGGTCGCGGTAGCGGAACTCGCTGGCCAGCTCGACCTCGCACGGGATGCGCACCCAGTGCTCGATGGCGTATTTGGCGACCATCCCGGCGTGGTAGGACGTGCCGCACGCGATGATGAAGACCTTGTCCACGTCGCGCAGGTCCTGGTCGGTGAGCCGCACCTCGTCGAGCACGATGTCGCCGCGCTCGGACAGCCGGCCGAGCAGGGTGTCGGCGATGGCCTGCGGCTGCTCGGCGATCTCCTTGAGCATGAAGTAGTCGTAGCCGCCCTTCTCGGCGGCGGACGCGTCCCAGTCGATGTGGAACTGCTTGCCGGTGGCCGGCTCGCCCAGGAAGTCGGTGATCTCCACGCCCGCGGTGGTGATCAGCACGACCTGGTCCTGACCCAGCTCGATCGCCTCTCGGGTGTGCTCGATGAACGCCGAGACGTCGCTGGCCAGGAAGTATTCGCCGGCGCCGGTGCCCACCACGAGCGGCGAGTTGCGCCGGGCGGCGACCACCGCGTCGGGCACCGCGACGTCGACCGCGAGCAGCGTGAAGGCGCCCTCGAGGCGGCGGACCGTGCGGCGCATGCCCTCGGCCAGCAGCGCCGGGCCGTCCTGCTTGCCGGACTCGCGCAGCGTCCGCATCTCGGCGGCGAGCAGGTGGGCCGCGCACTCGGTGTCGGTGTCGCTGGTGAACTCCACGCCGGTCGCCTCGAGCTCGGCGCGCAGGCGGGAGAAGTTCTCGATGATGCCGTTGTGGATCACCGCCACCCGGCCGTCGGCGGAGAGGTGCGGGTGTGCATTACGGTCGGTCGGGCCACCATGGGTCGCCCAGCGGGTGTGCCCGATGGCGGTGACACCGGTGGCGATGCCCTCACCGGTGCGCTCGGCCAGCGCCTTCTCCAGGTTGGCCAGCTTGCCCGCTCGCTTCTCGGTGCGCACCACGCCGTCGTCGATGACGGCCACCCCGGCGGAGTCATATCCGCGGTACTCCAGCCGACGCAGGCCGTCGAGCACGATACTGAGCGCCGGACGATTCCCTACGTAACCCACGATCCCACACATGTGGGGCAGCGTAGCCGACTTTCGCTCACGCGTCTTGCTCAAGAGACACACTTTCGCGCATCGTACGTGATTGAAATAGCCAATCGGACAGTGAGTGCGGCACGCGCAGTCGCCAAACCGGGCATACGGGACGCGCCGCCCATGGGGGTGCCGAGGAGGTGGCACGGAAGGCGTACCGTCGGCTCACGCCGTGCGGTGTAACCGGCCAGGGAGACGACGTGAGCAACCAACCCGATCCGCCCGGGCCCTATGAGGCGCCCCGGCCGGACGGCACACAGCCGCCGCCCATCGATGTTCCATCGGTGCCATATCCGACCAGCGGCGCCGAGCCGCCCCCGCCACCGACGAGTGGCGGGCCCCGGCCACCCACGTTCCAACCCGGATACGCGCCACTCCCGCCGCCACCGCCGGAGCCGCATTACCCGCCGACATCACAGTTCCCGCCGCAGCCGGGCTACGGCCCTCCGCAGCCCGGTTACGGGCCGCCGCAGCCGCTTCAAAAAGCCGACTACGGCCCGCCGCAGCGCGCGCCCCGCAAGAGCAACGCCCCGCTGATCGCCGTGCTGGTCGCGGTCACGCTGCTGCTCTGCGCCGGCGTGGCGACGGCCGGTGTGCTGGCCGCCCGCAGCGTCACGAACAAGGCCAAGGAGGCGGTCAAGCCGATCACCGACCCGACCTTCCCGGCGCTGCCGACCGACGTCCCGGAGATCCCCGACCTGCCCACCGACCTGCCCAGCCTGCCCACCGGCATCCCCGGCCTGCCGGGCTCGGGCAAGACCATCAAGGTGACCTACGAGGTGACCGGCGACGGGCCGGTCGACATCATCTACACGGAGAAGCTCGGCGACGGACCGAAGAAGGTCGCGGATCCGAAGCTCCCGTGGAAGTTCTCCACCACCATGGAGGGCTCCGCGCTGGTGTCGGTCACCGCGGTGCGCAGCAGCCCGGACGAGGGCGAGATCAACTGCCGGGCCACGGTGGACGGCGCGGAGGTCGCGCAGAAGTCCGGCGAGGGCCCCTATGCCACGGCGTCGTGCATCAAGGTCGTGATCGGCTGACAGGCCGTAGGCTCGGTCGGGTGACGACGTTGATCCCGGCCGATCCGCTGGTCGCTCGCATGCGGCCGTTCGGCACCACGATCTTTTCCGAGATGTCCGCGCTCGCGGTCAGCACCGGCTCGATCAACCTGGGCCAGGGCTTCCCGGACACCGACGGGCCGCCCGAGATGCTCGAGGCGGCCGCCGAGGCGCTGCGGTCGGGGGCCAACCAATATCCGCCGCTGCCCGGCATTCCGGCGCTGCGGGCCGCCATCGAGGCCCATGAGCAGCGGTTCTGGGGGTTGGCGGTGGACCCGGACACCGAGGTGGTGGTCACCGCGGGCGCGACCGAGGCGATCGCGGCGAGCATTCTCGGACTGTGCGAGCCGGGCGACGAGGTGGTCTGTTTCGAGCCGTACTACGACTCGTACGCGGCGTCGATCACGCTGGCCGGGGCGGTGCGGCGGCCGGTGACGCTGCGGCCCGGCCCGGACGGCCGCTATCTCTTCGACGAGGGTGAGTTGCGCTCGGCGTTCGGGCCGCGCACCCGGCTGGTGCTGCTCAATTCGCCGCACAACCCGACCGGCAAGGTCTTCACCGCGGACGAGCTCGCGCTGATCGCGTCCCTGTGTCAAGACCACGACGTGTACGCGGTGACCGACGAGGTCTACGAGCACCTGGCCTTCACCGACGCCCCGCCGCACGTGCCGATCGCGACCCTGCCCGGCATGCGCGATCGCACGCTGCGCATCTCCTCGGCGGGCAAGACCTTCTCCTGCACCGGCTGGAAGATCGGCTGGGCCACCGGTCCCACCGCGCTGGTGTCCGCCGCCCAGCGGGTCAAGCAGTTCCTGACCTTCGTGAACGGATCACCGCTGCAACCCGCCGTCGCGGTCGCGCTGGGCCTGCCGGACGCCTACTTCACCGATTTCCGCGCCGGCCTGCAGTCACGCCGCGACCGCCTGACCGCCGGCCTCACCGATGCGGGCTTCCGGGTGCTGCCGTCGGAGGGGACCTATTTCGTCACCGCCGACATCACCCCGCTCGGTGGCACCGACGGCGCCGACTTCTGCCGCGAGCTGCCGCACCGCTGCGGCGTGGTGGCGGTCCCGACCCAGGTCTTCTACGACCACCGGGAGGAGGGCCGCCACCTGATCCGCTTCGCCTTTTGCAAGCGCGAGGAGGTCATCGACGAGGCGGCCGCCCGCCTGCGCGGTCTCCGGGCCTAGGCCGGACTGGCCGAGCGGACCTCTTCGGCGATGCGCTCGGCCACCGAGCGGGCCTGGTCCTCGGTGGCGGCCTCGACCATCACCCGCACCAGCGGCTCGGTGCCGGACGGGCGCAGCAGCACCCGGCCGGTCTCGCCCAGCTCGTCCTCGGCCAGCGCCACCGCCGCCTGCACGGTCGGCGCCGCGGCGCCCGCCTCGCGGTCCGCGACTCGCACGTTGATCAGCACCTGCGGGAGCTTGTGGATCACCGCGGCCAGGTCGGCCAGGGACTTGCCGGTGGACGCCAGCTGGGCCATCAGGTGCAGCCCGGTCAGCACTCCGTCGCCGGTGGTCGCGAAGGCCGGCATCACGATGTGGCCGCTCTGCTCGCCGCCGAGGGCCAGTTCGCCGGCCGCCAGCTCCTCGAGCACGTACCGGTCGCCGACCTTGGCCTCGATCAGCTTGATGTTCGCTTGCTTCATGGCCAGGCGCAGGCCCAGGTTGCTCATCACCGTGGCGACCAGGGTGTTGTCGGTCAGCGTGCCCGCGTCGCGCATCGCCAGCGCGAGGATGGCCATGATCTGGTCGCCGTCCACCACGTCGCCGGAGGCGGTGACCGCGAGGCAGCGATCGGCGTCGCCGTCGAGCGCGAGGCCCAGGTCGGCGCCGTGCTCGAGCACCGCCGCCTGCACCGCTTCCAGGTGGGTCGAGCCGCAGTTGTCGTTGATGTTCAGTCCGTCGGGCTCGGCGTGGATCGCGATGACCTCCGCGCCGGCCTCCTCATAGACCGTCGGGGCGACCTCGGCGGCCGCGCCGTTCGCGCAGTCGACCACGACCTTGATGCCCTCGAGCCGGTGCGGCGCCGAGGCGACCAGGTGCTGCACGTAGTGCTCCGCGCCGTCCAGCAGGTCGTGCACGCGACCGATGCCGGAACCGGTGGGCCGGCCCACCATGCCGTGCTTGTCCTCGATGGCGGTCTCGATGCGCGCCTCGAGCTCGTCCGGCAGCTTCTGCCCGCCGGGAGCGAAGAGCTTGATGCCGTTGTCCGGCATCGGGTTGTGCGAGGCGGACAGCATCACGCCGAGATCGGCGTTGGTCTGGCCGACCAGATAGGCGACGGCCGGCGTGGGCAGCACACCGACCCGCACCACGTTGGCCCCGACGCTGGCCAGGCCGGCGACCACCGCCGCCTCCAGCATCTCGCCGCTGGCCCGCGGGTCGCGGCCCACGATCGCGAGTGGTTGGTGGCTGCTGTCGCTCTCGATCAGCACCTTGCCGGCCGCGACCGCGACCGCGAGGGCGAGTTCGGGAGTCAGGTCACCGTTCGCCAGACCGCGAACGCCGTCAGTGCCGAAGAGACGCCCCATGGCGGCTTCCTTTCGCCGGACCGGGCGCCGCGATGGGCGACGGCGCCGATGCCGGAGCAAGTGAGTGGGGAGGGCAGGTGAGTGTGGAGCGGGCGAAGCGGGCATCGAGCGAGCTGATTGGACCCGACAAACACGAAACGGCCGGGCGTGCTCCCTGCCTCAGGGTCACACCCGGCCGTCCGCTCAGACGAGGACGATGCGCAAGATCAGCGCTTCGAGTACTGCGGAGCCTTACGGGCCTTCTTGAGGCCGTACTTCTTGCTCTCCTTGACCCGCGAGTCGCGGGTGAGGAAGCCGGCCTTCTTCAGGGCCGGGCGGTCGTCGGGCTCGTTGGTGATCAGCGCCCGCGAGATGCCGAGGCGCAGCGCGCCGGCCTGGCCGGTGATGCCGCCGCCGCGGAGGTTGGCGATGACGTCGAAGGTGTCGGCCTTCTCCGTCGTCACGAACGGCTCACGGATCAGCTGCTGGTGCACCTTGCTCGGGAAGTAGGCCTCGAGCTCACGGCCGTTGCAGGTGATCTTGCCGGTGCCGGGCACGAGACGCACCCGGACGATGGCCTCCTTGCGGCGGCCCACGGTCTGGATCGGACGGTCACCCGGGCGCGGGGCGCGAACCGGGGCCGGAGCGGGCGCCTCGACCACGACGACCGTCTCAGCGGGCTCCTCGACCACGACAGCCGCCTCGGCGGGCTGCTCCGCGGTGGGCTCCTCGACGGCCGGCTGCTCGACGGCCGGCTGCTCGACGGCCGGCTGCTCGACGGCGGACTGCTCGGCGGCCGGCTGCTCGGCGGTCTGGGCGCCCTCGGGCTCGACGTTGTCGGTCATGCTGCTGCCTTCTCCCGCGCTCACTGCGCGACCTGGGTGATTTCGAACGGCTTGGGCTGCTGAGCAGCGTGCGGGTGCTCCACGCCGGGGTAGACCTTCAGCTTCTTGATGATCTGCCGCGCCAGCTTGTTGTGCGGGAGCATGCCCTTGACGGCCAGCTCGATCGCCTTTTCCGGGTGCTTGCTCAGCAGGTCCTCGTAACGGACCTGCTTGAGGCCGCCCGGGTAGCCGGAGTGCCGGTAGGCGATCTTGGTCTGCCGCTTGTTGCCGGTCAGCGCGACCTTGCCCGCGTTGATGATCACCACGAAGTCGCCGGTGTCCATGTGCGGTGCGAAGGTGGGCTTGTGCTTGCCGCGCAGCAGGGTCGCGGTGTGGGTGGCCAGGCGGCCCAGGACGACGTCAGAAGCGTCGATGATGTGCCACTGACGCTCGATCTCACCCGGCTTCGGGCTGTACGTACGCACAGAAATACCTTGTCTCGTCGTCGGTTCTGGGGGCGCGCGCTGGTCGCAACAACCTCGACCATCGAGCGTACCTGAACAGGTTCGCTCGCAGCTGTCGCACAACAGCAGGCAACGATACCCGGCCGTGCGCCGCGCGGTCAAAACGGGCGGGTGGTCCCCCGTCGCAACCCCCAGGTCGTCGCAGAATGTGACAAGACCCTCGGCAGCACCGGTTGGACCGGAAAAGATGACCGTCCTAGCATACTCGCAGCCCGGCAGCGCCCGACGGCGGGGCACATCGACCGCCGACGCCGGCCCGGAGCTGTGATCGATGCCTCTTAGCAGGCTCGAAACAAACGGGACGCAAGGCCGAAATTCACCGGCGGCACTCTCTCCGACATGGCAAGTGGTGCGGCTTCCTCGACGATGCGGTTCGGGCTCCGGCCCGTCGGCGTCCTCGGCGGCAGCGGCATCACTCGAAAGCCACCGTCAGGGTTGAGGACGGACCTGACGGTGCGGGCGGGGCTTCGGCCCGGCCCAGGAAAGCCGCGGCGTGCGCCGGTCGGAGGTACGGCGGAGAACGCAGGCGTGACATGGGAGCGGGTCGACGCTGAGGACGGCGATCTCCGAGCGTGCCCTTCGGTGGACCGGTCGGCCACGCCGCGGCTTTTCGAAAAGCGCAGAGGATGACGGAGCGCACGGGGCGCTCTCGACGGACAGTGATCACGGCGTCGGCACTGGCCGAGCCGACCGCTGCACTGTCCGGCTACACCATCGGAGTGACCGCGGACCGGCGGCGGGACGAGCTCGCCGGCCTGCTGGAAAGCCGGGGCGCCCGGGTCGTGCTGGCCCCGGCGCTGCGGATCGTGCCGATCGCCGATGACGCGGAGCTGCGCGCGGCGACCCGGGCCAGTCTGGAGACGCCACCCGACGTGGTACTGGTCAACACCGGCATCGGCATGCGCGGCTGGCTGGAGGCCGCGGAGGGCTGGGGTCTGGCGGAGCCGCTGCGGGCGGTGCTGAGCCGGGCCTACCTGGTGGCCCGGGGACCCAAGGCGAGGGCGGCGGTGCGCTCGGCCGGGCTGCAGGATCAGTGGGCGCCGGAGGGCGAGAGCTTCGAGGAGGTCGTCGACCACCTCACCGCCCGCGGGATCGCCGGCCTGACGGTGGCGATCCAGCTGCACGGCGAGTCCCAGCCGGAATACACCGATGCGCTGCAGACGGTGGGCGCGCGCGTGATCGAGGTGCCGGTCTATCGCTGGGCGCCGCCGACCGATCCGGCGCCACTGCACCGACTGGTCGATCTGGTGGCCGGCCGGCTGGTCGACGCGGTCACCTTCACCTCGGCCCCGGCGGTCGGCGCGCTGCTGCGCGCGGCCGGGCCGGAGTGCGACAACGTGCTGGAGGCATTCAAGACCGACGTGCTGGCGGCCTGCGTCGGCCCGGTCACGGCGGCGCCACTTCGACGGTACGACGTGCCGGTCGTCGCCCCGCCCCGAGCGCGTCTGAGCTCCCTGGTGCGCACCATCGTGGACGAGTTGCCCAAGCGGGCGGTCAGTCTCGAGGTCTCCGGGCACAACCTGACCCTGCGCGGGCACGCGGCGATCGTGGACGGTGAGTTGCGCCCGCTGGCGCCCGCGCCGATGGCCGTGCTGCGGGCGCTCGCCGCCGTCCCGGGCCGGGTGCTCTCCCGCGGCGCCCTGCTGCGCATGCTGCCCCGCGGCGCCGACGAGCACGCGGTCGAGATGGCGGTGGCCCGCCTGCGGGCCGGCCTGGGCAAACCGGGCATCGTCCAGACCGTCGTCAAACGCGGCTACCGCCTCCCCAACTAAGACCAACAAAGTGGTAGCCCAGGAGTGCATCCGCTGGGGGGGGGTCCTCCTTGGGTCCTACCTTCGGGGGGGGAGTTTGCGCGCACGGACCCGGGAGGGAGCGGGCCCCCGTCAGGTGGGC
>NZ_JBVJIP010000003.1:315495-358106 GCF_055586225.1 Actinoplanes sp. NPDC051388 | reverse complement strand
TCGGACAAATTGGACGTTTCCCGGCCCGTCGACAGATACGACTACCACTCCCACAACGAAAACCAACGGGGTGGTGACCGAGGGGTACATCCGTCCCCCGCCCCCCCCCCTGGCCCACCACTGTCGGGGGTGGATCTTGCGCGCACGGACCCGGCAGGGCGCGGGCCACCGTCAGGTGGGCCCCCGCCCGGTGCCCGCGGGAGCGACGTCTCGGGCCACGACGGACCCGGGACATCGTCCTTGATGTGCAGAAGCTCAGCCGACGGTGGCCGGGTGACCCCTGCCCTGCTCCTCGACGAGGGTCGCCATCGCGTGCTCGACGACACCGACCAGCACGGCCTTGACCGAGTCGCGGTGGCGCGCGTCGCACATGATCAGCGGCACGTGCGGTGAGATCGCCAGCGCCTCGCGCACCTCTTCGGGCTCATAGCGTGGAGCGCCGTCGAAGCAGTTGAGGGCGACCAGATAGGGCAGGTGCCGGTTCTCGAAGTAGTCCAGCGGCGCGAACGCGTCCGAGATGCGGCGCGTGTCGACCAGCACGGCGGCTCCGACGGCGCCCCGGATCAGCTCGTCCCACATGAACCAGAAGCGGGTCTGGCCCGGCGTGCCGAACAGATAGAGGATCAGGTCCTCGGCCATCGTGATGCGGCCGAAGTCCATGGCGACCGTGGTGGTCTCCTTGCCGGGCACCTTGGACGCGTCGTCCACGCCGGCGCCGGCCGAGGTCATCACCGCTTCGGTGGTGAGCGGTTCGATTTCGGAGACCGCGCCGACCAGCGTGGTCTTGCCGACCCCGAAACCGCCCGCCACGACGATTTTCGCGGAGGTGATCTCCTTGGGTTGCGCCCCCGCCCGCTCAGAGCTTGCGAAGTCCACTCAACACCCTCTCCAGCAGATCCAACCGCTCCGCGAATCCTTGTTTGGGAGCGGCACTGTGCAATGCCAGCAGCCCGTCGGCGACCATGTCGGCGACGAGCACGCGGGCGACCCCCAGCGGTAGCCGGTGGTACGCCGCGATTTCGGCCAGGGATTGAGCCCGTGGCTCGCACAGCAGCGCGATGCGGTACTTGTCATGCCCGGCGAACCGGGCCTCCTGCACGGCTGCCTGGCTGGCGACCAGGACCGCTTCGATCGGGATGTTGCGCTGTGGCTCGGTGCGCCCGCGGGTGACCGCATAGGGCCGGACCAGCGCGCCACGTGGATCGTGAGGTTGCCGGGGCTGCCCCATCTGCGGTCACCTCCCTCCGGACATCACTCTGAGAGCCGTCAGACCTGGTGGCCGACGGTTTCACGCGGGGCGGGCACCAGGGCCGCGCCGACGCGCTCCACGAGCAGCGCCATCTCATAGCCGACCTGGCCGACGTCGCAGCTGCGCGCGGCCAGGACTGCCATCGAGGAACCGTCGCTGATGGACATCAGGAAGAGGTAGCCGCTGTCCATTTCGATGATGGTCTGCTGCACTTCACCCGCACTGAACATGCGGGACGCACCCTCGGTCAGGCTGACCACGCCGGACGTGATCGCGGCCAACTGGTCGGCTCGGTCGCCCGGGAGGTCACGCGACGACGCCAGCAGCAGGCCGTCGGCGGAGACCGCCACGACGTGTGCGATGCCGGCCACGCTGTCCGCGAAGTTGCTGAGCAGCCAGCCCATGTCCTGCATGGTGGGGGGCCTGGTCACTGTCGATTCTCCTTCGGAGATGGGGCGCCCGCGGCAGCTTCGGCACTGCCCGCCGTACGCCCTCGTTGCACGCCTCGGTGATACGCGGAAAGGAGGCCTCGAACCTCATCCGGACTGCGCTTGTTGGCGACTCTTTCACCGGTCTGCACGCCGCCCGGGACAAGCTGGGCCTGCGGCAGGCGCTTGGGCAATCCAGAACGGGTGGTGCCGGCGTCGGTGGGTTCCGCCGCTGCCATCGCCCGCTGCCATCCTTCGTCGGCTGCGGTCCGCCACCTCTCCTCGGCCGGGGGACGTGGCCGGGGCGGTGGGGATCCGCCGTTTTCGGAGCCGGCTGGCGCCGGTCGAGCACTATTCTGCCCGGAACCGCTTCCGGTGGCATCCCTCAATGTTCTTGCCGGTGCAGGGAACGTCACCGGCGGTGGCGCGGCGACCGGAGCGGCGGCTGCCGGAGCGGCCATCATCCCGGCCATGACCTCGGAACCAGGGCTCGGCGGTGGCGCGTAGCCGGCGGTCGGCATGCCCCAGTCCTCGGCGTCGCCCTCGTGCGCGCGGAACCAGCTCGCCTGCATCTGCAGGAAGATCGGGGCCTCGGCGCGGTCTTCGGCCGGCGTGGCGGCCGGCGGTGGCGGCGGGGTCGGCATCTGGGCGAGCGCGGCGCCCCACCCGGACGGGTTCGGGCTGACCGGTCGCGGCGGCGGCGGGATCTTCTTGCCGTCCGGGGTGACGAACCCGACCGCGACCTGATGGTCGGGCGAGGCCTGCTGCTGCACCGCCGGGTAGGCCATCGTGGGCGTGCCCCAGCTGCCGGTGTGCCCAGGGCCGTTGTGCGCCGGGCCGGTGTGCGCCGGGCTGTTCTGCGCCGGGCTGTTCTGTGCCGGCGGCGCGGAGGCCGGGGCCGGCGGCGCCGAGGCCGGCGTGGACGCGATCGGCTGGGCCACCCGGGTCGGCAACGGCGGCCGGTTGGTGCTCGGCGGCATCGGCTCGGACGGCGGGCGCTGCGACGGCATCTGCGGCAGCGACGGGTGCGACGGGCCGGGCAGCTCGGCCCGCCAGGACGGCTCGGAGCCGGCCGACAGGGTCGTCGTGGAGGTGCGCCCGGACGGGCCGGACGGCAGCGCGTCCCAGCTGCCCATCGGGCCACTGTCGAGCTGAGCCATGCGGCCACGGGGCGAGTCGATGCCGCGGGACGGCAGCAGCACGATGTCGCTCGGCAGCGTGACCTGGGCGATCGTGCCACCCTCCATGTTGGCGCGCAGCTCGACCCGGATGCCGTAGCGGCTGGCCAGGCGGCCGACCACGGCCAGGCCCATCAGGCGGAAGGCGGCCACGTCCACGCTCGGCGGCTCGGCCAGGCGCCGGTTCAGCGCCTCCATCTGCTCCTCGGACATGCCCAGGCCGCGGTCCTCGACCTGGATCACCACGTAGTCGCGGATGCGGCGGCCATCGGCGACCACCACCGTGTTCGGCGGCGAGAAGCGGGTGGCGTTGTCCAGCAGCTCGGCGACCAGCCGGACCACGTCGTTGACGGCGAGCGCGGCGATCGAGATGTCGGTGTCGACGGTGCCGAACTCGATGCGGTTGTAGAGCTCCACCTCGGACTGGGCGGCGCGCAGCGCGTCCACCAGCAGCGCGTCCTCGCGGCGCGGGGCGCTCGAGTCGGCGCCGGCCAGCACCAGCAGGTTTTCGTCGTTGCGGCGCATCCGGGTGGCCAGGTGGTCGAGCTCGAAAAGCTGGGCGAGCCGCTTGGGGTCCTCTTCGCCGCGCTCGATCTGGTCCAGCTCGCCGATCATCCGGTCGACCAGGGCCTGACTGCGGCGGGCCAGGTTGAGGAACATCGCCGAGACGCTGGTGCGCAGCGCGGCCTGCTCGGCCGCGATCCGGACCGCCTCGCGGTGCACCACGTTGAACGCCTGGGCCACCTGCCCGACCTCGTCGCGGTTCTTCAGCTGGATCGGGTCGCGCAGCTGGCGGACGATGTCGTCCGGACCGCCCTCGCCGAGGTTGCGGACGTCGCGCAGCCGGGCCACCGACTCCGGCAGGTCGCGGTGGGCCACGCTGAGCGCGCCCTCACGCAGCCGGCGCAGTGAGAGGTTGAGCGAGCGGGCCAGCATGACGGCCAGCGCGATGGCCAGGATCAGCACCGCGAGCACCACGGCGGCCTCGATGGTGGCCTGCTGGGTCACCGACGCGCTCTCGTCGGCGGCCTGGGCGATCCACTCGGACTCGAGCCGCTGCTCGGCCCAGCGCATCAGGTCGACCACCGCGCCGAACGACTGCACGATCTCGGCCGGCAGCACCTGGTCGCCACGGCTCAGCCGGATCGACACCTGGTCGGCCAGGTTGACCGCGTCACCGGTGACCGTGCTCTCCACCAGCGCCCGGTCGGCCGGCGAGGCGACCACCGAGAAGGCGAGCAGCGCGTCCTGCTGGCTGGTCTGGGTGGCGATGAACGCGGCCTGCTGCTCGGCGCTGGCGTCACCGGACACCCGCGCGGCATAGGAGGTGGCCTCCTGCTCGGCGGTGCCGGCTTTGGCCCGCGCGAACGCGGAGACCGCACGCAGGCCGTCGGCCACCTCGCCGTCGCCGGCGAACTGGCCGAGGGACTCGCCGTAACCGACCATGTCGGTGATCACCACGCCGTAGCGCAGGACGGCCTCGGTGACCGAGATCTGGTCGCGGTCGGCGATTCGGGACCGGGTGGCGTTCATCGTGCGCAGGTGGTCGTCGATCCGGGCGAGGCGCTGCTCCACCGAGGCCGGGGTGTCGTTCAGCTCGCGCCGGTCCGCCGTGTATTGCTGAATGCGGCGGTCGCTCTGCGCAATGGCCGCGGTGTATGGGTCCTTGGCGGCGGTCGCGGTGGCCAGATATTGCGCACCGGCCATCCGCTCCTGGTGCAGCACCTGGGTCAGATCGGAGACGTCCGCGGAGAGCCGGGTGAGGTCCTCCACCTGAGCCGCGTCGAGAGCGCGCCCGCCGATGTCGAAGAGCCGGACACCGGCCAGCGCCAGCACGGCCACGAGGGGCACGAACAGGATCAGCGCGAGCTTCGACCGGATCCGCACGTCACGCAGCCGAGGCAGACCACGTCTCTGCCGACCGGGCGGCGCAGGGTAGGTCGCAGGCTGGGCCGATGAACCGGTGCTCACGACATCTCCTCGCTGGTCATCCCCACACCTCTTCGCCCACCCGGTGCCGCTGGCCCGGGCCTTCCCGGCGGATGCGGGCAGGATGGTGCAACACGCGGCACGGCCGCGATTTCATCAGACTCAGAATGCCTTTGGGAAGTCTGACCGGTTCCGGGAACGTCCTACTAAGTGGAATGGCAATCGTACGTTCAGTTCGTTTAGGAAGTATGACGACACGTTGACGTGCACGAATATGACGTTGACAACGTTGCGTAGGCAAGCGGTAACGGATTCGCACCAAGATTCCAACCACTATGTGAGAAGGTTGTCTCGCAACGAGTAACTACGCGGCTTGACCAGGAACCTTCACGTTGGCAAGGTTTCTCGCGATCGGACGGACGTGGTGTCCGTGCGCACGCGGTCCACTGCGGACAACGTGGCGATGAAGACAGCCTTGAATGAGGAGACACCGCAGTGAGGTTCCCCCGCCGCGCCACCGCCGGCATCGCAGCGGCCCTGCTGCTGGCCACCGGCCTCGCCGGCTGCACGTCCGAAGACGAGCCGGCCGCCTCGCCCACCCGGGTGGTGATCGGCGCCGACCTGGCTTCGGGCTCCGCCGTGGACACCGCGTACGGGCGCGCCCTGCAGCTGAAGATCGAGCAGCTGAACGCGTCCGGCCTGCTCGGCGACCGCCAGCTCGAACTCCGCATTCTGGACAACCGCTCGGACCCGACCTCGTCGCTGCGCAACATCAGCACGCTCGCCGACGACCCCGCGGTGGCCGCCGTAGTCACCGGCTACTGCAGTGAATGCGTGGTCGGCGCGGCCAAGACGATCAACGACAAGAAGATCCCGACGATCGCGCTGGCCCCGGCCGACCGGGTGTCCACCCCGCTGGCCGAGCGCCGGTTCGTCTTCAAGCTGGGCCCCAATTCCGCGGACAGCGCCGTCGCCCTGGTCTCCGCGATCAAGCGGGCCGGCGCCAACCGGGTCGGCGTGCTCTATGCGGACGATCTCTATGGCCGCAGCGGCCAGACGGTGTTCGCCGCGGAGGCCGGCAAGAGTGGCGTCACCGTGGTGACCTCGGTGCCGGTGAAGCCGACCGCGACCGACATCACGCAGGCCGTCGGCACGCTCGCCGACGCCGAGCCGGCCGCCCTGGTCTTCCTGGTCGGCCCCGATCAGGCGGGCCTGGCCGCGACCAGCGCCAAGGCGGCCGGGTTCACCGGCCGGCTGTTCTTCGACGCGGCCGCCGCCGGCGACCTCTTCATCCCGCAGGCATCGTCGGCCGCCACCGAGAACGCCACCATGGTCTTCACCCAGACGCTGGCGATCGACGACGTGATCGCGACGACGCCGGCCAAGGCGACCCGCAAGCAGTGGTTCCGCGACTACACCTCGCGCTACGGCACGTACTCCGGGGTGGCCTCGCTGGCGGCGGACGCGGTCGGTCTGATCGGCGTCGGCATCTCGCGGGTCGGCACCGACCGGAACGCGCTGCGCGACATCATCGAATCGTCCCAGCTGGACGGTCTGTCCGGCTCGATCCGGATGACGCCGGACAACCACTCCGGCCTGATGCCACAGGCGCTCACCCTGCTGGTCGCGCGCAGCGGCCGGTGGCGGTTGGCGAGCTGACGCCGCTGTCACAGCGTCGTCACACGGGTCGACTAGGATTCGACTCTGATGAATCCGATCCCATCGGGAGCGCACACATGATTCGGCTCTCCGGCGTCTCCCGGTCCTTCACCGGCCGGTCCGGCACGGTGGAGGCGTTGCGCGACATCGACCTCGAGGTCGGCGACGGCGAGTTCGTCGCGATCCTCGGCCGGTCCGGCTGCGGCAAGTCGACGATGCTCCGGATCATCGCGGGTCTGCTGCCGGCCAGCGGCGGCGAGGTGCGCATCGCCGGCGAGCCGGTGCAGCGCCCGCGCCGCGACATCTCGATGATGTTCCAGCGTCCGGCGCTGCTGCCGTGGCGCACGGTGCTCGACAACGTGCTGCTGCCGGTGCAGATCTTCGGCTGGCGCAAGCGCGCGCACCGGGCCCGCGCACACGAGCTGCTCGAGATGACCGGACTGTCCGGCTTCGAGAAGCGGATGCCGTTCGAGCTCTCCGGCGGCATGCAGCAGCGGGTGGCGCTGTGCCGCTCGCTGATCACCAACCCCCGCGTGATGCTGATGGACGAGCCGTTCTCCGCGCTCGACGCGCTCACCCGCGAGGAGCTGTCCGGCGAGCTGCAGAAGATCCACATGGACAACCACGCGACCACGGTCTTCGTGACCCACTCGATCGACGAGGCGGTGCTGCTCGCCGACCGGGTGGTGGTGCTCAGCCCGCGGCCGGGCCGCATCCGCGAGATCCTGGACATCAAGATTCCCCGGCCGCGCACCCTGGGCCGCACCGCGCATCTGGAAGAGGTTGCGCGCTGCAGCGCCGAATTGCACGAATTGCTGATGTCCTGACGACTTTCGCATTCCTTAAGTAGCGCCCCGGAAGTGGCGGCGATCCGGGCGGATTCCGTAACGTGCCCGGCATGGCATTTCGGACCTGGGCCAAGCTGCTCGGCGTGACGCTCGGCGTCGCCGCGCTGGCCGGCGCCTGCCAGCTCGGTCTGGCATACGGTCTGGGCATCCTGCGCCTGACCCGGGTCCTCGACGTGACCTCGCGCGACCAGTGGACCGCCCAGCTCGCCTGGGTCGCCTGGTTCGCGATGACCGCGGCGGTGCTCGGCGCGCTGGCCGGCCGCTTCCTGCGCGACCGCTGGCGGGCGCCGGCCACGACCCGCACGTTCGGCGCGCTCGCGGTGGCCGCCGGGATAGGCGCGGCGCTGGTCGTGCCGCTCACCATGCAGCCCGCCCGCACGGCCCGGATCGACGGCGTGCACCCGGTCTTCGTGATCGGCCTGTGCGCGGCGCTGGGCGCCGCGGTCGGGATCTTCGCGGCCTATGCGGCGCTCACCCAGGCGGTGGCGCGCTGGAGCCTGGCGACGATCGGGCTCGCGATCTGGGTGCTGGCCCTGGTCTCGGTGGCGCCCTCGCTCGCGCCCGACGACCCCCTCCCTTCGGTACGCCTCGGCGTGTTCGACGCCGGATTCTTCTCGTCCTCGGTGACGCAGAAGACGGCGTTGTTCACGATGCCGGCGTTGGCGCTCGTGGTCGGCGGGCTGCTCGGCTACCAGGCCCGCCGCCGCGACCTGCCGACCCTGACCATCGCGCTGGCCGGGCTGCCCGGTCCGGCCCTGCTGACGCTGTCCTATCTGATCGCCGGGCCGGGCGCGGGCCCGGATCGCTACCAGGTGGTGCCCTATTGGGCGGCGATGACCGCGACGGGCGCCGGGGTGCTCGGGTCGGTGCTGGCCGCGGTGATCGGCCGTGGCGGCACGGACGAACCGGAGCCGAACGCCGAGGGCGACGGCGGCGAAGAGCCGACCGACCGCATCCCGGTGCAGAAGGCGGCCGGCCCGGCCTCACCGGCGCAGTCGCCGACACCGTCGCCCCCGCAGTCGCCACCGTCGAGCGCGGTGGCCGACCTGCCGCCGATCCCGCCGCCCGCGGCGGTTCCCCCGCCCGCGGCGGTTCCCCCGCCTGCGAAGAGGGCCGCCCGCCGGCCCGCGCGCCCGCCGCGGAACACACCCCCGTCGGCCGACGGCGATTCCGGCGAGCCCCCGACCTTCAACGCCTTCGCCAACCCGAGCCGAGGCCGCTCCCGCCGAGCGGCCGAGCCCGCCCAGCCCGTCCCCGCCCAGTCCGGCCAAGCCGCCCAGCCCGCTCACGCCCAGCCCGCTCACGCCCAGCCCTCCCACGCCCAGCCCGGCCAGCCTGCTCAGTCTGCTCACGCCCAGCCCGCTCACGCCCAGCCTGGCCAGCAGCCCGCCCACGCTCAGCCCGGTCACGCGCAGCCGGCCCCGGCCGCGCGCCGGCCGACTGCCCGCAAGCAGGCCGCGCCCGCCAAGGCCGACCAGCCCTATGTCCCAGCCCCGGCGCTGCCCGAGATCCCGCCGGAAGCGTTGCAGCCCCAGCAACCCCACCGCCGCCCGGTCAACGTCGACGCCCGCCCGGAAAGCCTGCGCGGCAACGCGCCGTCCCGGCGCCCGGGCGGCACCCCGATGGTTCCCGAGCCGCCGGCCATCTCGCCGCCGCTGCCGCACCCCGAGCCGGTCACCCCGCCGCTGTCGGTCACCCCCGCGCCGACCAAGTCGCGCGGCCGCAAGCAGAAGTCGGATGACGAATACGTCGACTGGGTCAGCCAGCTGGGGAACGAGAGCTAGCTAGCGCTTCTCGATCAGATAGACCGAGCCGCCGGCCGCCTGGAACTCCTCGCTCTTGGCGCGCATGCCCTGCTCGGCGTACGCCTTCAGGTCCTGACTGATCCGCATCGAGCAGAACTTGGGCCCGCACATCGAGCAGAAGTGCGCGGTCTTCGCGGGTTCGGCGGGCAGCGTGGCGTCGTGATAGGACCGTGCCGTCTCGGGGTCGAGCGACAGGTTGAACTGGTCCTCCCAGCGAAACTCGAAGCGCGCCTTGGACAGCGCGTCGTCCCAGGCCTGCGCCCCCGGATGCCCCTTGGCCAGGTCGGCCGCGTGCGCCGCGATCTTGTACGCGATCACTCCCGCCTTGACGTCATCGCGATCCGGCAGCCCGAGATGCTCCTTGGGCGTCACGTAGCAGAGCATCGCGGTGCCGAACATCCCGATCATCGCCGCCCCGATCGCCGAGGTGATGTGGTCGTACGCCGGCGCGATGTCCGTGGTCAGCGGCCCGAGCGTGTAGAACGGCGCGCCGTCGCACAGCTCCTGCTGCAGGTCCACGTTCTCCTTGATCTTGTGCATCGGCACGTGGCCCGGCCCTTCCACCATCACCTGCACGTCGTGCTCCCAGGCGACCTTGGTGAGCTCGCCCAGCGTCCGCAGCTCGGCGAACTGCGCCTCGTCGTTGGCGTCCGCGATCGAGCCCGGCCGCAGCCCGTCGCCCAGCGAGAAGGTGATGTCATAGCTCGCGAAGATCTCGCAGAGCTCGGCGGAGTGCGTGTAGAGGAAGTTCTCCCGATGGTGCGCGAGGCACCAGGCCGCCATGATCGACCCGCCGCGCGAGACGATCCCGGTCACCCGCCGCACCGACAGCGGCACGTGCGCCAGCCGCACCCCGGAGTGCACGGTCATGTAGTCGACGCCCTGTTCGGCCTGCTCGATCACGGTGTCCCGGAACATCTCCCAGGTCAGCTTCACCGGATCGCCGCCGGCCTTCTCCAGCGCCTGATAGATCGGCACGGTCCCGATCGGCACCGGGGAGTTGCGCAGGATCGCCTCCCGGGTTTCGTGGATCCGCTTGCCGGTGGACAGGTCCATCACGGTGTCCGCGCCCCACCGCGTCGCCCAGGTGAGCTTGTCCACCTCCTCGGCCACCGACGAGCTGACCGCCGACGTGCCGATGTTCGCGTTGACCTTGACCAGAAACCGCGACCCGATGATCATCGGCTCGCTCTCCGGGTGGTTGACGTTGGCCGGCAGCACGGCCCGCCCGGCCGCGATCTCGTCCCGCACCACCTCGGCGTCCATACCCTCGCGAATCGCCACGAACCGCATCTCCGGCGTCACGATCCCGGCCCGCGCGCAGCCAAGCTGCGTCATAGTCCGCCCGGCAATCCAGTCGGCCCGCAACGCCGGCAGTCCCACCTCCGGATCACTACCCGGCCCCGAAGTGTCATAGAGCCGCACCGGCGCATTGCCCCCACTCAGCTCAACCTCCGCGAACGGCACCCGCAACTCGTCGACATACACCTTGCGTCGCATTCCCAACCTCCCGATATCGGTACAAATAGGACGCCAAACAGCAAGCCAAATCCGTCGGCCTCACCCCCACCCGGCCAATCCAGCCACGATGCCGGCCGGACGCGCCGCCGAGCCCGCCCCGATCGATCAGCGAGCCGGCCGGGCCGGCTCAGTTCCAGCCGAAGTGATCCAACGGCCCCGGCCCCTTGCCGATCTCCCACTTCCGCCCGCCACGCAGCGCGCCCGCCACATAGCGCTTCGCATTCCGCACGGCCAGCGGCACCGGATCGCCGAGCGCCAGCCGCACCGCGATCGCCGACGAGAACGTGCACCCCGACCCGTGGTTGTTGACCGAAGCGACCCGCGTCCCCTGCAGCACCTCGGTCGCCCCGTCGTGATGCAGCACATCCACCGCCGACTCACTGCCCGTCACCACGACGCTGCCCGCGCCCATCGCGGCCAGCTCCGCCGCCGCCAAAGACATTTCCTCGCCGGTCGCAACCCGCCGCCCGACGAGGGCGCCGGCTTCGTGCCGATTAGGCGTCAACACCGACCGGTACGCCAGTAAAGGCCGAACAGAAGCAACAGCGGACAACCGGCTGCCAGAGGTGGCGACCAGCACCGGATCAACGACCAGGCACGGCAGCCGCTCGATCCGGGCGGCAACCACCTCGGCCACCTCCCGATCGCCGATCATCCCCACCTTGACCGCCACCACCGGCAGGTCTTCCAGCACCGCGTCAAGCTGCGCCGCCACCACATCAGCAGGCACCGCGTGCACAACCCGAACCCCGACCGTGTTCTGCGCGGTAACCGCCGTGATGACCGACGCGCCATAAGCCCCCAGCGCCGCAAACGTCTTGAGATCAGCCTGTATCCCGGCCCCACCCCCAGAGTCCGACCCGGCAATGGTCAACACCACCGGCGGCGTCACAGAGCACCGGCCAGTTCCGCGGCAACCCGCCCAGGCGAATCCGACCGCATCACCGCACCCATGACAGCCACACCAGCCGCCCCGGCCCCAACGCACTCCCGAACCCGCTCCGCCGAATCAACCCCACCCAGCGCCAACCACCAGACGCCTTGCTCTGCACACCCCTGCGCAACACCCCCGGGCGGCGCGAGCCCGCCCGCATCAGCCGCCATCCGAGCCGCACCCGCCGGCGTCAACGCCGGCCCATACCCCGGCTTGGACGATGTCAGATAGACCGGCGACAACGTCACATAGTCCGCAGTGGACAGTTCATCTCCCGAGTGACACGATCGCCCGACCAACCGCATCCGCTCCCCCGGCCACGGATCCCAAGACGCCAGGTGCACCGCGTCGCCCCCCAGCGGATCCGGCCCGGCGACGATCAACCGCCCCGGCGGCACCACCGCACGCAACGACTCGGCCAGGGCGTGCCGCGAGGCGTACCCGAGATCGCGCTCTCGAAGGACGACCCAAGCGGCGCCGCCGCGGACCGCCTCCCGGACCACCGGGACCAGCGGCCCGGAAGCGGACCGCCGGTCGGTGAGCACGACGAGCCCGCCGGGCCTCACCACGACGCCTTGCCTTCGTCGGAGGTCGAGGCCAGCGCGTGAAACCGCCGCGGAATCCGCCCGGCCGACGCGGCCAGCCACCCGGCCTGCACCGCGTGCCGCATCGCCGCCGCCATCCGCGCCGGATCTTCGGCCCGGGTGATCGCCGACGCGATCAACACCGCGTCGCAGCCGAGTTCCATCGCGAGGGCCGCGTCCGAAGCCGTGCCGATCCCCGCGTCCAGCACCACCGGCACCGACACGCTCTGCCGGATCAGCCGGATGTGATGCGGGTTCCCGATGCCCAGGCCGGAGCCGATCGGCGACCCGGCCGGCATCACCGCCGCGCAGCCCACCGATTCCAGCCGCCCGGCCAGCACCGGGTCATCGCTCGTGTAGGGCAGCACCCGGAACCCTTCGCCGACCAGCGTCTCGGCGGCGCGCAACAGTTCCAGGCCGTCCGGCAGCAGCGTCCGTTCGTCCCCGATCACCTCGAGCTTGATCAGATCGGTCTCGAACGCGTCCCGGGCCAGCCGCGCCGTCTTGATCGCGTCGGCCGCGGTGAAGCATCCGGCGGTGTTCGGCAGCAGCCGCATCTTCCGGCGGTCGAGCAGCGGCAGCAGCCCCGGCCCGGCCGCGTCGATCCGCCGCAGCGCGACCGTCACCAGTTCGGTGCCGGACGCCTCGATCGCGGCCTCCAGCTCGGCCAGACTCCGCGCTCCCCCGGTGCCCAGAATCAGCCGTGACGACCCGAACAGATCCACGTCAGCCTCCCTGCGCCGCGGTGAGCACCTCGACCTGATCGCCGTCCGCCAGCGCCGTCGCGGCCCACGCCGAACGTGGCACCACCTCGCCGTTCACCGCGACCGCAACCCCTCGCCGGGCAGCCGCGAGGCGGTCGACCAGCTCAGCGACGCTGTCGTCCGCGCCGAGCCGGGTGGGCGAGCCGTTGACGATGACGTTCACGCGAACCTCCCGGGCGCGAACGGCGCCAGCATCGGATCGGCCACCCCGGTCAGCACCAGCCCGGCGATCAGGTCGGCGGTGATCGGCGCGAGCAGCACGCCGTTGCGGTGATGACCGGCGGCGACCACGGTGCGCTCGTCGAGCCGCCCGAGCAGCGGCGCGTTGTCCGGTGTGGCCGGCCGATGCCCGACCAGGGTCTCGGTGAGCTCGCATTCGGCCAGCTCGGGCACCAGATCGACGGCGGCGCGCAGCAGATCGAGCACCGACCCCACAGTCAAGATCTGATCGGTACGCTCCACCTGACTAGCCCCGACCACGATCTCGCCGTCCGCCCGTGGCACCAGATAGACGTGCCGCCCGTCGGCATATCCGCTGATCACGTGCCGCAGCAGCCCGGGCTCACCCCGCAACCGCAGCACCTCGCCCTTGACCGGCCGCACGGGCAACCCGGTCAGCGCCGCCGTCCCGCATCCCGCGGCGACGATCACCTGATCGGCGTCGAGCGACCCCAGATCTTCGACGGCCTTGGGCGTGACCGCCACCCGTTCGCGAAGCGCCTCGACCACCCGGCGCGGATCCACTTGCCGATCGCCGGGTTGCCGGCAGCCGGCCCGGATCCGGGGCGACAGCGCCGGTTCCAGCTCTCGCAGTGATGTCGGTGTGAGCCGCTGCCGCGACCAGGCGCGCTCCGATTCGGCCAGGTCGTCGGCGGTCAGCGCGACGGTGAGCGTGCCCTCGTCGGGCAGCGGCACTCCGAGTTCCGCCGCGAACGCCGGCCACCGCCGCGCCGACTCGGTCATCAGCCGCCCGAGCGCGGGGGTCTCCCAGGTCGATTCGTTGCCCGGCGCGAGCATCCCTGCGGCGACATACCAGGCGCCGAGCCCGGCGTCGTAGACCTGAACGTCGACGTCCTCGGCGGCGAGGCGCCACGCGATCGAGAGGCCGATGATGCCGCCGCCGACCACCGCGCATCTCATGACAGCGCCTTCAAGAAGTCCGTGGTCGCGCCGATCGGGTCGCGGGCGATGGCGCCGACCGCGGCCACCCCGTGTGCGCCGGCGGCCAGCAGTTCGGGCACCCGTGCGGGCGTCACGCCGGCGATCGCGATCACCGGCACCTGCGCCGCCGCCGCGACCGCCGCGACCCCGGCCGGGCCGATCGGTTCGGGCAGACCGTCCTTCGTGGACGTCGCGTAGGCCGGCCCGACTCCGAAATACGTCGCCTCCGGAATCACCGCGGGGGCGCGGCAGGTCACGCCGAGCACCAGGTCCGGCCCGAGCACCCGGCGCGCGGCCGCGGGCGGCAGGTCGTCGGCGCCGACGTGCGCGCCGTCCGCGCCCGCCGCCACGGCGACGTCGAGACGATCGTTGACCAGGCACATCACGCCCAGCGGGCGGCACAGTGCGAGCACCGCGCGGGTGAGCTCGAAGGCCGCCCGGTCGGTCACGTCATCCTCGACGCGCACCTGAACGGCGAGATCCGCCGAGACCGAAAGCACCGCCCGCACGGTCACCAGGCTGTCGGTAACCACATGCAACCGCGGAAAGTCTCTAACGCCCTTGACTTCACCAGCCCAACCAAATTCGGCCGCAACAGAATGGGAAGGCACGCTCACCGCGCGAATGCGTGGGGACATAAACATCCTCCCTGCGCCGGCATTATCCGGATCAGGTTCGACGGTCGGGGGCTGCGTCAGCCCCCCTCTCAGCCCGGTGCACCGGACTCCCGTGGGGTTGGTTCCACTCCGGACATTAGCCGCCCGGCGTCATGAGCGCCAGGGTCCGTCTTGCGAGCAACCGAGGGTGCGAGCGCGCCTCGCACACGGCTGGGCCTAACGCACGTCCCAGACCGGCTCCGGGGTCTCGACCACCTCGCCGTCCGCCTGGAACAGCACGAACCGATCGAATCCCCTGGTGAACCACCGGTCGTGGGTGACCGCGACGACCGTGCCCTCGAATGCCGCCAGCCCCTCCTCCAACGCCTCCGCCGACGCCATGTCGAGGTTGTCGGTCGGCTCGTCGAGCAGCAGCGCCGTGGCGCCGGACAGCTCGAGCAGCAACACCAGGAACCGAGCCTGCTGCCCGCCGGAGAGCGTGCCGAACAGCTGGTCTCCCTGGCCGGCCAGCTCATAGCGGTTGAGCGCCTTCATCGCTCCGGCCCGGTCCATGCCGCTGCGGTGGTCGTCGCCGCGCCAGAGAATCTCGACCAGCGTGCGGTCGAGCAGTTCGGGCCGGTCGTGCGTCTGCGAGAAGTGCCCCGGCCGCACGCGTGCGCCGAGCTTGGCGGTGCCGTGATGCGCCACGTGCGCGAGCGGCGCGCCGTCGACCGGCTTGTTCTCCGCGTCCGGCGACGAGCCACCGGCGGCGAGCAGCCGCAGGAAGTGCGACTTGCCAGTGCCGTTGGCGCCCAGCACGGCGACCCGGTCGCCGTACCAGATCTCCAGGTCGAACGGGAACGTCAGGTTTTCCATCTCCAGCCCGGTGCAGACCACCGCGCGCTTGCCGGTGCGACCGCCGCGCAGATTCATCCGCAGCGACTGCTCCTTGGGCGGCAGCGGCGGCGGTCCGGCCTCCTCGAACTTGCGGAGCCGGGTCTGCGCGGCCTGGTAACGCGAGGCCATGCCATCGTTGTAGGTCGCCTTCTGCTTGAGCGTCAGCACCAGCTCCTTGAGCTTCTCGTGCTCCTCCTCCCAGCGCCGATGCGACTCGAGCAGCCGGTCGTGCCGGTTGGCGCGGGCCTCGTGCCAGGACGCGAAACTGCCGGGATGCGTCCACGCGCTGCCGCCCTCGACCGCGACCACCCGGTCGGCGGTCTGGGCCAGCAGCTCACGATCGTGCGAGACATAGAGCACTGATTTCGACGACTCCCGCAGGCGACCCTCCAGCCAGCGTTTGCCGGGCACGTCGAGGAAGTTGTCCGGCTCGTCCAGCAGCAGCACCTCGTCGCGGCCGCGCAGCAGCAGGTCGAGGGCGAACCGTTTCTGCTGGCCGCCGGAGAGCGTGCGCACCGGCCGGCCGCGCACCTCGTCCCACGGCTTGCCGAGGATCGCCACCGCGACCGTGTCGAAGAGCACCTCGACGTCATAGCCACCGACCTCGCCCCAGTGCGACAACGCGTTCGCATAGGCCAGCTGGGATCGCTCCGATTCGCCCAGCCCGGCGGCCGCCTTGGCCAGCCGCTCCCCCGCTTCCCGCAGGGCCGGCTCGACAAGCGAGAGAGCAAGATCTTCCAGGGTGCGGTCGTCGCCGATCATGCCGATGAACTGGCGCATCACCCCGAGCCCGCCGGAGCGCGCGACCGTGCCGGACTGCACGGGCAGGTCACCGGCCACGGTGCGCAGCAGGGTCGTCTTGCCGGCGCCGTTCGGACCGACGAGCGCGACCTTCTTGCCCTCGCCCACCCGGAACGACACGTCGGAGAACAGCTCGCGCCCGTCCGGCAGCACGAAGCCCACCCCGGCGACATCCACGTAACCCATGACCGGCATCCTTCCTGGCCGGGGCCGGTCGCGTCAGCCGGTTTTCCGGGTCACCTTGAGCACGCGGAAGCCCTTCTGGCTGGCCTTACGCTCCACCGCCCAACCGCGCTCGACCAGCCAGGTGTGCAGCGAATCACCACCCAGATGCCGGTTGATCACCAGCCAGGCCTCGCCGGCCGGGGCCAGCCGCGGCAGCCACCGGTCCAGCAGCGCGTGCAGCTCGGCCTTCCCGACGTGGGTCGGCGGGTTGCTCCAGATCTGCTGGAACGTGACGTCGTCTCCGATCTCCGCGGAGACGTGGATGCGCAGGCCCAGGCGCTCGGCGTTGGCCGTGGTCAGGTCGCGGGCGCGGGAGTTGACGTCCACTGCGTACACGTCCGCGCCGGGCGCCTCGGTGGCCAGCACGCAGGCGATCGGGCCGTAGCCGCAGCCCAGGTCGAGCAGCGCGCCGGTGCTGTCGGCGGCGGGCGGCGGAGCTTTGCGCAGCAGCACGGCGGTGCCGGGGTCGAGCCGCGTCGCGGAGAAGACCCCGGCGGCCGAGGCCAGCCGGTAGTCCCGCCCCCGCAGGGCGAACTCGACCTCGACCGGCCGGGCAGGCGCCGACGGTTCGGCGCTGAAGTAATGGTCCGCGGTCACCTGAGAAAGTGTGCCGCCTCGCAACGAGACCGGGCCACCCGGGGGTGCCGCACAGCCTGTGCGTTCATTGATCACCGTGCGCTCCTAGCCTTTCCTGCATGCTGCACGGAACCGCGCCCCGCGCCGCCCATCGCGCGGCACCGGGCGGCCTCGCTCCGCTGTTCCGCCAGACCATCTCGCCGTCCTCCGCCGGCCAGCATCGCCAGCCGGCCACCCGGCCCCGGCGGCGCCCGGCGCCCCGCCTTCGTCCGGTCGCGATCAAGGAACCGGCGCGGACCATGCACCTGGTGATGACCGGGATCGGCGCCATGATCATGCTGGGCATCTGCGGGTTGAGCAGCTTCTTCGTGATCGTCGACGAGCGGCGCGGGATCGGCGCCGAGGACAACGGCACGGCGGTGATCGCCGAGGCGCCCTATCAGATCAGTTCTCGCCGGCAGGACCCGAAGCCGCTCAGCCTGACCGAGGTGTTCTCCGGCACGCAGATCCGGCTGAAGAAGGGCGACGCGCCCTATCAGGTGACGATGACGCACATCGACACCGACTGCGACGCGGCCACCACCGGCGCCATGGGCCCGCTGCTCGCCACCGGCGGTTGCTCCCAGGTGGTCCGGGCCGCGCTGATCGCGCCGTACGGCGGCTACCAGGTCACCGCCGGGGTGTTCAACCTGACCGACGCGGCCGTGGCGGCCCGGATCGCCCAGCGGGTGCGGCCGATGGTGGAGGCGGGCGACGGCAACTTCGCGGCGATGGCGGCCGGAGCAGCGCCCGGGATGGATCCGCTGGACCGGCCGGACTCGCAGGTGGGCTGGCAGGACCGCGGCCACTTCCTGGTCTACTGCGTGATCTCCCGGCCGGACGGCTCGGCGATCCCGGCCGGCGACGCGTACGCCCGCCGGGTCACGGCTGACCTGCTGGACACCTATCTGGGCGACGAGGTCATCGGGGCGCGGGAGCTGAATCTGTGACCGTGTCCGAGAGGGTGCGCAGGCGGCGGGTGGCGTCGGCCCGGACCGCGTAGTCGGTCTCGGCGGGATAGCCCACCTCCACCAGGGTCAGGCCGTGCGCCGCGGCCACGGTCACCTCGCTGGACCGTTCGCGCAGCCGCAGCAGCGAGCCCGGCCAGGACGGTTCGCGGCGGCCGTCGCCCACCGCCAGCATCGCGCCGACCAGGCTGCGCACCATCGCCTGGCAGAAGGCGTCGGCCTGCACGGTGGCCACGGCGACGCCGTCCGGGTCGCGGCGCCAGTCGAGGCGGGTGATCGCGCGTACGGTGGTCGCGTTTTCCTTGCGCTTGCAGAAGGCGGCGAAGTCGTGCTCGCCCAGCAGGCCGTCGGCCGCCGCCCGCAGCCGATCCAGGTCGAGCTTGCGCACCCATCCCAGGGTGTCGTGGCGGCGCAGCGGCTCGGCGCCCCAGGGGTTGTCGGCCACCCGGTATTCGTAGCGCCGATAGGTGGCGGAGAACCGCGCGTCGAACGTCGGTGGGACTTCCGTGATGGCGCGCACGCGGGCATCTGGCGGCATCAGCGCTGCCAGACGCCGCAGGAGCGACGGGCGAAGATCCGCATAGGCGCCGGTCGGCAGGTCGATGTGACAGACCTGTCCGGTCGCGTGCACGCCGGCGTCGGTGCGCCCGGCCACGGTGAGTCCCAGAGGGATGTCGCCGACCAGAATGGCCAGCGCTTCCACCAGGGAGCCCGCGACCGTGCGCCGGGTGGGCTGCACCGCCCAGCCGGAGAAATCGGTGCCGTCATAGGACACGTCGAGCCGGAGCCGGACCAATTCATCCGGCCCGGATGGTTGAGCTACGGCCTCGACCACGACGAACCTCTTCCACTGAGCCAGGTGACTTGAGGGGCGCTCGTACCCATAAAGCAGTAAAGCCCGGCACCCACGAAGGGTGCCGGGCTTACCACAGCCAATTACTTGGCGTCGTCTTCGCCCTTGTCGCCGGAGGCGTTCACCGGCGGCTCGGAATCCTGATCCTCAGAGGATGCGGCAGATGACGGCGCCTCGTCCTCGCGGGCCAGGGCCTCGACCTTGTCCTGCTGGGCGGCGGCCTTGCGAGCCGCCTTCTTCGCCGGCGCGGTGGTGGCCGCGACCTGCAGTTCCTCGACCAGCTCGATGAGCGCCATCGGAGCGGCGTCACCCTTGCGCGCACCGGTCTTGGTGATGCGGGTGTAGCCACCCGGACGGTTGCCGTACCGCGGAGCGATTTGCTCGAACAGGGCGTACACGACGTCCTTGTCCTTCACGACGGTCAGCACCCGGCGACGGGCGTGCAGGTCGCCGCGCTTGGCCTTCGTGATGAGCTGCTCAGCCAGCGGGCGCAGCCGCCTGGCCTTCGTCTCGGTGGTCTTGATCTTCCCGTGCCGGAAGAGCTCCGTGGCCAGGTTGGCCAGCAGCCGCTTCTCGTGCGCCGGGCTGCCGCCGAGGCGGGGACCCTTGGTGGGCGTGGGCATTTCAGATGCTCCTAGGTAGAGGCAGCCGGGATTAGAGCTGCTCGGTCTCGCGGTAATCGTCGGTGTCGTAATCCACGTCGCCGAACGAGTCCACGACGTGCGCCGGGTCGAAGGACGGCGCGCTGTCCTTGAGGCCGAGCCCCATGCCGGCGAGCTTCATCTTGACCTCGTCGATGCTCTTCTGACCGAAATTCCTTATATCCAGAAGGTCGGCCTCCGTACGCCCTATCAACTCGCCCACCGTGTTGATGCCCTCGCGCTTGAGGCAGTTGTACGACCGGACGGTGAGGTCCAGTTCCTCGATCGGCAGGGCGAGGTCGGCGGCCAGCTGAGCGTCCTGCGGGGACGGTCCGATGTCGATGCCCTCGGCGGTCTCGTCCAGCTCACGGCACAGGCCGAAGAGCTCGACCAGCGTGGAGCCGGCCGAGGCCAGCGCGGTCCGCGGCGAGATCGACGCCTTCGACTCGACGTCGATGATCAGACGGTCGAAGTCGGTGCGCTGCTCGACACGGGTCGCCTCGACGCGGTAGGTCACCTTCATCACCGGCGAGTAGATCGAGTCGACCGGGATGCGGCCGATCTCGGCGCCGGCGTTCTTGTTCTGCGCCGCGGTGACATAGCCACGACCGCGCTCGACGGTGAGCTCCATGTCCAGCCGGCCCTTGCTGTTCAGGGTGGCCAGCTTGAGGTCCGGGTTGTGCACCGAGACACCGGCCGGGGGCTGGATGTCGCCCGCGGTGACGTCGCCGGGGCCCTGCTTGCGCAGGTACATGCTGACCGGCTCGTCGTGCTCCGAGCTGACGGTGAGGTCCTTGACGTTCATGACCAGCTCGACCACGTCCTCCTTGACACCGGGGATCGTGGTGAACTCGTGCAGGACGCCGTCGATCTTGATGCTGGTCACGGCCGCGCCCGGGATGGACGACAGCAGGGTGCGACGCAGCGAGTTGCCGAGGGTGTAGCCGAAGCCCGGCTCGAGCGGCTCGATGGTGAACCGGGAGCGGGTCTCGCTGAGCGACTCCTCCGAGAGGCTCGGGCGCTGACTGATGAGCACGTGTTTCTTCTTTCTGTCGGGGCATCCGCTATATGACGCCCGTCTGATGTGCCCGGCGCTCTCTCGAGCGCCGGGCGATGAATCACTTCGAGTAGAGCTCGACGATCAACTGCTCCTGAACCTGCGTGTCGATGACGGCGCGGGCCGGCAGCGAGTGGATCAGGATCTTCATCTCGGTCGGGATCGGCTCGAGCCACGCCGGCGTCGGGCGGGAACCCGCCTGGGCCTGCGCCACCACGAACGGCGTCATCTCGCGGGACTTCTCCCGGACCTGAACGATGTCGTGGTCTTTCACCCGGTATGACGGGATGTCCACCTTGTGGCCGTTGACCAGCAGGTGGCCGTGCTTGACCAACTGCCGGGCCATGTCCCGGGAGGCGGCGTAGCCGGCCCGGTAGACCACATTGTCCAGACGGGACTCGAGGATCTGCAGCAGCACCTCACCGGTCTTGCCGGGCTTGGTGACAGCCTCCTCGTAGTAACCGCGGAACTGCTTCTCCAGCACGCCGTAGGTCCGGCGGGCCTTCTGCTTCTCACGGTGCTGAAGCAGGTATTCGGTCTCCTTGGTCCGGCCACGGCCGTGCTGCCCGGGCGGGAACGGCCGGGACTCGAACGGGCACTTCGGACCATCGCACTTGCTGCCCTTGAGGAACAGCTTCATCTTCTCGCGGCGGCAGCGCTTGCAGTCCGCACCTGTGTAACGAGCCATCTTCTCTCTCTATCCCTCAGACCCGGCGACGCTTCGGCGGACGGCAACCGTTGTGCGGCTGCGGCGTGACGTCGGAGATCTGTCCGACCTCGAGGCCGGCGGCCTGCAGCGAACGGATCGCGGTCTCCCGGCCGGAGCCGGGTCCCTTGACGAAAACGTCGACCTTGCGCATGCCGTGCTCCATGGCACGACGCGCGGCGGCCTCCGCGGCGAGCTGCGCCGCGAACGGGGTCGACTTGCGGGAGCCCTTGAAGCCCACCTGGCCGGAAGAGGCCCAGGAGATGACCGCACCGGTCGGGTCGGTGATCGACACGATGGTGTTGTTGAAGGTGCTCTTGATGTGCGCCTGCCCGTGGGCGACGTTCTTGCGTTCCTTGCGCCGGACCTTCTTGACTGCGGCCCCAGTGCGCGCCTTCGGTGGCATAAGTCAGTGCGCTCCTATTACTTCCGACCGGGCTTCTTCTTACCGGCGACCGTGCGCTTCGGACCCTTGCGGGTGCGAGCGTTCGTCCGCGTGCGCTGACCCCGGACGGGGAGCCCACGACGGTGACGGATGCCGGCGTAGCAGCCGATCTCGACCTTGCGGCGAATGTCCGCGGCGACCTCGCGGCGCAGGTCGCCCTCTACCTTGAAATTGGCCTCGATGTAGTCGCGGAGCTGAACCAGCTCCTCGTCCGTGAGGTCCTTTGCGCGCTTGTCCAGGTCGATGCCGGTCGCGGTCAGAGCTTCGACCGAGCGGGTCCGGCCGACCCCGAAGATGTAGGTGAGCGCGATCTCCATCCGCTTGTCGCGGGGCAGATCGACGCCGACGAGTCTTGCCATTGGCGGGCGTGCTCCTCAGATGTGTCTCGGAGGTCTGTGCCCGTCCCTCCCCGCCTGCCCGGGCGGGCCCCGGCCTCCGACCGGGGGTGAAGCCACGCGTCAACCCAACAGGTTGACCGACCGCGGCTGGAACGAGCTTTTACTGGTGGGCGTCAGCCCTGGCGCTGCTTGTGACGCGGGTCGTCGCAGATGACCATGACCCGGCCGTGCCGGCGGATGACCCGGCACTTGTTGCAGATCCGCTTGACGCTCGGCTTGACCTTCACGGGTTTGCCTTGTCTTTCAGTTCAGACGGGACTTGTCACTTGTAGCGGTAGACAATGCGCCCACGGGTCAGGTCGTACGGCGAAAGCTCGACGACGACACGGTCCTCGGGAAGGATGCGAATGTAGTGCTGCCGCATCTTGCCGGAGATGTGAGCGAGCACCTTGTGACCGTTCGCCAGCTCCACGCGGAACATCGCATTGGGGAGAGGCTCGATCACTCGGCCTTCGATCTCAATGGCTCCGTCTTTTTTTGGCATGTCCTCCGCTACCTGACATCAGATTCTCTGGACTAGCACGCAAACGCCTCACCCGAGCGAACCCGGACCAGCCGCGGCTCTTGCCAACCTCGAAGCGCTGAGGACATGCAAGAGAGGACGCTGCGCGCCAGCTAGCCAGTGTACGCGCGCCCATGCATCGACACCAAACCGAGGTCGCCCACCCCCGGGGTCGGGTGTGTCGCAGCTCGCCGAAACCCGACAAAGACGTGCTATTCGGCCTGCTCCTCGTCCGCTTCGAGCGCTTTGCGCTCTTTCTTGAGCTGCTTCTTCCGCTCTGCCTTGTCGATCTGGGCCTGCCACTTCTGGGGTTCGTGCGAGGCGAGCCCGCCGACCGTCTGCCAGAGCAGCACCAGGCCCCACGGCCCGGCCACCCAGATCGGCCAGAAATAGAGCCACTCCTGCGAGGAGACGCTGGAGATCATCCAGATCGCGGTGGTGATGGCGACAGCCGGCAGATAACTGCTCCACACGTGCATCAGCCAGCGCCGGGTGATGTGGTCGGCTTGCGCCTTGGCCGGGCCGGTCAGCGGCTTCGGAGCGGACGCCGCGGGCAGATCGGTCAGCAGCGGCTCCAGCTCGCCATAGGTCTTCGCGCCATAGGCCTGCTGCAACCGCTCGTCATATTCGTGCAGGTCCAGGCGACCCTCGTCGAGCGCGGCCTTGAGCTGATCAGCGACGGACTGCCGATCGGCGTCGCCGGCTCTCATCTCCTCGCGGCCCATACAGACAAGTCTGCCAGCGGAACCACGGAATCATCGACCCCGGCGGCGGTCCCGCCGGGATCTGCGGCCGGACATCTGCCCGACCACGCCGAGGATCAGCGGGATGACCATCCAGATCGGCCAGAAATAGAGCAGGTGCCCGCTCGCGACGCTGGAGATCGCCCAGATCACCACGGTCACCGCGATCAGCCCGGCGTAGGGCCGCACCCAGGTGGGCGTGCCGCTTTCGCTCTCGACCGGCTGCACCTGGCTCTTCTCCACCGGAATGGTGCCGGGGAGATCGGTCGTCAGGCTCTGCAATTCCGCGTACGTCTTAGCGGCGTACGTCTTCTGCAGGCGCTCGTCATATTCATGGAGGTCGAGCCGCCCGTCGTCGAGCGCCGCCTTCAGCTGCGTCGCCACCGTCTCACGGTCGCCGTCGCCGGCCCGCATCTCCGATCGATCCATGCGGTCCAGCATGCGCCCGTCAGCTCGATGGGGCCACAGCTGGTTGCCGCTTCGTGACAAGGTCACCGAGCCTCGCCCGGCCGCCGTCCGGCGCCGTGGTCACCCACACGCCGTCGTCGCACAGCGCCATCGTGTGCTCCACGTGCGCGGCCATCGAGCCGTCCCGGGTCACCACGGTCCAGCCGTCGTCGAGCTCGGTCGTGCGCGGGGAGCCCACCGTGATCATCGGCTCGATCGCCAGCGCCATGCCGACCACCAGCTTGGGGCCGCGGCCCGGCTTGCCGTGGTTGAGCACGTGCGGGTCCTGGTGCATCTCGGTGCCGATGCCGTGCCCGCCGTACCCCTCCACGATGCCGTAACGGCCGCCCTTGCGGATCGCCTTCTCCACGTTGAAGGAGATGTCGGTGAGCCGTCCACGGCCGTTTGCGACGCCGCGCGCGGCCGCCGCGATGCCGGCCCACATCGAGTCCTCGGCCACCTCGGCCATCCGCAGCAGGGCCGGGTCGGTCTGCCCCACGCCCACGGTGATCGCCGAGTCGCCGTGCCAGCCGTGCAGGATGGCACCGCAGTCCAGGGAGAGCAGGTCGCCCTCGCGCAGCACCTGCTCGGCCGACGGGATGCCATGAACGACCTGTTCGTTCACCGAGGCGCAGATCGATGCCGGGAAGCCGTGGTAGCCCTTGAACGAGGGCACGGCGCCGGCGTCATGGATGACCTTTTCGGCGATCGCGTCGAGCTCGCCGGTGGAGACGCCCGGGGCCACCGCCTCGCGCATCGCCTGCAGCGCGGCGGCCACCACGAGGCCGGCTCCGCGCATCAGCTCGATCTGCTCGGGGGTCTTCAGCTGGATGTCCAGCTGCTGGCGCCGCATCTCAGCCTCCGTAGGACCGCAGAGCGTCTATGGCGCGCACCGTCACATCCTCGACCGGCCCGGTCGCGTCGATGCCCACCAGCTTGCCCTGAGCGCCGTAGAAGTCCACCAGCGGCGCGGTCTTGTCCGTGTATTCCACCAGGCGGTTGGCGATGGTTTCCGCCTTGTCGTCGTCCCGCTGGAACAGCTCCGACCCGCAGCGGTCGCAGATGTTCTCCTTGCTGGTCGGGTCGAACTCGACGTGCCAGATCTTTCCGCAGCCCCGGCACGTGCGACGCCCGGACAGCCGGCGGATCACCTCGTCGTCGTCGACCACCAGCTCCATCACCAGGTCAAGCGCCGTGCCGAGGTCGGCGAGCAGCTTGTCCAGCGCCGACGCCTGCGGGACGGTTCGGGGGAATCCGTCCAGCAGGAAGCCGTCGCCCGCGTCCGGTTCCGCCAGGCGGTCCCGGACCATGTTGATGGTCACCTCGTCCGGCACCAGGTTGCCGGCGTCCATGTAACGCTTCGCCTCGACGCCGAGCGGGGTGCCCTGCGAGACGTTGGCCCGGAAGATGTCACCGGTCGAGATCTTCGGTACGGCGAGATGGGCGGCGATGAACTCAGCCTGGGTCCCCTTGCCGGCCCCCGGAGGGCCCACCAGTACCAGCCGCACCTACATCGCCTCGCTTCGGTGAGAACCGACCGACCACGCGAGAGCCCCCCGGCTCCGCGCCCCCACTACCGGAGGAACCCTTCATAGTTTCGCTGCATCAGCTGGCTCTCGATCTGCTTCACCGTCTCGAGGCCCACACCCACCATGATCAGCACTGCGGTGCCGCCGAAGGGGAAGTTCTGGTACTGGGACTGATTGAGCCAGATGAAGAAGAAGTTCGGGAGCACCGAGATCAGGCCGAGGTAGAGCGCACCTGGGAGCGTGATCCGGCTGAGGATGAAGTCCAGGTAGTCGGCGGTCGGCTTGCCCGGACGGATGCCCGGAACGAATCCACCGTACTTCTTCATGTTGTCCGCGACCTCGGTCGGGTTGAACGTGATCGACACGTAGAAGTACGTGAAGAAAATGATCATGAGGAAGTAGACGGTGATGTAGATCCAGCTGGTCGGGTCGGCCAGCCAGTCCTGGATCCAGAGCTGGTAGCCCTTGAGGTTGTTCGGGTCGAAGAACTGCAGGTAGAGCTGCGGCAGGTAGAGCAGCGAGGACGCGAAGATCACCGGAACCACACCGGCCTGGTTGACCTTCAGCGGGATGTAGGTCGAGGTGCCGCCGTACATCCGGCGGCCGATCATGCGCTTCGCGTATTGCACCGGGATGCGGCGCTGGGCCTGCTCGATGAAGACCACGGCGGTGATGACGACCAGCACCAGGGCGATGACCAGCAGGAACTTGGCGACGCCGTTGCTCTCCTTGATCGTCCAGCCTTCGCCGGGGAGGCGGGCGGCGATCGAGGTGAAGATCAGGACGGACATGCCGTTGCCGACGCCGCGGTCGGTGATCAGCTCGCCCAGCCACATGACCACGCCGGTGCCGGCCGTCATGGTGAGCACCAGGATGGTGAGCGTCAGCCAGACCGGGATGCCGGTGTTCTCCGGGATGATCTGGAAGTTCGCCTGGTCCTGCGGGCACTGGTTGGCGAAGAGCTGGCCGGTGCGGGCGAGCGCCACGAACGCCGCCGACTGCAGCACGGCGAGGCCGAGGGTGAGGTAGCGCGTGTACTGCGTGATCTTGGCCTGGCCGGACTGGCCCTCCTTGCGGAGCTGCTCCAGGCGAGGAATCACCACGGTGAGCAGCTGCAGGATGATCGACGCGGTGATGTACGGCATGATGCCGAGCGCGAAGATCGACAGCTGCAGCAACGCGCCGCCGGAGAAGAGGTTGAGCAGCGTCAGCACGCCGCCGGCTTCACCCGAGCTGTCCAGGGTGTCCAGGCAGTTGCGGACGTTGGTGTAGGACACGCCCGGGCTGGGCAGAGTGGCACCGAGCCGATAGACCGCAATGATCGCTACTGTGAACAGCAGTTTCTTGCGCAGGTCAGGCGTACGGAACGCACTGGAAAAGGCGGAGAGCAACTTCTTCCTCCTGCGCGAGGTCACCGCCGGGTCAGGCGGATGGGGTGGTCAACGGTCCGGACGACCGATATCCCTAGCTGGCAACGGACTCTAACAGTCGTGAACGCCTGCGGTCAGGCACGGTGGCCCCATCGGCCCCGAGGTGCATCAGACGTCACAAAGGGGATGCTTGCCCGGGTCACCCTGCGGCGCCCGGGCGAGCACCCCCACAAGCCTCACAGCTCGGTGGCGGACCCACCGGCTGCTGCGATCTTCTCCTTGGCCGACTCGCTGAAGGCGTGCGCCGACACCGTCAGCTTCACACCGCCCAGCTCGCCCGTGCCGAGGACCTTGACCGGCAGGTTCTTGCGAACCGCGCCGGCCTCGACGAGCTGCATCGGGCCGACCTCGCCGCCGTTCGGGAACAGCTCGGCCAGCCGGTCCAGGTTCACGACCTGGAAGACGACCTTGTTGCGGGGCTTGTTCTTCAGCCCCTTGATCTTCGGCAGGCGCATGTGGAGGGGCATCTGCCCGCCCTCGAACGCCGCCGAGACGTTCTTCCGGGCTCCGGAGCCCTTGGTGCCGCGACCGGCCGTCTTGCCCTTGGAGCCCTCACCGCGACCCACACGGGTCTTCGCGGTCTTGGCGCCGGGCGCCGGACGCAGGTGGTGGACCTTGATCGCCATTACTCGACCTCCTCAACGCTCACCAGGTGGCTCACGGTGAAGATCATGCCCCGAATCTCGGGGCGGTCCTCCTTGACCACCACATCGTTGATCCGCTTCAGGCCGAGCGACCGCAGGGACTCCCGCTGGTTGCGCTTACGGCCGATCTTGGATCGGGTCTGGGTGACCTTCAAGCGTGCCATCAGCGCACCGCCGCTTCCGCACGCGCCGCCAGCATGGCCGCCGGCGCCACGTCCTCGACCGGAAGACCACGACGGCTCGCGACCTGCTCCGGCGACTCGAGGCCCTTCAGCGCGGCCACCGTCGCGTGCACGATGTTGATCGGGTTCGACGAACCCAGGCTCTTGCTCAGAATGTCGTGGATCCCGGCGCACTCCAGCACGGCACGCACCGGGCCACCGGCGATGACACCGGTACCGGCCGACGCCGGCTTGAGGAGCACGACACCCGCGGCGGCTTCGCCGATGATCGGGTGCGGAATCGTGGCAGCGATCCGGGGCACCTTGAAGAAGTGCTTCTTGGCCTCCTCGACACCCTTGGCGATCGCCGCGGGCACCTCCTTGGCCTTCCCGTATCCGATGCCGACGGTGCCGTCGCCGTCGCCGACGATGACCAGGGCGGTGAAGCTGAAGCGACGACCACCCTTCACGACCTTCGCGACACGGTTGATCGCGACGACCCGCTCGAGGTGCGGAGTCTTGTCGACGGGCGCGTTTCCGCGGCCGCCCTCGCGACGGTTGTCCCGGCGGCCGCCACCTTCGTTGTTGCCGCCGGACCCGCCGCCACGGCGCTGCTGACCAGGCATTGGTATTCCTTCCTAGAACTCGAGTCCGGCTTCGCGGGCGGCATCGGCCAGCGCGGCGATTCGCCCCGCGTACCGGTTGCCGCCGCGATCGAAGACGACCTTGGACACGCCCGCGGCCTTGGCCCGCTCGGCCAGCAGCGCGCCGACCTTGCCGGCCTGCGAGCTCTTGTCGCCCTCGGCGCCCCGCAGGGACGCGTCGAGCGTGGAGGCCGACACGAGGGTGTGACCCTTGAGGTCGTCGATGACCTGCGCGGTGATGTGCCGCGTGGAACGCGTGACGACCAGACGGGGGCGCTCGGCGGAACCGCGGACGTTCTTGCGGACCCGGAAGTGCCGGCGCGCCTTTCCGACGGCCCGCTTGGCAGCGACACCGCCGCCGTTGCGGCGCTTGAGGAGCGTGGCGGTCACTTCTTACCTGCCTTTCCAGCCTTGCGACGGATGACCTCGCCCTGGTACTTGACGCCCTTGCCCTTGTAGGGCTCCGGCGGGCGGATCTTCCGGATGTTCGCGGCGACTTCGCCGACGAGCTGCTTGTCGATGCCCGCGACGGTGAACTGGGTCGGCCGCTCCACCGAGAAGGTGATGCCGGCCGGCGCGGCCACCGGAACCGGGTGCGAGAAGCCCAGGGCGAACTCGAGGTCCTTGCCCTTGGCGGTCACGCGGTAACCGGTGCCGTTGATCTCCAGCGTCTTCTTGTAGCCCTCGGTGACGCCCACGATCATGTTGGCGACCAGGGTACGCGACAGGCCGTGCAGTTCCTTGGCCTTGCGCTCGTCGTTGGGGCGGTTGACGACCAGCTCGCCGTCCTGCCGCTCGACCGTGATCGGTTCCGCGACGGTGTGCGAGAGCTCGCCCTTGGGACCCTTGACCTTGACGGTCTGGCCCGTGATGGTGATGTCGACGCCGGCCGGGACCGGGATCGACTTACGTCCGATTCGCGACATGTCAGAGTCTCCCGTTACCAGACGAAGGCGAGGACTTCCCCGCCAACGCTCCGCTTGCGGGCCTGCCGGTCGGTCAGCAGTCCCTGGGACGTCGAGATGATCGCGACGCCCAGGCCACCGAGCACCCGGGGGAGCTCGTCGGACTTCGCGTACACCCGCAGGCCGGGCTTGGACACGCGCTTGATGCCGGCGAGGCTGCGCTCGCGGCTCTGGCCGTACTTGAGCTCAATGACCAGGCTCTTGCCGACAGCGCCTTCCTCGGGCTCCTCGGCCGACCAGGAGGCGATGTAACCCTCGGCCTTGAGGACCTCGGCGATGTTCGCCTTGATCTTCGAGAAGGGCATGATCACCTTGTCGTGGTACGCCTGGTTGGCGTTACGCAGACGCGTCAGCATGTCTGCGATCGGGTCCGTCATCGTCATGGGTATTCGTCAACCTTTCTCGCCGGGGTTCCCAGTCGGGCCTACGGCGAAGCGGTATTGCTTGGTTACCAGGAAGCCTTCGAAACGCCGGGGAGCTCACCGCGGTGGGCCATCTCCCGGACGCACACCCGGCACAGGCCGAACTTGCGGTAGACCGAGTGCGGCCGGCCGCACTTCTGGCAGCGGGTGTAAGCGCGCACAGCGAACTTCGGCTTCGCGGCAGCCTTGATGATCAGCGCCTTCTTAGCCATGCTCAGTTCTCCTTGAACGGGAAGCCCAGGAGCTTGAGCAGCGCCCGGCCCTCGTCGTCGGTCTTGGCGGTGGTGACCACGGTGATGTCCATGCCGCGGGTCCGATCGATCTTGTCCTGGTCGATCTCGTGGAACACCGACTGCTCGGTCAGACCGAAGGTGTAGTTGCCGTGCCCGTCGAGCTTGCGCCCGTCCAGACCGCGGAAGTCACGGATACGCGGCAGCGCGATGGACAGCAGCCGGTCCAGGAACTCCCACATCCGGTCGTTGCGAAGGGTGACCTTCGCGCCGATCGGCATGCCCTCGCGCAGCTTGAACTGAGCGATGGACTTGGTGGCGCGGCGGATCAGCGGCTTCTGACCGGTGATCGTGGTGAGGTCGCGGACCGCGCCGTCGATCAGCTTGGCGTCGCGGGCAGCCTCGCCGACACCCATGTTCACGACGACCTTGACCAGGCCGGGGATCTGCATGGGGTTGCCGTACTTGTACTGCTCCCGCATGGCCGCCGCGACTTCTTCGCGGTACTTCTGCTTGAGGCGCGGCAGCGACTTGGGCTGCGTTTCCTGAGTCTGGGTGGCGGCAGTCATCACAGGTCCTTACCGGTGCTACGCGCGATGCGGACCTTCTGGCCACTGTCGTCGATGCGGTAGCCGACGCGAGTCGGCTTGCCGTCCGAGTCCACGATCTGCACGTTCGAGATGTGGATGGCGGCTTCCTGCGTGACGATGCCGCCGGTCTTGGCGCCGCGCTGGGTCGTACGGATGCGCTCGTGCTTCTTGACGCGGTTCACGCCCTCGACCAGGACCTTGTCCTGCCTCGGGTAGGCCGCGATGACCTTGCCCTTGGCGCCCTTGTCCTTACCGGCGATGACGACGACCGTGTCGCCCTTCTTGATCTTCACGGTCAGAGCACCTCCGGCGCCAGGCTGATGATCTTCATGAACCGCTTGTCGCGCAGCTCGCGGCCGACCGGGCCGAAGATGCGCGTACCGCGGGGGTCTCCGCCGTCCTTGATGATGACGGCGGCGTTCTCGTCGAAGCGGATGTACGAGCCGTCCGGCCGGCGCTTCTCCTTGGCGGTGCGGACGATGACCGCCTTGACGACGTCACCCTTCTTCACACCCGCGCCCGGGATGGCGTCCTTGACCGTGGCCACGATCACATCGCCGATGCTCGCGTAGCGGCGACCGGAGCCGCCGAGCACCCGGATGCACAGAATCTCCCGGGCACCCGTGTTGTCGGCGACGCGCAGTCGCGACTCCTGCTGGATCACGTCTGTCTCCTATGTCTGCCAGTTCTCCGAGTGACTCGAAGCTTGGCGGAACTACGGTTCGCCGGGCCTTTCGGCCCGGCGTTCCTCACTTGGCCTTTTCGAGGATCTCCACGATGCGCCACCGCTTGGTACGCGACAGCGGGCGGGTCTCCATCAGCGAAACCCGGTCACCGATGCCGCAGGCGTTCTGCTCGTCGTGGACCTGGAGCTTGCGGGTGCGGCGCAGGACCTTGCCGTACAGCGCGTGCTTGACGCGGTCCTCGACCTCGACGATGACGGTCTTGTCCATCTTGTCGCTGACCACGAGGCCCTCGCGCGTCTTGCGCTGAGCCCGCGGCGTGGCGGCAGTGTTCTCACTCATTACGCTGTCACCTCATCCGGCGCGGTCGAGAGCCCAAGCTCACGCTCACGCATGATCGTGTAGATCCGGGCGATGTCCCGGCGGACGACCTGCAGCCGGCGGTGGTTGTCCAGCTGACCGGTTGCGCCCTGCACGCGGAGATTGAACAGCTCCGCCTTGGCCTCCCGCAGCTTCGCGACCAGCTCCTCATCGGAGAAGTCGCGCAGCTCGGCTGCCTTAACGCCCGCTGCCATCAGCTCTCCACCCCTTCGCGTGTCACGATGCGGCACTTCATCGGGAGCTTGTGGATCGCGCGACGCATCGCTTCGCGCGCGATCGTCTCGTTCGGGAACGACATCTCGAAGAGAATGCGTCCCGGCTTGACGTTCGCCACCCACCACTCGGGCGAGCCCTTGCCGGAACCCATCCGGGTCTCGGCGGGCTTCTTGGTCAGGGCCTGGTCCGGGAAGACCGAGATCCAGACCTTGCCGCCACGCTTGATGTGGCGGGTCATCGCGATACGCGCCGACTCGATCTGCCGGTTGGTCACGTAGGCCGGTTCCAGAGCCTGGATACCGAACTCGCCGAAGACGACCCGGTTGCCGCCCTTGGACGCGCCGTGGCGGTCCGGGTGGTGCGGCTTGCGGAAGCCCTTCGGGGGCTTGCGCGGCATCAGCATGGCTCAGCCCTCCTGCTGCGTTTCGGCCGCGGCCGGAGCAGCGGCGGTTTCAGTGGCCGGAGCCGCCTGCTCCGCCGGAGCGGATGCGGCAGCCTGCGCGGCGCGGCCGGCCTCGGTGCCACCCGCGGTCGTCCCGGACGAGCCGGAGCGGCCACGACGGGGACGGTCCGGACGGTCGGCACGGTCCCGGCGCGGACGCGCGGGCGCCTCGGGGGCGACCTCACGGCCGGCGACGGCGTCGCCCTTGTAGATCCAGACCTTCACGCCGATGCGGCCGAACGTCGTGCGGGCCTCGAAGAAGCCGTACTCGATGTTGGCGCGCAGCGTGTGCAGCGGGACGCGACCCTCACGGTAGAACTCCGTGCGGCTCATCTCCGCGCCGCCGAGGCGGCCGGAGACCTGCACCCGGATGCCCTTGCAGATCGGGTTCTTCATGGCCGACTGCATGGCCTTGCGCATCGCCCGGCGGAAGCTGACCCGGCTGGACAGCTGCTCGGCGACCGCCTGGGCCACCAGCTGCGCGTCCGACTCGGGGTACTTCACCTCGAGGATGTTCAGCTGCACCTGCTTGCCGGTGAGCTTCTCGAGCTCGCCGCGGATGCGGTCGGCCTCCGCGCCCTTGCGGCCGATGACGATGCCCGGCCGGGCGGTGTGGATGTCGACCCGCACCCGGTCCCGGGTGCGCTCGATGTCCACCTTGGAGATGCCGGCGCGCTCCAGGCCCTTGGACATCATCCGGCGGATCTTGACGTCCTCGCCGATGTAGTCCTTGTAGAGCTTGTCCGCGAACCAGCGACTCTTCCAGTCGGTGGAGATGCCGAGCCGGAACCCGGTGGGGTGAACTTTCTGACCCATTACTCGGCACCTTCCGTGCTGTCGGCCTTGGTTCCCGGCGCCTTGGCTGGTTTGGTAGGCGCAGCCGCCTTAGCCGGCGCGGCCTTCTTGGCCGGGCGGGCCACTTGGACCGCCTCGACCGCGACGGTGATGTGACACGTGCGCTTCCGGATCCGGTACGCACGACCCTGCGCCCGCGGCCGGAACCGCTTGAGCGTGGGGCCCTCGTCGACGAACGCCTCACTGACCAGAAGCGCATCCGGGTCGAGCCGCTCGTTGTTCTCCGCGTTCGCGATCGCGCTGGCGAGCACCTTGTAGACCTGCTCGCTCGCACCCTGGGGCGCGAACTGCAGGACGGTGAGCGCCTCCTTCGCGGGCAGACCGCGGACGAGGTTGACCACCCGGCGCGCCTTGTTCGGCGAGATGCGCACGTGGCGCGCAATCGCCCGCGCGCCCGGAAGCACCGGAGCGTCGCCCTTGACTGGCATCGCTGTAGCTCCTAAATCCTCTGATCCGTGAATCTGCTGTTTAGCGGCGACGGCTCTTGCGGTCGTCCTTCTCGTGACCCTTGAACGTGCGGGTCAGAGCGAACTCCCCGAGCTTGTGGCCGACCATGGCCTCGGTGATGAACACCGGGACGTGCTTACGCCCGTCGTGCACGGCGATCGTGTGCCCGAGCATGTCGGGAATGATCGTCGAACGCCGAGACCAGGTCTTGATGACGTTCTTGGAGTTCTTCTCGTTCTGGACTTCCACCTTCTTGAGCAGGTGGTCGTCGACGAACGGGCCCTTCTTCAGGCTGCGTGGCATCTTCTTCTACTCCCGTTACCCGCGCTTGCGGGTGGCGTAGCGGCGGCGAACGATCATGCGGTCGCTCGGCTGACCCTTGCGTCGGGTGCGGCCCTCGGGCTTACCCGCCGGGTTCACCGGGTGGCGACCACCCGAGGTCTTGCCCTCACCACCACCGTGCGGGTGGTCGATCGGGTTCATGGCGACACCACGGACGGTCGGGCGCTTGCCCTTCCACCGCATGCGGCCGGCCTTGCCCCAGTTGATGTTCGACTGGTCGGCGTTGCCGATCTCGCCGACGGTGGCGCGGCAGCGCACGTCGACGCGACGGATTTCGCCGGAGGGCATACGCAGCGTGGCGTAGACACCCTCGCGACCGAGCAGCTGAATGCCGACGCCGGCCGAGCGGGCCAGCTTGGCGCCACCGCCGGGACGAAGCTCCACGTTGTGGATCGTCGTACCGACCGGGATGTTGCGCAGCGGCAGGTTGTTGCCCGGCTTGATGTCCGCGCCCACACCCGACTCGACCCGGTCACCCTGCTTCAGGTCCTTCGGCGCCACGATGTAGCGCTTCTCGCCGTCGGCATAGTGGAGCAGCGCGATGCGCGCCGTCCGGTTCGGGTCGTACTCGATGTGCGCGACCTTGGCCGGCACGCCGTCCTTGTCGTTGCGCTTGAAGTCGATCAGCCGGTACTGCCGCTTGTGGCCGCCGCCCTGGTGCCGCGTGGTGATGCGGCCGTGGACGTTACGTCCACCCTTCCTGGGCAGCGGAGCCAGCAGGCTCTTCTCCGGCGTCGACCGAGTGATCTCGGCGAAGTCCGAGACACTCGAGCCACGACGGCCCGGCGTGGTCGGCTTGTACTTACGGATAGGCATTAGTCATATCCCCTTAGCTGACCGGCCCGCCGAAGGCGTCGATCCGGTCGCCGTCAGCCAGCTTGACCATCGCGCGCTTGGTGGCCTTGCGCTGCCCGAACCCGGTCCGGGTGCGCTTGCGCTTGCCCTCGCGGTTCGCGGTGTTCACGGTCAGCACGCGGACTTCGAAGATCTGCTGGATCGCGATCTTGATCTGCGTCTTGTTGGCGTCCGGGTGGACCAGGAACGTGTACCAGTTCTGGTCGAGAACGCTGTAGCTCTTCTCGGAGATCACGGGAGCGATGACGATGTCCCGCGGATCGGCGATCGTGCTCACTTGTCCTCCTCAGAGGTCTCGGGCTCGCCCAGGAACTCCTCGAGCGCGGCCTTGGTGAAGACGACCTCGTCGGCGACCAGCACGTCGTACGTGTTCAGCTGCCCGGCCTCGAGGAGGTGCACGGTCGGCTCGTTACGCAGCGACGTCCAGTTCAGGTCGTCGTTGAACGCGAGCACGACCAGCACCTTGGTGCTCTCGGTCGCCTTGCGCAGCGTCGCGATCGCGGCCTTGGTCGACGGCTTCTCACCGTCGATGAAGGTCTCGACCACGTGCACGCGGCCGTCGCGGGCCCGGTCGGAGAGGGCGCCACGCAGGGCGGCGGCCTTCATCTTCTTGGGGGTCCGCTGGCTGTAGTCGCGCGGCACCGGGCCGTGGACCACGCCGCCGCCGGCGAACTGCGGAGCGCGGATCGAGCCCTGGCGGGCGCGACCGGTGCCCTTCTGCTTGTACGGCTTCTTGCCGCCGCCGGCCACCTCGCCGCGGGACTTGGCCTTGGCCGTGCCCTGCCGGGCCGCGGCGAGCTGGGCCACCACGACCTGGTGCATCAGCGGGATGTTCGCCTGCACGTCGAAGATGCTCTCGGGCAGGTCGACCGAACCGGCCTTCTCGCCCTGAACGTTCAGCACGTCAACGGAGCTCACTTGGCACCGCCCTTCTTCGCCGCGGTGCGGACCAGGATCAGCGCACCCTTGGGGCCGGGAACGGCGCCCTTGACGAGGATCAGGTTGTTCTCGGTGTCGATGGCCTGCACCGTGAGGTTCTGCACGGTGAAGCGCTTGCTGCCCATCCGGCCGGCCATCCGGACGCCCTTGAAGACGCGACCCGGGGTGGCGCAGGCGCCGATGGAGCCCGGCGAGCGGTGCTTGCGCTCGACACCGTGGCTGGCCTTCAGACCGTGGAAGCCGTGCCGCTTGATGACGCCGGCGTAGCCCTTGCCCTTGGTCTTGCCGGTGACGTCGATCGGCGCGCCGACCGGGAACGCCTCGACCGTGACCTCCTGGCCGAGCTCGTACTCACCGGCGTCGGTGGTGCGCAGCTCGACGATGTGCCGCCGCGGCGACACACCGGCCTTCGCGTAGTGGCCGCCCTTGGGCTTGCTCACCTTGCGCGGGTCGATGGCGCCGTACGCCAGCTGGACCGCTGCGTAGCCGTCCGTCTCGGGGGTGCGGACCTGGGTCACGACGCAAGGGCCGGCCTGCACCACAGTGACCGGGACGACCTTGTTGTTGTCCCAGACCTGGGTCATGCCGAGCTTGGCGCCCAGGATGCCCTTCACTTGCCTGTCCATTGTCCGGATCCCTACAGCTTGATCTCGATGTCGACGCCAGCCGGCAGGTCGAGACGCATCAGCGAATCGACCGTCTTCGGAGTCGGGTCGATGATGTCGATCAGACGCTTGTGCGTACGCATCTCGAAGTGCTCGCGCGAGTCCTTGTACTTGTGCGGCGAACGGATCACGCAGAAACGGTTGATTTCCGTGGGCAGCGGCACCGGGCCCGCAACCTGCGCACCGGTACGCGTCACCGTCTCGACGATCTTCCGCGCAGACGAGTCCACGACCTCGTGGTCATAGGCCTTGAGCCGGATGCGGATCTTCTGTCCCGCCATGATGGCTTCTGTTTCCTTCTCTCGATGCCGCTACTTGCGAAGGGTTCCTTCGCCTGTTTGTCCGACCCCCGCGGTCGGGCGTGTCGCGATCGCTCTCGCAATTGCGCGCTTGCAAAAACCCTCGGGGATCAGGGCGCCGGCGGCCGTAACACACACCGGACACCCGGCAAGGGTGGCCGACCGTAGAGCACGGTCGACCACCCCGCTCGGACGCAACCTGACTAGTATGCCGTATCGACCGCGGCGATGCTAATCGGGGTCACCGTCAGACGTTGATCTTCGTGACCGTTCCGGCGCCGACGGTGCGGCCACCCTCACGGATCGCGAACTTCAGGCCCTGCTCCATGGCGATCGGCTGGATCAGCTTGACCGACATGCTGGTGGAGTCGCCCGGCATGACCATCTCGGTGCCCTCGGGCAGCGTGACGACGCCGGTGACGTCCGTGGTGCGGAAGTAGAACTGCGGGCGGTAGTTCTGGAAGAACGGCGTGTGCCGGCCGCCCTCCTCCTTCGAGAGGATGTAGACCTGGCCCTCGAACTCCGTGTGCGGAGTCGTGGTGCCCGGCTTCACAACCACCATGCCGCGCTCGACGTCCTCGCGCTTGATGCCGCGGAGCAGCAGACCGACGTTCTCACCCGCGCGGGCCTCGTCGAGCAGCTTGCGGAACATCTCGATGCCGGTGCAGACGGTCTTCGTCGACTTCTCGCGGATGCCGACGATCTCGACCTCCTCGTTCGGCTTGAGGATGCCGCGCTCGGCGCGACCCGTGACCACGGTGCCGCGACCGGTGATCGTGAAGACGTCCTCGATGGGCATGAGGAACGGCTTCTCGACGTCACGCTCGGGCTGCGGGATCGCGGTGTCGACCGCGTTCATCAGCTCCATGAGCTTCTCGGTCCACTCGGCGTCGCCCTCGAGCGCCTTCAGCGCCGAGACGCGCACGACCGGCAGGTCGTCGCCCGGGAACTCGTAGGTGCTGAGCAGCTCACGAACCTCGAGCTCGACGAGCTCCAGGAGCTCCTCGTCGTCCACCATGTCGCTCTTGTTCAGGGCGACGACGATGTACGGAACGCCGACCTGGCGGGCCAGGAGCACGTGCTCCTTGGTCTGCGGCATCGGGCCGTCGGTCGCGGCGACCACCAGGATCGCGCCGTCCATCTGCGCGGCACCGGTGATCATGTTCTTGATGTAGTCGGCGTGGCCGGGGCAGTCCACGTGCGCGTAGTGCCGCGACGCGGTCTGGTACTCGACGTGTGCGATCGAGATCGTGATGCCACGGGCCTTCTCTTCAGGCGCCTTGTCGATCTCGTCGAACGGGGTGTACGGGTTCAGGTCCGGGTACTGGTCGTGCAGGACCTTCGTGATGGCCGCAGTCAGCGTCGTCTTACCGTGGTCGATGTGACCAATGGTGCCGATGTTGACGTGCGGCTTAGTCCGCTCGAACTTCGCCTTCGCCACTGGTGTCCTCCTGTGGACTGGGTCTTTTCTTTCTCCCGACCCGACTTGCCATCGGGAACGGCTGAACTCGCGGCCCCAAGAGGGCCGCCGCGTGGCCCCCTTGGGAGGGCCACCCGGTGATCAACGATCAGGCGCCGGTGGCCTTCGCGATGATCTCCTTCGCCACGTTCTGCGGAACCTCGGCGTAGGAGTCGAACTGCATGCTGTAGCTCGCCCGGCCCTGGGTCTTCGACCGCAGGTCGCCGACGTAGCCGAACATCTCCGATAGCGGCACCGAAGCCTTGATGACACGAGCGCCGGAGCGCTCCTCCATCGACTGGATCAGGCCGCGACGGGAGTTGAGGTCGCCGATGACGTCACCCATGTTGTCCTCGGGGGTGGTGACCTCAACGGCCATCATCGGCTCGAGCAGCGCGGGGTCGGCCTTGCGGGCCGCCTCCTTCATCACGATCGAACCGGCGATCTTGAACGCCATTTCGGACGAGTCGACCTCGTGGTACTGACCGTCCACCAGCGTCAGCTTCACACCGACCAGCGGGTAGCCGGCCAGCACGCCGTACTGCAGGGCGTCCTGGGCGCCGGCGTCCACCGAGGGGATGAACTCCTTCGGGATGCGACCGCCGGACACGGCGTTGACGAACTCGTAGGTCGGGCCGTCGGCGTCGAGCGGCAACGGCTCGACAGTGACGACGACCTTCGCGTACTGGCCCGAGCCACCGGTCTGCTTCTTGTGCACGTAGGTGAGCTTCTCGACCGTGCCGCGGATGGTCTCGCGGTATGCCACCTGCGGCTTGCCGATGTTCGCCTCGACGTTGAACTCACGCCGCATGCGGTCGACCAGGATGTCCAGGTGCAGCTCGCCCATGCCGGCGATGACCGTCTGCCCGGTCTCCTCGTCGTTCCAGACGCGGAAGGTCGGGTCCTCCTCGGCGAGCCGCTGGATCGCGGTGCCGAGCTTCTCCTGGTCGGACTTGGTCTTCGGCTCGATGGCGACCTGGATGACCGGCTCCGGGAAAGTCATCGACTCCAGGATGACCGGGTTGGCCGGGTCGCAGAGCGTGTCGCCGGTGGTGGTCTGCTTCAGACCCTGCACCGCGATGATGTCGCCGGCCTGCGCCGACGAGCGCTCCTCACGCTTGTTCGCGTGCATCTGATAGATCTTGCCGATCCGCTCCTTGCGGTCCTTGGTGGAGTTGACCACCTGGGACCCGGTCTCCACCGTGCCCGAGTAAACCCGGAAGTAGGTGAGCTTGCCGAGGTGCTTGTCGGTCTGGATCTTGAAGGCCAGGCCGGAGAACGGCTCCGAGTTCGACGGCCGGCGCAGCAGCGGCGTCTCACCGTCGGTCGCGGTGCCCTCGATGGCCGGGATGTCCAGCGGCGACGGCAGGAAGTCGACCACGGCGTCGAGCATGGGCTGCACGCCCTTGTTCTTGAACGCCGAGCCGCACAGCACCGGGTTGGCCTTGCTGGCGATCGTGGCGCGCCGGATGGCGGCCTTGATCTCGGCATCGGAGAGCGTGACGCCGTCGAGGTACTTGACCATGACGTCGTCGTCCACGTCGGCCAGGGTCTCGATCAGCTTCTCGCGCCACTCGGTCGCGGAGTCCAGCAGCTCGGCCGGGATCTCCTCGATCGCGTAGTCGTCGCCCTTCTGGGTCTCGCCACGCCAGGTGAGCGCGCGCATGCCGATCAGGTCGACGACGCCGATGTGGTCGCCCTCGAGCCCGATCGGGATCTGCAGCACGAGCGGGGTGGCGTTCAGCCGGTCGATCATCATCTGCACGCAGCGGAAGAAGTCGGCGCCGGTCCGGTCGAGCTTGTTGACGAAGCACATCCGAGGAACGTTGTACTTGTCCGCCTGCCGCCAGACGTTCTCCGTCTGGGGCTCCACGCCGGCCACACCGTCGTAGACCGCGACCGCACCATCCAGAACCCGAAGCGACCGCTCCACCTCGACCGTGAAGTCGACGTGACCGGGCGTGTCGATGATCTGGATCGTGTAACCCTTCCACTCGCACTTGGTGGCGGCGGAAGTGATCGTGATACCGCGTTCCTGTTCCTGCTCCATCCAGTCCATGACGGCCGCGCCCTCGTGGACTTCACCGATCTTGTACGTGATGCCGGTGTAGAACAGGATCCGCTCGGTCGTCGTGGTCTTACCAGCGTCGATGTGCGCCATGATGCCGATGTTGCGTACGTTGGCGAGCGCGTCTGCGGCGGCCACTTCAATCCCTCTTCGTCTTCGTCGTCGTCAAGTGGTGGTGAGTTACCACCGGTAGTGCGCGAAGGCCTTGTTGGACTCCGCCATCTTGTGCGTGTCCTCGCGCCGCTTGACGGCAGCGCCGAGTCCGTTGCTCGCGTCCAGCAACTCGTTCTGCAGACGCTCGATCATGGTCTTCTCGCGGCGGGCCTTGGAGTACTGCACCAGCCAGCGCAGGCCCAGGGTGGTCTGCCGCGGCGTGCGGACCTCGACCGGCACCTGGTAGGTCGCGCCACCCACACGGCGGCTGCGGACCTCGAGGGTCGGCTTGACGTTGTCCATCGCACGCTTGAGCGTCACCACCGGGTCGGTGCCGCTCTTCTCGCGGGCACCTTCGAGGGCGCCGTACACGATGCGCTCGGCGAGCTGACGCTTGCCGCCGATCAGGATCTTGTTCACCAGCTGGGTCACCAGCGGCGAGTTGTAAACCGGGTCCGGGACCACCGGGTGGCGCGGAGCGGGGCCTTTACGGGGCATGTCAGCTCTTCTCCTTCTTCGCGCCGTAACGGCTGCGGGCCTGCTTGCGGTTGCGGACACCCTGGGTGTCCAGCGAACCGCGGACGATCTTGTAGCGGACGCCCGGGAGGTCCTTCACACGACCGCCGCGCACGAGCACGATCGAGTGCTCCTGCAGGTTGTGGCCGACGCCCGGGATGTACGCCGTCACCTCGATCTGGCTGCTGAGCTTCACACGAGCGACCTTGCGCAGCGCAGAGTTCGGCTTCTTGGGGGTAGTGGTGTAGACGCGCGTGCACACGCCGCGCCGCTGAGGGCTTCCCTTCAGCGCCGGCGTCTTGGTCTTGCTCGTCTTCGCTTGACGGCCCTTTCGGACCAGCTGCTGGATCGTGGGCACCGGGTTTCTCCGCTCCCTTCGGCCGCTTCCACACGGCCGCACCGTCTTCGTTCTGCCTGGTGTGTCGAACGACCCGGGGGGATCGTCCGACACCCGCGGTCGGGCGTGTCGTCCGGCTCACGGTCCCGCCGCGCGCTGGTCACAACGCGCGTCGGGTCTTGTCTATGTGGGCTCTCAAGCCCGTCGTGCTCCTGCCCCGGTCTTGCCTACGACTCAGGGCGCACGCACGACTTGCCCGAGCAAGCCCGGGCACGAGGAAGAAGATTACCCACCACACGCTCGACGGTCAAAACGAGGCCGCCAGGCCATGATGGAGATCTCCGCGGAGTCAAGTGTACCGGGTGCCTCGGATCCGCGACGCAGCACGTCACGAGAACTGCAACAGCAGGGACAACGCCAGGCTCAACAGCGCGATTCCCGCCCCGGCCGAACCACACGAAATGCCGGTGATCGCCTGGCCACGGCCCACGAAGCGGAGCCGCCCGTCACGTCCGGAGCGCCGGATCTGCCGGGTGGCGGTCAGCCCGAGCGCGATCGCGCCGCCGCCGACCAGCACGGACAGCAGCGTGAAGGCGCCGGCCACCCAGCCGCCCCAGCCCTCCCCCGAGCCGATCGCGCCGAAGCACAGCACGAGCACGGAGACCAGGATCGAGGCGATCCCGGCGAGCATCGAGCCGATGGCGAGCCCGGACGTGCTGGACGGCACCTGGAGCTGCACGACCGCGAACTCGGTGCCGGGCACCTGGTCGACCCGCCCGGGCTGCCACAGGCCATCCTGCGGCGGCAGCGGGGGCGGCGCGGCGTGGGCATGCGGCGGCTGCGTCATGCCCCCAAGCTTGTCACCCGATCGGGGAACGTCGCAGCCCGGCTTCCACAGCCGTCAGTCGGTGTTGGTGTCGAAGTCCTGGCCCGGAGTGCCGGCCACGTGCAGCAGCCCGCTGATCGTGGCCACCACCAGCGCGGTCAGCGCCAGGATGATGCCCGCCCAGGCCAGCTTGCGGCCGCGCCGGACCCACTTGTTGCCGGTCAGGTAACCACCCGCGGCATATTGCTGGCGGTGGGTCTGCCGGGCCAGCAGCAGCGCGATGGTGGCCGGGATCACGCCGCCGACCAGCGGGCCGGTGAGCAACGCGACGATGCCGAGCGCGAACACGGCGCGGGCCTTGGTGGACGAGGCCGGCTCCGGATCCATCGGGTGGCGGGTGGGCGCCGTCGCGGGAAGGGTCACGCATCCATCTTAGGAACAAGAACAGGGTGGGGGGGGGTTTGTGGGGGTGCCCTTGCCCGGTCACCCGACCCCGCGGGGCACAACTCACAGGGCGAACCCAAACCCAAACTCCCCCACCCCACAACCCTCCCCCCTT
>NZ_JBVJIP010000003.1:311340-315485 GCF_055586225.1 Actinoplanes sp. NPDC051388 | reverse complement strand
GTCGGCGGATGGCCCTCCCCTCCCCCCCCCCCCCCCCCCCCCGCCCCCCCCCCCCCCCCCCCCCCCCCCCCCCCCCCCCCCCCCCCCCTGCCCGGTCAATCAGATCTAGCGGTACAGATCTAGCGGTACGACCCGAAGTCGAAGTCGTCCAGCGGCACAGCCTGCCCGCTGGCCGGCCCGAAGCCGTAGTCGGTCTCCGGGTACCCGGTCATCGAGTACACCTTCGCCTTGGCCTCCTCGGTCGGCTCCACCCGGATGTTGCGGTACTTGCTGATGCCGGTACCGGCCGGGATGAGCTTTCCGATGATCACGTTCTCCTTGAGGCCGACGAGCGAGTCGCTGCGCGAGTTGATCGCCGCGTCGGTCAGCACCCGGGTGGTCTCCTGGAAGGAGGCCGCCGAGAGCCAGGAATCCGTGGCCAGCGAGGCCTTGGTGATGCCCATCAGCACCGGGCGACCGGCGGCGGGCTCGCCACCCTCGCCGACGAGCCGGCGGTTCTCCGACTCGAAGAGCGCCCGGTCGACCAGCACGCCCGGCAGGAACTCGGTCGCGCCGGAGTCGATGACCGTCACCCGCTTGAGCATCTGGCGGATGATGATCTCGATGTGCTTGTCGTGGATGAGCACACCCTGCGAGCGGTAGACCTCCTGGACCTCCTGGGTCAGGTGGACCTGGACCGCACGCGGACCCATGATCCGCAGCAACTCGTGCGGGTCGATGGTGCCCTCGGTCAGCTTCTCGCCGACGCCGACGTGGTCGCCGTCGTGGAACCGCAGCTTGACGCGCTTGGAGATCTTGTCGTAAACGATCTCCTCGCTGCCGTCGTCCGGCACCACGATGATCTTCCGCGAGCGCTCGCCGTCCTCGATCCGCACGCGGCCCGGGGTGTCGGCGATGGGCGCCTTGCCCTTGGGCACACGGGCCTCGAAGATCTCCTGCACACGCGGCAGACCCTGGGTGATGTCCTCACCCGCGACACCACCGGTGTGGAACGTACGCATCGTCAGCTGCGTGCCGGGCTCACCGATCGACTGGGCCGCGATGATGCCGACCGCCTCGCCGATGTCGACCGACTTGCCGGTCGGCAGCGACCGGCCGTAGCAGGCCGCGCAGACGCCCAGCTTGGACTCGCAGGTGAGCACGCTGCGCACCCGGACCGTCTCGGTGCCGGCGGCAACGAGCTGGTCCACCGAGATCGAGTTGAGGTCGTCACCGCGCCGCACGACGATGTTGCCGGCCTTGTCGGTGATGTCGTCCGCGATCGTCCGGGCGTGCACACCGGTCTCGGCGTGCACGTTCACGGTCAGCTTGCCGCCGTCCAGCTTGTCCGCCACCTGCATCGGGATCGCGCGGTCGGTGCCGCAGTCCTCCTCGCGGATGATGACGTCCTGCGAGACGTCCACCAGACGCCGGGTCAGGTAACCCGAGTCGGCGGTACGCAGCGCGGTGTCGGCCAGACCCTTACGAGCACCGTGCGTGGAGATGAAGTACTCCAGCACGGTCAGACCCTCGCGGTACGACGACGTGATCGGCCGCGGGATGATCTCGCCCTTGGGGTTGGCCACCAGACCACGGATCGCGGCGATCTGCCGGAGCTGGAGGAGGTTACCGCGAGCGCCGGAGTTGATCATCACCCAGAGCGGGTTCTCCTGCGGCAGCGCGGTCTCCATCTCCTTGGAGATCTCGTTGGTCGCCTTGGTCCAGATCTCGATGAGCTCGCCGCGACGTTCCTCGGCGGTCATCAGGCCCCGCTGGTACTGCTTGTCGATCCGGTCCGCCTCGGTCTGGTACTTCGCCAGGATCTCCGGCTTGCGCGGAGGGCCGATGACGTCGCCCATGCCGATCGTCACACCGGACCAGGTGGCCCAGTGGAAGCCGGCCTCCTTGAGCGCGTCCAGGGTCGCCGCCAGGGCTACCTTGGGGAAGCGCTCGGCGAGGTCGTTGACGATCGCCGACAGCTGACCCTTGCGGATCTCGTAGTTCACGAAGCGGTAGCCCGGAGGCAGCGTCTCGTTGAACAGCACCCGGCCCAGCGTGGTCTCCACGAGCAGCTTGTCGCCCGGGACCCAGCCCTCGGGGGCCTCCCACTTGGGACCCGCCGCGCCGTTGTCGACCTCGACCACCTCGGGCAGCCGGATCTTGACCGGCGTCTGCAGGTGCAGCTCGCCGTTGTCGAACGCCATCCGTGCCTCGGCGTCCGAGCTGAAGACCCGGCCCTCGCCCTTGCCACCCTTGGTGAGGTGGGTCAGGTAGTAGAGCCCGATGACCATGTCCTGGGTGGGCATGGTGACCGGCTTGCCGTCGGCCGGCTTGAGGATGTTGTTCGACGAGAGCATCAGGATCCGGGCCTCGGCCTGCGCCTCGGCCGACAGCGGCACGTGCACCGCCATCTGGTCACCGTCGAAGTCGGCGTTGAACGCCGTGCAGACGAGCGGGTGGATCTGGATCGCCTTGCCCTCGACCAGCTGCGGCTCGAAGGCCTGGATGCCCAGGCGGTGCAGGGTCGGCGCGCGGTTCAGCAGCACCGGGTGCTCGCTGATGACCTCTTCGAGGACGTCCCACACGACCGGCCGCTGACGCTCGACCATCCGCTTGGCCGACTTGATGTTCTGCGCGTGGTTCAGGTCGACCAGGCGCTTCATCACGAACGGCTTGAACAGCTCCAGGGCCATCTGCTTGGGCAGACCGCACTGGTGCAGCTTGAGCCGCGGGCCGACCACGATGACCGAACGGCCGGAGTAGTCGACGCGCTTGCCCAGCAGGTTCTGCCGGAACCGGCCCTGCTTGCCCTTGAGCATGTCGGACAGCGACTTGAGCGGGCGGTTACCCGGACCGGTGACCGGCCGGCCGCGGCGGCCGTTGTCGAACAGCGCGTCGACGGCCTCCTGCAGCATCCGCTTCTCGTTGTTCACGATGATCTCGGGCGCGCCCAGGTCGATCAGGCGCTTGAGCCGGTTGTTCCGGTTGATCACGCGGCGGTACAGGTCGTTCAGGTCGCTGGTCGCGAAGCGGCCACCGTCGAGCTGCACCATCGGGCGCAGGTCCGGCGGGATGACCGGGACGCAGTCCAGCACCATGCCGAGCGGCGAGTTGCGCGTGTTCAGGAACGCGGCGACGACCTTGAGCCGCTTGAGAGCACGGATCTTTCGCTGGCCCTTTCCGCTGCGGATGATCTCCCGCAGGTTCTCGGCCTCGGCGTCCAGGTCCATGTTCGTCAGCAGCGCCTTGATCGCCTCGGCGCCCATGCCGCCCTCGAAGTACTCCCCGAAGCGGTCCCGCAGCTCGCGGTAGAGCAGCTCGTCGGTGACCAGCTGCTTGGCGTCGAGCTTGCGGAAGGTGTCGAGGACCTCGTCGAGACGGTCGATCTCGCGCTGCGCCTTGTCACGGATCTGGCGCATCTCCCGCTCGCCGGCCTCCTTGACCTTGCGGCGGACGTCGGCCTTGGCGCCTTCGGCCTCCAGCTCGGCCAGGTCCTGCTCCAGCTTGGCGGCGCGTCCCTCGATCGTCGAGTCGCGGCTGTTCTCGCTCTGCCGCTTCTCGGCGAAGATCTCGTTCTCGATCGTCGACATGTCACGGTGGCGCGACTCGGCGTCCACCTTCGTGATCACGTACGACGCGAAGTAGATGATCTTCTCGAGGTCCTTCGGCGCCAGGTCGAGCAGGTAGCCCAGCCGGCTCGGCACACCCTTGAAGTACCAGATGTGCGTGACCGACGCGGCCAGCTCGATGTGGCCCATGCGCTCACGGCGGACCTTGGACCGGGTCACCTCGACGCCGCAGCGCTCACAGATGATGCCCTTGAACCGGACCCGCTTGTACTTGCCGCAGTAGCACTCCCAGTCCCGCTGAGGACCGAAGATCTTCTCGCAGAAGAGTCCGTCCTTCTCGGGCTTGAGCGTGCGGTAGTTGATCGTCTCGGGCTTCTTGACCTCGCCGTGCGACCACTGGCGGATGTCGTCAGCAGTGGCAAGGCCGATGCGCAACTCGTCGAAGAAGTTGACGTCGAGCACTTGGACTATCCCTCGTGTTTCGTTGCTCGGATAAATTCCAGGCCGGCGGGGGCGGGGGGGGGGGGGGGGGGGGGGGGAGGGGGGGGGGGGGGTGGGGGGGGGGGGGGTGGGGTGTTTAGGCGGTCTTTGCGCGCG
>NZ_JBVJIP010000003.1:78612-311330 GCF_055586225.1 Actinoplanes sp. NPDC051388 | reverse complement strand
AGAAGTGGACGGAGAAGATTTGGACGATTCTTCGGGTTGTTTTGTTCAGAGAACTTTCAGACCGGCGGTGACGTCCCGGGTGGGGGGGTCACACCACCGCCGGGGACGCTCTCCGTCAGATCTCTTCGACGCTGCTGACGCCCTCGTTCGGGCGTCGGGACAGGTCGATGCCGAGTTCCTCCGCGGCCCGGAAGACCTCGTCGTCCGTCTCGCGCATTTCCAGGGCCACACCGTCGCTGGACAGCACCTCAACGTTCAGGCACAGCGACTGCAGCTCCTTGAGCAGCACCTTGAAGGACTCGGGGATGCCCGGCTCCGGGATGTTCTCGCCCTTGACGATGGCCTCGTAGACCTTCACGCGACCGAGAACGTCGTCGGACTTGATGGTGAGCAGCTCCTGCAGCGCGTAAGCCGCGCCGTAGGCCTGCATCGCCCAGCACTCCATCTCGCCGAACCGCTGACCACCGAACTGCGCCTTACCACCCAGCGGCTGCTGCGTGATCATCGAGTACGGGCCGGTCGAGCGAGCGTGGATCTTGTCGTCGACCAGGTGGTTCAGCTTCAGGATGTAGACGTAGCCCACCGCGATCGGGTCGGGCAGCGGCTCGCCGGAACGACCGTCGAACAGCTGCGCCTTGCCGTCACCGTTGACCAGCCGCTTGCCGTCGCGGTTGACGATGGTCGACTCGAGCAGACCCTTGATCTCGTCCTCACGGGCGCCGTCGAAGACCGGGGTCGCGACGTTGCTGTCCTTGGGCGACTCGTGGGCCTCGATGGCCCGCAGCTGCCGCTTCCAGTCAGCGTCGTCGCCCTCGACCTCCCAGCCGGTCTTGGCGATCCACCCGAGGTGGGTCTCCAGGACCTGGCCGATGTTCATCCGGCTCGGCACGCCGAGCGGGTTGAGCACGATGTCGACCGGGGTGCCGTCCTCGAGGAACGGCATGTCCTCGATCGGCAGGATCTTCGAGATGACGCCCTTGTTGCCGTGGCGGCCGGCGAGCTTGTCGCCGTCCTGGATCTTGCGCTTCTGTGCCACGTAGACGCGGACCAGCTCGTTTACGCCCGGGGGCAGCTCGTCGCCGTCCTCGCGGGAGAACGTGCGGACGCCGATCACCGTGCCGGTCTCGCCGTGCGGCACCTTCAGCGAGGTGTCCCGGACCTCCCGGGCCTTCTCACCGAAGATCGCGCGCAGCAGCCGCTCCTCCGGGGTCAGCTCGGTCTCGCCCTTGGGCGTGACCTTGCCGACCAGGATGTCACCGGGGACGACCTCGGCGCCGATCCGGATGATGCCCCGCTCGTCCAGGTCGGCGAGCATTTCCTCGCTGACGTTGGGGATGTCGCGGGTGATCTCCTCCGGGCCCAGCTTGGTGTCGCGGGCGTCCACCTCATGCTCCTCGATGTGAATCGAGGTGAGCACGTCCTGCTGCACGAGGCGCTGCGAAAGAATGATCGCGTCCTCGTAGTTGTGGCCCTCCCAGCACATGAACGCGACGAGCAGGTTGCGGCCGAGGGCCATCTCCCCGTCGTCGGTGCACGGTCCGTCGGCGATGACCTGGCCGGCCTCGACCCGGTCGCCTTCGAACACGACCGGCTTCTGGTTCACACAGGAGCCGGCGTTGCTGCGGCGGAACTTGTGCAGCAGGTAGGTGCGGCGGTGGCCGTCGTCCTGGTGCACCGTCACGTAGTCGGCGCACAGGTCCTCGACCACGCCACCGATCTCGGCGACGACGACGTCACCGGCGTCGACCGCGGCGCGGTATTCCATGCCCGTGCCGACGAGCGGAGCCTCGGCCTTGACCAGCGGCACCGCCTGACGCTGCATGTTCGCACCCATCAGGGCGCGGTTCGCGTCGTCGTGCTCGAGGAACGGGATCATGGCGGTCGCGACCGAGGTCATCTGCCGCGGCGAGACGTCCATGTAGTCGACCTCCGTGCCAGGCACGTAGTCGACCTCACCGCCCTTCCGGCGGACCAGGACCCGGTCCTCGGCGTAGGTGCCGTCGCTCTTCAGCGGAGCGTTGGCCTGCGCCTTGATGTACCGGTCTTCCTCGTCCGCGGTGAGGTAGTCGACCTGGTCGGTGACCCGGCCGTTGTCCACCCGGCGGTACGGCGTCTCGATGAACCCGAAGGGGTTCACCCGCGCGAAGGTCGACAGAGCGCCGATCAGGCCGATGTTCGGGCCTTCCGGCGTCTCGATCGGGCACATCCGGCCATAGTGGGACGTGTGCACGTCACGGACCTCGAAGCCGGCCCGCTCACGGGACAGACCACCGGGGCCGAGCGCGCTCAGCCGGCGCCGGTGGGTCAAGCCCGCCAGCGGGTTGGTCTGGTCCATGAACTGGGACAACTGCGACGTGCCGAAGAACTCCTTGATCGCCGCCACCACGGGACGGATGTTGATCAGGGTCTGCGGCGTGATCGCCTCGACGTCCTGCGTGGTCATCCGCTCCCGGACGACCCGCTCCATCCGGGACAGGCCGACGCGCACCTGGTTCTGGATGAGCTCGCCGACCGTGCGCAGGCGCCGGTTGCCGAAGTGGTCGATGTCGTCCGCCTCGTAGCCCTCCTCACCGGCGTGCAGCCGGCACAGGTAGTCCACGGTCTTGACGACATCCTCTTCGGTGAGGGTGCCCCGGACGATCGGAACGTCGATGTCCAGCTTCTTGTTGAACTTGTATCGGCCGACCTTGGCGACGTCATACCGCTTCGGGTTGAAGAAGAGGTTGTCGAGCAGGGTCTGCGCGTTCTCCCGGGTCGGGGGCTCGCCAGGGCGGAGCTTGCGGTAGATGTCGAGCAGAGCCTCGTCCTGCCCGGCGATGTGGTCCTTCTCCAGCGTCGTCATGAGGAGCTCGGACCAGCCGAACCGCTCACGGATCTGCTCCGCAGACCAACCGATCGCCTTGAGCAGGACCGTGACGGCCTGCCGGCGCTTGCGGTCGATGCGGACGCCGACCGTGTCGCGCTTGTCGATGTCGAACTCCAGCCAGGCTCCCCGGCTGGGGATCACCTTGACGCTGGACAGGTCGCGGTCAGAGGTCTTGTCCGGCTCCTTCGAGAAGTAGACGCCCGGGGAGCGGACGAGCTGACTCACCACGACGCGCTCGGTGCCGTTGATGACGAACGTCCCCTTGGGCGTCATCATCGGGAAGTCACCCATGAACACCGTCTGGCTCTTGATCTCGCCAGTGGTGTTGTTGGTGAACTCCGCGGTCACGAACAGCGGTGCGCAGTAGGTCAGGTCCTTCTCCTTGCACTCCTCGATCGAGGCCTTGACCTCGTCGAATCGGGGTGCCGAGAAGGACAGCGACATAGTGCCGGAGAAGTCCTCAATGGGACTGATCTCTTCGAGGATCTCTGCGAGGCCCGAGTGGGCGTGCGGGTCGTCCGTCGAACGTGCCTGCCAAGCCTCGTTGCCCACCAGCCAGTCGAACGACTCGGTCTGGATGGCCAGAAGGTTGGGAACCTCAAGTTGCTCGGTGATCCTGCCGAATGAGATACGGCGGGGAGCGTAGGCGCTCGACGTACGGCTGGTCTTCGCAGGGCGGGAAGCTGCCAAGATGCGTCCTTCCGAGGACCGGTGATGCTGATGCGGCGATGAGCTGCAATGTGCGACTGGCTGCGTGCACTCCAATGGACCCCCCGGCAACTATCCAGGTGGATATGCCGGCAGGGATCCAGACAGAAGGCAGCGCAAACTAGCAGTGTAGCCGCTCGGCCAACCGCTGTCCAGCCCCCACCTCGGGACGCTGCGGAGCGTGCCGTCGCGGGCCTCTGACCTGCGCCTCTTGCCTCCAAGAGCAAATGCAGGTGGTGCCTCGCGGGGCGCTCAGAACGCGAGCGTGTGTCCCTCGGTAACCCTGGTGGCACTCGTTGTCTCCGAGTGCCCACTGGCGGGCCGTCGCAAGCGCGGAACTTGCTGATGTCAGCGTGCCCGGCGACGGACACTCAGTCAAGGGTTGCGCCGCGTGCCGTCATCCATCGGACGCGGCATAGCGACCATAGCGCACGATTGGCGGGGCTTGCGGTGGTTTGCCGGTGCCCCGGCGGACCATCTCTGTCAAGGGCGGCGACCTGGGAAAAGCACGTGGCGGAGACCCCCGGAAGGGTCCCCGCCACGTCAGAGCTGGAAGCTCAGGTCACTTGAGGGTGACCTTGGCGCCCTCGCCCTCGAGCTTGGCCTTGGCCTCCTCGGCCTTGTCCTTGTTGACACCCTCGAGGATCGCCTTGGGGGCGGCCTCGACCGCGTCCTTGGCCTCCTTGAGGCCCAGGCCGGTCAGCTCACGCACGACCTTGATGACCTGGATCTTCTTGCCGCCGTCAGCCTCGAGGACCACGTCGAACGAGTCCTTCTCCGGCTCGGGCTCGGCAACGGCGCCGCCGCCACCGCCCTGGAAGACCGGGGCCGGAGCGGCCGCGGTGACCTCGAAGACCTCTTCGAACTGCTTCACGAACTCCGACAGCTCGATCAACGTCATTTCCTTGAACGCGTCGAGCAGCTCGTCGGTGCTGAGCTTCGCCATGTCTGGCAACCTTTCGTTGTTTCCGGTGGTGGTAAGTCATCCGCGCAAGGCTCAGGCCTCCGCGGAACCGTCCTTCTCGCGCTTCTCCTGCAGAGCCGCGGCCAGACGCGCGACCTGCGTCAACGGAGCCTGGAACAGGCCCGCCGCCTTGGTCAGGTTGCCCTTCATGGCGCCGGCCAGCTTGGCCAGCAGCACCTCGCGGGACTCGAGGTCGGCAAGCTTGCCGACCTCTGCGGCCGAGATGGCCTTACCCTCGAAGACACCGCCCTTGATGATCAGGACGGGGTGGGTTCTGGCGAAAGCCCGCAGGCTCTTGGCCGCCTCGACCGGGTCGCCGTCGACAAAGGCGAGCGCGGTAGGACCGGTGAACAGCTCGTCGAGGCCCTCGATGCCCGCGTCGGTCGCCGCACGCTTCGCGAGCGTGTTCTTCGACACGGAGTACTTGGTCTGGCCGCCCAGCGATCGCCGCAACTCGGTGATCTCCGCGACGGTGAGGCCGCGGTACTCGGTCAACACGGTGGCCGACGAGTTACGGAACTTGTCCGTGAGCTCGGCGACGGCAGTGGCCTTGTCGGCCCGGACCGGCTTGTCCGCCATGTCCCTCCTCTCAAATGCTCGAACCGCTGAAGGCTCCGAACACGAGAAACGCCCCGGGCGCAGGGCCACGGGGCGGAACACACGGACGTGCGTGAGCACGTGCCGGTGATCGCTGCCGAACTCCCCTGCGCGGGTCGCCCGCATGTGCGGGACCTTTGGCCGCGACGTCCGTCTTGCGACTTCAGCTGCGGCGACCAGCGGTCTGTGGGTGGAACTTCGAGATGAAGAGTACGCGCGACCCTCCCCCGCGCCAAATCCGGCCCTGCTGAGCTTGCCGGCTCCGCTTCGCTCCGCGGCGAATCGCCTGATGACCGGTGGCGATTCGCGGGGCAGCCGTGAGGACCTGGTCACAGAACGGGACGTAGTCAGGAGCGGCGGCGGCGCAGCCAGGCGTAGCCGGCGAGGACGATCAGGCACCAGGCGGCCGCCCAGGCGCAGAGCCGGCCGGCCTGGGTCGCGGGGGGAAGGGTGTCGCCGTTCAGGGCGCGGGCCATGGCCATCACCGGGGGCATGAGCCACGGTGCGATCGAGCCCTTCAGACCCAGCACGATGGTCAGCACCGCGCCGCTGACCAGCACCATCAGGCCCTTGCCGACCGAGCCGGTGACCGCACGGCTGGACAGCGCGCCGAGCGCGACCGCGGTGACCAGGGAGACCAGGTGGGCCAGCGCGCCGAAGGCCAGGCCGCCGAGCAGCGAGCCGCGCACGGTGAAGGCGCCGATCGGCCATGGCACGACCATCGCCAGCAGCACCATGGCCAGGCCGGCCAGCAACGCCGCGAGCAGCCCGGCGACCGCCTCGCGCCGGCCGCCGACGACCACCCGGGCGAGGCGGCGCTGCACGTCCGGCTCGGTGTCCAGCAGCAGCTTGGTGCTCCAGGCCAGGATCGGGAAGAGCATCGTCGCGGAGTAGCCGTAACCGGGGCCGATCTCGGAGGCGCCGCCGCCGTAGAGGATGCCGAGCACGGCCAGCAGGGCGACGAGCGGCGCCAGCACCCGGCCGCCCTGGACGAAACCGATCAGGCGCATCCGGACCAGGGCCGTCATCGGTTCGCCTGCCCCTCGCGTACGCCGAGGACGCGGTGACCGGAGGCACTCAGCGCGGCCACCGTGGCGTCGGCGTCCGCCTTGCGGACCGCGACCTCGATGATCACCTCGGCCGGTTCGTCTCGTTGTCCCTCGGGCCGGACCCTGCCCTCCGAGACCATCCAGCGGACCGCCCCGGGCAAGCCCGCGATCGCCGCCGGTGACTTGCGATCCGAAAAGTCCGAGGCGGAGCCAAGGGGCTTTTCGGACCGCAAGTCACCGGTTACAAGGCGATCGCCGCGGAGCGAAGCGGAGCCAGCCAGCTCAGCGATCTCGCCTCGATGGTCGCTGACCAGCACCGATCCTCCGGCGGCGGTCACTTCGGCGACGATCTGCGGGATCAGCGTGCGGGTCACCGAGTCGAGGCCCTCCCAGGGCTCGTCCAGGATCAGCAGGCCGGGCGGCACGAGCAGCGCCTGGGCCAGGCCGACCTTCTGCGCGGTGCCCTTGGACAGCTCGCCGAGCCGGGTGAACCGGTGCTCGGTGAGCATCAGGCGCTCGATCCAATGATCCACACCGGAACCGCCGCGCATCGCCGCCAGGTGGCGCAGATAGCCCTCGGCGGTGAACGGCTGCTCCGCCGGGAAGCGCTCGGGCACCCAGCCGACCACCGCCGGCCGGTCCGTCACGCGGCCCCGGACCGGCTTCAGCACACCGGCCGCGAGCTGCAGCAACGTGGACTTGCCGGCGCCGTTGCGGCCGAGCACCACGACCGTCTCACCGGGGGCGACGGCGGCGTCCACCTCGCTCAGCGTCCACTGGTCGCGACGCCCGTACCGGAACCAGACCTGCTCGAATCGCACGACCTGACCCTCCCAACGACGAAAGAGCCCCCGGGGTGTCCCCGGGGGCTCCTCAGTGCTTCACCGAATCAGGCTTCCGCGCCCTCGGCGCGCAGGCCCTTCACGACATTGGGGTCGACCGGCACGCCGGGGCCCATGGTCGTGGTGACCGTGACCTTCTTCAGGTATTTGCCCTTGGCGGCGGACGGCTTGGCCCGGAGGACCTCGTCGAGCACGGCGCCGTAGTTTTCCGTCAGCTGCTCGGCCGAGAACGAGGCCTTGCCGATGATCAGGTGCAGGTTGGAGTGCTTGTCCACCCGGAAGGTGATCTTGCCGCCCTTGATCTCGGAGACCGCCTTGGTCACGTCCATGGTGACCGTGCCGGTCTTCGGGTTCGGCATCAGGCCGCGGGGGCCGAGGATGCGGGCGATGCGGCCGATCTTGGCCATCTGGTCCGGCGTCGCGATCGCGGCGTCGAAGTCCAGCCAGCCACCCTGGATGCGGGCCACCAGCTCGTCGGTGCCGACCTCGTCGGCGCCGGCCGCGACGGCCTCTTCGGCCTTGGCGCCCTGGGCGAAGACGATCACCCGGGCGGTCTTGCCGGTGCCGTGCGGCAGGTTGACCACGCCGCGGACCATCTGGTCGGCCTTGCGGGGGTCGACGCCCAGCCGCATGGCAACCTCGACGGTTGCGTCGAACTTGCTGGAGGTGGTGTCCTTGGCCAGCTTGATGGCCTCGGCCGGGTCGTAGAGCTTGTTGGGGTCGATCTGCTCGGCTGCCTTGCGGTAGCCCTTGCTGCGCTGCATCTTTCTCTTACTCCTGTGGTTGATGGCGGGGCCGCGCTCTTCGCAGCCCCTCCCACGACTTCCTGCCTCGCCTCGCGGCTCGGCCAGACCTTGGTGACGCCAGATCTCGGTGACGCTAGATCTTGGCGACCTGGTTGAAGTTCAGCTCGACCGGCGTCTCGCGGCCGAAGATGGACACCAGGACCTTGAGCTTCTGCTGGTCCGCGTTGATCTCGCTGATCGACGCCGGCAGCGAGGCGAAGGCCCCGTCGGTCACGGTGACCGAGTCGCCCACCTCGAAGTCGAGCACGCGGATCTCGGGCTTCGACTTCTTCTCCTCCGCCTCGACGGCGGGTGCCAGCCACTTCAGCACCTCGTCGAGCGAGAGCGGCGCCGGGCGGTCGACCCGGTCGGTGGCGCCGACGAAGCCGGTGACGCCCGGCGTGTTGCGCACACAGGAGTAGGACTCCGGCGTCAGGTCCATCCGGACCAGGATGTAGCCCGGGAAGACCTTGTTCTGCACCTGCAGGCGCTTGCCGTTCTTGACCTCGACCTCTTCGCGGGTCGGGACCTCGACCTGGAAGATGAAGTCCTCCATGTCGAGGCTCGTGATCCGGGTCTCGAGGTTGGTCTTGACCTTGTTCTCGTATCCGGCGTAGGAGTGCACCACGTACCAGTCACCGGGCGCATAGCGCAGCTTCTGCCGCAGCTCGGCGACCGGGTCGAAGTCCTCGTCCGCCTCGGCGGCGGGCGCCGGGGTCTCGTCCGAGGCAGTCTCGTCGGAGCCGGCAGTCTCTTCCGGGCTGGCGGCCTCGACCGACTCGTCGCTCTCCACCGTGGCCACCGCGGACTGCTCGTCCTGGTTGCCGGCGGTCTCGTCGTCGTACTCAGGCACGCTCGCTCACTTCCATCAAATGCGTACTAGTTGCCGAAGGCGAACAGGATGCCCTTGGCGAACAGGTAGTCCAGTCCGGCCACGATCGCGGTCATGACGGTGACGAATGCGATCACGACGCCCGTGTAGGTCAGCAGCTCCTTGCGGGTCGGCCAGATGACCTTACGCAGCTCGCTGACGACCTCGCGGAAGAACCCTCCGATGCGGCCGAAGAAGCCACCACGCCGGACATCCTTCTTGGTGGCCGGGCTGTCGGAGTTTGCCGTCCGCTCCCGGACCGCGGTGCCGCCACGGGAGACCGGCTCGTCCTCGAGCTCGTCGTCCGCCACGTCCTCGTCGTCCTCGACGATCTCGTCCCGAATCTCGTCGTCGGGGCGGTCGCCGGCCGGATCGTCGCCGGGTCGCTTCCTCTCGGCCACTTCGCCCTCTTCCGTCAGTCGCTGGTGGTTGTCATCGGTCTGTCGCGCTGCCGACGCTCGGCCCGAGCGATCAAGAACGGCCTCGGGCGCCGGATACGCGCTGACCACCGGAGCCGGCCGGCGCGTCTTACGGGGTTGTCGCAGGGGTGACAGGACTTGAACCTGCAGCCTGCGGTTTTGGAGACCGCTGCTCTGCCAATTGAGCTACACCCCTGTGCGGGTCCTGCGTCACGAAGACAACGTGAGAGCAGGGGTCAGTTACCCCACGGCGCACCAGTGTACGGGTACGCCGCCCGGTTTCCCAACCCGCCCCTACCTCTTCCGGATCGTGGCCTGAGCCAGCTTGAGCACCGTCTCGCCGTTGCAGGTCGCGGTGACGGCGATCGTGGTGCGGCCGTCGTCGGCGACGTTCTTGACCCGGCCCGTGATGATCACCTCGGCGCCCTCGTCGTCGTCCGGCACCGGCACCGGGCGGCTGAACCGGACGCTGAAGTCCTCCACCGCGTCGGCCGCACCGGCCCAGGTGGTCACCGCGCGACCGGCCAGGGCCATGGTGAACATGCCGTGCGCGATCACGCCGGGCAGGCCGACCTTGGTGGCCAGCCGGTCGCTCCAGTGGATGACGTTGAAGTCGCCGGAGGCCCCGCAATAGCGCACCAGGTCGTCGCGGGTGATCCGGAAGACCTGCGGCTCGAACTGCTCGCTCACTGCTCCGCCCCCCGCTGCACCAGCTTGGACCAGGCGGTGACGACCGGCTCGCCGGCCTCGGTGGTGACGTCCGTGCGGGTGGTCAGGAAGTCGTGCCCGCCGCGCTGGGTGATCTCCTCGACCGTGTTGGTGCAGATCAGCGAGTCACCGGCGACGACCGGCCGGGTGTAGGAGAAGCGCTGGTCACCGTGCACGACGCGGGTGTAGTCCATGCCGAGCTCGGGATCGCTGATGATCTGCCGGCTGGCCGCCATGGTGACCACGGTCGGGAAGGTCGGCGGCGCGACCACGTCCGGGTAACCGGCCGCGCGGGCGGCCTCGGGGTCGTGGTGCAGGGCGTCGGTGGCCCCGATCGCGCGGGCGAACTCCCGGATCTTCTCGCGGCCGACGACATAGGGCTCGGTGGGCGGCCAGGAGCGGCCGGCGAAGGAGGGGTCCAGTGGCATACCCCAGAAACTACTCTGCGGCAGTCCCTCTCGGGACCGCCGCAGGCTAGCAACGTTAGATTTAGCGAGTCTCGCGGTGCAGGGTGTGCTTGCCGTCCCGGGGGCAGAACTTCTTCAGCTCGATGCGGTCCGGGTCGTTACGGCGGTTCTTACGGGTGATGTAGTTCCGCTCCTTGCACTCCGTACACGCCAAAGTGATCTTCGGACGGACGTCGGTCGCCTTGGCCACGGCGGGGTGCCTTCCTACTACGAGTTTCTCTCAGTGACGACTAGCCAGCGTAGACGCTGGGGTCGCGGACATGCAAAGTGGGCGCCGTCCGGCGCCCTCTTCTTAAGGTGCAGTAGCGGTGGCCGGACTTGAACCGGCGACACAGCGATTATGAGCCGCTTGCTCTGCCATCTGAGCTACACCGCCGAGCCAGGCCCAAACAATTGCGAACTTGCCGCAGCCCGGTTGGAGCCCCCTTACGGAATCGAACCGTAGACCTTCTCCTTACCATGGAGACGCTCTGCCGACTGAGCTAAGGGGGCACGCGCGATCTCTCGCGTGATGCGCAGAGGTAAGAGTACACGGCACCTCAGCCGGGGTGAAATCGGATAACCGATTCGGTGTTTCTGCAGGTCAGAGGACTTGCTAGATCACCGCGCGCAGCCGCCGGACCTCGCCGGTCGGAGTCGACTCGGGCTCGGTCTGGGCGCTGAACCAGGCTTCCAGGCGCTCATAAGGCAGCGGGCGGCTGAAGAGGTAGCCCTGGCCGATCTCGCAGCCCATCTCCTCGAGCAGGTCGAGGGTCAGCTCGCTCTCCACACCCTCGGCCACCACGGTGAGGCGGAACTCACGGGCCAGGCTGATCACCGCACGCACGATCGCCAGGTCGCCGGAGTCGGTCGCCATGCCCTGCACGAAGCTGTCGTCGATCTTCACCTCGTGCACCGGCAGCTGTCGCAGGTAGGACAGCGACGAGGCGCCGGTGCCGAAGTCGTCGACGCTCAGGCGCACCCCGAGATCGCGGAGTTGATAGAGGACCGGCAGGGTGCGCTCGATGTCGCCGAGCATGCCCGGCTCGGAGATCTCGAAGGTGACCTGGGAGGCCGCCACCCGGTATTGCTTCAGCAGCTCGTGCACCGTGTTGGGGAAGCGCGGGTCGAGTAGCGTGCGGGCCGAGAGGTTGACCGCGATGGCCAGCGGCCGGGCGGCGTCGGCCCACTCACGGCAGCGGCGCAGGCCCTCGGTGAGCACCACCTCGGTGAGCCGGGACAGCTGGCCGGTGTGCTCGGCGACCGCGATGAAGTCCTCCGGGGCGACCTCGCCGTGCGCCGGGTGGCTCCACCGGGCCAGGCACTCGACGCCGACCAGATGGCGGTCGCCGATCGTGACCTTGGGCTGGAAGTAGACGTCGAGCTCGCCGTTCTCCAGCGCCTTGCGGAGCTCGCCGGCCAGGCCCAGGCGGCGGACCGCGCGGGACTCCAGGGCCGGGTGGAAGAGCTGCACGCCGTAGGGCACCACCTTGGCCGCGTTGGCGGCCAGCTCGGCGCGGCGCAGCAGGGCCTCGGGGTCGTCGCCGTGATCCGGCTGGACCGCGACGCCGACCGCGGTGTCCACGTCGAGGGTGAGGGTGCCGACCACCATCGGGCCGCGCAACTGCTCACGCATCTGGGTGGCCAGCTGGACGGTCGCCTCGGTGCTCTCCGCCCGCAGCGTCACCACGAACTCGTCGCCGCCGATGCGGCCCACCAGCGCGCCCGGGTCGGCGATCGCCCGCAGCCGCTTGGCCACCTCGGCGAGCAGCTTGTCGCCGGCCGCGTGGCCCATCGACTCGTTGACGTCGCGCAGACCGTCCACGTCGAACAGCAGCACCGCGACGACCTCGCCGGGCGCCCGCACCTTCACCGACTCGGCGAGCGCGTCGGTCAGCCGCCGCCGGTTGGGCAGCGAGGTCAGCCGATCGTGGTAGGCGTCGTAACGCAGCCGGTCGACCAGCCGCGAGTTTTCCACCGCCGCCGCGGCGTGCGCGGCGATCGTCTCCAGCACCTGCACGTCCGCGGCGCGATAGGTGCGCAGGTCGCTGAGCCGGTTGACGACCTCGAGCGACCCGATCGTGGTCTGGCCGGACCGCAGCGGGACGGCGATGACCTCCTTGAGCCGCGCGTCGGCCAGGATCGGCAGCAGGTCCGCGGTGTCCTCGAAGCGGGCGCCCACGGCCACCGCGTGCTCGCCGGCGATGGCCCGCTCGCGGATCACGGCCGGCATCGGCGAGATGTCCAGCAGCCCCTCGTCGTCCACCCGGGCGGTCAGCAGCACCTCGGGGTGCCGGCCCTGGGCGGGCAGCCAGAGGGTCGCGTACTCCGAGCGCATCAGGGCCCGCACGCGGCCGAGCAGCGCGTCCGCCAGACCGCCCTCACTCCCCTGCTCGCGGACCGCCCTGGTCAGCTCGTAGACCTCGGCGAGGGTGCGGTGCTGGCGCAGGAACTCGGCGAACGACTGGAAGATCAGCACCAGCGAGCCGAGCAGCACGACCAGCAGGATGGCGGCCCACGGCGTGGCCGAGAGCGCGACCAGGAAGACCAGGCCGATGACGATGTTGAAGGCGGCGGTGACCAGCGTCGGGAGGCCGGCCCGCAGGGTCTCCTGACCGGCCTGCCGGCCCTGCACCACGGCCATCACGGCGGCGAGCGCGGCGGGTGCGAAGACCGCGCTGGTCATCGCGCCGGCGAAGAGCACGCCCCAGGTGGCCGGGCTGACTCCACTGAGGTCGGGGAAGGGCGCGACCACGATCAGCGCGGCCGAAGTGGCCGCGGCGGCCTTGGCCACGTTGAACGAAAGTTTGGTGATGCCCATCTTGGACCGCAGGTGGGCGAGCAGAGTGGCCAATGTGGCCGCCAGGATCACCATCACCGGCGGCAGATAGAACAGCGCCAGCACCAGCGGGATCTCGGTGACGACGACGAAGAAGCCCTGGCGCCGGATGACGACGTTGAAGACGCCGATGTTGGCGACGGTCAGCGCGGCGAGTGCGAGCAGACCGCCCGGCCAGGATTTGTACCAGTCGGATTCGGCGAACCAGAAGGCCGCGGTGCAGATCAGCGCGAAGAGCGCCAACGGATAGGTGATCAGCCAGGCATGGCGGGAAGATCGGCGCGGCGCCGCTCGACGGCCGGTCATCGCGCTCCCCCCTGATCAGTCATGCGGGCCCGGCAAGGGGCATCGGGCCCCGCGATCAGCCCCAGATGACGTCGATCAGTCGCGTGGGCATGGCCGTGACGGTGACCGTCTCGGCGGAGGCCCCGGGCTTGGACGCGGCGTCGGCCCCTGCGGCCACGCCGACACCGCCGAACACGGCGGCGAGCACGAGCGCGAAGCCGGCGAGACGGCTCAGCTTCCTTGCGGGCATCTATGGCTCCTGTGCAAAAAGGTGCATCCGTTGGGGGGTGTGATGATGGTGCCACACGGGCTGTGCGTCGGGCAGCGTGCATCGGCGGGTCGGGGCCGCACATACCGAAATCCTGGCTGAACGGTTGAGTAGCCCCCGGAACTGCGAGGGGCAAACTTGAGAGCTTTACGCCCGATTCAGCGGCATATGCGAGCCAGTCTCAATACTGCATCGTCAAGAGATCTTGACGTCAGGCTGGCTTGACGAAAGGCAACTTTCATGGACTCCCCCGATGAGCTCGAACGCCGGCACACACTCTCCACGGCCACAACGCGTTACGACGAGCTGAGGATGCGGGAGGCGCTCGCCGCGATGGACGCGGACGGCCGGACCGAGCCGCTCAGCCGCGACGAGTCGCTCGAGCTGCTGGCGCTCAGCGAGGTGGTCATCCGCAAGGCCGGCTATGGACGGCAGGCGATGGTGCGGACCGCACGCGGGGCTGGAGCGTCCTGGACCCAGATCGGCGCGGCGCTGGGCAGCAGCAAGCAGGCCGCCTGGGAAGCGCACAACCGATGGATCGAGGAGCAGGCCCGGCAGCATGCGCGGTCCGGGTTCGAGGGCCTCGACCCGGGCGCGGAAGCGGATGCCCGCGGCCTGGCCGGCCGGCCCGACTAGGCCTTCGCGGCCGGCCGGTCGGTGTTGCTGTAGGCCGACCAGGAACCGGGGAAGAGCCGCCCGGCGCCCAGCCCGGCGTGCTCCATCGCGAGCAGATTGTGACAAGCAGTGACGCCGGAACCACAGTAAGAGATCACGTCGGCGGCATCGGTCACGCCGGCCGCCTCGAACCTGGCGCGCAGCTCAGATGGCGGCAGAAATCTGCCCACCGCGTCGACATTGTCGCGGCACGGGACATTGCGGGCGCCGGGGATGTGGCCGGCCCGCGGGTCGATCGGCTCGGACTCCCCCCGGAAGCGCTCGGCCTGCCGGGCGTCCAGCACCAGGAACGCGCCGCCGTCGGCATCGTCGATCGACGCCAGGCGGTCCGCCGGCCACGGCCGCGCGGTGAAGACCGCCGGTGGGCGCGCAGGCGGTTCGGTCTCCAGCTCTCCCCGGTACGCCGACAGCCCGCCGTCCAGCAGCGCCGCCTCGTGGCCGGTGGCACGGAGCATCCAGACCAGCCGGGCGGCCATCACGCCGCCACCGTCGTCGTACCCGATGACCAGGTCTTGATCTCCGATGCCGAGCGCGGACATGCGGGCAGCGAAAGCGGCCGGATCCGGCAGGGGGTGGCGACCCTCGGTGGGCGGGAGGTCGTGCCGGGCGAGGTCGTCGTCGACGTCCACGAAGATCGCGCCGGGGAGATGACCGCCGGCGTAGGCGTCACGTCCGCGGCGGCCGTCCAGGTAATGGCGCACATCGGCGAAAACGACGTGGTCCGCCGCCTGCGCGGTCGCGAGATCGACGACCGGATCGATCATTGCGGGACCTCTTCACTTGGGAGCTTCATGCTTTCGGGGTCGGTAGCGCGCGACCGCCCAGCCGGCCAGCGCCACCGCCAGCACCGCGGCCACGATGTTGGCGGCGCTGCCCGGGAGCTTCGTGCCGGCCACCAGCAGGATCAGCCCCAGGCCGAAAAGCAGGTGGTAGAGCCCGGCGTCGCGGGTGGTGCGGAAGGCGCGGCCGGTGCTGGCCGGGGCGCGGCCGGTGACCAGCATCTTCGCTCCGAACAGGGCGAGAGCCAGACCGATCGCGCCGCCGATGACCAGTGTCCACGTACCCGTATCCATGTGTTGATTTTGCGGCTTCTGCCGCCCGGCTCACCGGTAGTTGACGAACTGCAGGGCGACGCCGAAATCCTCCTGCTTGAGCAGGGCGATGACGGCCTGCAGGTCATCGCGCTTCTTGCCGGTCACCCGCAGCTGGTCGCCCTGGATCTGCGCCTGCACGCCCTTGGGGCCCTCGTCGCGGATCTTCTTGCTGATCGCCTTGGCCTTGTCGGTCTCGATGCCCTCGTTGACCGTGCAGTCGATCTTGTAGGTCTTGCCCGACTGGCGCGGCTCACCGGCCTCCAGCGACTTGAGCGAGATGTTGCGCTTGATCAGCTTCTCCTTGAAGACGTCGAGGGCGGCACCGGCCCGCTCCTCGGTCTCCGAGGTGATCGTGATGCCGGCCTCTCCGGAGCGGGCCAGGGTGGTGCCGGTGCCCCGGAAGTCGAACCGGGTGCCGAGCTCCTTTTCCGCCTGGTGGAACGCGTTGTCGACCTCCTGCCGGTCGACCTTGCTCACGATGTCGAACGACGGGCTGGCTGCCATGATCAAACTCCGTGTCTCGATGTCCGTTGCGGGCCGGTTACGGCTCCCCGACATGCCGACCGTACCCGGTTGTGGACCGGCCTCGGCAGACGGCTATTCTGTTCTCCGCTGCCACTGAGGGAGACCCCGGTGGCGTGGCGAGGCGGGTTGCCCGAGCGGCCAATGGGAGCGGACTGTAAATCCGTCGCGAAAGCTTCGAAGGTTCGAATCCTTCACCCGCCACCACTCAGCGCAAAGAGGCCCCTCACCTGCCGGTCGGCAGCGAGGGGCCTTCTTTCATGCGCGGCCCTACCAGGGCAGTTCGCCGGACTCGTCGCTCAGGGTGCCGGTCGGGCCGTCGGGGCCGAGCGTGGCCAGGCGGACGACGGTCCGGGCGCTCTCCGCCGGTGGCCTTCCGATGCCATAGGCGGCGGTCATGTCGGTGGCGGTGGCGCCGGGCTGCCTCTCCGTGCGGGGCGGCCTGGCCTGCTCACCGGAAAATGCCGGCATCACCGAGATCCTGGCCGCCGGCCGGGCCGCCACCGAGGCCGCGCTTCGGAGCGGCTGACCCGCGCGGCGCGAGAGGGAGACCTCCCGGCCGGCGTGGACGCCCGGGCGCTGGCGCGCTTCGTGATGGCGCTCAGCGAGGGCCACGCCGTGCACGCTGCGGCCGGCGCACGCCGCGAAGACCTGCAGGCCTCGGTCGACATCGCCCTGCGGGCCGTTTCCACCTGACGTGTCGAATCCCGATGGGGGCGTTCGTAGAGAGAGTAAGAGGCACCCACGACGACACCGAGGAGCACGACATGACCGCGACCTACACCTTCGACGTCTTCTCCAGCCTGGACGGCTTCGGCACGGCCGGCGGGGACTGGACCGGCTACTGGGGCAAGCAAGGCCCCGAGTTGCTCGGGCACCGGCTCGCCCTATATGACGCGGAGCAGCGGATGGTCTTCGGGGCGAACACCTATCGGGCGTTCACCGGAATGCTGGCCGAGAGCACCGAGGAGTCCGAAGTGCGGGACCCCTGGGTCACCAAGATGTGGCACCTGCCGGCCACGGTGGTGTCGACCACCCTGACGGAACCCCTCGACTGGCCCAACGCGACCGTGGCGAACGGTGACGCCGTCGACGTCGTCGCCCGGCTCAAGGAGGAGTCCGACGTGCCGCTGCGATCGCACGGCAGCCTGTCCCTGAACCGGGCGCTGATGGGCGCCGGCCTCGTCGACTTCGTGCAGGTGACACTCTTCCCGGTGATCACCGGGGAGAACGGGCACGACCCGATCTTCCAGGGTGCGGCCGACTTCGACCTCGAGCTCGTCGGGCAACGGACGCTGGACGCGAACATCCAGGAGCTCATTTACCGACCCACGCTGCACGGCAAGTGAACTTCGGCTGAACGGCGGTCCTGGATCTGGCGGAGTGACCCGAAATGGCGGTAGTGGTGCTTCCCTACCGTCCGGGGCATGTTCCGTCGGGTCGTACCGATCCTTGGCCTTCTGCTGGTCGGCGGCTGCACCGCAGCGCCGCCGGCGGCTCCGCCCGCCGCACCGACCATGCCGGTCGCGACGTCCGCCCCGCCGCCGGCGCTCGACGACTGTGACCGCCGCGCCAGCTTCCGTCCGCCGGCCGAGCTGCCGCCGGCCGGGCGGATGCCCGCCGGGTCGGCGATGGCCCGGATCGCCAAGAGGGGGCGGCTGGTCGTCGGGGTCAGCCAGACCACCTACCTGTTCGGGCACCGCGACCCAGCCACCGGCCGGCTGGTCGGCCTGGACATCGACATCGCCCGGGAGATCTCCGCGGCGATCTTCGGACGGCGTGACCGGGTCCAGTTCCGGGCCATCTCGTCCGAGCAACGCATCCCGGTGATCACCACGGACGCGGTCGACATGGTCGTCCGGGCGACGTCGATGACCTGCGCGCGGTGGACCGAGGTGGCCTTCTCGTCGCAGTACTACCAGGCCGAGCAGCGGCTGCTGGTGCGGCTGGACGCCGAGATCCGCGGCATCGAGGACCTGCGAGGGAAGAAGGTGTGCGCGGCCTCGGGAAGCACCGATCTGGCGGTGGTCGAGGCGGCGGCGTCACGGCCGGTGCCGGTCGCGGCGGTGGAGGTGCTCGACTGCCTGGTGAAGTTGCAGCTCGGTCAGGTCGACGCGATCTCGAACGACGACGCGCTGCTGCTCGGCCTGGTGGCACAGGACCCGCACACCAAGATCGTCGGGGGTTCGCTGGACGAGGAGGCGTACGGGATCATGATGCCGCGGGACCGGATCGATCTCGTCCGGTTCGTGAACGGCGTGCTGGCCCGGATGCGGGCCGACGGGAGCCTGGCGCAGCTGTATTGGAAGTGGCTCGGGCCCTATGGCAAGCCACCCCCGGTGCCGGCTGCTCGCTATCGCGACTGAGGGTCAGAGTTTGAGGGTCACGCCGGCGGCCTTGCAGGCGGCGGTCAGCTCGTTGCCGGCCTTCTCGAAGTCCGGGTTCGCGGCGGCCTCGACCGGATCCGCGGCGCTCGCCGCCGAGGCGGCGCCGTCGGCCAGCTTCTTGGCCGCGGTGGCCACCTTGCTCTCGCCCGCGTCGGCGGCCGCCTTGGTCAGGGTGCCACCGAAGTCGGTCAGGGCCTGCTTGACCTCGGCCTCCGACGGGGTGCCCTGGCCGGAGCTCATCGCGGAGATGAACTTCTCCGCCATCGCCGCGCCCGCCTTGTTCGCGGCGTCGCAGACGTCGCGGTCGGCACCCTTGCCGGCCGGCGCCGGAGCGGCGGGCTCGGTGGTCGCGGGCGGCGCCGACGAGGGCGCGGTAGCCGGCGGCGTCGACCCCGCGGTGGTGGCGGCGTCTTCGCCACCACACGCGGAAAGGGTCAGCAGCAAGGCACCGGCAAGAACGGCAGCGGAGATACGGAGGGATTTCACGAGCGCGCACGCTAGCCGATTTCAGTCGTCACCGTCGTCCCGGGTGTCCCGAGACTCCATCTCCTCGTGGGTCACGGCGGTCCCCATCCGCTCGCCTGGCGCCGACAGCGCTTTCACGCCACCCCGCCGTCTCCCGGGACATCGGGGTCGAGCAGGTGGTGATGCTCCGCTGCGCTGCGAACGCGCTGTGCATCTGAAGCAAACGAACGGGCTTGCACTTGCTGCGTTTAGGGGCGATGCTGGGTTGGTCGAAGTCAGCCTGCTTTGGAAGCGGCGAAGGAGTCACCACATGAGTCCCACCGCAGCGATGCCCGCGACCGCGGTCGCCGCGCCGGAGGGCGCCGAGCGGCAGCGGGTGGTCGCAATCGAGGACTTCCTCGGGCGCCACCCGATGGATGGGAGCGCGGGCACCGCGCGGCTGGTCTCCTCCGACGGTGAAGAGATCGAGGTGCCGGCGCAGCTCTTCGACGTGCTGCGGAGGATCGCCGCGAGCCTGGCCCACGGTGACGGCGTGATGATCAGCACGATGACGCGCGAGCTGTCCACCACCGAGGCGGCCCGCACCCTGGGCATGTCTCGGCCGACTCTGGTGCGGCTGCTGGAGACCGGACGGCTTCCGTCACGCAAGGTGGGCACCCATCGGCGGATCCTCAGCGCCGACGTACTCGCGTTCCGCCGCCGGCAGATGGCGGAGCGGCGAAAGGCATACGAAGATCTCATGCTCTCCTCCGACGGCCTCGAACTGACCGAGGAGGACTGACGCGCGCGTTTCTGTCGGAGGTCGTCGCTAGTGTTTCGCCGTGATCCCGGTGGCCCCGCTGGTTTTCGTCGATGCCAACGTCCTGTTCTCGCGCACCCTGCGCGACTGGATTGCACTGCTGGCGCTGCACAGCGATGGCACGGCATACGACCTGCGTTGGAGTGAGGATGTGCTGGCCGAGTGGATGTATCGGCTGCGACGCGCCAACCCGGGTCATACCGACCACGCCATCGGCGGTCGGCGTCGAGAGCTGGAGGCGGCCTTCCCGGACGCCACAGTGGATGGCTATGACCCCGGGTCTGTTCCGGAGTTGGCCGACCCGCACGACCGGCACGTGCTGGCCGCCGCCGTTCACGCACGGGTCGACATGCTGGTGACCGATGACCGCAGAGCGCGGTTCGACGAAGCCCGCCGGCGATCTGCTGGACGTCTGCACGGCCGACGAGTTCTTGATGTGGGTGACGCGCACCCACCCCGGTCTCGTCCGGCCCGTGCTGAGGCGACAACTCGACTACTACAACCGCAACGTCATAGTCACCAAGGGCCGGAGCGCCGCGGAATTGATCGCCTCCCTTCGCAAGGCGGGCGCGCCGACTTTTGCGCAGCACCTGGAGGGCGAAGTCAGTTCGTGAAGGGTGAGAGCTGAGCCGCGGCGTTCAGGGGTGACCGGCGGCACCTGCGCCGGAGGTCTCCTCGCCGGCGAAGAGCGGGAGCAGGGCCGGGGCGTTCAGGAAGGTGGTCAGGCCGGCGATTCGGTGGTCCTGGAGGTCCAGGATGATCAGGGCGAAGGGCTTGTCGTCGCGCAGCTGCCAGAACGCCGGGGAGCCGTTCGCCTCGGCCGGCGTCAAGCGGGCGCCCTTGCAGGCGTCCGTGGCGAAGGCCGCCCCGATGTCGTCCCGGCCGCGCAGCCACCACACGAACGGCGGCATCGTCATCGTCGCGTCCTCGTGCAGCAGCGCCACCAGGCCGGGCACGTCGTGGGCTTCGAAGGCCTTGCAATAGCGCTCCAGCAGCTCCGGATCCGCGGCAGCGGGTGAGGAGGTGGGCGGCGTCTTCAGGGTCGCGCGGGCTCGTTGCAGCGCGCTCGTCACCGACGCCATCGACGTCTCCAGCAGGTCGGCGACCTCGTCGGCGTGCCAGCACAGGACGTCGCGCAGGATGAGCACGGCGCGCTGCTTCGGTGGGAGATGTTGCAGGGCGGCGACGAACGCCAGGCGGATCGACTCGCGCAGGACCACCGAATCCTCCGGCAGGGCGCGCTGGTCGGCGATCGGCTGGATCCAGCGCTCGGGCGGCGCCGGCTCGCCCAGGGCTTCGCCCGGACTTGCCGCGGGGCTCAGATCCACGGCCAGGGCGCGGCGTTGCGCGCCGCGGAGCATGTCCAGGCAGATGTTGGTGGCGATCCGATAGAGCCAGGTACGCAGGGAAGCCCGCCGTTCGTCATAGGAGGATCGCAAAGCCCTGACGAACGTCTCCTGCACCGCGTCCTCAGCCTCGAAGCCCGAACCCAGCATGCGATAGCAGTAGCCGGTCAGCTCCACCCGGAACTCTTCCATCCGCACAGATTAGTTTCGCCCGCCCGGCTCGTAGGTAGTGCATGAGCGACGCAGAGATCAGGGCCGCGGTGGCGGCGGAACGACGTGACCTGGCGGAAGTGCTCGGCGGGTTGCGGCCGGAGCAGTGGGACGCGCCGACGCTGTGTGCGGGCTGGCGGGTGCGCGAGGTGGTCGCGCACACCACCATGCCGTTCCGGACGTCCCTGCCGCGCACGATGGTCGAGCTGCTCAGGGCGCGCGGCGACGTCAACCGGATGGCCGACCGGTGCGCCCGCCGGGACGCCGCGCGGATCGACGCCGCCGGGCTGCTCGCCTCGCTGCGGGACAACGCCGAGCATCCGTGGACTCCGCCGGGCGGCGGGCCGGGCGGGGCACTCTCGCACGACGTCATCCACGGGCTGGACATCACCGTCGGGCTCGGCCTGGACCGGCTGGTGCCCGTCGAGCGGGTGGCGATGGTGTTCGACGGGATGCGGCCGCACAACATCAAGTTCTTCGGCACCGACCTGACCGGCGTGCGGTTGACGGCCACCGACCTGGACTGGCAGCACGGCGACGGGAAGCCGGTGGAGGGCCGGGCCCAGGATCTGCTGCTGGTGATCTGCGGCCGTCGCCTCCCGCTCGGTCACCTCACCGGCCCGGAGGCCGGCCGGTTCAGCCGGTGAAGGCGAGGGTGGCGAAGCTCGTCGAGGACCGCGGTCACCGCGGTCTGGTCGCTCAGGCGGCTGCGGACGCCCGCCACGATGCGGCGCGGGACGGACGGGCGCAGCGTGCGGGTCACCACGTCGAAGCGGTCGTCCACCGCAAGGCCGGGCAGCAGCGCCACCGACAGGCCGGCCTCCACGTGCTGCAACGTGATCAAGTAGTTGTTGAAACGGCACACCACCCGCGGCTCGAAGCCGGCCTCCCGACACAGCCGGGTCGCCAGCCCGGACATGTAGGAGCCGGTCTCGTCGAAGGTCCAGCGCTGATCCGCGCAGGTGGCCAGGTCGATCGTCTCGCCGCCGGCCAGCGGATGCGCCGCGGGCAGCACCAGCTCGATCGCGTCCGCGCCGATCGGCATCAGGTCGACGGCCGGGTCGAGCTCGGCGCCGGCGAAGTCGGTGGTCGTGACGATCACGTCGACATCGCCACGGCGCAGCGCCTGCATGCTCTCGTGCGGCTCGAGTTCAAAGATCACAACCTGCAGATCCGGGTACGCCCGGGAGAGCCGCGAAGCCGCCGGAACAGCGAGCGAATGCACCGCGCTCTGGAACACCGCCAGTGTCACCGTGCCGGCCGGCTCCTCCCCGAGCCCGCGCAGTTCCGCTTCGGCGGCATCCATCGAAGCCAGGATCTCGCGGGCACGCCTGGCCAGGATCACCCCGGCGGCGGTCAGCCGGACCCGCCGCCCGGTGCGCTCGAGAAGCCGGCTGCGGGTCTCCCGTTCCAGGACGCTGAGCTGCTGGGAGACCGCGGACGGGCTGAGGTTGCCGCGGGCCGCGACCGCCCGGACGGTGCCGTGGGCCTCCAGCTCGGCGAGCAGGCGCAGCCGCCACGGGTTCAGGGTCATGACCGGACTGTACGGCTGGGCTTAACAGCTGCGACAGATTTGTGAGATGGACGTGACGCTCCGGGCGTACCAGAGTCGGGGTTGTGAATGGCTTTTGGGAAGACGCGGAACGGCACCTGGTCCGATATTCGGGGGCGGGCGGATTCACCCCGGAGATCATCACGCGGGCGGAGGGCAGCTATCTCTGGACGGAGAGCGGGCGGCGGCTTCTGGACTTCACGTCCGGGCAGATGAGCGGCATCCTCGGGCACAGCCATCCGGAGGTGGTGGCCGCCGTGCAGCGGCAGGTGGCGACGCTGGATCACCTGTTCAGCGGCATGCTCAGCCGGCCGGTGGTGGACCTGGCGCGACGGCTGGCGGGGTCGGTGCCCGCGCCGCTGGAGAAGGTGCTGCTGCTGACCACCGGCGCGGAGTCGAACGAGGCGGCGATCCGGATGGCCAAGCTGGTCACCGGCCGGCACGAGATCGTGTCGTTCGCGCGTTCCTGGCACGGCATGACGCAGGCCGCGGCGAGCGCCACCTACAGCGCCGGGCGCAAGGGCTATGGACCGGCGACGCCGGGCAACTTCGCGATCCCGGTGCCGGTCGGGGAGATCGACTGGCAGCGGCAGCTGAACATGGCGTTCGAGCTGGTCGACGCACAGTCGGTGGGCAGCCTGGCGGCCTGCATCGTGGAGCCGATCCTCAGCTCGGGCGGCGTGATCGACCTGCCACCGGGCTATCTGGGCGCGCTGCGGGACAAGTGCCACGAGCGCGGCATGCTGCTGATCCTGGACGAGGCACAGACCGGTCTGTGCCGCACCGGCCAGTGGTACGCGTTCGAGCGCGACGGCGTGGTCCCGGACATCCTGACCCTCTCCAAGACGCTCGGCGCCGGCCTGCCGCTGGCCGCGGTGCTGACCTCCGCCGAGATCGAGGCGGCGGCGCACGAGCGGGGCTTCCTCTTCTATACGACGCACGTCTCCGACCCGCTGGTCGCGGCGGTCGGCAACACGGTGCTGGACGTGTTGGAACGCGAGAAGCTCGACTTGCGCGCGGCCGAATCGGGCGCCTTCCTGCAGGACGGGCTGCGCGCGCTGGCCGGCAAGCACGATGTGATCGCCGACGTCCGCGGCCGCGGCCTGCTGGTCGGCCTGGAGCTGATCTCCGACGAGATCGGCGCCGCGGTCACCCGCCGCTGCCTGGAGCTGGGCCTGCACATGAACGTGGTCCAGCTGCCCGGCATGGTCAGCGTCTTCCGCATCGCCCCGCCGCTGACCGCCACCCGGGAGGAGCTCTCCGAGGGCCTGGAGATCCTGGACCAGAGTATTAGCTCTAGCGAATATTAGCGTCCGCTTGTAGAGTGTGCCGCGTGAAGGATCTCATCTCAGAACTCGCGGAAACCCATCGTGCGGTGGCTCGGGACTCCTCCGATCTCGGGGAGATCGTGCGGGTCACCATGACGCGCACCTATGCCACCGGGCCGGCCGACCTGTGGGAGGCGCTGACCGATCCCGAGCGGATCGCAAGGTGGTTCATGCCGATCAGCGGGCAGCTCAAGGAGGGCGGCAGCTATCAGCTCGAGGGGAACGCGGGTGGCGACATCCTCGAGTGCTCGCCGCCGGTGCGGCTGCGGACCACGTTCGGCGGGGAGACCAGCATCGTGCGGCTCACGCTGGAGCCGCGCGGCGCGGACCGCACCGAGCTGACGCTCGAGCACACCGTGCCGGTGGCGATGGCGGGCAGCGTGGCGGGGGCACTCTTCGTCGGGCCCGGCTGGGACGGCGCGTTTCTCGGACTGGGCCTCCACGTGGCCGGCGAAGCGGTCGGCGACCCGCGCGAGGCGGCCAACCTGCCGGAGACCATCGCCTTTTCGCGGGCCTCGATCGACCGGTGGACCGACGTGGTGCGGGCCGCGGGCGCCACCGCCGAGCAGACCGAGGGCGGGCGGCAGATGGCGCTGGCGCAGTTCGACCCTACGAACGCTGCGTGATCAGGTCTTCGGCCTCGGTCTGCTCGAACATGTAGGCGTGGAAGGCCTCGGCGATGGTCACTCCGTGGGCGGGCGCGTCGGTCACCACGATCGGGTCGCCCGCCCGCACCACGCCCGGCGTCACCACGCGCAGGTAGGCGCCGGTGCGGTTGGCCTGGGTGAAGCGCTTGACCCAGCGCGGCTCGTCCATGCGGGCCTGGAACGTGGCGCACGGGATGCGGCCGAAGGTCGGCGACAGCACCAGCTCGTCGCCGATGTGCCAGAGCTCGCCGAGCACCGCGCCGTTGACGTCCACACCGCTGGTGGTCAGGTTTTCCCCGAACATGCCGCCGGGCAGCGGGCGCCCGAGCTGCTGCTCCCACCAGTCGTAGTCCTCCCGGGCATAGGCATAGACCGCCTGGTCGTCGCCGCCGTGGTGGGCCACGTCGAAGATCTGGTCGCCGACCAGGCCGCTGTGCAGGCCGGTGGTCTTGGGGCCGGGCGCGCGCACCTCGACCGGATGATCGACCGGCCGCTTGACGATGCCGGTGATGCCGACGTGTTTCGCCGTGCTGCGGGTCGGCACCGCGATGTTGACAGTCAGGACCACACCACTCATGACACGAACTCCAGCACACTTCGGTCTTCGACGGGGCGGTAGCCCAGCCGCTGGTAGAGCGCATTGCTGGTGGCGTTGGCCCGATCGGTGAACAGCACCACGTCGTCGGCGCCGGCCCGCAACGCCGCCCGGGTCACCGCGACCGTGGCCGCTCCCCCGAAACCGCGCCCGCGCTCGGCCGGCGGGGTGTAGACCGCGATCACCCGCACCATGCCCGCCTCGGGGCGGGTCATCCCGGCCAGCGAGACCGGCCGGCCATCGACCTCCCAGAGCGTCAGCCCGCCATAGGACAGCTTGTCGTCGACCATCTCGGAGGAGTCGCGCCGCTCGCCGATCTCGACGTGGAACGCGTCCAGCCAGTCGATCAGGAGATCGCGGTCGGCCGCGCCCGCCACCCGCGCCGCACCCGGCGGCGGCGTCGGCGGGGTCAGCTCGGCGAGGCGGTAGAGCCGGGTCTGCATGCCGGGCCGGGTGGGCCGGCCCCAGGCGGCGGCGAACTCCTCGGCGTCCGCGACCAATCCGTTGACCGCGGGCAACGCGTGGCCCGCCAGTCGCTCGGCCAGCGCCGGCACGGCGCCCTCGGGCAGCGCGGTGAGCAGCAACGGATGCGGCGGCGTGCGCAGGAAGGCGCCGCGAACCTTGCCGTCGGCGGCCGCCCACCAGCCGAAGATCGGGTCCTCCGGGCCGAAGTGGTGCACGCCCCGGATCCGCAGGGTCTCCGCGAGCGTCAGCGGAATGGTGTTCTCCACCGGGCTGGACCGGAGGAACTCACCCGCCTGATCGATGAAGTCGCGAACGTCACCGGAGATGTGCCAGCTCATGCCGTCAGCCTCGTCGCCGCCGGCCCGAAAAGCACGTGATTTACCAGGCCTTCATCAACCGGGTCAGGGAGTCCTGCCGGGTGGCCGGGTCGAAGACCGTGCCGGCCAGCATCAGCTCGTCGGCGCCGGTGCGCTCGACCAGCTCGTCGAGCCCGGCCACCACCTCCTCGGCGGTGCCCGCGTATTGCGTGCCGGGCAGCTGATCGAGCACCGCACGGTCCACTTCGGACAATTCACGGGTGGCGGCGGCCTCGGGCGACACGATCGGGCCGAGCCGGCCGGTGCGCAGGCTGAGCGCCATGACGCGGCTCGGGCCGGCCTGGAACTGCGCCTCCTCGGTGGTCTCCGCGACGATCACCGAGGCGCTGACCATGGCGTGCGGCTCGGCCAGCCGCGGCGACGGCCGGAAACCCTCGCGATAGAGCCGCAGGGCGGTGTCCACATCGGAGGTCATCGCGAAGTGATATGCGTAACAGAACGGCAGGCCTAGCGCCGCGGCCACCTGCGCGCCATAGGTGCTCGACCCCAACATCCAAACCTCGGGGTACGACGTGGGCGCCGGCGTGGCCCGCAGGCGCAGGTCCTCGCCCTCGCCGCCGAGCAGCGCCAGCACGGTCTGCAGGTGCTCGGGGAACTGCTCGACCGTCAGGTAGGGCGAGACGCCGCGCAGGGCCGCCGCGGTGGCCTGGTCGGTGCCCGGTGCGCGGCCGATGCCCAGGTCGACCCGGCCCGGGAAGAGCGCCTCCAGCAGCGCGAACTGCTCGGACACCACGAACGGCATGTGGTTGGGCAGCATCACGCCGCCCGAGCCGACCCGGATGCGCCGGGTCTGCGCGGCGACGGCGGCGATCAGGGTGGGCGGCGAGGTGGACGCCACCGCGGGCATGTTGTGGTGCTCGGCGACCCAGAAGCGGGCGTACCCCAGATCGTCTGCGGTCTTGGCGATCTCGACCGTGCCGTGCAGGGCGTCGGTGCTGGTGTGCCCCTCGCGAACGGTGGCCAGATCAAGGACGGACAGTGGCACGCGTGGCATCGTTCGAACGTACACCCGCCCTGGTCAGCGCCGCCGGTTGCGCCTTGCGGCCTGGACGCCGACGGTGGTCGCGGCGAGCGCGGCGCCGGGCAGCGCCAGCCAGATCGGCCAGAAATAGAGATCACCGTCAGCGGTCGCCGCGACGATCATCCAGGTCACGATGTTGATCGCCAGCACCGAGCCGTAGATGGTCCAGAGCACGATCAGCGCCATCGGCAGCTTGCGGGCCTCGCGGCGGGCGTCGGCCAGGCGGCGGGCCTCGAGGTCGGCGGCGCTCATGCCGGGCATCGGGATGTCGAAGACCAGCGGCTGCAGATCCGCATAGGTCGCCGCCGAATAGGCCAGTTTCACCCGGTCGTCGTACTCGTGCAGGGACAGCCGGCCCTCGTCGAGGGCGGATTTGAGCCGCTCGGCGATGACGTGCCGGTCGGCGTCCGACGCGCGCATCCGCGCCGGATCCTTCTGGCCCCCGGACTTGGCGACTTCCTTGGCCATCGGACACTCCCCTTTGCACGCCCCGCATTGCGGGATCAGGCTATACCGATGACGCCCCGTTACGAGGACCTGCTGCCCGACCTGCGCGCTGCCTACGACGGCGCCGCCGCGGAGCGCGACGGCATGGAGAAGGACCAGTTCAAGCTCGACGAGCGGGACGCGTTTCTGGGCCGGCTGCGGGTCGCCGGCGCGCGGTCGCTGCTGGAGATCGGCGCCGGCACCGGGCAGGACAGCGTGTTCTTCCAGGACGAGGGCCTGGCGGTGACCGCGGTCGACCTGTCCGCCGAGATGGTCGCGCGGTGCCGGGCCAAGGGGGTCGACGCGCATGTGCGGGACGTGATGCGGCTGGGCTTCGAGGCGGAGTCGTTCGACGCGGTGTGGACGCTGAACTGCCTGCTGCACGTGCCGAATGACGATCTGCCCGAGGTCCTGCTGCGGATCCGGGAGGTGTTGCGGCCGGGCGGGCTGATGTTCGTCGGCGTCTATGGCGGGGAGTCGGACGAGTTCATCCACGAACGCGACCACCACGAGCCGAAACGCTTCTTCTCGTCGCGCGGCGACCGGCAGCTCGTCGACTTCGCCGCCGCGGCCTTCGAGGTGCTCGACTTCCACGCCGTCGAGGCGGGCAGCATCCGTTTCCAGGCGCTGACCCTCGTCAAGCCCTTCAGGCCCTGGCCCTAGCCGGCCAGGGCCTCGCGGAGGCGGATGCCCGCCTGCTCGTCGGCCCGGGCGATCGGGCCGCGCGGCCAGCCCGCGACTACCGCGCCCAGGCCCAGCACGGCGCCGGCCGTCACGAACGCCCACGGCAACCCGCCCGGCCGGTCGACGATCCAGCCGGCCACCGCGCCGCCGAGCGCGCTGCCGCCGACCGACACGGTGACCACCCAGGTGAACGCCTCGTTGAGCTGCGCGGTCGGCGCGATGCGGCCGACCAGGCCGTTCTCCACGGTGAGCGCGGGCGCGATGGTGGTGCCGGCGAAGATCAGGCACACGCCCAGCGCGAGCGGCGTGGGCACCAGCGACAGCAGCGCGAAGGTCACGCCGACCAGCGCCAGCAGCCCGGCGAACTGCCGCGGCAGGGCCATCGCCGGTCGCCGGGTGCCGAACCAGACCCCGCCGATCGCGCTGCCCAGCCCCCAGATGCCGAGCAGCACACCGGCCATGCTGTCGCCGCCGCCGTGCTGTTCGGCATAGGCCGGCACGATCACGCCGGCCGCACCGAACGCGATGCCCAGCGCGAGCACGCAGGCCATCAGCGCGGGGAAGCCGGCGACGCGCAGCGGCCCGAGCCCCCGCGCGGCCTCGCCGGACTCGCGATGCGGCCGGCGCATCACCGGCAGCCGCGAGACCCAGAGCGTGCCGACCAGCGTGGTGACGGCGGCCGCGATCAACGCGGACTCCGGACCGCCGGTGATCACGATCAGGGCCGCCACCAGCATCGGCCCGATCACGAACACGAGCTCGAACAACGACGTCTCGGCGGCCAGCGCGGCCTGCCGCAACGCGTGCTGCTCGCCGCGGAAGTCGGTCATGTCGGTCCAGGCGCGGCGGATGGCGGCGGTGGACGGCGGGAAGGTGCCGCCGGCGAACGCGGACGCGGCGATGATCCAGGGCAGCGCGGCCTCGCCGCCGCGGCAGGCGATCAGCAGAGCGGCCAGCGCCACCGGGTGCAGGATCGCGGTGAGCAACAGCACCGGCCCCGACCCGATGCGGTCGGCGATGCGCCCGGCGAACGGGCTCAACACGGCGCCGGCCAGGGCGAAGACGCCACCGGCGAGACCGGCCGCGGCATAACGCCCGGTGGCCTCCTGCACCAGCAGGAGCAGGGCGAGCGGGGTCATGCCGATGCCCAGCCGGGCGACGATCCCGACGATCAGCAGGACGCGGGCTCCCGGCATTCGCCAGACGTCCACATACTGGCGCAGCACCGGAATCCCCTCCCCTGGTAACGACCCGACAACGCCCCTGACCGTAACGGCCAGGGGCGTCGTAACACATCAGAAATATGGGGTGGTGTAGCCGGAATCACCTTGTCCCGGTGATCGCCGCCAGCTGGTGCAGGCGCTGGATGCGCTCGGCCATCGGCGGGTGCGTCGAGAAGAGCGAGGCGATGCCGCCGCCGCGCAGCGGGTTGGCGATCATCAGGTGCGCCGCGCTGGTCAGCTGCCCCTGCGCGGGCAACGGCAGCTGCTGCGCGCCGTAGTGGATCTTCTGCAACGCGCTGGCCAGGGCCAGCGGGTCGCCGGTCAGGGTGGCGCCGGACGCGTCCGCCTGGAACTCGCGGTTCCGGCTGATCGCGAGCTGGATGATGCTCGCGGCCAGCGGGCCGAGGATCAGCATGAGCAGCAGCGACGCCGGGTTCGGGCCGTCCTCGTCGTCACCGCCGCCGAGCGGCAGGAAGATCGCCAGCTGGGCGATCATCGTCACGATGCCGGCCAGCGCCGCCGCCACGCTCGAGATCAGGATGTCCCGGTTGTAGACGTGCGACAGCTCGTGCCCGATCACGCCGCGCAGCTCGCGGTGGTCGAGGATCCGGGTGATCCCGACGGTCACCGCGACCGCGGCGTTGCGCGGATTGCGGCCGGTCGCGAACGCGTTCGGCTGCATCGAGGGCGAGACGTAGAGGCGCGGCATCGGCTGGCCGGCGTCGGTCGCCAGCTCCCGCACGATCTGATAAAGCGCCGGGAACTCGGCCTCGCTGACCGGCTGCGCGCGCATCGCCCGCAGCGCCAGCTTGTCGGAGAAGAAATAGCTGCCGGCGTTGATCGCCAGCGAGAGGAAGACGGCGAAGACCAGGCCGCCGCTGCCGCCGAGCCAGTAGCCCAGGCCCAGGATCATCGCGGTGAGCAGACCCAGCAGAGCGGCCGTCTTGAGGCCGTTGTGATGGCTGTGCACATGAACTCCTTCGGATGTGGGCCGGTGGGCCCGCACCTCTAGAGAACATCGCTCACCAGTGAATTCATCCGGAAGTAGTTGTGAGTTGGCTGTACGTAGTCGATCTATCCGATGGCGATGCCGGCCGCGGCGATGCCGGCCACGACCCGGGGGATCCGGATGCCCTCGTTCTTGCGGATCGGGGGTTTGCCGGCCACGGTCTGCGGGTGCCCGCCGCGGTGGTGCAGGGCGATGAGCGCGCCGGCCGCGTCCACCACCGGAGAACCGGACGAGCCCACCGCCGTGTCCGTCAGGTAGTGCACCACCCGGTCGTCCACGTGCGAAACCTGATTGCGGACGAAGCCGATCCGTTTGCGGGCGCCGTACGGGTGCTGGATCACGTAGGCCGCGCTGTTCAGCTCCGGCGTGGTGGCGGCGGACAGGGACAGCACCGGCCAGTCGTCCTTCAGCGGGTCGAGGGTGCGCAGCAGCAGCCAGTCGTCCGCGAGGTCGCCGGCCACCAGCGCGGCGTCGCAGCGCACCGGGGTGCCGGCCAGCAGGGCGCCCCGCTCGTCCTCGTCGAAGCCGAACTCGGCGTTGACGGTGGTCGCGACGGCGCCGTCGTCGCGCCGGTGCAGCACGTGCCAGTTGGTCAGCAACAGGTCCGGCGCGACCCGGAACGCGGTGCCGAACTGCTCGCCGGAACCGCCGAAGCCGACGGTCAGCTTGCACACTCCGGGCGCGAGGGCGACCAGACGCCGCAACGTGCCGATCAGGCCGGGCAGGCGGCCCGCGGCCAGGGTCAGGTCGTCGCCGAACAGCATCGCCTCGGGTTCGCTGACCGTGTCGTCGTCCCGCAGGAAGGTGGCGGTGCCGTCGGCGGATCGTGGCTCGGCGGAGACGGTGATCCGGCGGTCGGCGAGGAGGTCTTCGAGGAAGGCTCGGGCCGGGTGGTCGCTCGCCAGCATGGCCAGCGCTTCCTGCACGAGTTGACGCAGGCGGCGGGCAGTGGAGGCCTGCTGCAGGATGTCCTTCCAGAGGAACAGGACGGGCTGCTGGTGCACGATCAGGTTGGTGTTGATGTGCGCGCGGGCGGCCACCAGCAGGGCGCCCTGGACGGTGGGCTGGAGGTCGACGAGAGTGTCGTGGAGTTGCTGGGCGGCGTCCTCGTGGAACGGGTAGGACGGCGCGTCGAAGATGCTCATGGGCGTTCGTCCTTGAGGGTTTCCGGGATGCCCAGCTCGATGCGGGTCAACAGGTGCAGCGGCTCGGGCGGCGTCAGGTAGTGGAAGAGGTCGGTGAGCACGTCGCGCCCCTTCTTCGTGCGACGACCCAGCCGGCGCTCCTCGCGAGCCATGGTCGACGTCTGCCGGACCGTCGGCGGCAGATAGGAGGCCAGCCCGGCCATCTGGGTCATGTCCTTGAGCGTGCGTCCACTGGGGAGGCTCAACGGCTGCCCGTGGAAGACGCAGAGGGCGCGCGCGGCGCTCAGCACCAGCGAACCCTCGCCCGCCCGGGTCGCCGTGTCGAGGTCCGCGAGGAACGAGTCCCGGACCGCGAGCGACCAGCGCCAGGTCGCGCGGACCGCCAGGTCGAAGCCGAGTTCGATGTCCGGCGACGAGCCGCCGGCCAGCACGTCCTCGGGCCGCAGCCCCACCTCCCGCGCGGTCCAGGCCGGGCGGGTCTGCGCGCCGATGGTCAGCCGCGGATCGTCGGTGCGGGTCCGATAGAGCCGCTCGTCCAGCAGCCGCGTCAGGAAGTCGGCGCGCTCCGCGGTGACGGGCACCGTGTGGCGCAACGATTCCAGGCTGTGGCCGACCTCGCCCTCGAGCGCGACGGAGAGCGACGGCAGCAGCACGTCGCCCGGCAACAACACCCGGCGCAGGGCGTCGCCGAGCCCGCCGTACCGGGCGGCGATCAACGCCTCGGTCAGCAGTTCCTCGTCGTCCAGGTCGACGGTCAGCCGGATCCGCGCCGCCCGCACCGCCAGGGCCGCGTCCGGCGGGTCCCCCTTCTGCTGCCACCCGGACGGGCTGTCCAGAGGGGACAGCAGCTCCTCGGCGGTGCGCGGGTCGCCGTCCTGCGCGGCGAGCCAGGCCGCCAGCACGCGCCCGGACCGGCGCCGCGGCCGGCCGATGATCGCGCGGGCGCCGACCACGTCCCCGTGCAGCTGCCAGCGCAGCCACGCGTCGTACTCGAGCAGCGGGCTGTCCGGTGACCGCTCGATCCGGGACGCCAGCAGGGCCGCGGCCGCCGGCAGGTTGTCGCGTTTCACGAGATGGCGCACCTCGGCGTACATCTCGGGCTCCCAGACCTCGGCCACCACCGCGGTGTCGCCGGTGCGATCGCGCAACCACGCACGGGCCCGCGGGTGTTGCTCCGGAATCTCCTCCTCCGCCTGCAGCAGCAGGCTTGCGCAGCTGTTCTCCCAGGCCGCCTCCGCGCCGGTGACGTCGCCGAGTCGCAGCAGGTGATAGACGTGCTCGGCGGCTTCGACCGGAGTCGGGGCGCCGTGCGAGGAATACCAGGCGACCGCGCGGGTGTCGATCTCGCGGACCCGATCGGGGTCCTCCCGCTCCAGCAGGCGCAGCGTCGCCGTGCGCACCTCCGGGCGCATCCGCAGCGAGACCTCCGCGACCGGCATCGCGTCCGGGGCCTTTCCCTCGGCCACCGTCAGCTCGCGCGCCAGCTGTTCCAGCACGGTCTCCGGGCTGCGCCGGGCCGGCATGCGATCGCCGAGCACCTCGGCCAGCATCGGCGCGGTCAGCCGCCGCAACACCAGCGCGTCGTGCGCCAGCGGCCGCAGCGAAAGGTCCACCACGCGGTCGAGAATGCGCTGGTAGAGGTAGCCCTCGACGAGTTGGTGCGGAATGTCCGCGACGTCGCCGCCGGCGTCGATCAGGCGGGCCGCGAGCTTGAGGATGAGCGGCACGCCGTCCGCGGTCGCCAGCACGGCGGTGAGGGTCGCCGGGTCGGTCACGCCCTGGTCGCGCAGCCAGGCCTCGGCCGCCGGCGGTGCCAGGCCGGGCAGCGTGAGCCGCTCGGCCAGGTGCCCGCCGAGGGCCAATCCGGGTACGTCCGCCCGCCCGCTCACCACCACATGCAACGCCGGGCGGGCGCCGAGCAGCTGGGTCAGCACCGTCCAGATCTCCTCGTGGCGCGGCGCGTGCTGGGCGATCTCGAAGCCGTCCAGCACCAGCAGCGGCGTCCGATCGCGCAGCGCCTCCAGCAGCGCGGCCAGCCCCTGCGCGGTCGGCGGCACCGGACCGGCCGCCGCGTCGAGTTGCACGGTGAGCTGTTCGGCGAGCGCGCTCAGCACCGAGTCCGCGTCGTCCGGCGCCAGGTCGGCCCGGTCGAAGTCGAGCCAGAGCAGCACCGTGCGGGGCGGCAGGCCGCGGGCGAACTCGGCGATGAGCGCCGACTTGCCGACCCCGCCGACACCGGTGATCAGCAGCGGGCCCGAGCCGGGATCGGCGTGCCAGCGGCGCATCCGGGTCAATTCGGACGCCCGCCCCCAGAGCCGCGGGCCGATCATCGCGTGCAACCGGCTGCGGACGCGGCGGCCGGCCAGCTCGCGGTGCACGTCGGCCGGGCTGGGCAGGTCCGGCACCGCGCCGGCGAACCAGCCGACCGCCTGCAGCCAGAACGGCAGCTCCTCCTCGTCGACCGCGGCCAGGTCGAACGGCGGCCCGGCCACGATCCGGTCGATGGCGCGCTGCCCGGGGTGGCGATCCACGCCGTTCGGCACCGATGCGGCCGGCGGCAGCGGCGCGGCCGCTTTGATCAGGTTGCGGCGCTCGTCGGGCAGCATCGACCAGGTCGTCGCGTCGGGGTCGCTGACCAGCGGGCGCAGCGTTTCGCGTTCCCGCCCGGAGCAGCCTCTCGGGTCGAAGTTCCAGCGCAGGGCGAAGCGCAGCAGCGACTCCCCGGCCAGCGGATCGGACGGCTGCGACTCGACCGGGCCGAGCTCCGCGAGCCGGTGCGGCACCGCGATCTCCGGCCAGAACGGGGTGCCGTGCAACTCGTCCAGCAGGGTGGCGATCGGGACCGCCTCGTTGTAGCCGTCCGGGTTGCTTCGCACGTGCATGCCGACGAGCTTCATGGTGTCGGCGCTGACCACCGGGGCGCCGCCGGAGCCGACGTCGGTGCCCGCGTCGTGCCGCAGCAGCGGGGACTCGCCGGCCTCGAGCACCTGGCCGAGGCTGAGCTCGGCGCGGTGCTGACCGCGGGGGTGGTGCAGCACGAGCAGTTGCCGGCCGGGCGTCGGGGCACTGAGGTCAAGCGCGAGCGGGTCCACCGGCAGGTCGCCGGCCAGCCGCAGCAGTGCCGGGCGCAGCGTTTGATCGGACGCCGGCGTGTAGACCACCTCGGCGGGTGCGGTGGCGGCGCCGTCGGCCGCCCCGCAGGCGATGCGCTGTGGCTCGGTGCCGGTGCTCAGGGCGTACCCGGGAATGACCACCAGGCCGGGCGCGATCACCCAGCCGGTGCAGAAGCTCGCGCCGAGGTCGACCCAGACCAGCGATCGCTCCAGCGATTGCAGCCCGGCGATGAAATCGCCGAGCGGATAGGTTCCGGCCCGCAGGATCATGGGGTTCCTCCGGCCAGCGTGCGGAGCCGGGACATCAGGGCCTGTTGGATCGACCGCAGCCGTTCCTCCGCGGGCACGTCCGCGGCGGCCGCGATCACCTGCTCGGCCCAGCTCTTCACGGTCTCGGCCGGCGCGTCCTCGTTGCGATCGGACAGCCGCTCGCGCAACACCTTGACGACCGCGTCGGTGTCGACCTTGTCGCGGTCCGGCCGGTCCTCGCGCCACAGATCGGTGTCCCAGCGGGTCGGCACCTTCCCGTCCGGATAGTGGATCAGCATCAGCCGGAACCACCTGTTCATCGCCGGGTCCACCAGCTGCATCGCGAACGTGTCGAAGAACGCGCGGATCGGCGCGTCCATCAGGGGCGTGACGCCGTCCTCGCCCGGCCCCAGGTCGTCCACCGCGATCCACAGCGCCTTCTCCCGGCGGATCGCGGCCGCGCCCAGCGCGTTCGAGGCCTTGCGGTACCAGGCGTCCGGGGTGGAGTCCACCTTGGGAATCAGGTCCTTGGCGTCGAGCAGGCCGAAGAGCTTGTCCAGCACCTCCTCCACGGTGCCGACCGTGCCCTGCACCAGATAGGTCACCTCGGCACCCTGATCGCGGGCGACCTGCTCGAACAGGTGCCGGCTCCACGACTTTCCCGATCGCGGGCCGCCGCGGACCAGCAGCACCTTGGCCGACTCGAACTCGTCGGGACGGTCGGTCAGCAGGGTGATCTCGCGGCGCAGATCCTCGCGGTCGACGACCACCCGGCCGCCGTGGATGTGCCGCTCGACGGCCGGGCGCACCGCGAGCAGCGCCTTCGCCGCCTCCTGCACCGCCGGCAGCGAGTCCTGCGTCGTCAACTGCTCGAGGAACTTCGTCAGCGCACCGGCCCGGGCCACCATGTCGACGCCCTGCCGCCAGATCTCCAGAATGGTCAGGTTGTTCAGGTTCAGCGGGACCACGACGGCCATGGCGTTGCGGATCAGCAGGTCGATCTGCCCGGTCTGGCCGACGTCGCGGACCAGCACGTCGAAAAGGACCTTCGCCTCGTTGCGGTGGAAGGGGAAGGGGCACGGGCCGGCGAACGGAAACACGGTCAGCCCCGCACCGGAACGCCGATGGCACGCAACTGGTCGGCGGACGGCGCGACGGCGTGCGCCACGTTGTAGTCGGCGGTGGCGCCGGCGAAGTGCAGGCCGAACCCGCCCGGACCGTCGTCCAGCCAGCTCAGCACCGGCGAGCCGGAGTTGCCGCCGAGCGTGGTGGCGTCGTGGCCGAAGACCCACCGGCGCGGGTCCGAGTCGAACGTGCCGAGTGGACGGTGGGTGACGCCCGGAGCCAGCCGCTTCACGCCGTAGCGGTTGCCGAACAGGGTGGTGTTCACCCAGTTCCAGTCGACGCCCTCGTGCAGGCCGCCGGGATAGGCCGGCGGGGCCGGGAAGCCGATCACACAGAACGAGCCGAGGTTGCCGTCCGGCCCGGTGGGATCGGCGATCACCGGGATGGGCTTGATCGGCTGCGGGTCGCTCTCGGCGGTGCGCTCGATCCGGAGTACGGCGGCGTCCAGGCGCTCGTACCGGGAGCCGCCGCCGATCCCGGACCCGGTCGCCTCGACCACCCGATAACGGTTGGTGCGCGAGCGGCCGGACTCGCCGGCGAAGTCGATGAACACCGAGTCGAGGATCTTGAAGCCGTGCTCGGTCGGCTCGATCCGGTGCGGCAGCCGCTTCCAGATGCCGTCGATCACGTGCTGGTTGGTGAGCACCAGCCCGGCGTCCGCGTCCACCAGCCAGCCGGTGCCGAAGAAGCTGCGTGACGTCGCGCCGGTCGGTTCGATGCGCCCGATCGCGCTGATCGGGTCGCGCAACCGGTCCTGCGTGGTGCCCAGCGGGCCGGCCCAGTCACCGGCCAGCGGATGGTTCGCGTCCACCACGCCGTCGCGGATCAGCAGCGTGGGCCGGCTCCCGTCGGTGCGCACCACCGCCTCCAGCGCCAGCATGTCGTCCGCGCCGAGCGGCGCCCGCGGATCCTCGTCCAGCCGCCGCACCACCCGGTTGGTCGTGGTCAGCAGCAGGTCCAGGGCGCGCCGATAGTCACGCGGGTCGCCGATCTCGTCCGGCGGCCGTTCGTCCAGCCCGCCGGCCAGTGCCTGCTCGACCCGGGCGGTCACGTCGCCGGCGCCGGGCGTTGCCGTCGCGGCCTCCTCGTCGCTCACCGACTCCGGCGCCACGCCGCGTCGCTCGGCCAGCGATCGGGCCGCGACCAGCACCCGCAGTCGTTCCGCACGATCCGTCATGACTCCCCCACCTCCGGACCGAGGTCCTGGTCCAGGCCGAGCGCGTCGCGCAGGGCCGGGTTACGCACCGCGTTCGCCAGCGGCAGGCTGACCGTCGGCGCCTCCGGCTTCTCCGGCCGCGGCTCGACCACCGGCGTCCGGTTCATCAGCAGGGAGGTGGCCAGTTCCGCGCCGTAGCGCCGCCAGTCGATCGCGTCGTCGCTCGCGGCCCGCGCCCCGGCCACCTCGGCGACCAGCGAGGCCACCGAGACCGCGGCGGATTCCTGCGGGTCGGCGGGCGGCGGCACGGATTCGACGTCGCGACCCAGGTCGAGGTCGGCGGCCAGCAGCGCGGCCGCGTCCACGATGCCCGGACCCAGCTCCTGCGGAAACCAGGTGGCCGGCCGGCGCGAGGTGGCCTGCAGCAGCCGGCGGAACATCACCTGCACCGTCTCGCCCCGGGCCCGGGCCGCGCCGATCAGGTTGGCCCGGCCGTGGTGAGCCAGCCAGAGCGCGGCCACCCCGGCGGTCAGCGCCACCGCGAAGCTGGTGCCCTGCCCCTGCCCGGCGCCGCTGGGCACGCCCGCGCGCAGCACGTTCTGCGCGGGCGCCGCGATGTCCACCGCCGAGCCGCGGCACGAGCCCTTCCACATGCCGTCGCCGGAGTTGCTGCCGCCGACCGCCACGCACTCGTCGTAGCGAGCCGGCCAGACCACGGTACGCACGCAGTTCCCGGCCGCCGCCAGCACGATCACGTCCGCCGCCACGGCCCGGCGCAACGCCCGGTGCAGCGCGAACGACGGCACCCCGCCGAGGCTCATGGTGATCACGTGGGCGCCGTGCTGGACCGCCCAGTCGATGGCCTCGGCCACCGAGCCCTGGGTGATCCGGATGACGCTCTCGATGGCCCGGATCGGCATGTGCTGTGCCCGCGGGGCCGATCCGACGACGGTCGGCAGCTCCGGCGAGATCAGCACGCTCGCCGTGCCGGTGCCGTGCCCCTCGTTGCCGCCGGCCCTCGGGTCGGTCGGGTCGGCTCTGCCGGTGAGCGTGTTGAAGCCGCCGGCCCGGATCACGCCGGCCAGCTCGGCGTGCTCGGTCACGCCGGTGTCCGGCTGCGCCACGATGACGCCGGCGCCGTGGCTGGGCCGTCCGTGCGCCACCGAGAACTGCCACGCCTGCGGGACGCGCATCTTGTCGAGCGCCCACCGCGGGTCGCCGTCGAGGTTGGGCTCGTGCGCCGCCCAGCAGCCGGGCGGGAAGTCCGAGCCGCTCTCCTCGACCGGCCCGTCCGCCGGTTCGTCCCGCTCCCAGAAGAACGGGGTGGGCAGGTCGGGCTCGACGGTGGGCAGCGCGAGCTCGTCGGCGAGCAGATAGCCCGCGGCGAAGGCGTCGGCCGGCTCGACGTGCTCCAGCGTGCGTCCGGGCAGCGTGACCACCAGCACGTCCGGATCGAGGACGGACAGCGGGGTGACCTCCGGTTCGAGGCCGGCGAGCGCCACGATGACCTCTGCCGCGACCACGACGGGGTCCTGTCCGGGGGCGGTCTCCAGCAGATAGCGGGCCGGCAGCTCGCCGGCGAGACGCGGTCTGGTCGCGGCGAGGACAGCCGCTGAGCCGGCCGGAGTCGTGGGATCCATGGTCGTTCCCTTCGCTGGGTGACCGGGAGTATCCACCTGACTGCGCAGCGAGTGGCGTCGGCTTTCTTACCGACGCCGCGGAAATGACGGATCGAGGGACCGCGCTGCCGGATCTACGTCATTGCCCCGCCCGAAGGGGTGAGTGAAGCTGAACGAGGAGGGCGGGAGGCGGTGCTATGGGAAACCCCGGCGGGTGGGAGTGGAGAAAGCAGTCCGCCCAGGCCGTGGCGCATGGCCTGATCAAGGCTTATTCGCCGGACGAGGCCGAGCTGCTCGCCCGCCATGTTTCCGCCGGCCTCGCTGACGACATCGATTTCCGCGGCAGCCGCCGCGACATCTGGACTCGCCTGCTCGACGCTGCCGCTCGCGCCGATGTGGATATCGCACTCCTTGAAAGCGTGCTCGGGGACGACGGCAAGGCGGCGTGCCACCAGGCGATCCTGGACTGGATGGAGGAGGAGGCAGTGCCGCCGCGGCGGCACCTGCGGGCCGTGCCGGATCCGACGGCCGCGTCCGACGCCGAATTCCCGCCCGAGCTGGTCGCGGCGGTCCAGCGCCTGAACCACGAGGTTGCGTGTCTCGGCCCCGACCCAACGCCGGTCGAGCTGGCCATCGCCCGGCCGCTCATCCGCGAACCACTCGACGACCTCGGCTGGCAGTTGGAGGTGTGGCGGCGGGACATCCCGGCCGCCGAGCTCGGCTATGACGAACGGGTGGCGACGATGCGGCTGAACCGGCGCATGGCCGAAGCACAGGCCCGCGCGGCGGAAGCACTCGCGGACGCCACGGCGGGCCGGCTGGCCGACGCCGCCGAGCAACTGGCCGCGTTGGTCCGGCGGCCCCGGTGACCGAGCTCTACAAGGCGGTCGTGGCGGCCGAGTCCGCACTGAGCGGAAGCCGGAGTGTGGTCAACGCGCTCGGCGGCGCGAGCCCGGCAGAGATCGCTGCCGACGTCAGCACGGCCGCCCCACCCCTGCAGGCCACGCTGCGCAAACTCGCTACCGAGGTGGACGCACGGCTCAACCGGGGACCCTCGCGCGATCTCGTCCCGGCACTGCAGCTCACTCGGACGGCCGTGGACGACGCCATCAGCGTCACCGTCGACCTGGTCTGGACGATGGGCACGATGACCAAGGGCGGAATCAGCCTGGCCGAGCAGCGCAAGGCGATCAAGTCGGTCGTGCCCGCCGCGCTGAAGTCCTACCGCGGGGTGCGGGCCGCCCTCACCAAGCTCAAACCACTGGTCGCGCCGCCGCGTGCAGCGCGCCGCCACCGCGGCGAGATCCGGGCCGACCTGCGCCGGGAAACCGGCTGAGAGGAGCCCGGGCAATGGTCGTCAGTGCAGGCAGAACTCGTTGCCCTCCGGGTCGCGCATGACGTGGGTGAGGGTCCCCGGTCGCTCTGGGTGTCGATCAACTGGGCGCCGACTGCGACCCCTCGCCATCGAGGTCAGGGCCACTCTGGGCTACAAATGGGGTTACTCAGGACCTTTGCTTTCGCTGCCGACGGCCTCGGTCACGCAGTCTCGGCGTCGCAGCCTGCGTAGTATCCATCGACGCCACATGAGGCGGCGGAATCCGAAGCGGTAGAGGACCGCGCGTTCCATGCGGGAGATGATCCGATTGATGCCACGGGGGCCGAAGTCGCCGAGGTTCATCCCGGCGCTCGTCTCGATGGGTGCTTCCTGCCAGGCCGCGCCGCAGGCCGGTCCGACCAGTGTGCTGATTTCGCGAAGACAGCCGTCGAAGACTTCGCTCATAGCCCGGTTTTCTGCGGCGATCCAGGCGTGGGATTCTGCGAGTTGTTCTTGCAGGGTATGTCCGCGGTCGGCTAGGGCGGTGAGGGTGGCGGGGTCGTCGCTGGCACTGCGGCGGATGCGGTATGGGTATTCGGCCCAGGCGACGAGGCTTCGCCCGCAGCCGGTGACCCGAAGCCGCCCTGATGGGCCGGCGCCGGGAGACCGGCTGCGGGCTACCGACGCAGCGCGGAACCCAGGGTGACCGCGCCGAAGAGCAGGGCGGCGAAGCCGGCCAGCAGGGTGTCCTGGTCGGCGAGGAAGTCCAGCATGGCCAGCGTCATGCCCAGCGCGAAGAACGTGCCACCGAGGATCAGCCGGAACGTCACGTCAGCGCCGTGAAGAGCAGTTGTGGCGCGAAGCCCAGGGTGACCGCCACCGCGGAGGCGACGATCAGCGTGGTGGCGGTGGGCCACGGCACCGGGAGCTTGGGCAGGCGCAGGTCGGCCACCGCGATTCCGGGGGCGTCCGCATAGAGGATCGCCGCGGTGCGGACGTAATAGGCCAGGGCGATCACCGCGTTCAGGGCCACCACGCCGGCCAGCCAGGTCCAGCCGGTGTCGATCAGGGTGTCCACAATGGTGATCTTGGCGAAGAGGCCGGCCAGGCCCGGTGGCAGGCCCGCCAGGCCGGCCAGGGCCAACACCAGGGCGGCCGCCGGCCATGGGGAACGCTTGGCCACGCCGCGATAGGACGAGATCTCGCCGCCGTCGGCGTCCGGTGGGAGCAGGGCCACGATCACCGCGAACGCGACGAACTCCAGGGCCACGAAGAACGCCGCATATGCCAGCGCGGCCGGCACGCCCGCGGCGCCGGCCGCCAGGGGAGCCAGGATGTAGCCCGCCTGCGCCACCGACGACCAGGCCAGCAGCCGGATCATCCGGGTCTGCCGCAGCGCCACCAGGTTGCCGACGGTCATGGTCAGCACGGACAGCGTGGCGAGCAGCGCGCCGGTGTCCAGGCGGGTGACCACCGCCGCCAGGGCGACCACGCCGCCGAGCTTCGACGCGGTCGACAGGTATGCCGCGATCGGGATCGGGGCGCCGTCATAGGTCGCGGGCGCCCAGGCGTGCAGCGGGACCGCGGCCACCTTGAAGGCGAAGCCGACGACGATCAGGGACGCGCCCACGCCGGCCAGCGGGGTGTCGCCGGACCCCAGGGCGGCCAGGTGCAGCGCGCCGGTGGCCGCGAACAGCAGCGCCGCGCCGAGCAGCGCGATCGCCGTCGAGATGACACTGACCAGGAAGAACGTCACCGCCGACGCGGCCGCCGTCGCGGTGCGCTTGAGTCCGACCAGGACATACAGCGGGAGGGTCAGGGTCTCCAGGCCGACGATCAGGGTGAGCAGGTCGCCGGCGTACCCGATCACCACGCCGCCGGTCATCGAGCACATCAGCAGGAAGCAGTATTCGCCCGGCGGCGCCGACGTGCGGGTGGACACGGCCAGCACGCCGAGGGTGAGCGCGGCGAAGACGACCGCCACCACGACCGCGGACGGCGCCGGGATCCACGAGCAGTCGGCGCCGACGCAGAACGTGGGCGACGACGAGCCGAACAGCGCGCACACCAGGGTGATCACGGCGCCGGCCGCGGCGGTACCGAAAATCGCGAAGCGCCGACCCACCGTGAGGTCGGCGATCAGGACGAGCACCGCGGCGCCGGCGGCCGCATAGAGCGGCAGCAGGCTGGCGTGATCGACGGCCTGGGTCATCGCAGGGCCTCCGTGAGCGCGCCGATCGGATCCGGTGTCTGGGTCAGCACCAGCGCCGGGACCAGGCCGATCACCAGGGCCAGCAGGATCAGCGGCGACCAGGCGATCCACTCGACCCGGGCGACCCGCGGCTCGGCGATCTCCAGCGCGGCCGGGCCGTGGGTGACGACGCGGAGCAGACGCAGGAAGTAGGCCGCGGTGAGCGCGCCACCGATCGCGGCCAGCACGGCCAGGGTGATCCACAGTGGCCCGCCACGTTCGACGGCGGCGACCACCGCGAACGCCTCACCCCAGAATCCCGCGAGGCCGGGCAGTCCCAGCGAGGCGATCGCCGCGAAGCCGAGCAGACCGGCCAGGCGCGGTGCGGTCTCGCGCAGGCCGCCGAGTTCGCTGAGCAGGCCGGTGTGCGCTCGGTCCTTGATCGCGCCGGCCAGGAAGAACAGCAGGCCGGTGATGACGCCGTGCGCGATGTTGCCGATCAGCGCGGCCTGCACGCCGGTGATCGTCAGCGTGGCGATGCCGAGCAGCACGAAGCCCATGTGGCCGACGCTGGAATAGGCGATCAGCCGCTTCAGCTCGGTCTGCCGCAGACAGATCAGCGAACCCGCGATGATCGCCGCCACCGCCAGCACGGCCAGCACCGGCGCGGCCCACGCGGCGCCCAGCGGCGCCACCCCGACACCGACCCGGATCAGGCCGTAGGTGCCCATCTTCAGCAGCACCCCGGCGAGCATCACGCTGCCGACCGTCGGCGCCTCGGTGTGCGCGTCGGGCAGCCAGGTGTGCAGCGGCCAGAGTGGCGCCTTCACCGCGAACGCCACCGCGAACAGGGTGAACGCCAGGTATTGCGTGTTGCGGGACAGGCCGAGGCCGCCGGCCAGGGCGAACAGGTCCGCGGTGCCGGCCGCCACCACGACGGTGAACACGCCGAGCAGCAGCAGCACCGAGCCGAAGAGCGTGTAGAGCACGAACTTGCGCGCCGCCCGCCGCCGGTCGGGTCCACCCCAGCCGGCGATGATCGCGTACATCGGCAGCAGCACGACCTCGAAGAACACGAAGAACAGGACCAGGTCGAGCGCGAGGAAGGTGCCGAGGATGCCGGCTTCCAAGATCAAGAGCAGAGCGATCAGGGTACGCCCGGAGCCCTTGACCAGCGTGTAGATGCAGCACAGCAGCGTGAGCAGCGCGGTGAGCACGATCAGCGGATAGGAGATGCCGTCCACGCCGAGGTGGAAGCGGATGTCCAGAGCCGGCACCCAGGGCAGGTCCACCTGGCCCCAGGGCACCACCGGCACCGGCGGCGGCGGACCGGCGTCCACCGGCATGTAGTAGAAGAATCGCGGCTCCCGGTCGGCGATGATGCCCACCACCACGGCCAGCACGAGCGTGGCTGCGGCAAGCACGGCGCCGCCGATCCGGCTCAACCGGCCGGGCACCACCGCGACCAGCGCCGCACCCAGCGCGGGCACCGCGATCAGGGCGATCAGCAGGGCACTCACGAGGCGCCTCCGACGATCGCGGCGAGCAGGCCGAGCAGCAGCGCGCCGGTGAAGACGGCGACGGCGGCCCGCGGCAGGGCGGTCTTGTGAGCGGCGGCCAGCAGTGTGCCGACGCCGGTCGCGGCGGTGCCGGTGCCCTCCACGGTCGCGTCCACCACCCGCTCGTCGATCGTCTTGAACGCTCCGGCCAGCGCCCGGATCGGCCGCACCACCAGAACGTTCTGTGCCGCGTCGAGGTGGAAGCCGTCGGCCAGCAACGGCTGCGCCCGGCCCAGCGCGGCCACCGGGTCGACGCCCGGCACCGCCTGCCACAGCCACCAGGCCGCACCGATGCCGGTGACCAGCAGCACCAGCGGCAGCACCACGGCGACGTCCAGGTGCGGGTTCTCGAGCTCCAGCGCCTCACGGAAGCCCGGGGCGAACGCGGCCAGGCCGGCCAGCGCCGCCGGGACGGTCAGCACCAGCACCGGCCAGCGCATCAGCCGCGGCGGGTCGTGCGGGGTGCCGGGGCGGTCGTATCGGGCGTCGTCGAAGCCGACCTCCCAGTCCGGACCGTCCGGGCCGTATTCGCGGGACGGGCCGAAGAACGCGCGCAGCAGCAGGCGGGTCGAGTACCAGGCGGTGATCAGCACGCCGAGCAGCGCGGCCACCCAGACGATCCACCCGGTCCAGACCGGCGCCGCCTCCCCGCCCTCGGTGGCGTGCGCGGCCGCGACCAGCACGTTCTCCTTCGACCAGAAACCGGCCAGCGGCGGCACCCCGGCCAGCGCGCCGAGCCCGATCACAAAGGACCAGAAGGTCACCGGCATGGTCCGGCGCAGGCCGCCCATCCGGGACAGATAGTTGGTGCCGACCGCGTGGATCACCGCGCCCGCCGCGAGGAACAGCAGCGCCTTGAACGCGGCGTGGGTGAGCAGGTGGAACAGTGCCGCGGCGGGCGAGCCGACGGCCAGCGCCCCGGTCATGTAGCCGATCTGGGACACCGTCGACCAGGCCAGCACGCGCTTGAGGTCGTCCTGAGCCATCGCGGAGAGCGCGCCGAGCAGCAGCGTGATCGCGGCCATCACACCGAGCGTGGCCAGCGCCACCGGCGACTGCTCGAAGAGCGGATAGAGCCGGAACACCACATAGACCCCGGCGGCGACCATGGTGGCGGCGTGGATCAGCGCGGAGATCGGGGTCGGGCCGGCCATCGCGTCCGGCAGCCAGGTGTGCAGCGGGAACTGCGCGCTCTTGCCGGCCACCCCGGCCAGGATGAGCAGCAGCGCGGCGGTCAGCGTGCCGGCGCTGTGGTCGTGGTCGAGCACCTCGTCGATCCGGAAACTGCCCGCGCTCACCCCGAGCACCGCGATGCCGAGCAGGAAGCCGACGTCGCCGACCCGGGTGACCAGGAACGCCTTGACCGCGGCGGCGGGCGCCTCGGGCAGCCGCCGGTCGTGGCCGATCAGCAGGTAGGAGCAGATGCCCATCACCTCCCACCCGACCAGCAGCAGGATCAGGTCGCCGGAGGTCACCACGAGCAGCATCGCGCCGGTGAAGAGCGAGACCTGGGCGGCGTAGGGCGCGTACCGGTCGTCGTCGTGCAGATAGGCGACCGAGTAGATCTGCACGGCGAGCGCGACGACGGTGACCGCGAGGCAGACGTAGAAGGCGGCCGGTCCGGCGGAGAAGCCCAGCGTCACGTCCAGGTCGCCGAAGCTCACCCAGTCGAGGTGCGCCTCGGAGACATCGTCCGAGATGATCAACCAGAACACCGTGATGGCCAGCGCCAGTGCCGCGCCGGCGATCCCGAGAGCCGCCGCGCCCCTTCTCCCGCCAGGACGCAGCAAAAGGCCGATCAACCCCAAGACGATGGGTACGCCGGGCAGCGCCGTCCCGAAGATCGCCGTGATGATCACCGGGCGACCTGCCCGGTCTCGTCCAGTTCGATCTCGTCCACCGCGACCGCCCGCCGCAACCGATAGAACTGCAGCACGATGGCCAGCCCGACACCCACCTCGGCGGCGGCCAGCACGATCACGAAGAGCGCGAACACCGCCCCGCCGTGCTCTTTCTCCGGCAGCGTGACGTCGGCGGTCACGAAGATCACATTGACCGCGTTGAGCATCAGCTCGACGGCCATCAGCACCAGGATCGCGTTGCGCCGGCGCAGCACGCCATAGACGCCGAGGCCGAAGAGCAGGGCGGCGATCACGTAGGGGATGACGGCGTGCATCTACGCCCTCCCCTTGATGTCGCGGTGGCTTTCCTTGATGTCCGGGCGGGACAGCACGATCGCCCCGATCAGCGCGGACAGCAGCAGGATCGAGATCACCTCGAAGGGCAGCACCCAGGCGCCGAAGATCTGCGCGCCCATCCGCTCGGCGGTGGCCGCCTCGGGCAGCGGGAAGATCGCCCAGCGGAACGCGTCCACCAGCAGCGCGGCCAGGCCCAGCCCGACCCCACCGCCGACCAGCAGGGCCGGCCAGACCGGTCGGTCCAGGTCGTCCGAGGCGCCGATCGGCGCGCGGGTCAGCATCACCGCGAAGAGCAGCAGCACGACCACCGCGCCCACATAGACCAGCACCTGCACCCAGGCCACCAGCTCGGCGCCGAGCACCAGATAGAGCCCGGCGATCGCACCCAGGCTGATCACCAGGTAGAGCCCGGCGCGCACGATGTGCCGCGAGGTGACGACGAGCGCGCCGGAGCCGACCGCCACGACGCCCAGCGCGAGCAGAAGAGCGTCGGCGACCGTCACTTCGCGGCCTTCTTGGCCGCGTTCGCCTCTTCCTTCGAGGGCTCACCGAGCACGTCGTGGGCGGGCGGCGGCGGGACGGTCGGCATCCAGGCGGCCAGCCGGCTCTTGTCGTGCAGCAGGTCGAGGACGTCGGTCTCGGCGTACTCGAACTCGGGCGTCCAGTGCAGCGCGTCGAACGGGCAGACCTCGATGCAGATGCCGCAGTACATGCACAGCGAGAAGTCGATGTCGAAGCGGCCCAGCACGTTGCGCTGGCGCGGCCGGGCGGCGCCCGGGACGACGACCTCTTCCTTGTGCGAGTCGATGTAGATGCACCAGTCCGGACACTCGCGGGCGCACAGCATGCAGACCGTGCAGTTCTCCTCGAGCAGCGCGATCACGCCGCGCGAACGCGGCGGAAGCTCCGGCTCGACGTCCGGATATTGCTGCGTGGTGCTGCGCGACACCATCGTGCGCAGGGTGACGGCAAGCCCGTTGATCAGGCCCGCACCCGGCGTGCTCCGCTCCCCGTCCTCACTCACAAGAGCACATCCTGCCCCTTCGGCCGATCTCAGGCGAGCACACCCCCCGAGGTTGACCCTGACACCGTGTCAGGCTGTTGAGTGGAGCGCATGACGAACTACTCCAAGCCCGGGGTGATGACCGATCCGGGCAAGCACAAGGCACTGTTCGACGGGATGCCGGGGGACGCGGCCGGGATCGCCCGGGTGGTGCAGGGGCTGATGGTCCACGAGTTCTGGGCGGACGCCTATGGGCTCTCGCTCAGCGACGAAGACAAGGCCACGGTGCATCTGCGCCGCGTCGAGGACATGCTCGACGCGATCGTGCGCAAGGACGACCGGCCGTTGGACGTGGCCCGGGAGCCGGCCGGCCGGATCGCCACCAACTGTCGCGGGTTCACGGTGCTCGCGGTGGCTCTGCTGCGGCACGCGGGGGTGCCGGCGCGGGCGCGGTGCGGGTTCGGCACCTACTTCGATCCGGGAAAGTACGGGGACCACTGGGTCGTGGAGTTCGACGACGGCGGGCGCTGGCGGATGCTCGACGCGCAGATCGACGGTCTGCAGCGGGACGCCCTGAAGATCGATTTCGACCTGACCGACATGCCGCCGGGCGCGTTCGTGATCGCCGGCGACGGGTGGCAGCGCTACCGAGGCGGCGAGGACCCGGACCTCTACGGTCTGACCGGGGTCGATCAGGGCTGGTGGTGGATCGCCGGCAACGTGATGCGGGACGCGGCCGCCCTGGACGACGTCGAGCTGCTCCCCTGGGACGTCTGGGGCGCCATGCCGGAGCCCACGGACGAGGCCGAGCCGGCACACCCGCTCTTCGACCGGCTCTCCGCCCTGACGCTGGCCCCGGACACCGCCGAGGTGCGGACGATGATGCACGAGGACGAGCGGGTGCGGGTGCCGGACAAGGTCTTCAACTTCCTGCGCAAGCGGCTCGAGCCGATCAGGTCAGCACCTTGACCACCGCGGTCAGCACCAGCTGACCCAGCGCGACCGGCACGAGGACCAACCAGCAGAGCCGTTGCAGCTGGTCCTCGCGCAGGCGCGGGTTGCTCATCCGCACCCACATGATCACGAAGGTCACCGCGAACGTCTTGGCCAGCGTCCACAGCCAGCCGAGGTGCTCGGCGAACGGGCCGTGCCAGCCGCCGAGGAACAGGATCGCGGTGAGCGCGGCGATCACCACGATGCCCACGTACTCCGCCAGCAGGAAGAATGCGAAGCGCATGCCGGTGTACTCGGTCATGTAGCCGAAGACCAGCTCGGACTCGGCGATCGGCATGTCGAACGGTGGGCGGCGGATCTCGGCGAGGCCGGAGATGAAGAAGACCACCGCGGCCGGCGCCTGCCAGATCAGCCACCACGGCGACCACGCCGCCACGATGCCGGGCAGGCTGAGCGTGCCCGCCGCCATCGCGACGCTGGCCGCGGCGAGCACCAGCGGCAGCTCGTACCCCAGCAGTTGCGCCGCGCCGCGCAGGCCGCCGAGCAGGCTGTACTTGTTCGCCGACGCCCACGCCGACATCAGCACCGCGACCACGCCGACGCCGAGCACGGCGAGCACGAAGAACAGGCCGATGTCCAAGGCCTGGACGACCAGGCCGCCGGGTCCGAGCGGCAGGGCCAGGAAGACCAGCAGGTAGGGGAACAGCGCCACGATCGGGGCCAGCCGGAACACGTGCCGGTCCGCGGCGCGCGGCGTGATGTCCTCCTTCTGCAGGAACTTCACGCCATCGGCCACCAGCTGAGCCCAGCCGTGGAAGCCGCCCGCATACATCGGACCCAGGCGGGCCTGCATGTGCGCCATCACCTTGTGCTCGGCCTGGCCCACCACCAGCGGCAGGATCAGGAATGCGGCCAGCACGGCGGCCACCCGGATGAGCAGGTCGAGCCAGAGCGGCATCAGGACTCCTCGTCCTGCGGGGCGGCGGGCTTGGTGGCCTTCGGACCCCACTCGCTCGGATCGGGCACGCCGGGCGGGCGCATCGGGGCGCGCTTGGCCGGCCCGCCGCCCTCGCTCTCGCCCGGCTCCTTGGCGCCCGGCCACGGCTTGGCCACCCGGGAGGCGAGCACGAACTCCTTGCGCAGCGGGTTGCCCTCGAAGCCCGGCGGCAGCAGCAGCGGGCGCAGGTCGGGGTGCCGGGCAAAGCCGATGCCGAACATCTCGTGCGTCTCGCGCTCGTGCCAGGCCGCACCCGGATAGAGGTCGGTCAGCGTCTCCACCACCGGCTCCTCGCGGGGCACCCGGGCCCGCAGCAGCACCCCGTGCCGGCGCCGGCTGGACCACAGGTGGCAGATCACCGAGAAGCCCTCGTCGAGCTCGTCGACGGCGGACAGCCAGTCGAAGAAGTCGCAGCCCAGCACACCCGGGTCGAGCGCCGCGCCGGCGGCCGCCCACCAGCGGGCGACCGGCACGTCGACCACCGCACGCTCGTGGCCGGGTCCGCCGCCGGAGACCCCGGCGGTCACGTCGCCGGCCTCCGGCGCTTCGGCGATCAGCAGGGCGACCAGCCGCTCGCCGACCTCTTCAGGCGTCATGCAGGCATCCTAGATCCGGGCCCGCGGAGGTCACCCCCCGCAGGCCCGGATCTAGGTCAGAAGATCCGGAAGTAGCTGCCCGTGGTCCAACCCGTGCCCACCTGCCGGACCGGGTCGGGGAACAGCGTGTTCTGCCCTGAGGTGTCGCCGGTCGAGCGCCGCAGCAGCAACCGGCCGTCCGAGTGGTTGGCCACGATGTCGGTCCGGCCGTCGCCGTCCTGGTCGCCGACCAGGAACCGCGGGTACGCCGCGGTCGTGTAGCCCGGGTTGAAGGTCAGCCCGCCGCCGACGAACGGCCCGGTGGGGTTGTGCGTGTTGGGGAACGTGCGCATCATGCCGGTGCTGTAGACGGCCGTGATGTCGCCGAACTCGTCGCCGTCGAAGTCACCGGTGAGGATGCGCGGGACGTTCGTGGTGGTCCAGCCGCTGCCGACCTGGATCGGCGGGGTGTTCCACAACGTGCCCGCCCCGCTCAGGTCGCCGGACGAGCGGTAGAGCATGAGCCGGCCGTCGGTGTGCTGGGCGATCAGGTCGCTGTCCAGGTCGCCGTCGATGTCCATCGTGAACAGCCGCGGGTAGTTGGCCGCGGTCAGCCCGATGGTGAGGTGCGGCGAGCCGGCGCCGACGAACAACTGACTGTCGCCGATCACGCCGCTGGACGGCCAGGCCCGGATGCCGCCGTCGGTGTAGACCGCCGCGATGTCGGTGCGCCCGTCGCCGTTGAAGTCACCGGTGAGGATGCGCGGCACCCGCTGCGTGGTCCAGCCCGCGCCGACGATGAACACCGGCTGCGGGAACAGCGAGCCCTCGAACGACATGTTGCCGGTCGACGCCCACATGAGCAGGTCGCCGTCGTCCCTCTGCCGGGCGATGTCGGTCTTGTTGTCGCCGTTGAAGTCGCCGAGCACGATGCGCGGCACACCGGCCGACGTCCAGCCACGGCCCTGGACGAACCACGCCGGGTACGCCGGGACCGCCCCGGTGGTGTCGCCCGAGCCCGCCCAGGCACGCAGGTCGCCGGCCGGGTTGTTGCCGAACAGATCGGCGATGCAGTCGCCGGTGAAGTCCGGCCACGCCCCGCCGAGGCCGGACCCGGTCACCACGCCGCCGGGCGCGTTGCAGCGCGGCTTGCTGATCCCGGCGATCCAGCCGGCCAGATCGTCGACGCGGGCCTCGACCGACTCGGCGCCGGTGCCCTCGGCGTCGAGGCAGCCCAGCTGACCCGAGGACTGGTGCAGGCCGACGAGCGTGACGGCATCGCCGGTGACGCGCAGGGCGGGACCGCCCGCGTCGCCCTGGCAGACGGCCGCCGTCTCGCCGTCACCCGGCGCGGCGGTCAGCGTCGCGGCGTCCACCGCACCGACCGTGACGGTCGCGCCGTGCAGGCGGTCGGGCACCCAGGTGTCGCCGGTGCGGCCGAAGCCGAGCAGCCGCAGCTCGTCGCCGCCGACCGGCGCGGTGGTCGCCACCGGCACCGGCGGCACGTCCCGGACCGGCTGCGCGAGCCGGGCCAGCACCACATCGCGATCGGGATGCGGCGCCAGCCGGGTGACTCTCAGCACGTGCCCGGCCGTGGTGCCCCGGTCGGTGCGCCCGACGGTGACCGTGGTCGGCTCGGCCGGAGCGCCCGCGGGCACATCCGCACCGAAGCACTGCTTCAGCGTGATGATCCACTGTGCCGCGACCAATGCGCCGGAGCAGCCGGCCCGCTCGCCGATCTGCACCTGCGCGGCGAACCGATAGGTCTGATTGGCCCCCTCGTCGGAGCCGATCACCGCGTGCGCGGCGGTCGTGCCCGCGAGCAGCGCAGCCGTCACCGTGGCCACCCCGAGGGCGGCCTTCTTTCCCCGTGTCACTACTGAATCCTCCGCTGTCGCAGCGCCCCCGAATGAGTGCAGGCATCATAGGTCGTCGATGACCCGCGTCGCTGCCCCGGAGGGCGCAACCTGTGCACGACCCAGCGCGTGTAGTCCACGTGACACCAACCTTCGATGAGCTTTACGCCGCGCACTACGCCGACCTGACGGTGCAGCTCTATGCGTATTTCGGGGATCGTCAGGAAGCGCAGGACGTGGTGCAGGAAGCGTTCGTCCGAGCGCTGGCCCGTTGGCGGTCGGTGTCCACCTACGACGATCCGGTGGCTTGGGTGCGCCGGGTGGCGTGGAACCTGGCGGTCAGCCGCTGGCGCCGCACCAAGACGGCATTGAGTTTCGCCGGGCGACATCGCCCGGCCGACGCACGCCTGGAGGGTCCCGACCCGGATCGGGTCGCGCTGGTGACCGCGCTCGGCGCGCTGCCCGACCACCACCGGCGTGCCCTGGTCCTGCACTACCTGGCCGATCTGCCGCTGGCCGAGATCGCGGAACGAGAACGGGTGCCGGAAGGCACCGTGAAGTCCTGGCTGCACCGGGGGCGCGCCGCGCTCGCCGTCCAGCTCCGGACGTCCGAAGAGGAGGCTCACCGATGACCGATCAACTCGAAGACCTGTTCACCGACCTGCGCACCGACACCCTGCACCTGCTCCGGCCGCCGGGAGCGGACGCCGCCCGGCGGACCCTGCGGCGGCGCCGCACCACGCGATCGGTGGCCGCCGCGGCGGCCCTGACCCTGGCGGGTGCCGGGATCTTCCTCGCCGTGCCTGGCCACGGCACCCCCACGAGCGACACGCCTGGGGACCGGGAGGCGGCGGCCGCCGCGGTGGTTCCGCCCAGGCCCGGCGACCTCTACGCAGATCAGGGCGTGGCCGGCGACGAGACGATGAGGCTGGACCGTCTGGTCGGTGGAATCACGCTGACCACGGCCTGCGCCGGGCGCGGCCGGGTCGCGATCAGCCTGCAAGAGGTCGTTCCGTCCTGGACCCTGCCCGGCAGTTCGCCGCCGAAGGTCGGGTTCAAAGCCGGCGGCACTGTGGTCGACTGCGGTGACGTCCCCACCGCGCAGACCAGCCGGTTCCCCGGATTCGGGAATTCGGGGCCGGTGACGATCACGGTGCGTGCCAACGCCGAAGCGGCCGGCTGGTCCGGCTACGCGTGGCGGCTGGAACCGTCCTGAGCGATCACTCCAGGCCGGGGAGGCGGCCGTTGCGGAAGACGTCGACGAAGTCCTGGTGGTCCTCGCGGGCCTGGTCGCCGTACTTGTGGGCGAAGTCGATCAGGTGCGGCACGAAGGTGGCCTCGTCCTTGTCGACGGCCGCGACGATCGCCTCCTCGGTGGAGAAGTCGACCAGGTCGTGGCTGGACTCGTCGTCGGCGACCGAGTGCATGCGGGCCACCGCGCGGCCCAGGTCGGAGACCACGCCGGTGAGCTCCTCGGGCTCGTTGACGTCGGACCAGTCGAGGTCGGCGGCATAGGGCGAGACCTCGGCGACGAGCTGGCCGATGCCGTTCAGCTCGGTGTAGCCCACCCACGGGTCGGCGTGCGCCTGCAGGGCGAGCTGCGACTCGGCGGTGCGGTGCCCCTGGTGCTTGAAGTACCCCTTGACCCGCTCGTCGTCGATCCACCGCGCGACGGCCGGCACCTGGGCCTGCTTCATGTAGATGATCACGTCGTTCTCGAGCGCCTCGGTGTGCCCCTCGAGCAGCAGGTTGTAGGACGGTAGCCCGGCCGAGCCGATGCCCACGCCCTTGCGCAGCTTGATGTCCTTGATGTTGGTGGACATCGGCCGGGTGGCGGCGGCGGGCCGGGTGGTCAGGTAGCGGTCGAACGCCTCGCGCACGGTCGCCTCGACGTCCGGCTCGACCTCGTAGACGCCGTCGCCGAGGGAGAACCGCCGCTCGTACGCGTCGATGGTGGTCTGTCCGGCGAGCAGATCGACCCGGGTGTTGAGCCGGGCCTCCTGCAGCACCTCACGCAGCACGCCGTCGGCGTTCTGCAGGGTGATCGAGCCGATCGCGTCGTCACCGCCGGCCGCGATCGCCCGGAGCTCGGTCAGATAGGACTCGGCGAACCGCCGGACGAGGTCGGTGATCCAGTCGTCGGAGAGTGCCTTCGCGTATCCGATCAGCGCGACGCTGGCGGCGAACCGCTTGAGGTCCCAGGAGAACGGCCCGACATAGGCCTCGTCGAAGTCGTTGACGTTGAAGACCAGCTGCCCGGTGCCGTTCATGTAGGTGCCGAAGTTCTCCGCGTGCAGGTCGCCGTGGATCCACACCCGGCTGGTGTGCTCGTCCAGGAAGCGGTCGTCGCGATAGGCGCCGGTCTGGTCGGCATAGAACAGCGACGCGCTGCCACGATAGAAGGCGAACGGCGACGCCGCCATCTTTCGGAACTTGCGCCGGAAAGCGGCCGGGTCCTGTGCCATCAGGTCGCCGAACTCCCTGCTCAGCACCTCGATGATGAAGTCCGCGCGCGACTGCTCAGTCATGAAACGGAGATTAACCCCCGCTAGCCACCGGCGGGACGACCTTTGGGGCAGTCAAGGAGGCCGCATCGCGCAGCAGCGGGTCGGGGCGCGCGACGCCACCGATTCCGGACTGCTCGGCGGCGATCTTCTCCTGCAGCGTCAGGATGCCGTGCAGCAGCGCCTCCGGCCGCGGCGGGCAGCCGGGCACATAGACGTCCACCGGGATCAGCTGGTCGACACCCTTGGTCACCGAGTACGAGTCCCAATAGGGCCCGCCACAGTTCGAGCACGACCCGAACGAGATCACGTACTTCGGCTCGGGCATCTGGTCATAGAGCCGCTTGATGGCCGGCGCCATCTTGTCGGTGACCGTGCCGGAGACCACCATCAGGTCGGCCTGCCGCGGACCGTGCGCGAACGGGATCACGCCCAGCCGGATGAAGTCGTGCCGGCCCATGCTGGCCGCGATGAACTCGATGGCGCAGCAGGCCAGGCCGAAATTGAAGACCCACAGTGAATAGCGGCGCCCCCAATTCAGCACGAATCGGATCGGCTCCCCCAGCACTCCCGGCAGTCCGGCCACGCCGCCAACCTACCCGCTACCAGGTCGGCCGTTGCAGCAGGCTGAGGAAGCCGGTGAGCAGCGCCTCGCGCAGGGCGGGCGGCGCCGCGTCCAGCAGCGTGTTGACCGCCGCCATCGGCCCGACCGCGCCGTCGGCCAGCCCCAGCCCGCCGGCCAGCCCTTCGATCAGCTCCGGCGTGACCATCTCCGGCGTCAGCGAGGCGGCCGCGCCGAGCAGTTCCGGCGGCAACTCGATCGGCCCACGCTCGCGGGTGGCGAGGACCGCCGCGGCGAGATCGGCCGCGAAGTCCGTCGCGGTCGCGCTCACCGCGGCGGTCACGGTGAGATGGATGGTCGGCGGCAGATTCCGGTACGCGAGCTGCGGCTGCGTGTGCCAGCCACGGGCGGCGAGCTCATCGGCCAGCACGAACAGGTCGACGCCGTCCGAGGTCAGGCACACCACCGTGGTCTCCGGCCGGGCGAAGAGCCGCACGCCGTCGGCCGCCTCCACCGCCGCGGCCAGCGTTCGCACCGCATCCCGGGTCTGCGCCGCCAATGCGGCATAACCGGCCGCGCCGAGGTGCCGCAGCACGGCCAGCGCCGCCGCGATCGGCCCGCCGGACCGGGTGGACGAGACGCCCGGATTGATCATGGTGTAGCCCGGCCAGTCCGCGTACGCGAAATATTGCGGCAGGCGCAGCTTCTGGTCCCGGTGCAGCAGGACGGAGACGCCCTTCGGGACATAGGCGTACTTGTGCAGGTCGACCGAGATGCTGGTGACGCCGGGCAGGGACAGGTCGAACGGTGGCACGTCGGCGCCGAGTTTCCGCAGGTCGGGCAGCACCCAGCCGCCGAAGCAGGCGTCCACGTGACAGCGCACGCCGCGCTCGGCGGCGATCGCGGCGACCTCGGCCACCGGATCAACCACGCCGTGCGCGTAGGAGGGCGCGGACACCGCCACCAGCACGGTGTCATCGCGGATCGCCGCCGCCGTCGCCACCGGGTCGGCCCGCAGGTCGGCGCCGACCGGCACGGTGTCGAGCTCGACCCGCAGGTAGTGCGCGGCCTTGGCGAACGCCGCGTGCGCGGTGGACGGGACGACCAGCCGGGGCCGGTCGAGATCCGGTCGCGCGTCCCGAGCCGCCTTGACCGCGAGCAGCAGCGACTCGGTGCCGCCGCTGGTCACCGTGCCGACCGTCTCCGGCCCGCCGCCGAGTCGCCGGGCAGCGGCCGCGACCAGCGCGTTCTCCATCGCCAGCAGGGACGGGAAGGCGGTCGGGTCGAGGCCGTTGACGTGCGCGGAGAGTGCGTAGGCCGCATTGGCCAGCTCGTCGAGCCCGGGCACCGCCGGGTCGTACACGTAGGCGAACAGCCGGCCGCCGTGCGTCGGCAGGTCAGCGGCCCGCAGCTCGCGGAGCTCGGCGAGGACCTGGTCGGCCGGGACCCCGGTGTCGGGCAGCGCGTCGATCATGCCCGACGCTATCGCGGACCGGGGTCGCCGCACCCGTAAGACACTTTTGTCGGGGAATTGCAAAGTTCAACGTTGAGAATCAGAACTTCCCCATCGATGCATCTTTCTTTTCACTCTGGGGCGCGTTACCGTCACGCCAGACGTAACACATGTGACACACCACGTTCTCAGGTCCACATCGGACCGTTAACCGATTGAACTTCCAGCGGCCGACGGCCGCTCTTGAAAGGTGGGCAAGAAATGGACGAGGTGCAGCACCAACCCCGACTCAGCCGCCGAAACTTACTCGCCGCCTCGGCCGGCGCGGCCGCCGTGATCGGAGCCGCCGGCCTGCCCGTCCTGCAGACCGGAAAGCCGGCCATCGGCGACGCCAAGCTGCACGCCGAGCCGCTCATCCCGGAGCAGAACCGGGGCATCATCCTCTACAGCGTGCGCGACCGGATCGGCGCGGCGCCGGACACTACCGGCGTGCCGTACGGGTTCGAGCGGGTCCTCGCCCGGATCGCCGAGCTGGGTTACAAGGAGGTCGAGTTCGCGGGTTACAACCAGAACACGGCCATCCTCGGCCGGCAGATCACGCCGGAGGAGATCCGCAAGATCCTGGACGACAACGGCCTGGTCGCCAACGGCACGCACACCTCGATCAACGCCGCGACCTTCCAGCAGCAGCTGGACATCGCCGAGACGCTCGGGATGAAGAACATCGGCACCGGCTCGGACCCGACCGGCAGCCCCTATCAGTCCGACTGGGACGCCGCCGCCGACCTGTGGAACGAGCTCGGCCGGCAGGCCCGGGAACGCGGCATGCGGCTCTACACCCACAACCACGACGCGGCATATGCGTTCCTGCTGGACGCCGGCCCGCTGGACGCCAACGGCCGGCCGACCGCATCCAGCGGCATCCGCAAGCTCGAGTACTTCATGGCCAAGACGGACCCCAAGCACGTCTTCTTCGAGCTGGACATCTACTGGGCCTACGTGGCGCAGTACAAGCACCGCACGTACACCACGTCGGCCGGGAAGACCCGTACCGACATCTTTGATCCGATCTTGACCGTGGCCAACCGCACCAAGCGGTTCCCGCTGTTCCATGCCAAGGACGGCGACAAGGACACCAGCCAGACCAACGGCTATGTGATGACGCCGCTCGGCGAGGGCGACATCAACTTCCAGCAGTTCTTCCAGACCATCGGCGAGCCCGGCTTCCACCACGCCAACTGGGAGATGGACACCGCTCCCGGCGGCGCGGCGAACCCCGGCCAGTCGCTGGCGTATGCGGACCTCAGCTACGACAACATGTCCGCGCTGACGATCTACAAGAACTGACACCCGGATGCCGGGTGGCCTCGGCGGGCCGCCCGGCATCCGCGTGCGTGTTACGGAACAACCTTGGCGGATATGGCACCGCGCCAGGGCGAGAGGCGACTCCCGACCCCGGAGGTTTTCCATGGCATTTTCCGTACGCCGATGGTTCGCGCTGGTCGCGGGCCTCGCCGTCACCACTCCCCTGGCGCTGGCCGCACCGGCCTCGGCGCACCCCGGTCATGACGAGTATCAGGTGTTGGTCTTCACCGAGACGGCCGGCGCCCGGCGCGACTCGATCGACAAGGGCGTCAACGCGATCCGCGCGCTCGGCGACGCCAACCACTTCAGCATCGACGTCACCCAGAACTCGACCGCGTTCACCGCCGAGAACCTGGCGAACTATCAGGCGGTCGTCTTCCTGAACACCACCGGCGACGTGCTCACCGCACCGCAGGAGCAGGCGTTCCAGGACTACGTGACGGCGGGCGGCGGATATGTCGGCGTGCACGCGGCGGCCGAGACCGAGCCGGAGTGGACTTATTACCGCGGGCTGGTCGGCACCGGCGTCGCGGGCGTGGCGTCCACCGGCACCGCGGCGGTCGACGTGGCGGATCAGGCGCACCCGGCCACCGAGCCGCTCGCCCGGCAGCTCAGCTTCACCGAGGAGTGGTACAACTACTCGACCAACGTGCGCGGCACCTCACACGTGCTGGCCACGGCCAAGCCGGCCGGCAGCGCGATGGGCTTCGACCACCCGATCTCCTGGTGCAAGGACTATCAGGGCGGCCGCTCGTTCTACACCGGCCTCGGGCACTCCTCGGAGACGTACGCGAACGGCGCCTTCCGCAAGCACCTGCTCGGCGGCATCCAGTGGGCGGCCGGCGCGGTCGAGGGCGACTGCGGCGCGACGGTGACCACCAGCTACGAGAAGGTCATCCTCAACGACGAGCCCGGCGAGCCGATGACGCTCGCGGTGCTGCCGGACGGCCGGGTGCTGCACAACACCCGCGCGGGCCAGATCCGGCTCTACGACCCGGCGACGTCGGCCAGCCCGGTGATCAACACCGTCGAGGTCTACCAGCACGACGAGGACGGCCTGCAGTCGGTCACGCTCGACCCGGACTTCGCGACCAACAGGTGGGTCTACCTCTACTACGCGCCGCGGCTCAGCACGCCGACCACCGACGCGCCGGCGACCAGCCCCGATCCGACCGCCTGGGACGTCTACAAGGGCTACAACCAGCTCTCCCGGGTCAAGTTCGTGGAGACGCCGACGCCGCACCTCGACATGTCCACCGAGCAGAAGATCCTGCAGGTGAACACCGACCGGGGCATCTGCTGCCACGTGGCCGGCGAGGTCAAGTTCGACGGCCGCGGCCTGCTCTACCTGGTCACCGGCGACGACACGAACGCCGGCGGCTCGGACGGCTTCACGCCGATCAACGAGTCGCCGACGCAGGGTCCGGGCTATGACGCGCAGCGGTCCGCGGGCAACACCAACGACCTGCGCGGCAAGGTGCTGCGGATCAAGGTCAAGGCGGACGGTACGTACACCGTCCCGGCCGGCAACCTCTTCCCCGAGGCGCAGGACAGTGCGAACCAGACCCGGCCGGAGATCTTCCTGATGGGTCTGCGCAACCCGTTCCGCTTCGACGTGGACGCGCGCGGCTTCGTCTACGTCGGCGACTACTCGCCGGACTCGCGGGCGCCGAACCCGGCCCGCGGACCGGACGGCACCGGGCGCTGGCTGGCCACCAACAAGGCCGGCAACTTCGGCTGGCCGTACTGCTATTCGCCGACGCTGCCCTATGTGGACTTCAACTTCGTGACCCGCACCTCGGGGGCGCCGTTCAACTGCGCGGCGCCGGTGAACGACTCGCCGCGCAACACGGGCAAGCGGGTGCTGCCGCCGGTTCAGCAGCCGCAGTTCTGGTACACCTTCGAGGCACGCACCACCTGCGCGGAGAGCTACCTGGTCACGCCGCCCGGCGCGTGTGACTTCAAGTGGCCGGTGATCGGCACCGGCGGCGTCGGCCCGATGGGCGGCCCGCTCTACTCCTACGACGACGCGCTCGCCTCGGACACCAAGTTCCCGGAGTACTACGACGACGCGGTGGTGTTCGGCGAGTTCACCCGCGACAAGATCTTCATGATGCGGACCAACGGGTCCGGCGGCCTGCTCGGGGTGGAACAGTTCCTGCCCGGGTTCGTCTTCGACAACCCGATGGACATGGAGTTCGGCCCGGACGGCAGCCTCTACCTGCTCGAATACGGCGACGGCTTCTTCCAGGCCAATCCGGACGCGGCCCTCTCGGTGATCCGCTATGTCAAGGGCACGCGATCGCCGGTGGCCCGGATGTCCGCCACCCCGGACAACGGCACCGCGCCGCTGACCGTGCAGTTCTCCAGCGCCGGCACGTTCCACCCGGATCCCGGGGTGGCGCTGTCACTGGCGTGGGACTTCACCAGTGACGGCACGACCGACTCGACGGCGGCGGATCCCGTTTTCACGTACCTGGAAAATGGGGTTTATGTTGCCAAGCTGACCGTGACCGATTCGAACGGCAAGGTCGCCGTGCTCACCCACACGATCACGGTCGGCAACACCGCGCCGACGGTCACCGTCACCTCGCCGATCGACGGCACCTTCTTCAACTGGGGTGACACCGTGCCCTGGACGGTCAGCGTGACCGATCCGGAGGACGGGCCGATCGACTGCTCGCGGGTGACCGTGTCGTTCGTGCTCGGCCACGACAGCCACGGCCACGGCATGAGCGACGCGACCGGATGCTCGGGATCGTTCGTCTCCCCCGCGGACGGCGCCGACCACGCCGGCGGCTACCTCTACGGCGCGATCAGCGCCACCTACACCGACCTGGGCGCGGGCGGACAGCCGGCACTGACCACCGTGGACCAGTCGGTGTTGCAGACCTGGCGCCAGCAGGCCGAGTTCGCACAGATCAAGAACAACGTGACGGTCGCCAACACCGGTGACACCGGCGGCGGGCAGCACCTGACCGGGATCGACCCGGGCGACTCGATCGCCTTCGACCCGATCAACCTGGGCGGCGTGGGCTCGGTCAGCCTGCGGCACTCGGGCGGCTCGGCGGCCACCGCGGGCACACCGCGGGCCACCGTCCAGATCCGGCTCGACTCGCCGACCGGGCCGGTGGTGGGCAGCGGCACACTGAACGCCACGACCGGCAACGCGGTGTTCACCAACCAGAGCGTGCCGGTGTCCGCGCCGGCCGGCAGCCACCGGCTGTTCCTGGTGTTCGGCCCGGTCACCGGTGGGCCGGCCACCGGGCTGGTCAACCTCAACTGGGTGGAGTTCGCACCGTAGTTCCGCCGGCCGGGTCCGTCGTCGATGGCGGGCCCGGCCTCCTGGATCCTCGCCCGCCGGGTCGACCGGGCCCGGGGCCATGCCGCTGACGCCGAACTTGCCGGTGCCGCCCCGGTGGTGCCATCTCGGCGGCCCGGCGGGCGGGTCAGCCCCCTGCTTCCCCGCCAGGAAGCAGGGGGCACTTTGCTCTGCTTCCTCTCGGGCAGCGCTTCCTCTCAGGGCGCAGAGCGCTCTGCTTCCTCTCGGCCAGCGCTTCCTCTCAGGGCGCAGAGCGCTCTGCTTCCTCTCGGCCAGCGCTTCCTCTCAGGGCGCAGAGCGCTCTGCTTCCTCTGAGGGAGCGGACGCTTCGTCGGGGTAGCGGCGCAGCGTTACCACCGCCCCGGCGACCAACACCGCCGGCAGCACCGTGAAGCCGAGCAGCACGCCAAACCGGGCCGTGTCGCTCTGCACCGCGGCCTCGCCGGTCGCCGACGACACATAGCCGAAGAGCTGCAGCACCACCGCGAACAGGCCCGGGCCGAGAGCCAGGCCGAGCGTCTCCCCCGCGGTCCACACACCGGTGAACACCCCGGCCTGGCGGCGGCCGGTGCGGGCGGTGTCGTGGGCGATCCGGTCCGGCAGCATGGCCATCGCGAAGACCTGCTGGCCCGCATAGCCGCCGCCGATCACGGCCACGATCAGATAGACCGCGACCGGCGGCAGGATCGGGGCGAGCAGCAGCGCGCAGGCGCCGGCCGCGAAGAGCAGGCTGGCCAGGACCAGGCTGCGGCGCTTGCCGAGGCGGGCGCCGGCCCTGATCCAGAGCGGCATGACGAGCAGGGCCGGGCCGACGAACGCGGCGAACAGGAAGGTGGCGCCGGACTCCTGGGCCAGCACGTGGTCGGCGAAATACTGCACGCCGGCCAGCATCGTGGCGATGCCCGCGGACTGGATCACCCAGCAGAGCAGCAGGGCGCGGAACGGGCCGTTCGCGGCGGCCACTCGCAGCTGGGCGCGGAGGCTGGGCTCGGATTGCTCGGGGGCCTGGACTTGTGCTGTGCGCGTACCGAAAAAGGTTGCCAGCGCGCCCACCACGATGAGTGCGCCGACGAACGCGCCGGACCACCGGTGGCCGGTCAGGCCGCCGCCGGTCTGCTCGACCACCAGCGGGGCCAGCGCGCCGGATATCAGGATGGCCAGCGCCAGCACCGCGACCCGCCAGGTCATCAGCCGGGTCCGCTCGGCATAGCCGTCGGTGAGCTCGGCGGGCATCGCGACATAGGGCACCTGGAACAGCGCGAACGCGGTGGCCGCGGCGAGGAACGCGAACGCCACGTAGGCGCCGGCCGCCGGACCCTGCGCGAACGGCCCGGCGAAGATCGCCGCGAACAGCACGCCCAGCGTCACCCCGGCGCCGAGCAGGAACGGCCGGCGGTCGCCGCGCCGGTCCGACAGGCGCCCGGCGAGCGGGTTGATCAGCACGTCCCAGGCCTTGGGCAGCAGCACCAGCAGACCCGCGATCCCGGCGGCCACCCCGAGCGTGTCGGTCAGATAGGGCAGCAGCAACAGGCCGGGCACGGTGGCGAAAGCGCCGGTGACCAGCGAGCCCAGCGCGTAGCCGAGCAGGAGCCGGCGGGGCAGCCGTACATCTTGGGAGGGACCGACTGCCGTCATGGACGGGGATGTTAACCATCGCGGGCGCGCTGCGCCTACGCTTCGACCGATGAACGAGCTGAGTCCGGTTTCGGCCGGTGTGGCCGCCGCGCATCCGGTGACGGCCGAGGTGGGACTTCAGACCCTCCAGGCCGGGGGTACGGCCGCCGACGCCGCCGTGGCAGCGGTGCTGACCTGCTGCGTGGCCGAGACGATCTACACCGGGCTCGGCGGCGGCGGGTTCGCCACCTACTTCGACGCGTCCACCGGCGAGGTCACCTGCCTGGACTTCTTCGTCTCGGTGCCGGGGACGGACGGCGACCGGACGGCCGGGCCGATGGTCGCGGTCGACGTGTACTTCGGCGGGATGCCGCAGGTCTATGACATCGGGGGCGCGAGCGTCGCGGTGCCCGGGGTGCCGGCCGGGGTCGGCGAGGTGCACCGGCGGTGGGGGCGGTTGCCGTGGGCCGAGGTGGTGGCGCCGGCGATCGCGCTGGCGCGCACCGGGGTGGTGTTGCCCGCGCCGCAGGCCCGGACCCTGGTGTCCTGCGCGCCGGCGCTGGCGTTCGGCGAGGGTGCGCCGATCTACACACCGAACGGGAAGCTGCTCGAGGGCGGGGATCTGCTCCTCCATCCCGGGCTGGTGACGGCCATGGAAGGGCTGGCGTCCGAGGGCCCGGCGGCGTTCTACACGGGGGCCTTCGCCCGCACGATGGTGGATGCGGTGCGCGCCGCCGGAGGTTCGCTCGGGCCTCGTGACCTGGCGTCCTATCGGGTGCAGGACACCACCGTGGATCACGCGACGCTGGCCGGTTATCGGGTGCGGGCCCGTCACGACCTGAGCCGGACCGTAGACACGATCGCCGCACTGCCTTCCGATCTGTCGGATTTGTCGGGCCGGGCGCGGGCGGTCGCCCTGGCCACGGCGCTGCGCGACCAGGGGCGGCAGAAGATCGGCGACACCACGAACGTCTCGGTGGTGGACGGATCCGGGAACGCGTGTGTGATCACCACGACGCTCGGGCTGGGTGCCGCGGTCTGGCTGCCCGGGCTGGGCGTGAACATGAACTCGATGCTCGGCGAGGGCGAGCTGATCACCGACGACCTGGCGCCGGGGCGGCGGATGTCATCGAACATGTGCCCGCTGGTGGTGATCGACCAGCAGGGGCGGCTGGTGGTCGCGGCCGGGTCGGCAGGGGCGTCGCGAATCCGGACGGCGCTGATCGACACGCTGCTCGGGCTGCTGGTGGACGGCATGGACATGGCTTCGGCGATCGCGCGGCCGCGATTCCACGTGGTGGACAACACGGTGCACGCCGAGCCCGGGGTGCCGGCGGCGGACCTGGCGGCGCTGGCCGACGCCGGGTGGACGATCAATCAGTGGCCGGAGATGAACCACTACTTCGGCGGGGTGACCGGGGTCGGCGCGGGCGGGGCGGCCGGCGATCCGCGGCGCGGCGGGGCCGGCCTTTTGTTCGAGACATCTTGACGGCTGTCGGAAACTGCATACAGTTTGTGGAATGTGATCCACAACACTGGAGGCTGGGCATGGCCGGGTTGCACGTATCGACAGCGGACGAGAAGGCCCTGGATGTGGCGCTGGCGGCGTTCCACGGGCTGCAGCGAGGGGCCGGCACCGGGCAGTGGGACGACTTCGTCGACCTGCTCGCCGAGGACGTGCGGATCATGATCCCGGTGCCGTCGACCGAGGAGAACGCGCCCGAGGGGTTGCTGGTCGGCAAGGACATCGCGCGGCAGATGTTCGCGACGCATCACGAGGCTCAGGTCAGTGGGGTGACGCTGGAGGCCAAGCGGGTGGCGGCGAACGGGTCGCTGGTGGTGCTGGAGGCCCGGGTCGAGGGTGGGCTGGGCGGGGAGCAGGCGGCCAACCACTTCGTGTTCGTCTTCGAGGTGCGCGGAGAAGAGATCGCGGCGATGTACGAGTACGCGTCGTGGACCGCGAAGAGCGCTTCCAGCGGGTGGGGTGACCTGACGTTCGCCCGCGAGGCGTTCCCGGAGACGATCGTCCCCTACGAGGCCTAGCTTTCAGTCGAAGTTGAGGTCGCCCGTGCGGGTTCGCTTCAGTTCGAAGAAGCCCGGGAAGCTCGCCAGCGCCACGGCCCCGTCGAAGACCTGCACGGCGTCCTCGCCCCGCGGGATCCGGTTGAGCACCGGTCCGAAGAACGCCACCCCGTCGATGTGAATCGTCGGCGTCCCCACGTCATCGCCGACCGGATCCATCCCCTCGTGATGACTCTTGCGCAGCGCCTCGTCCCAGTCGGCGTCGCCGGCGGCTTCAGCCAGCGCCGCCGGCAGGCCGGCCTCGGCGAGCGCCTCCCGCACCACCACGTCGAAGTCCTTCATCCCCTGCTGGTGGATCCGGGTGCCCAAGGCCGTGTAAAGGCCGCGAAGCACCTCCGGCCCGTGCTGCTCCGCCGCCGCGGTCACCACCCGCACCGGCCCAAGAGACCGATCCACCAGGTCGCGGTACCACTCGGGCAGCTCGCGGTTCTCGTTCAGGACGAAAAGGCTCATCACCCGGAAGCGCAGATCGAGATCGCGGTGCTTTTCGACCTCGAGGATCCAGCGCGAGCTGATCCAGGCGAACGGGCAGGCGGGATCGAAGTAGAAGTCGACCTTGGTCATCGCTCCACGATATGGAGTGCGCGGCCCGGGTGCGATGCCAATACCGGCTTACTCGGATGGGCCAATCCAGGCGGCTTTGCGCATGTCGACGTGGTCGCCGCGCAGCGGGACGCCCTCCGCGAGCAGGCGTTGCCGGGCCTCCTGCTCGTGGCCCGGCGGCATCCGGCCGGCGCTGTTCACCACGCGGTGCCACGGGACCGCGCCGCCGTGCTTCGCCATGATGTTGCCGACCTGGCGGGCCGAGTTGCGGCCGGAGGCGTCGGCCAGAACGTCGGCGATCGCGCCGTAGGACATCACCCGGCCCTCCGGGATGCGCTCGACGAGCGACAGCACCTCTTCCACGTACTCCTGGGGTGTCACTGGGCCTCTCAAGCGGCTCCGCCGCACTGCACCGAAGATGTCGAACGCCACGATATGGGATCGCGCCGGGGAAAGCGTGAGACGGGCGAGCATGATGGGCGGGTGCGTGAAGCGGTGACCGGTGCGCGCCGGGTGGTGGTCAAGGTGGGGTCGTCCTCGCTGACCACGGCATCCGGCGGGATCGACGAGCAGCGCGTCGACGCCCTCGTCGATGTGCTCGGCAGCCTGGCCGGCAGCGGTCGCGAGGTGGTGCTGGTCTCCAGCGGCGCGATCGCCGCCGGGCTGAGCCCGCTCAAACTTCCCCGGCGTCCGCGTGACCTGGCCACGCAGCAGGCTGCGGCCAGCGTCGGCCAAGGGCTTCTGATCGGACGGTACGCGGCGGGGTTCGCGCGCCACGGCCGCACTGTCGGGCAGGTGCTGCTGACCGTCGACGACGTCACCCGGCGGGCGCATTACCGGAACGCGTACCGGACCCTGCGCAAGCTGCTCGACCTCGGCGCCCTGCCGATCGTGAACGAGAACGACACGGTGGCGACCGAGGAGATCCGGTTCGGCGACAACGACCGGCTGGCCGCGCTGGTCGCCGCGCTCGTGCAGGCCGACCTGCTGGTGCTGCTGTCGGACGTGGACGCGCTCTACACCGGCAAGCCCTCCGACCCGGCGTCCCGGCGGGTCCCGCTGGTCCGCGACGAGTCCGACCTGGCCGGGGTCTCGATCGGCCGATCCGGCTCGAAGATCGGCACCGGCGGGATGGTCACCAAGATCGAGGCGGCCCGGATCGCCACCGGCTTCGGCATCCCGGTGGTGCTGACCGCGGCGCCGCTCGCCGGGTCAGCGCTGGCCGGGGAGGACGTGGGCACGTTCTTCGAGGCTGTCGCGCACCGGCCCGCGGCCCGGCTGTTCTGGCTCGCGCACGCCACCGCGCCGCGCGGCCGCCTGCACCTCGACGCGGGCGCGGTGGTCGCCGTGGTGGCCCGCCGCAAGTCGCTGCTGCCCGCCGGGATCACCGCGGTCGACGGATCGTTCGCGGCCGGCGACCCCGTAGATTTGGTGGACGCCGGGTCGGGCGCGCCGGTGGCCCGGGGGCTGGTGAACTACGACGCGGTCGAGTTGCCCGCGCTGCTCGGCCGGTCCACCCCGGAACTGGCCGCCGCGCTGGGGCCCGGTTATGAACGTGAGGTCGTGCACCGCGATGACCTCGTACTCCTCTGAATGTGAAAGGTTTGGTCATGAGCAGCGTGCAGCAGCAGGCCACGGATGCCCGGATCGCCGCGATCGATCTCGCCGCGGCCACCCGGGCGGAGAAGGACGCGTCCCTGCTCCTGATGGCCGAGCGGCTCGAGCTGCGGGCGGACGAGATCGTCGAGGCCAACGCCGTGGACGTGCGCAACGCGCGGGAGGGCGGGCAGCCCGAGTCGATGATCGACCGGCTCAGCCTGACCACCGCGCGGGTCGGCGCGATGGCCGACGGGCTGCGCCAGCTCGCCGCGCTGCCCGACCCGGTGGGCGACGTGGTGCGTGGCTCGACGCTGGCGAACGGCCTCGAGCTGCGCCAGGTGCGGGTGCCGTTCGGCGTGGTCGGCATCATCTATGAGGGCCGGCCGAACGTGACCGCGGACGCCGCCGGCATCTGCCTGAAGTCCGGCAACGCGGCGCTGCTGCGCGGCTCCGGCTCGGCGATGAGCTCGAACGCGGCGATCGTCTCGGTGCTGCGCAAGGCGATCGCGGACGCCGGGCTGCCGGCCGACGCGGTGCAGCTGCTCGACGCCACCACGCGCGACTCGGTGAAGGAGCTGATGCGGGCGCGCGGGCTGGTCGACGTGCTGATCCCGCGCGGGGGCGCGTCGCTGATCAAGGCGGTGGTCGAGGAGTCCACCGTGCCGGTGATCGAGACCGGGGTGGGCAACTGCCACGTGTACGTGGACGAGGCCGCCGACCTGGAGAAGGCGCTCGCGGTCACGGTCAACTCGAAGACCCAGCGGCTGTCGACCTGCAACACGGCCGAGTCGCTGCTGGTGCACGCCGCGATCGCCGACACGTTCCTGCCGCTGGTGCTGTCCGAGCTGGTCGACAAGGGCGTGACCGTGCACGGCGACCAGCGGGTGGCGGGCTACGACGGCGTGGTGCCGGCCACCGAGGACGACTGGGGGCGGGAATACCTGTCGGCGAACATCTCGGTGGCGGTGGTCGACTCCCTGGACGACGCCCTCGACCACATCCGGCGCTACGGCACCGGGCACACCGAGGCGATCGTGAGCGAGTCGGTGGCCGCGACCCGGCGGTTCGCGGCCCGGGTGGACGCGGCCGCGGTGATGATCAACGCCTCGACCCGGTTCACCGACGGCGGCGAGTTCGGCTTCGGCGCGGAGATCGGCATCAGCACCCAAAAGCTGCACGCCCGCGGCCCGATGGGGCTGCCCGAGCTGACCTCGACCAAATACATCGTGACCGGCGACGGCCACACCCGCTGACCGATGTTCGACGGTTTCGAGCTCGAGCGCATCGACCTGGGCGACGTCACGCTGCGGGTGCGGCACGGCGGCGCCGGGGACCCGGTGGTGCTGTTGCACGGCCATCCCCGCACCCACACGACCTGGCACGCGGTGGCGCCGCGGCTGGCCGAACACCACCTGGTGGTCACGCCCGACCTGCGTGGTTACGGCGGCTCGACGCTGCCGCCGGACGAGCCGCGCCACGCGCAGTCGAGCAAGCGCGCGATGGCCCGTGACGTGGTGCGGCTGATGGCGCACCTCGGCCACGACCGGTTCGCCGTCGTCGGGCACGACCGCGGCAGCGTGGCCGCCTTCCGCACCGCGATGGACCATCCCGAGGCCGTGTCGCACCTGGTGGTCATGGACGGCCTGCCGCTCGTCGAGCATCTGGAGCGCACCGACGCCACCTTCGCGCAGTCCTGGTGGCACTGGTGGTTCCTCGGCCAGACCGACAAGCCCGCCGAGCGCGTGATCTGCGCCGACCCGGACGCCTGGTATCGAACTCCGGAACCGGCCGCGATGGGCGAGGGCAACCACGCCGACGTCTGGGCGGCCTTCCGCGATCCGGCCGTCGTGCACGGCATGTGCGAGGACTACCGCGCCGGCCTCGGCATCGACCGCGAGCACGATGAGGCGGATCGCGCGGCCGGCCGCCAGGTCACCTGCCCCACCATGCTGCTCGAGTCGGCCCACGACGACCTAGACATCCACGGCGACCCGGCGCGGATCTGGGCGCCCTGGCTCGCCCTGCCACTCACCCACCGCATCATCGACAGCGGCCACCATCAGGCGGAGGAGGCGCCGGGCCCGGTAGCCGACGCCCTGATCGACTTCCTGAAGTGATAGCTATCGGCAGGCGCGGATCGCGGCCAGGGTGGTGTTCACGTCGAAGATCGGGCCCTCGTCGCTGTCCCACCCGCCGTCGGTGCGCTGCGACTCGGCCAGCCGCTTGCGCACGCCCTGCAGCAGCCAGTCGTCGCCCATGTTGAGCCGGCGCAGGGCCGCGCCCATCGCCGCCGCGTCGGCCGGGGACATGTCGCCGAGGCGGTCACCCAGCACCAGCTGGACCCGCGCCGACTCATAGAAGAACTGCTCGCCGTGCAGCAGGCCGGCCAGGTGCCAGCCGGCCGGCAGGAACGACGGCCAGGTGCCGTCCGGCCGGAGCTGGGCCACCACGAAACGGGCCGCCGCGTTGAGCGTGGAGGCGTGCCGGGCCGGCTGATCCCAGCGCTGGTGTTTCTCCGCCTCGGCCACGGTCAGCCAGAAGCCCGCCAGCGAGGTCAGATAGAGCGTCGCCTCGGGGTCGCCGGGCATCGCCCAGACCGGCGCCTCGGGGGCCAGCGACTCGTGCTCCTGCCAGGTGCCGTCCGGCCGCTGGGCCCCGGCCAGCCAGTTCAACGCCTGCTCGACCTCGGGGCCCTTGAGCCCGCCCAGGTCGTCGAGCTCGCTCAGCCGGAAGCAGGTCGCGTCGACCGAGGGGATGGTGCCGTCGCCGGAGGCCGGCCAGCCGCCGTCGACGGTCTGCCCGGCACCGATGCGCTCGATGACGTGCGGCGGGGGCGGTGCACCGTTCCGGAGGAACGAGAGCCTGGCCCGCTCCACCGGATCACCATGCGCCATCACGTAACCGATCGCGCCGTCGATGTCCACCACGGAGGTGACGCTACCGCCTCACCTGCGACTCGTCAGTATGAGGGAAGCGACGGATCGACGGTGTTGACCCACGAGACGATGCCGCCCTGCACGTGGACCGCGTCCTTGAACCCGGCCGCCTTGAGCGCGGCCAGGGCCTCGGCGCTGCGCACCCCGGACTTGCAGTGCAGCACGATCTGCCGGTCCTGCGGGAAGCGGGACAGCGCCTCGCCGGACAGGATGTCGCCCTTGGGGATCAGCGTCGCGCCCGGGATGCTGACGATCTCGTACTCCGCCGGCTCGCGGACGTCGACCAGGAACAGGTCCTTGCCCGAGTCCTGCCAGTCCTTGAGCTCGCGTGCGGTGATCGTGGCGCCCAGGGTGGCCTCGGCCGCCTCGGTGGACACCGCGCCGCAGAAGTCCTCGTAGTCCTCGAGGAGCTCGGTGACCGTCGGGTTCTCACCGCAGAGCGCGCAGTTCGGGTCCTTCCGAACCTTGATCTTGCGGTATTCCATCTCCAGGGCGTCGTAGACCATCAGCTTGCCGACCAGCGGCTCGCCGATGCCGGTGATGAGCTTGATCGCCTCGTTGACCTGGATCGACCCGATCGACGCGCAGAGCACGCCGAGGACGCCGCCCTCGGCGCAGCTCGGCACCATGCCGGGCGGCGGGGGCTCCGGGTAGAGGCAGCGGTAGCAGGGACCGTGCTCCTCCCAGAACACCGAGGCCTGGCCGTCGAAGCGGTAGATCGACCCCCACACGTACGGCTTGCCGAGCAGCACCGCAGCGTCGTTCACCATGTAACGCGTCGCGAAGTTGTCGGTGCCGTCGACGATCAGGTCGTAGTCGCGGAAGATGTCGAGCACGTTGTCGCGGTCCAGCGCCGTGTTGTGGATCACGACGTTGACCAGCGGGTTGATCTCCCGGATGCTGTCCGCCGCGGACTCGGCCTTGGGCCGGCCGACGTCGGAGACGCCGTGGATGATCTGGCGCTGCAGGTTGGACTCGTCGACCGTGTCGAAGTCGATGATGCCGAGCGTGCCGACACCGGCCGCGGCCAGGTAGAGCAGGGCCGGCGAGCCGAGGCCACCGGCGCCGACGGCGAGCACCTTGGCGTTCTTCAAGCGCTTCTGCCCGTCCATCCCGACGTCCGGGATGATCAGGTGGCGCGAGTAACGACGGATCTCATCGATCGAGAGATCGGCGGCGGGCTCGACGAGCGGGGGCAAGGACACGGTTTACTCCCCGGGTGGGCGGTAAGGTGCGGCACCCATTGTTGCTCGGATCGGCCGCGAGCGGGCATGACGTGCGACACCGGCCCGACATGCGGGATAGGGAATAGCCCTCAGGCGGTCGGCTTGCCCGCGTAGCGCTTGCCGTCGAGGTACGGCCACGAGTTCGCCACACAACCGTTCAGGCCGTAGGTCTGCTGCATCATCACCGGCGCCGGCTCGCCCTTGCCGGGGCAGGCCTCGTGGCCGTGGCCGAGCTGGTGCCCGACCTCGTGGTTGATCGCGTACGCCCGGTAGGTCTCCAGCGGCGCGTCGTAATCCGGCACCGCGTCCTGCCACCGGGCGTCGTTGATGATCACCTGGCCGGGAAGCCGGCAGGAGGTGTAGCCGTCGGTGTTCAGACCGGCCGAGTCGCACATCCGCCCGGCGGTCTTCGCCGAGGCCAGATAGACGGTGAACTCGCTGGCGGCGTTGGCCGGCACCCGCTGGAGGCGCAACTGCCGGCCGGCGATCCACCCCCGCGGATCGCCGAGCGTGCGATCCACCTCGTCCGCGAAGTCGCCGCCGTTGCCCTGACCGAGCGTCTTCTCCACACTGACCTTGAACCGGCGCAGCGTGCCCGAGGTGCCCAGCACCGGCCCATAGCCGGCGACGAACGCGAACCCGGTGGTCCCGCCCGCCGCCCTGGTCGGCGACGTGTCCGCGGTGTCGGCCGGCGCCCGGCTCGCGCTTCCCGTGCTGGTGCCGGTCGCGCTGGCCTTCGTGGTTGGCGCGCCCGCCGTCGTGGCGGTGGGCGCCACCGCGGTCGGCTCCCCGATGCCACCCTGCGGCGCGACCGAGGACGCCGGGTTGGTCTCGGTCACCCGCCGGCCGTTGTCACCGCGCATGAACTGCCCGACCAACAGCACGATCACGGCCAGCAGCACGAACGCGATCAGAGCGACCAGCCGGCGGCGCTGCAGGGCCTTGCGGGCGCCCGGGGTGAACGGGGCCGGCTCGGGTTCGCGTTCGAGCGGCGGCTCGGGCGGCGGCAGGATCGGTGGCGCGCCGAGCGGCGGAAGGCCGAAGCCGTGGTCCTTCTCGGCGGCCGGGCGGAGCACCGGGTGGGTCGGGGTGACCATGCCGCCGCCGCGCAGAGCCGGCGGTTCTTCGACCGCCTCGACCCGGGGGATCTCCGCGGTGTCGGCCCTCAGGTCCGGCTTCTCCATGGGTACGGGAACCGGCTCGTCTACCGGCGCCGGCGCGTGGATCTCCTCGGGCGCCGACGGGTGGACCGCCTCGGGGGGCGGGGCGGCGGGCGTGACCGGGGCGATCGCGGCGGGCGACGTCGGCCGGATCTCCGGGGTGGCCATCGGCGGGGGCGGCGGCAGCGTGGGCTCCGTCGTCCGGCTCATCGGCTCGGCGGCCGGCGTCCGGGGGGCTTCCGACTTCGGTGCGGGCGGCTTGATCGGCGCGCTATTCGCGGCCGGGGCTCTTGTCTCGGCGACCTTTGTCGACGCGGCCGTTGCCGACGCGGCCTTCGTCGGCGCGGCCGTTGTCGACGCGGCTTTCGTCGGCGCGGCCGTTGGCGACGCGGCCTTCGTCGGCGCGGCCGTTGGCGACGCGGCCTTCGTCGGCGCGGCCGTTGGCGACGCGGCTTTCGTCGGCGCCCTCTTCGTCGGCGTGCTCTTGACCGGAGTCGCTTTGGTGGCGGTCGACTTGGCCGGTGTCTTGGTGGCCGCGGTCTTGGTGGCCGCGGTCTTGGTGGCCGCTGTCTTGGCCGGTGTCGCTTTCGGCGGGGTCGACTTGGCAAGGGTCTTGGCGGCCGCAGCCTTGGCCAGCGTGCTCTTCGCCGCCGTCTTGGCCGGTGTCGCCGTTCCCGCCGTCTTGGTCGCCGCCGTCTTTGTCATCGCCGTCTTGGCCGGGCTCGTCTTGGCCGGGCTTCCCTTGGTCGGGCTCGCCTTGGACGGGCTCGCCTTGGACGGGCCGTCCTTGGCCGCGCTCGCCTTGGCCGCGCTGCCCTTGGTCGGGCTCGCCTTGGACGGGCTCGCCTTTGCCGGGCTGTCCTGGGGCGCGCTCGATTTGGCCGGACTGGCTTTGGCCGGGTTCGCATTGGCTGGCGTCGCCTTGGCGGGGCCGGCCTTCGTCGGGCTCACCTTGGCCGCGCTCACCTCAGCCGGCGTGGCCCTTGTCGCGGTCCTCGCCGGTGTCTTGGCCGCGGTCTTGGCCGTCGTGCTCCTGGTGGCGGTCGAACCGGTGGCCGCGCGGGTGGTCCGGCCGGTGGCCGAGGGCGCCGGGCGGGTCGCGGGCTTGCCTGCCGCGGTGGCCGATCCAGCGGCTTTGGCACGGGCCGAGGACGACCGGCTCGCGGCCTCCTTGGCGACCGCCGAGCGCGAAGTCGAACCGGCGCCCGACTTCGCCCGAGCAGCAGCCCGCCGTGCGCTGGTCGTCGACTCGCGCACCCCGCCACCGGCAGAGCTACTGCGCGCCGGGATGCTGGCCGTGGTGGCGGCCCGCCGCGGGGTGTTCGACGTGGCCGCGGCCACCTTCAACTCGGCCGGCTGACCCGGCTCGACCTTGACAGACTCCAACGTGCCCGAGCCCGACTCGGCCACGACCGGCTTCGACGGGTTCGCAGATCCTGATTTGGCGGCCATCGATCGAACTGCCGCCGGCTTGGCTGCGACCGCTGCATCCGCAGCGGTCTTGGCTACGACCGACGCGGCTGTCGCCTGGCCGGCAACGGCTGGCTCGGCCGGGGACAGCTCCCCGGGCCGCGATCGCGCCGTCTCCGACTTGGCTGCAACCGGCACCGCCGGAACAGGCCCGGTAAGGGCGGGCTGTACCGGAGACAGCTTTCCCGACCCCGGCTTCGCGTTCGTCGACTTGGATGCCGCCGAATTCGCCGCAGCCGATCCAAGAGCGGCCGACCTCGACCCAGCCGAACCAGAAACCGCCGACCTCGACCCAGCCGAACCAGAAACCGCCGACCTCGTCCCGACCGAGCCAGGAACCGCCGACCTCGCCGCAGCCGAGCCAGGAACCGCCGGCTTGGGCTTTGTGGGTGCGGGCTTCGGCGTCGCGGCTCGCGGGACGAATTTGCCGTTCGGGCCGCGGACCGGCGGTGGGCCGGTGGTCGGGCCGGGCTTAGGCTTCGGCGGGCGGGCTTTGGGCGTACCCGAGGAGGGAGCCGGCGCGAACCGGCCACCTTGACCACGCACCGGCTGCGACCCGGTCGACGTGGCGGAAGCGTGCGAGGAGGGGGAGGCACCGGGGGCCGGGCGGGCAGCCGACCTGGAGGTGCGCGGGGAGGACGCCGTCGTGTGGTCCCCGTTGGACAGATCCTCAGCGGCGGCCCGAGGGTCTGCGGAACCTTTTGTCGCCTTTGCCATAACATAAGCCAGAGTGCCATGACATGGGCGTCGTCACAGGCGTTTCCCGAGTCCCCGTGCGAACCGCCGGCCGGACCGCCAGATAAACCCGCCAGAGGGCCATTTCCACCAGCGCCCTCGGACGAAGCAATGCCCCGAGGCGGCCGCGCCCCGGTGATTCAAGCAGCCCCTGCGGCGCCGGCCGAGACGCTTCCGGGCCAACAGCGCCCACCTCGGACGCAACACGCCGTGAGGCAGCTCACCGCAGGTCAGGCGCGCGGGAACGTGGCTAGGTGCGCCGGGACGCGGCCTCTGGCGGACCCCATCCAGGTGCAGAGACGCGGGCCTCTGGTCGACCCCATCCAGGCGCGAGGACGCGGACTCAGGTCGACCCCATCTATGCGCGAGGACGCGGCCCCAGGCCGACCCCACCCAAACGCGAGAACGCAGCCCCAGGCCGACCCCACCCAAACGCGAGAACGCAGCCTCAGGTCGGCCCATGCGGGGCCGGTTAGAGGGTCGGGCCGGAGAACGGGCGGTTGGTGCGGCGAGGCCACGCGTAAGGCACGCAGCCGCGCAGGGACAGTGTCTGCTGGACCATCACCGGGGCCGGCCCGCCTCGGCGCGGGCAATCCTGGTGGCCCTCGCCCAGCTCGTGGCCCACTTCATGGTTGATCACGTATTGGCGGTAGACCTCCAGCGGGACCCTGGCCGCGATGTAGGGCGCCGCGGACAGCCGCCACCGGTCCAGGTTGATGATCACGCGGTCGGCGGTTCGGCATGAGGTGTAGGGCTTGTTGCCGGCGCTGATGTCGATGCCGCCCGAGGCGCACATCTCGCCCGCCGAGTCCCGGGTCGCCAGGAACACCGTGAAGTCGTGGGCGTCGTTGCCGCTCACCCGCTGCAGGCGGACCCGGCCGTTGCCGATCCAGCTGCGCGGGTCGCCGAGGATGAGCTCCACGTCGTTGCTGAACGAGGACAGGTCCTCGCCCGAACCCCGCTCGACGGCCACCCGGAAGCGGCGGATCGGGCCGGCCGACCCGAGCACCCGGCCGCGGCCGGCCGCGTAGGAGAACTGGCCGGCGCCCTTCGGCGGGACCGGGCCGGCCAGGCGTACCGGATCGGTCTCGGGTTTCTCCTCGGCCGCCGCCGCCTGGCCGGAGCTGCGCGGTGACGCCGACTGCTCGGCCGTCGCCGCGGGCGGCGGAGCGGCCGAGCGCTGGTCCAGGGCAGCGCGGAGCATCCCGGCACTGACCACGGCGGCGAGAATGATCAACGGCGTGGCGAGGAGCCAGCGGCGATCCGGCGGCCTGCGGGCTCTGATCATCCCGACCAGGTTGCCACAAAAAGCCGGTCAAATCACCCGGGAGACGCCGCCCACCGGAGAACCGACCTCGTCCAGCATGCCGACGATCGATCGAGCCACCAGGCGGGGCTCCTCCATCTGGGCGACGTGCCCGACCCGCGGCAGGATCATCAGCCGGCTGTCCGGAATCGCCCGCGCCACGACGGCGGGCACCCGGGGATCGACCAGCTTGTCCGCCAGACCCCCGATGACCAGGGTCGGCGCGCTGATCCGGCCGGCCAGTCGCCACTGTGAGTTGTCACCGGGCAGGTAGGCCCGCACGAAACTGCCGACCAGGCCGCGCAGCGTACCCAAATAGGCCTTGGGGTAGTGCGAGACCGTGTAACGGAGCTTGATCTCCTCGAGCGCCTCGGCCCGGCGCTGCGCGTGCACCCGGGACGTGTCGCCGAAGCAGGCGATCATCACCTGGTCGGCCATCTCCTCGACGGTCAGCCGGGCCATCCCCCAGGCGAAGAGCCGGTCGGCCAGAGGCAGCGCGAGCAGGGGAAGCATCGGGCCCTGGGCGGTGCGGCGCGGGTTGAGGAAGGGCATCGCCGGGGAGATCAAAGTCAGGGTACGCACCAGGTCCGGCCGCAGCCCGGCCACCCGCACCGAGATCGAGCCGCCCAGCGAGTTGCCGACCAGATGCACCGGCCCGCGCCCCTCGCCGTCCAGGAACTTGATCAGCTTGTCGGCGAACGCGGGAATCGAGTAACGCCGGTGGGGGTCGCTGTAACCGAAGCCGGGCAGGTCGATCGCCTGGCCGTCGAACCGGTCGGCGAGCAGGCCGGCCACGTCGGTGAAGTTTTGCGAGGAGCCGCCCAGCCCGTGCACGAAGACGGCCGGTTCCGCAGTTGCCGAGGTCGCGACCGTGTCGCGCACCTGGAGAGCCTCGCCGTCGATCTGCACCCAGCGGGCCGGCCACGGCGGCGGAACGTCACCATCGGGCCGCAGCGCGCCGTCGTCGCCCAGTTGTGCACCCTTCATCGGGACAAGAGTGCCTCGAGCCTCCGGTTCACCGCGGCCAATGTGGCGCGGACCATGGCGTGCCGCCCGTCGTTGCCGATCATCGCGGAGCCGGCGAGCTGCTCGACCCACGCGCCGCCGACCGAGAGCAGCATGACCACGACGGCGACCTGGGTGGTGCCGAACGGCACCGCGCCGGCGTGCTCGACGAAGCAGCGGGCCGGGCCCTCGGGGCGGCGGTCGGTGACCGTGAGCAGGTCGTTGATGGCCTCGGCGGCGGCGGTGGCGCAGAGCCGCAGCAGGTAGCTGTCGACCGCGGGGCCGGTGGCCATCCCCTTCGCCGTGCGCCCGTCCACCTCGAGCTTGACCTCGACGGTGGCCTCGGTGCCGAAGGTGGTCACCTGCACGTTGTCGATCATCACGCGCGGACCGGGCTCCTCGCCCACGTCCAGCGGACCGGGGGTCGTCGACTCGTAGGGCTCCTCCGGCTCGGGCTCGGGCTCCTCGATCCGCTGCGGCGCGGTCGGCATGCGGCGCAGGTCCTGGCTGGGCACCGCGGCGGAACCGGAGACCGGCTCGGACGGGCCGGGCTGGCTGGGCACGCGCGCCGGCGCCGGAGCCGGAGCCAGGCTCTGCATGGTCGCCGGCTGGCTGGGCGCCGGCGGGGGGCCGGGCATCGGCGGCGGCGCGGTCTGCTCGCCCTGCATCGCGGCGTCCAGGCCCATCCGGTCCTGCAGCAGGCGGGCGACCTGCCGGCTGACCTCGGCCGGGTCGGCGCCCTCGGCCAGGTCGAGACGCAGGCTGTTGGCGCCCTGCGGGGTGGTCCGCAGCATCGCGTCGCGGACACCCTCGACCTCGCGCACCGCGGCCAGGATCGCCTGCACGTCGAAGCCCTCCTGCCGGTCCTGCGGCGCGAGGAGGTCGTCGCGGCGCAGGTGGGTCGCGATGCGGGCGAGCGCCGGGGTCTCGGCGGTCGGCTCCGAGGACGGTGGTTCGGGAACGGTCGGCACGTCCGGCTTCGCCGGGACCCGCTGGGGCAGGCCGCGGACGGTCTGCTCGGCGACCGGGATCGCGCTGGCGTACGCCGCCGGCGGAGCATAAGCGGTGGTGTTCTCGTTCTGGGGCGCGACCCGCGGCGGAGGGGGCGGCGACTCATAGGGCAGCCGGCGCGGGAACGTCTCCGGGTCGTAGGACGCGCGCACCCGGGGCGTCTCGGCGGTGCGGGTCAGGTCGTTGCTGGGCGGCTCGACGTGCGGGCTGCCACCGGGCGGCGTGGGGTCGAGCGCGTGCCGTGCCGATTCGGCGCGGTTCGGTGGCGCCGGCCGCACGGCCGGGAAGGTGGCCTGGGAGCGCGACGGATATTGCGCGGCGTCGTCCAGATCCCCCTCGTACGGGTAGGGCGGCGCGCTGCTCGGCGTGCTCGGCGGGCCCGGGCTCTCGGGGCGCGGCAGGCTCACGTCGCGCAGCGGGTTCGGCCTCGCAGCGGCCTGACCCGGCGAGGGGCGGCGGTCGTCGTCCTGCAGGCTGTCCGGCCGGGAGAGCGCCTGGAAGCGGGACGGCGCGATCGGCTCGACGCCGCGGCCCGGGTTGAAGTGCTTGAGCAGGTCTTCGTAACGCTGGTTGTGGTCCGACCACTGCGGCGTGGGTTCCGGCTGGGCGAGCGGGACGGGCGCGGGCGAGGTGGGTGCGAAGGGCCGCAGGTCGGCCGGACGCTCGGCGGCCGGGGGCGCCTGCCGGGTGAACGGACGGATCTCCTGCGAGGGCCGCCGCCAGGCCGGGATGTCCTCCTCGGCCTCATCGGTCTGACCGGTGGCGACGGACCACGGGTTGCCGGAGCTCGCCCACCCGTTCAACAGAGTGCGGTCGCGCGACTCCGCGCTGCCGCCACTTGTCGACCCGGTGTCACCGGAATGCCCTGTTTCGTCCACCGCGTGCTCCTTGCTCGCCCTTGCTGAGGCTACCGTGTGGTGGCAGTGGCGATAAGTTGCAGCGTCGCGACAATTGCCCGCCCGGGGGTAAGACTCGACCGGGTGGGCGATGAGAGCCGATAAGCGGGGACCGAAAGCCTCGGAGGTTGGAGAGATCATGACCGCTGCGTCCGGCGGCGCGCAGACCGCGCGTCCCACGCGCCTGCCCCGCTCCGCACGCCGCAAGCAGCTCCTTGCCGCGGCGCAGCAGATCTTCGTCGCACATGGCTACCACGCTGCCGCGATGGACGACATCGCCGAGCGTGCCGGGGTTTCCAAGCCGGTGCTCTACCAGCACTTCCCGGGCAAGCTCGAGCTCTATCTGGCACTGCTGGACACGCACTGCGACGCGATAATCGCCAAGGTGCGCGGCGCGATGCTGGCCACCCCGGAGAACAAGGAGAGGGTGAGGGGCGCGGTCGAGGCCTATTTCGACTTCGTCGACCACGAAAGTGAGGCCTTCCGCCTCGTCTTCGAGTCCGACCTGCGCAACGACCCGCAGGTGCGCGAGCGGGTGGAGCGCGTCGAGCAGGGCTGCATCGAGGCGGTCACCGAGACCATCATCTCGGACACCGGGGTCAGCACCGCGCACGCCGCACTGCTCGCCTCGGGCCTCGTCGGCGCCGCCGGGCAGAGCGCCCAATACTGGCTGGCGAGCGGCCGGCAGACCCCCAAGGGTGACGCCGAGGCCCTGGTGGCGGCCCTGATCTGGCGCGGCATCGCGAGCTTCCCGCTGCGCGACGGGTCGGCTCCGGAAATCGGCTAGCCTTCAAAGCAGATAGACCACATTTCAAGGAGGACCCCGTGGAGGTCAAGATCGGCGTGCAGCACGCGCCGCGTGAGCTGTCGCTGGAAAGCGCTCAGACCCCGGCGGAGGTCGAGCAGGCGGTGTCCGAGGCGATGGCCAAGGATGGTGTCCTCTCGCTCACGGATGAGAAGGGCCGCAAGGTGATCGTCCCGATCGCCAAGGTGGCCTACGTGGAGATCGCCGAGTCGTCCAACCGGCCGTTCGGTTTCACCACTCGCTGATCCATCCGCTTCAATACCGCATGGCAGAGGACCCGGTCGCCGGGTCCTCTGCCTTATCGCGCTCCCGAGCTGCCTAATCTCATGGTCGGGTAGAGTGGGCTTGTCGCCGCCGACGTCGATCGACTTCACGATTCGCCGCGGCGACAGCGCGTGCGGCCCGCGACCTGGTTCGCGTGTGGCCCGCGCCCTATCCATACCGCGCCCAGGACTTCGACGGGCGCACCACGAGAGGCACCCGAAGAACTTCATGAGCGACATCGAGAACATCGAGACAGAGCCGGCTCTGGTCCCCGTGCTGACCCGCGCGCCCGTCCGCGCCGACAGCCCGACCTTCGCCGAGCTGGGAGTGCGCGCCGAGACCGTCGAGGCGCTGGCCACCGCCGGCATCACCCGAGCCTTCGCCATCCAGGAATACGCCCTTCCGATCGCCCTGCGCGGCACCGACCTGATCGGGCAGGCACCCACCGGCACCGGCAAGACGCTGGGCTTCGGCCTGCCGCTGCTCGAACGGGTGCTGGCGCCCAGCGAGGGCGCCGACGGCCAGCCGCAGGCGCTGGTCGTGGTGCCGACCCGCGAGCTGGGCCTGCAGGTGGCCCGGGACATCGCCGCGGCCGGCGCGACCCGCGGCGTGCGGGTGCTGCCGATCTATGGCGGCGTGGCCTACGAGCCGCAGGTGGACACCCTGAAGAGCGGCGTCGAGATCCTGGTCGGCACGCCCGGCCGGCTGCTCGACCTGGCCAAGCAGAAGCAGCTGAAGCTGGGCTCGATCAAGGCCCTGGTGCTGGACGAGGCCGACCGGATGCTCGACCTGGGCTTCCTGGAGGACGTGGAGAAGATCCTGGCGATGCTCCCCGAGCAGCGCCAGACGATGCTCTTCTCGGCGACCATGCCGGACCCGATCGTGGCGCTGGCCCGGCGGTTCCTGCACCACCCGGTGACCATCCACGCCGGGCACACCGCGGAGAGCGGGCCGAGCCCGCTGACCAAGCAGGTCGTCTATCGCACCCACCCGCTGAACAAGCTGGAGATGGTGGCGCGCATCCTGCAGGCCCGCGAGCGTGGCCTGACGATGATCTTCACCCGCACCAAGCGCGCCGCCGACCGGGTCGCGGAGGATCTGGACTTCCGGGGCTTCGCGGTCGCGGCCGTCCACGGCGACCTCGGTCAGGGCGCCCGCGAGCGGGCCCTGCGGGCGTTCCGCACCGGCAAGATCGACGTGCTGGTGGCGACCGACGTCGCGGCCCGGGGACTGGACGTCTCCGGCGTGACGCACGTCATCAACTACGACTGCCCGGAGGACCCGGACACATACACGCACCGCATCGGCCGCACCGGCCGGGCCGGCGCCACCGGCGTCGCGGTGACGTTCGTGGACTGGGAGGACATGCCGCGCTGGGTGCTCATCGACAAGTCGATGGGGCTCAGCATGCCGCAGCCGCCGGAGACCTATCACACGTCGCCGGCGCTCTACTCCGATCTGGACATCCCCGAGGACATCTCCGGCACGCTGCCGACCGCGGTGCGCACCCGGGCGGGTCTGTCCGCCGAGATCGAGGAGGACCTCGGCGGGGGCTCGCGGCGAGGACGCAGCCGGGACGGCGGCCGGTCCGGTCGCGGCGACCGCGGCGGCAGCAGCAGCGGTCCGCGCGGGCGGCGCGGCTCGTCCGCGCCGGCTCCGGACTCTTCGGAGGGTGCGGTCGCGACCGAGGAGGCCGGTGACCGGCCCAAGCGGCAGCGTCGCCGGCGGCGGGTCGAGGACGGCGCGGACGCGCCGATCGCCACCGAAGCCGGCTCGGCAACGGACTCCGTGTCGACCGATTCCGTGTCGACCGATTCGGTGTCGGCCGATTCCGTGTCGGCCGATGAGGGTGTGGCTCCGGCCCGGACCCGTCGGCGTCGCCCGGCCACCACCGCCGCGCTCTTCTCGGACGGCACCGAGACCGCGGCCCCGGCCTCGGATTCGGTCTTGGACGACTCGAGCGGCGACTTCAGCGGCGACGACGGCGACGGCGAGTCGGGCGACCGTCCACGGCGGCGGCGTCGCCGGGGTGGTCGCGGCAACCGCGGCTCCGGCGCCAATTCAGCCGAGTCCGCCGGCTCTGACGGCGCCGGCATCTCCGACGGCTCCGGCAGCGAAATGACCGGCGGCTCCGAGGCCGGCGTGGGCACCACCGCCGACGCCTGATCTCGTTAACGCGCGACTCGGCCCCGCCATCAGGCGGGGCCGTTTCGCGTCAGTGCCGCGGTTCCACGCCCAGGGCGGCGCACGCTTCCTGGTACATCCGCACCGCCTCGGCGCGCACCTGCCGGCGCTCGGTGAGCCGCTCCCGGAACGGAATGCGCACCGGCACCTCGACCCCGTCCACCGCCGCGGCGAACTCCAGGCCGTCCGCGTCCATCCCGGACATCCGCGCCGACGTGGCCTGCAACGCCCCTCCCAGACCCCGCACGATCAGCACGTTGTCCTCGGCGTGGTCGTCGTTCATGTGGCGGGCGATCTGCGCCACCACGTCCGGCGGGAACGGGTCGGTCACGCCCAGCGCTCCTTCAGATCGGCCAGCACGGCGATGTTGTGATGGTAGGCCTCGGCCACCTCGGCGAGAAACGCCTCTTCCTCGGCGGGCGACCAGTTGATCCGATCGAGCATCTCGCGGTAGCGCGTGCGGAAGGCCGGCGGCCGCACCCCGTCGAAGACGAAGAACCGGTGCCCGTCGCCGCTCAGCCCGAAGGACCGGGCGATCGCCGGGCCGAGGAACTGCCCACCGGACAGGTCGCCGAGATAACGCGTGAGTGATGCGCGATGAACGCCGACGGCCGATCGAAGGCCACCGCGTGCAGCCGGGCCACATAGGCCTCGGTCGCCGGGTGCGCGGCGATCCGCCCCGGCCAATCCGGTCCCACCAGGAACCCGAGGTCGGCGATGAGCGCGGGCACCCGATGCAGCTCGGGCAGCACGAACTCGCGTGCCACCGGGTCGTCGATCATGGCCAGCGCGGCCTGCTCGAGCGCGTCATAGATGAACCAGTGCTGCGCGGCCAGGTCGGCATAGGCGTCGCGGGGCAGCCGCCCGTCGGACAGCGCGTCCAGGAAGCCGCTGCCCTGCGCCGCGTCGTGCTCGGCGCGGGTGCCCGCCCGCAGCCGCGCGGACAGCCGCTCCGTCTCAGGAGGGTCGGCGACGGACATCGTGCACCTCTTTCCCTGGGCCGGCCTCGGTCACCCGAAGTTAGGACAGCCTAACCCACGGGGGGTTCTGGAGGGGCGAGGCAGAATAGTGGGATGCCCCAACCCCTCGAGTCCGTCCTGGCCGAAGTGCGCGATCTGCTGCTCGACCCCGCTTTGACGCGGGCGGTGGCGGCCGGGCGCCGGCGCGGGCAGACACCCTCGGTGCGGCGGGCTGAGCTGCGGCCGGTCGCGCTCAAGGCGGGCACCCATCTGCAGATCGTCACGGATGACGGCGCGCGGCCGTACACCAGGAATCTCGCTCTTGGGTCTGACGCCGCCGCCGCGGTCGATGAGCTGCTGGCCGAGCCGTTCGGGAACTGGCACGTCGAGACGGCGGCGTCGACGGTGCAGGTGCGGATCACCAAGAAGGGTGACGCGCAGGTGCATCGGGCGGCAACCGGGGCCGCGACCGCGCCGCAGGAGCATGATCGCGCGAAGCAGTGGCTGCTCGACCCGGGTGATCCGCTCTTCCGGGTGCTCGGCGGCACCGCGGCGAAGCGCCGGCAGGTCGACGCGTTCCTGCGCGCGCTGGCGGCCACCCTGCCCGCCGAGCTGCCGTCGCCGCTGCGCGTCGTCGACCTCGGCTGCGGCAACGCCTACCTGACCTTCGCGGCCTACCGCCATCTGGCCGATCGAGGCGTCCAGGTCCAGGTCGTGGGGGTCGATGTCCGCGAGGATCAGAGGGTACGCAACAGCGCGCTCGCCGCCGAGCTCGGCTGCGCGGACGATGTGACGTTCGTCGCCGGCACCATCGAGGACGCGGTGGTCGACGTGCCGCCCGACCTGGTGCTCGCCCTGCACGCCTGCGACACGGCGACCGATCAGGCGCTGGCCCGGGCGGTCCGCTGGCAGGCGCGGTGGGTGCTGGCCGCGCCGTGCTGCCACCACGACATCGCCGCCCAGCTCAAGGGCGGCCAGGCCCCTTCGCCCTACGGCGAGATCACCCGGCAGGCCATCCTGCGGGAGCGGTTCGCCGACGTGCTGACCGATTCGCTGCGGGCCTCGCTGCTGCGCGTGCACGGTTACAAGGTGGACGTGGTCGAGTTCGTCGACTCCGCACACACCCCACGCAACCTGCTGCTCCGCGCCCGCCGCACGGGCACGCCCGGCCCGCGCGACGAATACGAGGCCCTGACCGCTCAGTGGTCGGTGACCCCGGCGCTGGAGAAGCTCCTCGCTGATCTCTTTCCGCGCTAGCTGATCTCCGTCGTCCAACTCGCGGTGTGCACCTGTTCCGCCACCTGGAAGTCGAAGAACATCCGGTAGCGGCCCGGGCCGGGCGCGGCCAGCCAGAACTTGACCTTGCCGTCGACCAGCAGCGGCTCGGGGTGGACGTGCACGTAGCCCAGGTCGCCCTCGCGCATCACCACGAGGTGGCCGAAGGCGCCCAGATAGGGCTGCAACTCCGCGGCCCGGCCGGCCGAGCTCACCGTGATGAACAGCGGCTGGCTGGAACCGATCTTCGGCTCGCCTTCATAGGCGACCTGGAAGTCGTCGGCGACCGCCTGGCGGGCCGGCGCGGGCAACGTCACCGGCCGGTAGTCCCCCGGCACCGTCAGGTCGACGCCGAGAGTGGCCGGCACCTGCTGGCCACCGACGATCGCGGTGAAGTCGGCGATCGCGCGGTAGCTGCCCGGCGCGGCGAGGGTCAGCGGGATGCTCCAGGTGCCGTCCGGCGCCATGGTCGGGTGCACGTGCTGGAAGCCGGCCAGGTCACGGCGGATCACGACCAGGTGGAGGGGCTTGTCGTGCACCACCGCGTAGGTCGTCACCGGGGCGTTGCCGGGGCCGCGGATCGCGAAGGACAGGGTCTGCTGCCGGCCGGCGGCTAAGGTCGCCGCGGTCGGCGCCATGGTCAGCCCGGAGCCGGTCACGGACAGTCCGCCGACCGCCGCGCCGCTGTCCTGGGCGAGGCCCGGCGTGACCGAGCCGTCGGCGTTGTGCACGTGCGGGGCGGTGCCGCTGTCGTCGTGCGCGGTCGTCGGCGCGGCGCCGTGGACGGCGTGCCCGTCGCCGGTCGCGGCCGATGTCTCCGCGACCGTCGGCGTGGCTTCGTTCAGGCGACCGATCCCGTAGCCGGCGAACAGCACCACGATCAGCACCGCGCCGAACACCGCCAGCTTGAATCCGGCGCTGCGCTCAGCGGCGGGCGGCTTGTCGAGGACGTCCAGGCCGCCGGCGTCGGGGTCAGGCATCGGCGAGCTCGTAGCCGGCCTCATCGACGGCCGCCCGCACGGCCGCCGCGTCGAGGGGCGCCGCGCTGGTCACGGTGACCTTGCCGGCGCCGAGGTCGACCCGCACGTCGTCGACTCCTGGCAGCGAGGTCAGCTCGCCGGTCACCGCGTTGACGCAGTGCTTACAGGTCATGCCGGTGACGGTGTAGGTGCTCGTGACAGACATCGCGTTCCTCTCGGGCTCGGATCCTATGCAGTACAGCGTTTGTGCGGTTCAGCGCTCGACCTGGTCCGCGCTTTGGGGCCTGGTTAGGCCCTGGGCCTGGTCAGGCCTCGTCTCTTTCAACCCCGGTGTCTTTCAACCTCGGCCTCTTTCAACCTCGGTGTGGCCGACCGTTGGTCTGGCCAGACCCTGGCCTCGCCAGTCCGTCGCCTCGCCAGACCTTTGCCCGGCCAAAGGTTGCCCTGGCCTCGCTAGCTCTTGGCCCGGTCAGCTCTTGACCAGGCGGGCTATGGCGTCGGATGCCTCTTTGACCTTGGCGGTCGGGTCGCCGGCGCGGGCGGCGTCCACGACACAGTGCGCGAGGTGATCCTCGAGCAGCCCGACGGCCACCGATTGCAATGCGCTTTTCGCCGCGGAGATCTGGGTCAGGACGTCGATGCAGTAGGTGTCCTCGTCAACCATCCGCTGGAGGCCGCGGATCTGACCTTCGATGCGGCGCAGCCGGCCGAGCAGCGCCTGCTTGTCACCGGAGTAGCCATGCGGCCCGGGGTGGTCGTCACTCATAGCGCCAGCATACCCCCCACCCGTATGAGCGATCGACGGCGTGGCTTTAGGCGTTTTGCCTCGTTAAAGCCGTCGTGCCGTCTCTCCACGCCCGCCGCTTCATTGTCGCGCCGGCTCTCATCCTGGCCGCAGCGGGCATCACCGGCCAGCTGACCATCACACCAGCCGCCGCTTCGCCCGCAGCGTCGTCTGTCGCCGTGGAGCCTGCCATCGTCGCAGTGCACGCCGCCGCACCATCACGGGCAGCGGCATCGCCCGCACTGACGTCGCGGGCCCTGGCGTCGCAGGCCGGGACGTCGCAGGCGGTGGCATCGTCAGCCGGGGCATCGCGAGGAGGGGCGTCGCGGGCCGTGGCATCTGCCGGCTGGCTGGTTGCCGGCCTGCGGGCGGATCGGCCGTCGGTGAGTGAGCTGGATCGACGGATCGCGGCCGCGTCTCACCGCCTCGAGGTGATCGTGGAGCAGTTCAACGAGTCACGCGACGACCTGCGTGCCAATGTCGCCCAGCAGCGCACGCTGGGCGCCCGGATCGGCCCGATGACCGAGGACCTGCGGCAGCGACAGGAACTGATCGGAGGCCTCGCGTCCACCACCTACCGCCGGACCGTTCGCGGGCCGACGGTCGCCCTCTTCGGCTCGCAGGATCCGCAGGAGTTCATCGGAAAGCTCCTGGTCCTGCACGAGATCGCGGCCCAGCAGCAGCGCGCGCTCAACGAACTGACGACCGCCCGGCAAAAGGTCGGCGACACCCGGGCGATGCTCAATCTGCTGGCCGCCCAACAGCGCCGCACCCAGGCTCAGCTGGCCGCGAAGAAGACCGCCGTCGAAGGCGAGATCGCCGCCCTCAAGCAGATGCGCCGAGTCGCCTACGGCGGCGGCTCGCGCTATGCCCAGGTCTTCAACTACCCCGCACCGCCCTATGTGGCCGGCCCCGCCGCACGAGTGGTCGCCTTCGCCTACGCCCAACTCGGCAAGCCCTACAGCTGGGGCGCCTCCGGCCCACGCTCCTACGACTGCTCCGGCCTGACCATGGCCGCATGGAGTCGCGCAGGCGCATCCCTCCCCCACAACGCAGCCCGCCAATACAACTCAACCGCCCGCCTGACCCGAGCCGACGCCCGCCCAGGCGACCTGGTCTTCTTCTACGGCCGCATCAGCCACGTAGGCATCTACATCGGCGACGGCATGATGATCCACGCCCCGGAATATGGCGAAGACGTCCGCATCGCCCCCATCAACTCCCAGCCGGTCCACGGCTTCGGCCGCCCCACCCACGCCGCCTGACGCCCGGTCCCACGTCTCACCGCCCGGTTTGCCGCAGCCCGCTGGACTCGCCACGCGCAAGGCGCTGGCGACCAGTTCGGCGAGGCAACCCCGCCAGCTGCCGCAACCGCCGACCCCACCGCGCCAACGACCGAGCCGGGCGGGCCGGACCAAGCCGGACCAGACCAGGCCCGACCGAGCCGGGAGAGCCGGACCAGACCGAACCGGAAAGGCCGCACCCCGCCAAGCCAGACCGAACCGCGCGAGCCGCACCACACCAGGCCGGGCCAAACCAGAAAGGCGCATCCCGGCAGGCCTGACCGGGCCGGATAGGCCGCACCACATAAGGCTCGACCGAGGAGCCGAGCGTGCCGCAACACACCGGCCCGCCCCACCTCGGTTGCCGGCCCTGCGCGGCCGGTGCGACCCGCAGGGGGCAGAAGTAGCCGGCAGGTGGCGAATCAGCCTGCGACGGCGAGGGCCAGTGGGAGGACGGCTGGGGCGCCGGCCTGGCGTAGGGCTCGGCCGGCCAGGACCATTGTCCAGCCCGAGTCGACCGAGTCGTCGACCAGCAGGACTGGACCGTCCAGTGTGGATATTTCGGCGGCTAGCTCGGGTGGGACTGTGAAGACGTTGTGCAGAGCGCGGACCCGCTGGGCGCTGTTGCCGCGCGGACCGTCGTCGCCCAGGTGTGATGACGCCAGCGTGCCTAGGAACGGCAGCCGGCCTACCGTTGCGATGTGCTCGGCGATGCTGCGCACCAGCTGTGGCCGCCGGCTCGAACCCACGGCTACCACGGCTGCTGGTCGTTGCTCCCAGCTGTTGTCGCCGCGCGCCCAGGCCTTCAAAACCTCGACCACGGCGCCTGCGACGTCGGCTGAGATCGGTGCGTCTGGAGCGCCGGGACCGATGAGCTCGCGCAGGCGACCGCCCCAGCCCAGGTCGGAAAGTCGCCCGACGGCACGACCGGCGCTGATCTGCTCGGCCGGGCTGATCTTGCCTTTCAGGGGCACCCCGACGGCGTCCATGCCGGTGGGCCACAGCTTCTTCGGCGCGATCTCGACGCCCGGCCGGCCCAGGAAGGCATGCGCGGCGGCCAGTGACTCGGCCGAGACGGCGGCGTCGAACAGCGGATCCGCGCAGGTGTCGCACCGGCCGCACGGCTTGGCTTCCGGGTCGTCCAGACACTTGCGCAGGAACTCCATGCGGCAGTCGGTCGTTTCCGCGTACTCAAGCATGGTTTGTTGCTCTCGGGTGCGTGCCTCGGCGACTCTGCGCAGGCGGGCGGTGTCATAGGTCCACGGCTCGCCGGTCGACAGCCAGCCGCCGCGGGTGCGACGGACCGCGCCGTCGACGTCGAGGACCTTGAGCATCAGCTCGAGTCGCGCCCGGCGGAGGTCGACCAGTGGTTCGAGCGCAGGCGTCGACATCGGACGGTCGGGTGACAGGTTGGCCAGCACCGAGCGCACCTGCTCCTCCGGCGGGAAGGCGAGCGAAGCGAAGTAACGCCAGATCGCCACGTCCTCCGTGCCCGGCAGCAACACCACCTCGGCGTGCTCCACGGCCCGACCGGCACGACCGACCTGCTGGTAATAGGCGATCGGCGACGGCGGCGCGCCGAGGTGCACGACGAACCCGAGGTCTGGTTTGTCGAAGCCCATGCCCAGCGCCGACGTCGCGACCAGCGCCTTGATCTTGTTGTCCAGCAGATCCTGCTCGGCCGCGCGGCGGTCGGCATCCTCGACCTGGCCCGTATAGGACGCCACCGCGAAACCACGCGAGCGCAGGAACTCGGCCGTCTCGGTCGCCGCCGCGACGGTCAGCGTGTAGACGATGCCGGAGCTGGGCAGCCGCTCGAGATGGTCGGCGAGCCAGGCCAGTCGGTGCGCCGGGTCGGGCAGACGCAGCACGGCGAGCCGCAGCGAGTCGCGGTCGAGCGCGCCGCGCAGCACGAGCGCGTCACCGAGCTGCTCGGCGACGTCGGCGGTCACCCTTTCGTTTGCGGTCGCGGTGGTCGCCAGCACCGGCGTGCGCGACGGGAGGCCGGCCAGGAACGTGCGCAACCGCCGGTAGTCGGGGCGGAAGTCGTGGCCCCAGTCGGAGACGCAGTGTGCCTCGTCCACCACCAGCAGGCCGGTGCTCGCGGCGAGGCCGGGCAGCACGTTGTCGCGGAAATCCGGATTGTTGAGCCGCTCGGGACTGATCAGCAGAACGTCGACCGAGCCCTCGCGGATCTCGGCGGTGATCGAACTCCACTCGTCGAGGTTTGCGGAGTTGATGGTGCGCGCCCGGATGCCCGCGCGGGCGGCCGCCTCCACCTGATTGCGCATCAGGGCGAGCAGCGGCGAAACGATCACGGTCGGCCCGGCCGGTGGCTCGCCGGCCTCGGCCGCGATGCCGTCACGCAGCAGCGCGGTGGCCACGAAATAGACCGCCGACTTGCCCCAGCCGGTGCGCTGCACGCACAGCACCCGACGCCGATCGACCACCAGCGCCTCGATCGCGCGCCACTGATCCTCACGCAGGGTGGCGTGCTCCCCCGCGAGCTTGCGCAGCACCTCCTCAGCGCACTCACGCACCACCACGCGCTCGGCCTCGCCCACCGTTGTGTGTCCCGTCGTTTCAGCCACGCCGCAATGTCTACCAGGCAGATCCGACAGAAAAGCCGTTGTCCACAGGACGGCGGTTATCCACAGGCTGGAAAGATCTTGCGCGCGCCGATCGCGGCGGTGGCAGGGTGAAAGTCATGACGAAGACGGTTGCCGAAAAGCTTCAGATCAAGCCGCACTCGACCGTGTGGGTATCCGATCCGGCGCGGATCGCGCTGCTCACGCCGATGCCCGACGGTGTGCGCGAGAGTGACCAGCTCGCCACCGCCAGCGCCGCGGTGGTCTTCGTCGAGGACGCCGCGGGCGCGCGGGACATGCTGGAGAAACACGCCGCCGACCTGGCCAAGCCGTCGGCCTTCTGGGTGGCCTACCCCAAGGGGAACAAGACAGACATCAACCGGGATTCGCTGTGGCCGATCGTGGCGGAGTTCGACATGCGGCCCGCCGGCCAGGTCGCGATCGACGACCGCTGGTCGGCACTCCGGTTCCGGGCCAACCGCGAAGGAGAGGCGCCGTTCACCCTCGACGGCCGGTAAGAGCGGCCTTCGCTCCGCGCGACGACAGCCGCCGGCAGCCGACCGACGACACCGCGTCGAGCGCGCTGATGTCTCCCGGGCGCCGGGTCAGCGACCGAGACCGCGCCGCCGATGAGCGCGCTGATGCCTTCTGCGCCGGGTCAGCAACCGAGACCGCGCCGCCGATGAGCGCGCTGATGTCATCAGTGCCGGGTCAGCGACGGGGACCGTGCCGCCGATGGGGGCGCTGGTGTCTTCGGGTGCCGAGTCAGCGGCCGAGGACGGTGCCGCCGTTGACGTTGATGATCTGGCCGGTCACGAAGCCGCCGCCGGGGCCGACCAGCCAGCGGACCGACTCGGCGATGTCGTCGGGCACGCCGGCGCGGCCGACCAGGGTGGATTCGACGCGTTTGCGGTGGCCTTCCTCGGTCATGCGGCCGTCGAAGAATTCGCTGTCGGTGATGTAACCGGGTGAGATCACGTTGGCGGTGACGCCTTCGGGACCGAGCTGGACGGCGAGGTCGAGCATGTAGCCGTGCAGGGCTGACTTGGCGGCCGAATACGGGCCGCCGCCACCGCGCTGGGCGGCGATCGAGCTGGTCAGGATCACGTGGCCGCCGGGGCGGCGGAGCAGGGGACGGAGGGCTTCGGTGAGGAGGACGGCGGTGATGACATTTGAGTCGTAGACGGCACGCCAGCGTGCGGCCAGGTCGGCCGGGGTGGCGTCATCGCCGCTGATGAACGCGCCGGCGTTGTTGACGAGCACGTCGACCGGGCGGCCGGCGACGGCGGTGACCACGGCCTCGACCTGGTCCGGGTCGGAGAGGTCGGCGGTGACCGACGACGCCTGGGGGCCGATCCACTTCACCGCCTCGGTCAGCACGTCGGGCCGGCGGCCGACGATGATCACGTCATAGCCTTCGCCGGCGAGCATGCCCGCCGTCGCCCGGCCGATTCCGGTGCCGCCACCACTCACCACTGCAAGCCTCGCCATGCTGGCGACCTTAAGCGACTATGCGGGGCCGCGCTCACAAACAACGCTGTGACCGCGGCCGCAGGGTCCCGCCCACGGCGGGATGCACCGGCGGATGGCGCAAGATCAGCTCCAGTTGGGTGCGTGCTGAATCGGCTTGGCCAGCCGCGGGCCAACGGAGCCGCACGGGCATGGAGTCGGCCGCAGGGCACGACGAATCGGCCCCACCGGCCGGCGCAGGATCAGCCCCACCGAACCGCGCAGGATCGGCGCCGCCCGGGCCACGCAGCGTAAGCCCCACCGGGCCGCGCAGGGTCGGCGCCGCCCGGGCCACGCAGCGTAAGCCCCACCGGGCCGCGCAGGGTCGGCGCCGCCCGGGCCACGCAGCGTAAGCCCCACCGGGCCGCGCAGGGTCGGCGCCGCCCGGGCCACGCAGCGTGAGCCCCACCGGGCCGCGCAGGGTCGGCGCCGCCCGCCGGGCCGCGCGGAGTCAGCGCCGCCGGACCGCGCGGAGTCAGCGCCGCCGGGCGCGCAGGATCAGCTCGGCCGGGCGCGCTTGGTTGGTCGATTTGGCGCGCCCGGCCGGGGTTGAGATGCGTGGCGGTGGCGGCGCCTTGTTGTCAGCCGGGTCTTGGTTGGGTCGGCCGGCTGGGCTTGGTCATCGGTGCTCGGCTGGGTCGGGGGTTGGGGTTGGGGTGGTGAAGACGGCCGTGGCGATCGATAGTGGGCGCCAGGCGCAGACCGACACCACCGTCATCGCGATGGCGGCGGTCCAGAAGGTGGCCACCAGGCCGTATGCCTGGGCCACCAGGCCGCCCAGCAGTGACCCGAGCGCTGCGCCGCCCAGATCGAGCAGGGAGTAGACGCTGGTGGCTCGGCCGTAGAGGGCGGAAGGGACGGTTCGCTGGCGGATTGTGGTGACCACTACGCCCCAGACCACCGCGTGCACGCTGAACAGCACGATGATTCCGCCCGCCAGCCATGGGTTCTCGGTCGCGGCCAGGGTGGCGTGCAGGGCTACCTCGATGAGCAGGCCGATGCGCAGCAGTGGGGTGGCACCGATCGTGCGCAGCAGCCAGGGCGCGACCACGGTGCCGAGCAGGCCGCCTGCGGCGAAGGTGGTCAGGAGGACGCCGTAGCCGACCGAGGAGAGGTGCAGGACGTCTCGGGAGTACAGGACGAAGATCGCGAAGGCCGCGCAGAAGACCAGGTTGCCGAAGGCCATCGTCACCGCCAGCGTGCGCAGGAGGCGGTGGGCCCAGAGGAAGCGAATGCCTTCCGCGATGTCGGCGCGGAGGGTGCGTGTGCCGGGTGTGGTCGACGGGGCGGGTGGGGGGACCGAGCGGAGCAGGGAGATCAGGAGGGCCGACGCTAGGAACGATGCTGCGTTCAGGCCGAACGGCAGCGCCGCGGTCAGCACGAACAACCATGCGCCCAGCGGCTTTGCCAGGAACTGGTTGATCACCGTGAACGTGCCGCCCAGCAGGGAATTCGCCACCGGCAGCCGGTCGGCGGGCACGATGGCGGGGACGAAGGCCGCCGCGGCCGTGTCGGCCAGGGTCTCGCCGGTGCCCAGGACGAAGAAGACCGCGTAGACCAGCGGCACCGACACGAAACCCAGTGCGATCGACACCGCCAGCAGGCCGATCGCCGCGGCTCGCACGACGTTGACCGCGGTGACCAGGCGGCGCCGGTCCAGGCGGTCCGCCCAGGCGCCGCTGACCAGGGCGAACAGCAACCACGGCAGCTGCTGGGCGAAGACCGCGCCGGCCACCGCGGCCGGGTCGTCGCTGATCGTGGAGACGAGCAACGGGCCGGCCACCATCGTGACGCCGTCGCCCAGGTTGGAGACCGCCGACGCGGTCCAGAGCTTGCTGAAGTCCGCGCCGAGACGCGCGGCGGAAAGGGCACGCAAAACTGCTCCTCAAGCAGGTGGGATTCGGTCGCGAGGACCGCCCCATAGCGAGGAGAGGAGAAAGACCAGGTCCTCGCTACGCGGCGGAGACCGGCACCATGTTCTGCTGCATCACTGCCCCTTTCCGGAAAAACTCACCACACGCTAACCGCCACCCGGTGGCCGCGCACCGCCATTAGGAGTGCCGTGAGCGGGGATCAGCTCACGGTGGCCGGCACTCGGTGGCGGCGGACTGCGTTCACCGCCGCTACGGCGGTGTCGGGATGATCGGTGAAGAGGCCGTCGACGCCGAGGCCGAGGAAGTGCTCGTACTCGGAGATGACGTCGCCTCGGGCGGTTGGCTCGGGGCCGATCCGCAGGTCGGCGGGCAGGAAATGATTCTCGGCCCGAAACGTCCAGGCATGCACGGCCAGGCCGGCGGCATGCGCCCGCGCGACGATGCCGGGGTCGGCGCGCAGCAGGTCCTTGTCCGGGCCGATCGCATGGGCATAGGACGCGATGGCCGTCAGATCGGGAACATGATCCTCGAACAGGTGCATCAGCCGCAGTTCGGTCATGGCCTGCATCGTGATCAGCGACGACGCCTCGAACGACTGGATCAGGACGTGGTCGGTGCGGTCCGCGAATCCGTTGCGATAGAGCGTCCGGATCAGCGGCTCCTCCAGGCCCAGGCCGAGGGCGGCGAAATACGACGGGAGCTTGGTCTCGGGGTAGACGCCGATCGGACGGCCCAACCGGCGCTCCTCGGCGTGTGCCAGGTCGAGGATCTCCTGGAACGTGGGCACGGTGAAGCGGCCGTCGAAGAGCGTGTTCTGTGGGCGTACCCCGGGGAGTCTTTCGATCGCGCGGAGCGCGCGCAGCTCGGCGAGCGTGAAGTCCTCGGTGAACCACCCGGTGACCTCGACGCCGTCGACCAACTTGGTGGTGCGGCGGCCGGCGAAAGAAGCATGCGCAGCGACGTCGGTGGTGCGGGAGATGTCGTTCTCGTGCCGGGCGACCAGCACGCCGTCGCGGGTCGACACGAGATCGGGTTCGATGTAGTCGGCGCCGAGGCGGATCGCCAGGCGATATGACTCGAGGGTGTGTTCGGGGCGATATCCACAGGCGCCGCGATGTCCGATGACCAGCGGCTTGGCCGGAACGTAGTCCACGAACACAGTGAACGGTCGGTTGGCGACACCGCGGTGGGCACGACACGACCAGCAGGTAAACGTCATCCCGAAGTGGTATGACCTTGGGGCGAAGACGGCGACGAAAGGAGAGTGACCGTGCGGGGACGCTCACCATGGCGCTATCCCGCGCGGATCGTGCCGATGGCGTTCCTCGGCGCGGTGGCCGTCGGCACCGCGCTGATGATGCTGCCCGCGGCACGCGCCGACCCGGGCCACGCGCCGTTCGTCACCGCTCTCTTCACCGCGACCAGCGCCGTCTGTGTGACCGGGCTGACCGTGGTCGACACTCCGACCTACTGGTCCACCTTCGGCCAGGTGCTGATCACCGTGCTGTCGCAGATCGGCGGCTTCGGCATCATGACGCTGGCCACCCTGCTCAGCCTGCTCGTGTCGCGCCGGCTCGGGTTGCGCAGCCGGCTGATGGCGCAGGCGGAGAGCTCCGGGCTGTTCGACGGGAACCTGGGGCGGGTGCTGATCCGGGTCGCGCTGACCATGTTCGCCTTCGAGTCGGCCATCAGCGTGGTGCTCACCCTGCGGTTCTGGCTGAAGTACGACTACTCGTTCGGCCGGGCGGTGTGGGAGGCGGTCTTCCACGCGGTGCAGGCGTTCAACAACGCGGGCTTCGCGCTCTACCCGGACAGCCTGGTCCGGTTCGTCGGTGACTGGTGGATCTGCCTGCCGCTGGCGATCGGCGTCTTCACCGGCGCGATCGGCTTCCCGGTGCTCTTCGAGCTGGCCCGCGAGTGGCGCAAGCCGCACACCTGGTCGACGCACACCCGCCTCACCGTGTGGGGGACGCTGCTGCTCAGCTCGATCGGCTTGCTGGTGTTCCTGACCTTCGAGTGGGCGAATCCGCGGACCCTCGGCGGGGAGGGGGTGGGCACCAAGATCCTGGCCGCGCTCACCCAGGACGTGATGACCCGCTCCGGCGGCTTCAACAGCATCAACCTGGGTGACATGAACACCGAGACGATCGCGGTCACCAACGCGATGATGTTCATCGGCGGTGGCAGTGCCAGCACCGCCGGCGGCATCCGGGTGACCACGTTCCTGCTGCTCGCGTTCGTCATCTGGGCGGAGCTGCGCGGCGAGCCGGACGTGACGATCCGCAACCGGCGGATCGCCGAGGAGACGCAGCGGCAGGCGATCACCGTGGCGCTGCTCGGGGTGGCGCTGGTCGCGGCCGGCACGATCGGGCTGATCGGGCTGACCGACGACATCCCGTTCGACCGGGCCCTGTTCGAGGTGACGTCGGCGTTCGCCACGGTCGGCCTGAGCACCGGCATCACGCCGAATCTGCCGGAGTCCGCCCAGATCATGCTGGTCGTGTTGATGTATGTCGGCCGGGTCGGCACGATCGCGGTCGGCACCGCGATCGCGCTGAACACCCGGCGCCGGCTCTACCGCTATCCGGAGGAGAGACCCCTCGTTGGCTGACAAGAAGGCACCACCCGCGGAGGACAACGTCGTGGTCATCGGCCTGGGCCGGTTCGGCGGCGCGGTCGCCGAGTCGCTGCAGAACCTCGGCCACGAGGTGCTCGGCGTCGATTCCGACCCGCGCATCGTGCAGGACTGGGCGGATCGGCTGACCCAGGTGGTGGAGGCGGACGCGACCGACACCGACACCCTGCACCAGCTCGGCATCCAGGACTTCCCGCGCGCGGTGGTCGGCATCGGCACCAACCTGGAGACCAGCGTGCTCACCGTGCTGACGCTGGCCGAGATCGGCGTGCCGGAGATCTGGGCGAAGGCGACCAGCGTCAAGCACGGCAAGATCCTGGCGCAGGTCGGCGCGCGGCACGTGATCTATCCCGAGGCGGAGATCGGCGAACGGGTGGCGCACCTGATCACCGGCCGGATGCTCGACTACATCGAGTTCGACGACGGCTTCGCGATCGCCAAGGTGCGTGCGCCCAAGGAGGCGGTGGGCCGGTCGCTCGCCGACGTCGGGTTGCGCACGCGCTGGGGCGTCACGGTCGTGGGGGTGAAGATGCCGGGCGAGGATTTCACGTACGCCAGGCCCGAAACGGTCGTGCCGGAACGCTGCATCCTGATCGTGGCCGGCGACACCGAAAAGGTGGAGCAGTTCGCGGCGACGACCTAGATCGCGACGGAGAAGCCGCCGACCCGCGCGGTCGGGGGCGCCGGCGGCGGGCTTTCCGGCGTCACCTTCTTCTTCTCGACGACCCGGGGCGGAGACTGGGGAGCCGGGGTCGACTTGACCTTCTTCTTGCGCGGCGGCCGCGGTGTGGGGGTCTTCGTCCTGGTCACCGCGGGCTGGGCCGCGGCGGGTTCTTCTTCGGTACGCGCGCCGAGCACCGTCGCCTCGCACACCTGCCCGTCCAGCCGGAAGGCCAGCGGCAACGGGTTGCTCCCCCGATATGCCCCCCGCAGCGTGATGCTCACCGACCGCCCCGGCCCGAGATCCTTCTTCCCGCGATAGACGACCTTCCGCCCGTTCTGCGCCACCGTCCGACCCGGATCGGTGAGCCGCTGCGTCCCCGGATAGGCGAACTCCATCCGCCACTCCCCGACCGTCGACTCGCCCGTGTTGACCACGGTCAGCCGCGCCTCGAAGTCGGCCCCTGTGTCCTTCTCGACCCGATAGCGCACGGCACAGTCCGCGGCGTGCACCACCCCGGCCGGCGTACCGGCGCCGGCCGCCGACGCCTGCGCGGTGCCGACCTCGGACGACTCCCGCGTCGCGGACCAGCTCACCCCGATCGCCGCCAGCAGCGCGACCGTGGCGACGCCGGCCTGCAACCGATGCCGCCCGGTCAGGGCGAAGGTCGCGGACAGTCCGGACAGCACCTGCCCGCCGAGGAAGAGCCCGCCACCCAGCGGTTTCGCGTCGCCGAGCCGGAGCGCCGGCAGCAGCCGCAGGCCGGCTCGCAATCGCAACGTCCGCAGCCGCAGAGACCTCAACCGCACGGCCGCCGGTTTCGGAAGTTCGAGGCGCACGGTCGGCCCGTCGGCGATCGGCGGGATCACCGGCTGCATCCCGACCAGCGCGCCGAGCCGGGCCGCCACCTCGGACGCCGGCGGCCGGTCCTCCGGCGCTTTGGCGAGGCAGCGCAGGCAGAGCGTGGACACCAGGTCGGGCAGTCCGGGCAGCGACGGCACCGGGTCCGGGTCGGCGTAGAGGTGCGCCCGCAACGCCTCGGTGGTGTTCTCGGCCGGCCACGGCAACCGCCCGGTCAGGGTGCGGTAGAGCAGCACGCCGAGGGCGTACACGTCGGTCGCCGGTGACACGTGCACGCCGCCGAGTCGTTCCGGCGCCAGATATGCGGGCGTGCCGAGCAGGCTGCCGTCCGGCGCCGAGTCGCGCTGCCCGACCAGGGCGGAGATGCCGAAGTCGACCACCTTGGCGCCGGCCCGGGTGAGCATCACGTTGGCCGGGGTGATGTCGCGGTGCACGACGCCGCGGGCGTGCGCGGTGGCCAGCGCCGACGCGACCTCGGCGGCCATCGTCACGGCGTCCCGCCAGGGCAGCGGCCCGTCCCGGCCGACCCGGGCGGCCACCGACTCACCGTCGTTGAGCTCCATCACCACGTACGGGACGGTCGACTCCCCGAAGTCGAAGATGCTGGTGATGTGCGGGTGGCACAGCCCGGCCGCGGCCAGCGCCTCCTGGCGCATCCGCTCGCGGAACCCGTCGTCTCCGGCGAGCTGGGCGGACAACACCTTGACCGCGACCTCGCGACCGAGCACCTCGTCGTGCCCGCGCCACACCTCGGACATGCCGCCGGTGCCCAGCTTCTCGACAAGGCGGTAGCGGTCCGCGATGCGCCGCCCGATCCGCCCCATATGCCGATTGTGGGGCCAACGAGGTGCGACGGGATGCCGCTAGGAGAAAGCGCCCGCTATGTCCGGAGTGGGGCAGGAGTCAACCCTGCAGCAGTTGATCAACAGGCGCGTAGTCGTCGGTCAACACTCGTGCGTCCCCGACAAACGAGTCCAAGGAGGCGCCGGAAAGCATCGTGACCGGCTCGTCCGCGAGGTCCAGCGCGTCCCGCAGAAAGTCCAGCCGCAGCGGTGACCTGGACGCCACGATCACGAAGTTCGCGCCGATCTCACCGGCCAGCGCCCGCGGCGGCGCGATCAGCGCGGTGTGCGGAAAGGCCGCCCGCACGGTCGCGACCTCGGCCCGGATGAAGCGGTCCGGCGGGTAGTCGATCACGTTCTGGGCATAGACGCCGTCGGCCTTCAGAACCCGCGCGATGTCGGTCGCCATCTCCTTGGTGGCGAGGTGCCACGGCACCACCAGGTGGCCGAAGGCGTCGCCGACCACCAGGTCGTAGGCGCCGGTCCGCTGCGCCGCCAGCCCCACCCGGGCGTCGCCGACCTGAGCCCGCAGCCGGGGTCCCAATTCCAGGCCTAATTCTGACTTGTCCAAATCGACCAAGCCGCCATCCAACTCCAGCACGAGTTGATCACTGCCGGGCCGGGTAGAAGCGACGTAGTTCGGCACTGTGAAACCGCCGCCGCCGAGATGCAGCGCGGTGATCGGAGCCTGCGGCAGCCGCACGGTGTCCGCCACCGCGCCGATCCACTGCACGTAAGCGAAATCAAGATGCGTGGGGTCGTTGAGATCGACATACGAGTGCCGAGCCGAGTTGAGGTTGAGAACGCGGCCACCGGGCACCGCGGCATCGACGTCCACTCGCGCGCAGTGATAGGCCGTCTCCACGTCACACGGCGTCGGCGCCAGCGCGCCCAGACCCGCGCCGACCAGGCCGACGGCCGCAAGTGTCGCCCGCGTCCGCGGCCGTCCCAGAAGCGGGGAGGTGCGGCGCAGCCACCAGCCCAGCCCGAAGCCGGCGAGCGCGAGCAGCCCGGCCAGCGAGAGGATGATCACGCTGCTCGGCATCGCGGCGACGAAGATGAAGCCCGTACCCAAGGTGGCGGTGATCGCGCCGAGCGTGCCGAAGCTGGACAGCCGGCCGACCACCTCGCCGGTCTTGCGCAGATCGCCCAGCTGCAGCTTGACCACCAGCGGGGTGATGCCGGCGAGCAGGAACGCGGGCAGGAAGACGGCCATCGCGGCGAGCAGCAGCACGGCCGGGGCGGCGCCGCCGCGCAGCACCTCGCCACCCCAGCGGACCAGCGGCAAGGTCACCGCGGTGCCGATCGCGGCGAGGATCAGCGCCGGCGCGAGCAGCAGGCGCGGGTCGAACCGGTCGGCCAGCCGGCCGCCCAGCCAGGTGCCGTACGCGATGGCGGCCAGCGAGATGCCGATCACCGAGCTGCTCACCTGCAGGGTCACGCCGACATAAGGCCCGACCAGGCGCAGCGCCACGATCTCGAGGACCAGCACGGCTCCGCTGGCGAAGAAGACGAGGGCGGTGGCCAGGGCGTTCGGCAGGGGGCGCGGCGGCTCTTCCATCGCCGGGAGCCTACCCAGCCGAATCTGCTAGATCACTGAGAGGTGGACGTGGTTCGTGTGGGTGGCGCTGGGCCCGCCCGAGCCGCTGTAGGACCGCCACCCGGTGCCCGGCATCCAGATCTCCCGGAACCAGATCACATAGAGCACGCCCAGCCGATCGGCGTTTTTCACGAAGTACGCCGCCAGGTTGTTGCCGTAGACCTTGTCGCCGCCGCTCGCGTTGACGTTCTCGAAGCCGCCCGAGGCCGCCGCGAAGTCACAGGCGCGGCCCTTCGGATGCTCGCCGGACGAGCGCTGGCTGAAGCACGACGTGTAGCGCTTGAAGCCGGCCGACCGGGCCTGCTGGTAGGAGTTCAGCAGCCGCGGTGTGATGCACCCGGACGTGGTCGGGTCGTCGACCGTGCAGCGCTCGGTCGGCCACGAACCGTCCTTGTTGCGGGGCGCGGGCTTGGCCAGCGGCGAGTTCGCGCTCACGAAGCCGCCCGCCACGCTGCCACCGCCCACACTGGCCAGCGCGAGCTCGGCTTCCTTCTTCTTCTTGGCCAGGACCGTGACCTGCTTCTGCTGTTCCTTGATCTCCAGGGCCAGCGCGGCGTTGGCCTTCGCGTAGTTGTCCACCGCGGCCCGATAGCGGATCAGCGCCTTGCCGTCCAGCCGGGCCATCATGTCGAGGCCCTTGGCACGCTCCAGGAACGAGTCCGGCGAGCTGGCGCTGAGCAGCATGGTCATGGTGTTGAAGCGGCCGAGACGGTAGGTCCGCGCGGCGACCGCGGCCACCTCGGTCTCCATCTGCTTGGCTTCGACCTGCGACGAGAGCAGGCTGGCCTGCAGCTCTTTCTGGCGCTTCTGCGACGCCTGCAGCTTCTGCTTCGCCTCGATGTGCCCCTTGGCGGCCGACTCGAGCGCGGCCCGGAGCGTCTTCGTGCCACCCTCGTCGTCGGGCTCCGCGCTCGCCGGTGCGGCCAGCACGGATGCCAGCAACACGGCAGGCAGCACGACCACAGCCGCCAGCCGCCTGAGGAGCGTCGCCGCCACGGTCTACCTCCCAGGGGGATTCAGCGGAGGCGACTGTACCCGTCCTCTTGGGATAAACGCACCTCGATCAGGTGGACGAATATCCACCGTCGACGAAGAGTGTTTGACCGGTCACGGAGGCACTGGAATCACTCGCCAGATAAAGGACACAACCCACAAAATCTTCGGGTACGCCGTTACGTCCCGTCATCGCCCGCAGAGCATGCGCACGGACTTTCGACGGGTCGGCGAACACCTCCTCGGTCAGCGGGGTGTGCACCACGCCCGGCGCGATCGCGTTGCAGCAGACGCCGCGCCGCGACCAGGCCTCGGCCTGCGATCGGGTCAACGCGACGAGACCGGCCTTGGACACGCCATAGGCGCCGCTGTTCCCATACGCCCGGAACGCCTGCTGGGACACGACGTTGATGATGCGGCCACGGCCGCGCTCGGCCATCCGTGGACCGAACGCCTGCCCGAGCAGAAAGGGCGCGGTCAGGTTGGCGGCCATCGTGACGTCCCAGTCGTCCTCGGTGAGGTCGTCGAGCGGCGGGCGGCGGTTGACCGCGGCGGCGTTGACGAGCACGTCCGGGTTCCCGTACCCGTCGAGGATCTGGTCGACGGCGGCTCGGACCGCCGCGCGATCGGCGAGGTCCGCGGAGATCGCGCCCGCCTCGACACCGTGCCCGCCCAGCTCGGCGACGGTCTCGTCGAGCGCCGGCCCCCCCCGCGCGAGCAGCACGACGCGGGCGCCCGCCCGGCCCAGCGCGATCGCCATCGCCCGGCCGATGCCGGAACTGCCACCGGTCACCACCGCGAGACGGCCGGACAAACCGAAAACTTCATCGAGGTACGAGGTCACGCCGGCACTTTAATCTGGACGGCATGTTCACCGAGGCCTTCCCGATCGTGACCGTGCCGGATCTGCCGGCGACCGTGGCGTTCTATCGCGATCTGCTCGGCTTCCGGGAGGCCTACCGGTTCCCGGCGGACGGCGAGCCGCAGTTCGTCACGCTGCGGCTGGGCACCAGCGAGATCGGCCTGGGCGCGGGCGAGTCCGAACCGGCCGCGGCCTACACCCTCTGCGTCTATGCCGACGATTGCGACGCGGCGGTCGAGCGGCTCCGGGCGGCCGGCACGCCGATCGTCGAGGAGCCGGTGGACATGCCGTGGGGCGAGCGGATGGCGCGGGTCACCGACCCGGCCGGCCAGGCGATCATGATCGTGGCCAGGCTCTAGAGTGCCGAGGCTCTAGAGTGGCCGGACTCTAGAACTGGAAACCCGGGAAGAGCGTCTCGCGGACCGTGTGCCAGACGTCGTCGTTCGGGGCGACCAGCAGGCCGCGCTCCGAGTCGACCGGGTGATAGGCACTGCCGTCCAGGTGCAGGACGGTGCCACCGGCCTCGCGCAGGAAGAGTGAACCCGGCACGTGGTCCCAGGGCAGTACCCGCCAGAACAGCGCGAACTGCTGCTCGTCGATGCCGACCGCGGGGTATTCGTACCCGGCGCAGTGATGCCCGGCGGTCACCTCGCCGAGCCGGTGCGCGTGCTCGGCCGCCAGCGCCTTGAGTTCGCTGGTCAGGTATTTCTGGGCCACCACTCCGCGCAGCTCGGCGGCGCCCGGGTCGTCGGTGCGGGTCTTCACGCGGACCCCGTCGATGTAGGCCCCGCTGCCCGCCTCGGCCAGCGTCATCCGGTCGTCCACCACGTCCAGGATCCAGGACGCGGCCGGCTCACCGCCCCGCAGCAGCGCCACCATCACCGCGAACGGCGTCTTGCCGGCCGCGAAGTTGTTCGTGCCGTCCACCGGGTCGACGATCCACACCGCGCCCTGGTCCTCGACCCGCCGCAGCACGCCGGGGTCGGCCGCCACCGCCTCCTCACCGACCACCACCGAGCCGGGCAGCAGCGCGGTCAGGCCGGCGGTCAACGCGCGCTCGGCCTCCTGGTCCGCCACCGTCACCAGGTCACCGGGCGCCTTGACCTGCACGTCGTCGTCGTGGAGGTGCCGGAAGCGGGGCAGCACGACGGTCGCCGCGACCTCGCGGATGAGGTCGCTCACCTGCTCAATCACGCGGCGGCAGCTTCACGACGCTCACGAAGAACTCGTCGATCTGGCGGATCACCGCAATGAACCGCTCGAAGTCCACCGGCTTGGTGACATACGCGTTCGCGTGCAACTGGTAGCTGCGCAGGATGTCCTCGTCGGCGGCCGACGTGGTGAGCACGACCACCGGGATCTGCCCCAGGTCGTCGTCCTTCTTGATCTCCTCGAGCACCTCCCGGCCGTCGCGCTTGGGCAGGTTGAGGTCGAGCAGGATCAGGTCCGGGCGCACGGCGTCCGCCCACTGGCCCTCCTGGCGCAGGTAGGCCAGCGCCTCGGCGCCGTCGGAGACGACGTTGAGCCGGTTCTGGACCTTGTGCTCGTCGAACGCCTCCTGCGTCATGAGCACGTCACCCGGGTCGTCCTCGACGAGCAGCACCTCGATGGGCGTGCCGTCCTGCCTGATCGGACCGGTCATGGTGCGGTGACCTCTCTGGTTTGCTCTTTGCTGGGGTTTTCCGCCGCGGGTCGGCTCTGCTCTTTACTGGGGTTTTCCGCCGCGGGTCGGCTCTGCTCTCTGGCAGGAACTCCTGCCAGGACTGGCAGCGTGAAGTTGATCGACGTCCCCTCGGCGACGTCCAGGTCCAGCCAGATCCGCCCGCCATGGTATTCGACGATCTTCTTGACGATCGCCAGACCGATGCCGGTCCCCTCATAGGCGTCCCGCGCGTGCAGCCGCTGGAAGATGACGAAGACCTTGTCGGCGAACTCCTTCTCGACGCCGATCCCGTTGTCCCGCACGTTCACCTGCCACTCGTCGCCGACCAGCGCGGCGGTGATCTCGACCCGCGGCGGCACGTCCGGGCGGCGGAACTTCAGCGAGTTGCCGATCAGGTTGACGAAGAGGTTGGTGAGCAGCGGCTCCTCGCCCTCGACCACCGGCAGGTCGTGCCAGACGATCTCACCGTCCTCGCCGGCCCGGACCTCGAGCTGGGACTTCACCTCGGTCAGCACCCGGCCCAGGTCCACCTCGGTGAAGCCGCTGGTGAGCCGGCCGATCCGGGAGAACGCGAGCAGGTCGTTGATCAGGCGTTGCATGCGCTGGGCGCCGTCCACCGCGAACCCGATGTACTGATCCGCGCGCTCGTCCATCTGCCCCGCGTACCGCCGCTGCAGCAGCTGGCAGAAGCTGGCCACCTTGCGCAGCGGCTCCTGCAGGTCGTGCGACGCGACATAGGCGAACTGCTCGAGGTCGCGGTTCGATCGGACCAGTTCCTCGGCCTGCACCTTGAGCTGATCGTTGATCCACTCGACCTGGGCCCGGGCCTCGCGCACCTGGGTCAGCTCGGCGGCGATCTGTTTGCGCATGCCGTCGACGTCGGTGGCGAGAGTTCTCAGCTCGGGCGACCCGGCGCTGGTGATGCGCTGGTCGAAGTTGCCCCGGGCCACCTCGCGCACCTGCTCGGCCAGGTCCACCACCGGCTGCGTGACCAGGCGGTCGATCAGCAGCAGCAGCGCGGCGCCGGCCAGGATGATGATCGCGGCGGCGGCGATCTGGATGGCCACCAGCACGCTGCCGGTGCGCTGGGCGGCGTCCGCGGCGGCGTTTCGCACCCGCAGGATCTGCCCCTGCAACCGCTCGATGGCCTGCCGCAGCGCGCCGAACTGGGTGGTCGAGGCGGCCTCGATCAGCGGCTTGGCCGCCTGCGGGCCCTGCGTGCGAACAGCGTTGAGCACCGGGATGGCGACCTTCGCGCGCCAGGCGTCAGCGCTCTCCCGCACCTCGCCCACGGCCAGCCGGACGCCCACGTCGTCGTGCTCGGCGAGCTGCTTCTCGATCTCGGCGAGCAGCGCCTTCTCCTGAGCCTGGCCGCTCTCGTACGGCTGCAGATTCTCCTGCTTGCCGGTGATCGCGTAACCCCGGATGCCGGTCTCCTGATCGACCGCCGCGGTGACCAGACTTTCCCCGGCGATCCGCATCGGGCCGGTGCGGTTGAGCACGGTGTCCAGGTTCCGGTTGCTGTCCGCGGCGGTGATGGCGGCGAACACGCCCAGCCCGGTGAGCATCAGGGCCACGGTGGCGACCAGCGCGGTCACCCGCCGCCGCAACGTCCAGGTGCGCAACTGCAGGACACTCATCGACCGCTCCCCCGCGAGATCAGCAGCATCGCGACGTCGTCCGCGAGAGGGCCGCCGTTCGCTTGTTCGGCCCGCCCGACCAGCCAGGCCGGCAGCGCGGCCAACGGCACCTCGCGGGCGGCCGGCTCGTCCAGCAGCGCGCACAGGCCCTCGACATCGAGTCGCTCGTTGCCGACGCCGGTGTGCCCCTCGATCAGCCCGTCGGTGTAGAGCAGCAGCGACCAGTCGTCGCCGTCGAACTCCACCTCGCTGGCCGGCGTCGGGGTCGGGCGTACGCCGAGCACGATGCCGGTGCGCGCGGTGACCGGCCCGGCCTTGCCGGCGGCGAGCAGCACCGGCGGCGGGTGGCCGGCGAGGCGTACCGTCGCGTGGTTCTCGGCCAGGTCGATGGCGACCGCCGCGACCGTTGCGAACACCTCGCGGGCCCGCCGCTCGGTCATCAGCACCTGTTCGAGGGCGCCGAGGATGCGGTCGTCCGGCACCCCGGCGAGCACCAGCGCGCGCCAGGCGACCCGGAGCTCCACGCCCAGCGCGGCCTCGTCGACGCTGTGCCCGCAGACGTCGCCGACGATCAGGTGCAGCTTGTCCTGGCCGACCTGGATGACGTCGAAGAAGTCGCCGCCGAGCAGACCGAGCGCCCGGCCGGAGCGATAGAACGTGTGCACCGCGACCTTGGTGGTGTCCATCAGCGGCTGGGGCAGCAGACCGCGTTCCAGCCGGGCCGATTCGGACTGCCGCAGCTCCACCTCGCGCAGCCGGCGGGCGTTTTCGTCGGCGCGTTTCCGCTCGACCGCATAGCGCAGCGACCGGGTCAGCAGGACGCCGTCCACCTGGCCCTTGACCAGGTAGTCCTGGGCGCCCTCGGCGACCGCGGCGACGCCGAGATGCTCGTCCGACCGGCCGGTCAGCACGCACACCGCGGCACTGCCCGCGATGCCCAGGAACTTGCGCAGACCGTCGATGCCCTCGGCGTCCGGCAGGCCGAGGTCGAGCAGCACGCAGTGCATGCCGCGGGTCAGCGGCCGGGCCTCGTGCAGGCTGGTGGCCACGGTCAGCTCGAACGGCGCGCCGGCCTCGTCCAGCAACTCGCGCACCAGGAACGCGTCACCCTCGTCGTCCTCCACCAGCAGGATGCGCAGCCGCTCGGGGCTGAGCGTGGCGGGAACAGCGGCGCGCGGCGCGACTGACCGTTCCGTCATGCCGCTTCCCCACTCGTGTCGACCGGGCGTGATGAGGGAATCGTGTACCACCCTCGTCGCCCGCACAACAGCGGCGTCATCCGCTCTCGCCTTCGGCCGCCACGCGTCGCGCGTGCTGGGCGATGACCTGGCCCAGGATGCCGTGCAGCTGCCCGCAGTCCGAGCAGTGCAGATTCTCGTCCAGCCGGCGTCCGCCGCACCCGATGCATCGCCCGCGGTCGGCCGGGTCCTGGTATTGCGCCAGCGCGCGACAGAACGCTCGCACCACGTGATCGCCGACCAGGTAGGTCGCCTCACCGTGCGCGGTGCGCACGCCGAGGATGGCCACCGGTGCGGCGTCGGGCGACGGGTCGTAAGGCGCGACCCGGTCGATGAACTCCGCGACAACGGCGGTGGGATCGAACGGCTCGGTCACGGGTCCAAGTTAAGCCACCCGCGAGAAAGATCACCGGGGTACCCGCCTCCGGGACGACACGATTAGATGTCACCCATGCGTGACGCCCCCGACCGCGCCCTGGCCCGCCCCCGGCTGCGGCCCCTCGCCGCCCTGGTGGCACTGCTGGCGCTGGCCGCCACCGGTGCCGCGGCACTGTGGTCCATCCAGCCGCCGGCCGCCCGCGACACCGGCACCCCGCCGGGCGAATTCAGCGCCGCGCGAGCCTTCCAGCAGGTGCAGACGATCGCGAGCGTGCCGCATCCGGCGGGCAGCGCGGCCAATGACACGGTGCGTGAACATCTGCTCACGACGCTGCGCGGCCTCGGGCTCGACCCGCAGGTGCAGGACACCGTCTCCGAGGAGGGCACCCGGCTTTCCGCCAGCGCCGGCGGCATCGGGCTGGCGCGCATCCGCAACGTGGTCGCCACCATCCCCGGCACCGCGTCCACCGGGCGGGTGTTCCTGGTCGCGCACTACGACTCGGTGCAGACCGGGCCGGGCGCGAGCGACGACGGCGCCGGGGTGTCCACCATCCTCGAGACGGCCCGCGCACTGACCAGCGGATCGCGGTTGCGCAACGACGTGGTGCTGGTGCTGACCGACGCCGAGGAGGCCTGCCTGTGCGGCGCGCAGGGCTTCGTGCGGCAGAACCCGCTGGCCCGGGACGGCGGCGTGGTGCTCAACCTGGAGGCGCGCGGCAGCGGCGGGCCGGTGATCACCTTTGAGTCGTCGCCGGACGACGCCAAGCTGATCGGCGTGCTGGCCGGGGCGCCGCGGCCGGTGGGCACCTCGTTCGCCGTCGAGGTCTACCGGCTGCTGCCCAACGACACCGACTTCACGCCCTTCCGGAACGCCGGGTTCCGGGGGTTGAACAGCGCGTACATCGACGGCGCGGCCAACTATCACGCGCCGACCGACACACCGGCCACCATGGACCGGGACAGCCTGCAACAGCACGGCGACAACGCGCTGGCCCTGGCCCGGGCGTTCGGCGAACGCGACCTGAACGCGCTCGAGGCCCGCAGCGACGCCACCTACTTCCCGCTGCCCGGCTTGCTCGCGCACTACCCGAGCTATCTGGTCTGGCCGATCGCGGTCGCCGCGCTCGGATTGGTGCTGCTGCTCGGATCGGTCGCGCGACGCCGCGGCCTGGCGACCCGCGGACTGCTGTTCGGCGGCTTCGCGCTGGGCATCGCGCCGATCCTGCTGACGCCGGTCTTGGCTCAGGTCCTGTGGCTGGTCATCACAAAAATCCGCCCGGGGTACGCGGCGATGCCGATCGACCCCTACCGTCCACTGTGGTTCCGGCTGTCCGTGGTCGCCCTGGCGGTCCTGGTGCTGGTGGTCTGGTACGCGTTGCTCCGCCGCCGGATCACCCCGATGGCGTTGGCCTTCGGCGGCCTCTGCTGGCTGGCCGTGCTGGGCCTGGTGCTCGCCTGGTTCGCTCCCGGCGGCTCCTATCTGGCGGCCCTGCCGGCCCTGTCCGGCGCGCTCTTCGGGTTGCTCGCGATCGCCCTGCGCGGCGGCTGGGGCTCGGTCGTCGCGGTGCTGCTCGGCGGTGCGATCTCGGGCCTGATCCTGGTGCCGACGGTGGCGATGTTCTTCCCGGCGATGGGCATGGCCCTGGCCGGAGTCGGCGCCCTGTTCACCACGCTGCTCGGGTTGGCCCTGCTGCCGGTGATCGACCTGCTGCACCCGGCGGCCGGCGGACAGCGCGGCATGGTGGCGCTGCGCGCCCGGCGGGCCGGCCTGCTGCCGTCGTTGCTCGCCCTGCTCGCGGTCGTCGGCTGCGCGGCGGCAGGCCTGCGGACGGACCGGTTCGACGCGGCCCACCCGCTGCCCACCCATCTGATGTTCGCGCTGGACGCGGACACCGGCGAGGGCCGCTGGCTGAGCTCGGAGCGCCGGCCGCAGGATTGGACCGGGCAGTACGTCGGCGGCGACCCGGCGGTGATGACGGTGACGTTCCCGGCCTTCGGCGACGAACGGTTCCTGACCGCCCCGTCGAACGCCGCGGAGCCGCCGCCGAACCTGCCGCCGCCGCTGCTCACCGTGGTCGGTGACGCCCGCACCGGCGACACCCGCACGCTGCGGCTCCGGCTGCGGTCCCAGCGCCCGGTGCGGATGACGACGCTGCACGTGGCCGCCGACGCCGGCGTGACGGCGGCGTCCGTCGGCGGGCGCCCGGTGCCCACCGACACGGTCACCGGCGGCCCGTGGGGCTTCGGATTCGTCTTCCACGCGCCGCCGCCGGAGGGCATCGAGGTGATCCTGCGGATGCGCGGCCAGGGCCCGGTCAGTTTCCGGGCGATGGACGGCAGCGACGGCCTGGGCGACCTCCCCGGCTTCAACCCACGTCCCGACGGCGTCGGCATCGCCCCTTCACACACGTCCGAACTCGTCGCGGTGGCCCGCACCTATACGCTTTGATCCCGATGGACGAGAACGAGTTCTCGCAGGTGGCTGTGGCCCACCGGCACGAGCTGCGGGTGCACTGCTATCGGATGCTCGGGTCCTATGACGACGCCGAGGACCTGGTGCAGGAGACGTTTCTCAAGGCGTGGAAGGGCATCGACTCCTTCGCCGGGCGATCCAGCGCGCGCACCTGGCTCTATCGGATCGCGACCAACGCCTGCCTGGACTTTCTCGACGGCCGCGCGCGGCGGATCCTGCCGGACGAGCTGCCCGGCGACGCGGAGTCGGCGGCGGACGCGGCCTGGCTGCAGCCGTTCCCGGAGCCGGACGCGGCGGCCGAGGCACGCGAGACGGTCGAGCTGGCGTTCCTGGTCGCGATGCAGCACCTGCCGCCGCGGCAGCGCGCCGCGCTGATCCTGCGGGACGTGCTGGGCTGGCCGGCCACCCGGACCGCCGACGTGCTCGACGCCGGCGTCGCGTCGACCAACAGTGCGTTGCAGCGGGCCCGCGCGACGATGCGGGCGCACCTGCCGCAAGGGCGGCTCGACTGGGCTCCGCCGCCCGCGCCCTCGGACGAAGACCGCGCGCTGGTGCGCCGCTACATGGACGCGATGGAACGCGCCGACCTGGACACCATCGCGGCGCTGCTGGCCGAGGAGGTGCGGGCGACGATGCCGCCGATCCCGCAGTGGTTCCAGGGTCGGGCGGCCAACCTGGACGCCTTGCGAGCCAGCTGGAACCCGGACTCGCCGCACTGGGTCGGCCGCTTCCGCACCACCCTGACCAGGGCCAACGGGCGACCGGCGGTGGCCTCTTGGACCAGCACCGACGGCCTGCGATGGCATGCCTTCGCGGTCGGCGTGCTGCGCGTCGAGGGCGATCAGATCGTCGAGATGACCTCGTTCCACAACCCCCATCTGTTCCCGGCCTTCGGGCTTCCGATGAGTTTGCCGGCCGGCGGTCGTCTACCCGGAGAAGTAGACGACCCACGGAGGTAGGACCGATGGCCAAGCTCATCTACTCGGCGACCATGTCTCTGGACGGCTACATCGCCGGCGCCGGCGGCGACATGTCCTGGCTGGCGGACCATCTCGGCTCGCTCGACTCGGCGACCGCCGACCGCATCCTGCACGAGACCGGCGCGCTGCTGGTCGGCAAGCGCACGCACACCGGCGACGACCCGAACAAGGGCACCGACGCCGAGGGTGCGTTCGGCGGCCAGTACGACGGCCCGGCGGTGGTGCTCACCCACAACCCGCCGGCCGACCCGGAGCCCGGCGTGACCTACGCGACCGACCTGGAGACCGCCGTCCGGCTGGCCAAGGACGCGGCCGGCGAAAAGTACGTGAACATCCTCGGCGCCGACGTCGCGCGGCAGTGCCTGATCGCCGGGCTGCTGGACGAGATCCTGATGTTCGTGGCGCCGGTGCTGCTCGGAGACGGCACCCGGGTGCTCGATCTGCCCGGCGGCACCGACGTCAAGCTGGAGCGCCTGCCCGGCGAGCACGAGCACTGGTATCGGGTGGTCCGTTGATCAGCGCCCCCGGCCGCGGCGGCCGCGACCCTGCGGGCTGTCGAACTTGAAGTGCACGAAGAGCCGGCCCCAGTTGTCGCCGTCCTTCTCGTAGCGGTGGTAGAGCTGCTTGATGTCCTTCTGCTCCAGGAAGCGCAGCACCTTCTTCTTCAGGGCGCCGCTGCCCTTCCCCGGGATGATCTCGACCAGGGTGGCCTTCTTGTCGATCGCTTCGTCGATCACCCCGCGCAGCGCACGGTCGATCTCGTGGCCCTTGTTGAAGATGTCGTGGAGATCGAGTTTCAGCTTCACGGGCCCAGCCTACGAGTGGTCGTTCTTGCCCAGCCACGTCTCGACGCGAGTCACGGCCTCCTGATAGTCGACCTGCTGCTTCATCGCTGCGGCCAGCCGCAGGTGTGGCAGGGCCTCACGGAATCGGCCGGCCCGTTCCAGGGTCCGGCCGAGCACGTGATGTGCGTAGTGATCCGACGGATCATGTTCGATCAAGGCCCTGAGCTGGGCTTCAGCGCCGTTGAGCTGCGCCGAGTTGAAATATGCCCGGGCCAGTAACTGACGGACCGCCGCATTGTGGGGTTCCGCCTCGACGATCGGCTCGAGCACGCGGGCGGCGCCCAGGGGATCGCCGGACTCGAAGATGAAGGTCGCCCTGCGGTATTCCTCAAGAAGATCCACATCCGCCTCCACAAGGAAGAAGAGCCGCCGGAGAACAACGCTGGCACAACATCGAGCCAACGGCGAGTGCGTCTCCCGTCGAGCCTCTAGGACAAAACCCTCATATTGCAACCCTTGACGCAGAGAATGCCTGCGTGGGGGACTTTCCGAGCCATCTCGTCCGGGCTCCCGAGCGTCCACGTTTCGGACGGATCAAGGCGGTCGCGATCGTGGCCGTCACGCTGGCGATGTGCCTGCCGCTGACCGGTGCCACCGCGGCGCCCGTGCTGAGGTCGGCGGCGTTCGCGATCCAGGGCATGGATCAGATCCCGTCCCCGCCGATCGATCGCAGCTGGGCGCCGGCGTCTCGTACCCAACGGGGGTTGAATGTGATCGCGACGGCCGGAAACGGTCGGTTTGCGCTGCACACGGCCGCCGGCGACGTGACCTTCCTGCCCGGCGTGAATCTCGGCAGCACCACGCCCGGCCACCAGCCCGGCGAGCTGTCGATCAGCCGCGAGCAATATCACCGGTGGTTCGCCGCGATGGGCTGGCTGGGCCTGCGGGTGGTCCGGATCTACACGATCCATCCGCCGGCCTTCTATCAGGAGCTGGCCCGATACAACCGGGCCAATCCGGACCGGCCGCTCTTCCTGATGCAGGGCGTCTACTTCCCGGACGAGTCCTATGTCGCCAAGAAGAACCTCTACGACAAGACCGTTACCAGCGCTTTCCGGACCGAACTCGAGGACGCCTCGGACGCCGTCTCGGGCGACCTGACCCGGACGGCGCAGCGGGGGCGGGCGAGCGGCGCCTGGGACACCGACGTCACTCCGTGGCTCTGCGGCTGGATCATCGGCGTCGAACTCGACCCCTATGCGATCACCGCCTCGGACCGGCGCAACGCCGCCGCCCCGCAGATCAAGGGCAAGTTCTTTTCCGGTACGCGAAACGCGACGCCGACCGAGCGCTGGCTGGCCGCCCGGATGGACGAGCTGGCCGCACACCAGGCCGAGCGGGGCATGAGCCGGCCGATCGCGTTCACCAACTGGCCGACCACCGACCCGCTGCGGCACCCCGAGGAGCCGCTCGACCGGGAGGACCTGCTGCAGCTGGACGCCAACCACGTGCGGGCGTCCGCCGCCTGGCCGGCCGGCACGTTCGCCAGCTATCACGCCTATCCGTACTACCCCCACTTCCAGCGGCACGAGCCCGCCCTGCAGCGCTACCGGTACGCCGGGCGCGCCGACCCGTACGCCGGATATCTGGCCGCGCTGCGCAAGCACCACGGGAGCATGCCGACGCTGGTCACCGAGTTCGGCGTGCCGTCCGCGATCGGGTCGGCGCACCACAGCCCGCTCGGCCGGTCCCAGGGCGACCACAGCGAGCAGGAGGCGATGCGGATCGACGCCGACCTGCTGCGGCTGATCCGGGACCAGGGGTTGAGCGGCGGCTTCCTGTTCGGCTGGGCGGACGAGTGGTTCAAGTTCACCTGGAACACGATCACCCGTCAGTACCCCGAGCGACGGCAGCTGTGGCACGACCCGTACACCAACGAGCAGCACTTCGGGCTGATCGCGATGGACCCGGCCGGCTCGCCCGACGCCCCGGCGGAGTTCCTGTTCGACACCGAGGGCGCCTGGCCGGCCCGCCGGGTCACGGCTCGAGTGGACGAGGCGTACGTGCAGCTCCGGATCGGTCTCGGCGACCCGGCGCCGAGCGCACTGACGCTGTCCTTCGACGTGCTGCCCGCGGTGGTCGGCGAGCCGCCGCCGGGGTCGGGCGACCGGATGGGCGACGCGGCGCTGACCTTCGACCTGGCGAACCGCACCGGGCAGGCATATCTGCGGGACATCCTCGACCCGCTGCCGCTGGACTATCCCGCGCCGGCCTCCGCCCGCGGCCCGGCGCCGCCCGGCTGGAAACGCTACGAGCTGGTGGTGAACCGCGACCTGACGGTGCCGAGCACCGGCGCGAAGCTGCCCGCCGAGCTGATCAACGCGGGTGCCCTGCGCTACGGCGGCTGGAACCCGGGCGACAGCCGCTCGCTGTGGCGGATCGACGGGGACGACCTGGTGCTGCGGGTGCCGTGGGCACTGCTGGGCTATGCCGACCCGTCCGCGCACATGATCGGCCTGCCCCGCGCTGGGAAGCTGAAGCTGGTGGTCGGCCCGGGCGCCGGCGTGGTGGTGTCGGCGTCCGGGTCGGACCAGTTCGTCGGGGACGTGACCTGGGTGAACTGGAACCGGCCGCACTACGTCGAGCGGCTCAAGCAGGGCGCCTCGCTGTTCCGCGACGCCGCGCTGGAGGTCACCGGCCCGCCGGCCCGGGAAAACTGACCGCGACGGTCAGCCCACCCTGGCGGTTCGCGTGGGCGGTGAGCACCGCGCGGTGCGCGACGGCGATCGCCCGGACGATCGACAGGCCCAGCCCGTGGTGGGTGTCGTCGGCCACCCGCCGCATCCGCTGGAACGGCTCGAACAGCCGGTCGACCTCGGCCGGGGGCACCACCGGGCCGGTGTTGCTGACGATCAGCACCGCCTGACCGGCGGACAACCGGGTGGACACCTCGACCGTGCCACCGGGCACGTTGTAGTGCACCGCGTTGTCGCACAGGTTGGCCACCAGGCGCCCGATCAGCGTCGGGTCGCCGACCAGCCGGGCCGGCCGGATCAGCGTCTTGGCCCGCAGCCCGCGCCGGTCGAGCTCGGCCGCCCGGTCGGCCATCGCCTGCCCGGCCAGCGCGGCCAGGTCCACCGGTTCGGTGCGGTCCCGGGAGTGCTCGCTGCCGGAGAGGGTCAGCAGCGACTCCAGCAGCCGGCCCCGCTCCCGGTTGACCTCGATCAGGCGCTCGAAGTTGGCGCGATAGGCCTCGACGGTCGCGTCCGGGTCGATCAGCGGCTCCTCGAGCAGGGCGTGCTCGACGGTCAGCGGGGTGCGCAGCTCGTGCGCGGCGTTGGCGACGAACCGCTTGTGCCCGTCGAGCGCGGTCTCCAGCCGCCCGAGCAGGCCGTCGACGGTGTCGGCGAGGTCCTTGAACTCGTCGCGCGGGCCGGAGACGGCGAGCCGCTCGTGCACGTTGCGGCCGGAGATCTGCCGCAGGCGCTCGGTCATCGTGCGCACCGGGAGCAGGACCCGGCCGGCGATCACCCAGCCCACCGCCAGCGAGATCAGGGCCATGATGGCCAGCGCGAGGCCGGGCAGCACCAGCAGGTCCGAGCGGAAGTCCTGCAGCTCACCGGGCGCGGGCACGGGCAACGGCAGGCGGCCGGGTTCGAAGGGCTCGAAGCGAGGCGCGCGGACGTCGGCGGGCGGCAGGCTGCGAGCCAGCCCGGTGATGATCAGCAGCAGCACCACGCCGGAGACCACCGACGCCGCGCAGTAGAGCCACGTGAGGCGCCGGCGGAGCCGGTTGACCCGCTTCTCAGATTCGGTAGCCGGCACGCGCCACCGTCACGATCATCGGCGGGTCGCCGAGCTTGGCCCGCAGCCGGTTGATGGTCGCCTTGACCGTCGTGGTGAACGGGTCGGCGGCCTCGTCCCAGACCCGATCGAGCAGCTCCTCCGCGGACACCACCCGGCCCTGGCCGGTGAGCAGGTGCTCGAGCACGGCGAACTCCTTGGGGCTCAGCGACAACCGCACGCCGGCCCGGGTGGCGATCCGCTGCGCCGGGTCGAGCCGCACGTCGCCGTGCACCAGGACCGGCGGGGCGGCCGGGCTGTTGCGCCGGCCGACCGCACGGATCCGGGCCACCAGCTCCGCATAGGCGAACGGCTTGGGCAGGTAGTCGTCGGCGCCCAGCCCGAGCCCCTCGACCCGCTCGGCGACCGTGCCCGAGGCGGTCAGCATCAGCACCCGGCTGGGCGACTCACGGGCGACCAGCGCGCGGCACACCTGGTCGCCGTGCACGCCGGGCAGGTCACGGTCGAGCACCACCACGTCGTAGTCGAGCACGGCGGTGCGCTCCAGCGCGGCGTCGCCGTCATAGGCGACGTCGACCGCCATGCCCTCACGGCGCAACACCCGCGCCACCGAGTCGGCGAGCGCCGCCTGATCCTCGACCACGAGCACCCTCATCGGCCGAGGTTATCGGGATCGGCGTCACAGCGCGGTCACAGGAACGCTGACCGTGCTGTGACCGCTCAGTGAATAGAACATCCCCATGAGACCTCTGGAGAACGTCGTGACGACGCCGGTCCTGGAAACCGAGGGACTGGGTAAACGCTATGGCCGCACGACCGCACTGGCCGACTGCACCCTGCGGGTGCCGGCCGGTCGGATCGTCGGCCTGGTCGGCCCGAACGGCGCCGGCAAGACCACCCTGCTCGGCCTGACCTGCGGAATCGTCGCACCGACGACGGGCAGCATCGCGGTGCTCGGCAACCGGCCGGGCGCCGGTGCGGCCCAGCTGGCCCGGGTCGGGTTCGTCGCGCAGGACGCACCGGTCTACCGCGGCCTGTCGATCGCCGACCACCTGCGGCTCGGCGCCCGGCTCAACCCGCGCTGGGATCGGGCGCTCGCCGAGGGCCGGGTCAAGCGGCTCGGCCTCGATCCCGCGCAGAAGGCCGGCAAGCTCTCCGGCGGGCAGCGCGCCCAGCTCGCTCTCACCATCGCCGCGGCCAAGCGCGCCGAGCTGCTGGTCCTGGACGAGCCGGTGGCGTCGCTGGATCCGCTGGCCCGGCACGCGTTCCTGCGCGACCTGCTCGACTTCGTCGCCGAGCTCGGGGTCAGCGTGGTGCTGTCCTCACATCTGCTGGGCGATCTGGAGCAGGTCTGCGACCACCTGATCGTGCTGGCCGCGGGCCGGGTGCAGCTGGCCGGCGACGTCGCCGATCTGCTGGCCGTGCACTTCCGCACGGCCGGGGACGTGCCGGCCGGCGCCGAGCGCATTCACGAGGACGTGGTGCGCTCCGACGCCGCGGTGCCGGGCGCGCAGCCGGTCGACCTCGAGGACCTCGGGATGGCGTACATGATCCGGGCGGCGGTGGCGTCATGATCTGGCTGACCTGGCGGCAGTTCCGCACGCAGGCGGTGGTCGCCGCGACCGCGCTGGCCGCGATCGCGACCTACCTGATCTATCTCGGCGTCCGCATCCGGGACGACTACGTCGGCGTCGCGGGCTGTCAGGGCAACGAGTGCATCACCGCGCGGCACGACTTCAGCGACGCGTACGTCGGCCCGCTGTCCCTTGCCGGCGTACTGCTGATCGCCGCGCCCGCCCTGATCGGCATCTTCTGGGGTGCGCCGCTGATCAGCCGGGAGTTCGAGGAGCGGACCGACCGCCTGGTCTGGAACCAGAGCGTCACCCGGGTCCGCTGGTTGGCGACCAAGCTGGTCTTCCTCGCCCTTGCCGCGGTCGCCTTCACCGGTCTGTTCAGTCTGCTGCTCACCTGGAACGCGAGCGACTACGACCAGTTCATCGGCGACCGCTTCGGCGCGGTGAACTTCGCCTCCCGCAACATCGTCCCGCTCGGCTACGCCGCCTTCGCGTTCGTCCTCGGCACCGTCGTCGGGCTCGTGGCGCGCCGCACGCTGGTCGCCATGGCGGTGACCCTGGCGGTGTTCGCGGTCGTCCAGTGGGTCATGCCGAACGCGGTCCGGGCGCACCTGATGACGCCGGTGACCAGCACCGTCGCGTTCAGCGCGGACGCGATGAGCCGGTCGAACGGCTTCGGCATCGGTCCCGACGGCGCACGGATCATCGGCTACACCAAGGCCGGCGCCTGGTCCATGTCGGACGAGGCCAAGGTGTTCAACGCGGACGGCACGCCGTATACCGGCGAGCAGGCGGCGCAGTGCCACAAGGGCTCGCCGGAGAAGGATTTGCCCTGCATGGTCGACCAGAACCTGCACTTCAGCTACAGCTACCACCCGGCCGACCGGTACTGGCCGTTCCAGTGGATCGAGTTCTCCAGCTATCTGGCGGTCACGTTGCTGCTCGGCGCTTTCGGCTTCTGGTGGGTGCGCCGCCGCACCGGCTAGCCGGCACGCCTGACCAGCAGGGCGATCAGGCCGAGGCCGACCAGCAGCAGGCCGATCGCGACGGTCGGCGGCACCAGCGCGGCGCCGGTCGACGGGAGATCGCCGCCGCCTTCGCCGGGGGCGAGCCGGGTGGGTGACGGCCTCGCGCCCGGCGACGGCGGCGCGTCGACGCCGGGCGCGACGGTGGCGAACTCGCTCAGCGTCGTGCCCTGCGTCGCATAGGTGAACACGGTCACGTCGTAGGGCCTGCCGTTGGACAGACCGGTCAGGTCGCAGCCGGCGCCGTTCGTGTCGTCCACCTCGCAGACCGCCTCGAAGTCAGCGGTCACCGCCAGATAGGCGAGGAAGTCGCCGGAGCCGAAATCGGTGGCCGGCCGCCACGAGACCCGCAGGCCGCCGTCGAGCGCACTCACCCGGACGCGGCTTACGGCCGCGGGCGATCGAGGCAACCCCAACACCTTGACCGGTACGCGCACCGCACCGCCCGCCCCGCCCCCGAGCCGTCCCGAGCCATTGTTTCCCCAGCAGAAGGCCACGTACCGCTCGTCCAGGGCGCACGTGTGCTCGTCCCCGGTATCCAGATCCCGCAACTTCTCATCCGAATTACGGGCGCCTGCGTCGATTCGCCCGGGAGCCACCGCATCGGCGACTCCGCCGTCGCCCAGCTGCCCCTCGCCGCCGCGGCCCCAGCACCAGCCCGCACCCCGCCGGTCCAGCCCGCAGGCGTGCTCGCCACCACCCGCCACCTGCAGAAACGCGGGCCCGCCGGAGGCCTGCGGCAGGGTCGACAGCGCGCTCGCGGTGCGTCCCCAGCAGGACGCCCGGCCGTCCTGGTCGACCGCGCACGCCGCCTGCTTGCCGACCGCGATCTGCCGCACGTCCCGGCCACTCAGCACGCCGGCGGTGGACACCCGGACCGGACGGTCGCGGTCCGCCGTGCCGCCGTCGCCGAGCTGGCCGCGGTCGCCGGCGCCCCAGCACCAGGCCACCCCGTCCGCGGTCGCCGCGCAGGTGGAGTCGCCGCCGGCCGCGATGTCGACGACCGGCTCGGTGAGGCCGGTGGCGTCGGATACGCGTACCGGATGGTCCGAGCCGGCCGAACCACCCATGCCGAGCTGGCCCTCGGTGTTCCGGCCCCAGCACCAGGCCGCGCCGTCCTCGTCGATCGCGCAGCTGTGGTTCGCCCCGGTGGTCACCTCGACCAGCAGATAGGGCGGCTCCTTGACCGGAAACCTGGTCTCGGCGGGCTGGTGCTCGTCGTCGAGGTCGCCGACGCCGAGTTGCCCGGACGAGTTGTCGCCCCAGCAGTAGACGCCGCCCAGGTATCCCAGCGCGCAGGTGTGCTCCTCGCCGGCGTCCACCTGCACCACCACGCCCATGCCGGCCGCGGCCTGCACCGGGACCGCGCGGTTCACGTCGTTCAGCGGGTCGCCGTCGCCCAGCTGGCCGTCGCTGTCACTGCCCCAGCAATAGACCGCTCCGACGCTGGTCACCGCGCATGAGTGCGCCCGGCCGGCGGCGATCGAGGCGGCTCCGACGGTGGCCGCGCGCACCGAGTCGGGGTTGACACCGTCCGGCCAGGCGACGTCCGCCGCGGCGGGCGCGGCCGGCCACATCGCCACCAGCAGCGCCAACAGGCCGCCGACCACTCGGCTCGATGACACCCGGTCCCCCACTCAGCTTGACGACGCGCGCCATCATGCCGGTTTCGGACGGATTAGTCGGTTTTCAACACACCGGCCGGAACCCCGGCCAAGCATTCGGACAGTGCGGATGGTGCGAAGACCCAGCTCGCCCTGAGGTCACAGCTGCTACACAGGAAGTGGAAAGCACAGGCATAGCCGCGCCCGCGACAGTGAGGGCATGACGATGGCGAACACAGACTCCAGCACCGACCTCCGCCGCCCGGACGGCGGACCGGTCCGGGTGCTCGTGGTCGACGACGAACCCACCCTCGCCGAGCTGCTCTCGATGGCGTTGCGCTACGAGGGGTGGGACGTCCGCAGTGCCGGCGACGGGATGACCGCGGTCCGCACGGCCCGCGACTTCCGGCCGGACGCCGTCGTGCTCGACATGATGCTGCCGGACATCGACGGGCTCGAGGTGCTGCGCCGGCTGCGCGGCGAGACGCCCGACGTGCCGGTGCTGTTCCTGACCGCGAAGGACGCGGTGGAGGACCGGATCACCGGGCTCACCGCGGGCGGCGACGACTACGTGACGAAGCCGTTCAGCCTGGAAGAGGTGGTGGCCCGGCTGCGCGGCCTGATGCGCCGGATGGGCCGGTCGCCGATGCGCGCCGAGTCGCAGCTGATCGTCGGCGACCTGACGCTGGACGAGGACAGCCACGAGGTGCGCCGGGGCGGCGACCTGGTCACGCTCACCGCCACCGAGTTCGAGCTGCTGCGTTATCTGATGCGCAACCCGCGGCGGGTGCTGAGCAAGAGCCAGATCCTGGACCGGGTGTGGAATTACGACTTCGGCGGGCAGGCCAACGTGGTCGAGCTCTACATCTCGTACCTGCGCAAGAAGATCGACGCCGGCCGCGCCCCGATGATCCACACGATGCGCGGCGCCGGTTACGTGCTGAAGCCGGCCGACTGACGATGACCACCGTGTTGCACCCGGCGCGCTGGCGCAGCCCCCGCGGCTGGCCGCTGCGCACCCGGCTGGTCGCCATGATGATCGCGCTGCTCGCCGTCCTCGGGCTGGTGGTCGGCGGGACCGCCGAGGTCTACCTGCGCAACACCCTCTATGCCCAGGTCGACGCCCAGCTCGACCAGGTGGACAGCCGCAGCCGCGGCGGCCCGCCGGGGAGCCGGCGCACCGGGTTCGACGTGCCGCCCGGCGCCGACAAAAACTGGATCGTCCTCACCCTGCAGAACACCGGCTCCGGCCTGCTCGTCGACGACCGCGGCGTGCTCACCGTGCAGCAGGGCGACAACACGTACGGGCCGCGCTTCGTCTATCAGCCGCTGACCACCGCCGAGCTGACCACGCTGGCCGGCGTCACGCCCAACGGCGTGCGCACCGACGTCGACCTCGGCACCCGCGGCGAATACCGGGTGATCGCGACCACGCTCAACGAGGCCGGCACGGTGGGCATCACCGCGGTGCCGCTGCGCGATGTGCAGAGCACGCTGCTGCAGATCGCCCTGATGATCGCCGGGGTGGTGCTGCTCGCCCTGATCATCGCCGGCTGGGCCGGCGTGGTGATCATCCGGCGCACGCTCAAGCCCCTCGACCGGGTGGCGGCGACCGCGACCCGGGTCTCCGAGCTCGAGCTCGACCGCGGCGAGGTGGACCTGGCCCAGCGGGTGCCCGACGCGGACACCGACCCGCGCACCGAGGTCGGCCAGGTCGGAGCCGCGCTCAACAAGATGCTCGACCACGTGGGCAGCGCGCTCGAGGCGCGGCACGCCAGCGAGACCCAGGTGCGGCAGTTCGTCGCGGACGCCAGCCACGAGCTGCGCACGCCGCTGGCCGCGATCCGGGGCTACGCAGAGCTTTCCCGCCGCAGCCGCCAGCCGGTGCCGGACGAGATCGGGCACGTGCTGCGCCGGGTCGAGTCCGAGGCGAAGCGGATGACCGCGCTGGTCGAGGACCTGCTGCTGCTCGCCCGCCTGGACGCCGGGCGGCCGCTCGCGCACGACCCGGTGGACCTGACCATGCTGGTGGTGGACGCGGTCAGCGACGCGCACGCGGCCGGTCCGCGGCACGACTGGCAGCTCGACCTGCCCGCCGAGCCGGTGACCATCACCGGGGACTCGGCCCGGCTGCATCAGGTGTTGTCGAATCTGCTGGCCAACGCGCGTACGCACACTCCGGAGGGCACCACCGTGACCGTCGGAGTGAGCGCGACCGACCGCGAGGCCCTGATCCGGGTGACCGACGCCGGGCCGGGCATTCCGGCCGAGCTGCAGCCGCACATCTTCGAGCGATTCGCGCGCGGCGACAGCTCGCGGTCGCGGGCGGCCGGCAGCACCGGCCTGGGACTCTCCATCGTGCACGCGGTGGTCACCGCGCACGGCGGCACGGTCGCGGTGGAGTCGGCGCCGGGCCGCACCGAGTTCACCGTGCGGGTGCCGGTGGCCTCAGAATCCGCCGCGGATGCCCTCCATCAGCACGTCGCGGAGGTCGTCCAATAGCGCCCGGGCCGCGTCGCCGTCACTGACGTGCAGTTCCAGCGGCACCGACTCGCTGTCCCGTCCGACGATCACGTCCAGCGCGCACAGGGCACGCCCGGCCAGCTCGGGGCTCACCCGGGGCAGCGCGGCTGCGGCGAGGCGGTCATCACGCCACGGCTTCCGGTACGCCCCCGGCAGACCGGCCGCGATCACCGCCACCGCGGTGATCGCCTGGGTCGGCGGGATCTCGCCGAGCAGCACGCTGGGCGTCTCCCACACCCGCGTGGCGACCGTGGCGACGGCTTGATAACGCTCCCGGGGGGACAGCACGAGCAGCTGGTCGAGCAGATCGGGCGCGCTGACCTCGTTCATGTTGCCAATCCGACCACAGCAACTTGCACAATTACATACCCCGGGTGACGGACCTTTGTGCGACCGCCATCCGGTACGCTGTGCGACGTGTCCCGTTGGTATCCGCGGTTTACGAGGCCGGCTTCGCCGGTGACTCGGCCATGACCGCATGACCTGAGACACCCGCCAGAGCCGGCCGAGGCAGCGACAATCATGTCGCTGCCTTTTCGTTTGCGAGCAGACAGCCGGCTCACGCTTCTTCGCGACGCCGGCGGAAGGAAGTCATGACCATCCCCCAGGTGCAGCGGGTCCGCGACCAGCGCATCGAATCCATCGTTCCTTTGATGAGCCCCGCGCTGCTGCACCACGAGCTGCCGCTGACCGAGGACCTGCACGACGCGGTGCTGGCCGGTCGCCGCGAGGTGGAAGCCGTGATCCAGGGCCGAGATCCGCGGCTGCTGGTGGTCGTCGGCCCGTGCTCGGTGCACGACCCCGAGGCCGCCGGCGAATACGCCGACCGACTCCAGGCCGAAGCCTCTCGCCTGGCCGACGACCTGCTGATCGTGATGCGGGTCTACTTCGAGAAGCCGCGGTCCACGGTCGGCTGGAAGGGCCTGATCAACGACCCGGCGCTGGACGGCACCGGCGACGTCGGCACCGGCCTGCGGGTGGCCCGCAAGCTGCTGCTCGAGGTGGTCCGGCGCGGCCTGCCGGTCGCGGTCGAGTTCCTCGACCCGATCACCCCGCAATACATCGCGGACACCGTGGCGTGGGGCGCGATCGGCGCCCGCACGGTCGAGTCGCAGGTGCACCGCCAGCTGGCGAGCGGCCTGTCGATGCCGATCGGCATGAAGAACCGCCCGGACGGCAGCATCGCCACCGCGATCGACGCGATCAACGCGGCCGCCGTGCCGCACGTCTTCCCCGGCATCGACTTCTCCGGAACCCCGGCGATCCTGCACACCCGCGGAAACCCCGACTGCCACCTGGTGCTGCGAGGCGGCGGCGGCAAACCGAACTACGCGGCCGCGGACGTGGCGGCGTCCCTCGGCCTGCTGGCGGAAGCCCAGCTCCCCGAGCGCCTGGTGATCGACTGCTCGCACGGCAACAGCAACAAGGACCACCTGCGCCAGCCCCTGGTGGTCGAGGACGTGGCCGGCCAGATGGAGGCCGGCCAGCACGGCATCGCCGGCGTGATGCTGGAGAGCTTCCTGGTCCCCGGCCGCCAGGAACTGGGCGGCGACCTGACCTACGGCCAGTCGGTGACGGACGCGTGCATGGGTTGGGAGCCAACGGTTTCGGTGCTGGAACGCCTGGCCACGGCCTCCGCGAAGCGTCGCGCTCTGAACTGAGCCGCCCACGGCCCGGACCGCCTACGGTCCGGGCCGGTTCTTCCCTCCTGACCGCACCGCCTTGGCCGGCCCGGTCAAGGCTTCGACCCGCTCCTCATGATCACGATGGCCGCGATCGGGGCGCAGATGACCAGCACGGCAGCCCACGGACCGATGGCCGGCAACGTCGCCTCTCGACTCATCCGGTCGAGGTGGGCGCGGGGCTCATCTCGACCAGCGAAACACTGGTGAAGCTGAGTCCCGTCCGGCGCATACCGGGATCTCAGGTAAAGCCAAGCCACCGCCCATCGCGCGGCCGCACGTCACAACATATGCCGAACCCACTCCATCACTTGCGCCAGCGTATTCGGGCCGCCCGGACGTCCAGCATCCCTCTCCGGGGTGACCACCTAGCCGAGCAGCCAACCCACCCCTTCATCCACCGCCAGTCCGACAAGACGGCGGACGCGGCCAGGGCTGCGGGCTTGCGAGCTGCGATCAGGCGGCTCTCCTTTCGGAGAGCCGCCTGATTGTTGGGGTGGGTGGGCTACTGCTGAGTGGTCAGGTCGTAGATCGTGACGTTGTCCACGGTCTGGGACTGGAAGTTGGCCGCCACCCACTCGGCGATCTGGGAGCTGTAGTTGCTTCCGCCGGTGCTGTTGCCGCCCCGGCCGCCGCCGAAGCCGCCGCCTCCCCCGATGAAGTAGTGGATCTTGCCCTCGGCGACATACTGCTGGAACTGCTCGAGAGTCGGCGACGGGTCGCTGCCGTTGAAGCCGCCGACCGCCATCACCGGGTCGCCGGTGGCCAGCTGATATCCCGAGGCGTTCTGCGAGCCGACCGCCGCGGCCACCCACGTGTAGCTGTCGGCATTCGCGTCCAGCAGGGCCTTCATCTCATCGCTGACGGTCGCGGCGTTGAGCAGGCCACCCATGCCGCCACCACCCGGGCCACCACCGTTGCCGCCGCCCGGCATCCCGGTCCCACCCGGCATCCCGGTCCCGCCTTGCGTGCCGGTTCCGCCCTGCGTGCCGGTTCCGCCCTGCGTGCCAGTCCCACCCTGCGTGCCAGTCCCACCCTGCGTGCCAGTCCCACCCTGCGTGCCGGTTCCGGTTCCGCCGGGCGGAGTGCCGCCGTTGAAGCCCCCGCCGTTGGCGCCGCCCGGGAAGCCGCCAGGAAAGCCACCCCCACGCATCCCACCAGGTCCACCGCGCCCGCCGCCGCCCGGTCCGCCGAATCCACCGGCCGTCGCCGGACCAGCGGTCGGGATCGAGCCGGTGTGTGGCTCGGCAGCGGTCTGCACCGCGTAGGCAGCCGGCCCGGCCAGCGTCGCACCCAGCGCAAGCCCGGCGATCACCGCGGCGATCCGCGCGGAGAGCCGGATCGAAGCCAGCACCCCGACGGCCGCGACCATTCCGCCGATCAGCACCACATAACGCAGCCAGGGCAGGAAGTCGGCGCTGCGGTTCAGCAGCACATAGGACCACCAGGCGCTGACCCCGATCGCCGCGGCGAGCATCACCGCCGCGAACACCCGGTGCCACGCCGGCGCCGCCGGAGACGAGGGGAAGTCGGACGGAGTCGCATTGGCCGGCGCGGAGTAGGAAGACGAGAAAGCGGGGTCCGAGCTGGTGGACCCGCCGACGACCGGACGCCCGCGAAGCGCGCGCCAACTCATGATCGCGCCCATGCCGACCACCGCACCGATCGCCGGTGCCAGAGCCACCGTGTAATACGCGTGGAAGATCCCGGCCATGAAGCTGAACACCAGCCCGGTCACCACGAGCCATCCACCCCAGAGCACCAACGCCGCCCGAGCCAGATCCGTCCGAACCACCCGCGCGGTCAGCACCAGCCCGGCCACCAGCAGAATCAACGCCGCCGGCAACAACCAGGACACCTGCCCACCCTGCGACGAGTCGAACATCCGCAGCCAGCCGGTCTCCCCCCAGTTCCCACCGCCGCCGCCCACACTGCCGGTCTCGTTCCCGGACAGCCGGCCCAACCCGTTGTAGCCCAGCGTCAGCTCGAGAATGCTGTTGTTCTGCGACCCACCGATATAGGGCCGCATGGAAGCCGGCACCAGTTCGACAATGGCGATCCACCAGCCCGCCGAAACCACGATCGCGAGGAGCGCCACCAGCAGCTGCACGATCCGCTTGCCGAGCTTCGGCGGCCCGAAGAGCAGATAGGCCAAGCCCAGCGCCGGCACCACCAGCAACGCCTGCAGCATTTTGGTCAGGAAGCCGAAACCGATGAACACCCCGGCCCAGATCAGCCACTTGGTGCGTCCCTTTTCGATCGCCCGCATGGTCGCCCACGCCGCCGCCACCATCAGCAGCACCAGCAGCGCGTCCGGATTGTTGAACCGGAACATCAGCACTGCCACCGGAGTGAGCGCCGAAACCGCCCCCGCCAACAGCCCCGCCGCCGGCCCGAAATAGCGCCGCACCGTGGCGAAGAGCAGCCCGGCGGTCGCGACACCCATCAGCGCCTCGGGCACCAGAATGCTCCACGAGCTGAGCCCGAAGATCCGCACCGACAACGCCATGATCCACAGCGACGCAGGTGTTTTGTCCACGGTGATCGAGTTGGCCGCATCCGACGACCCGTAGAAGAACGCCTTCCAACTCTCCGACCCGGCCTGCACCGCCGCGGAATAGAAGGCGTTCGACCATCCGGATTCGCCGAGCCCCCACAGATAGAGCACCGCGGTGGCAACCAGCAGACCGATCAGCGAGGGCCGCACCCATTTCGGGTCCTCGGCCTTGCCGACCAGCAGAGTCGCCCACCAGGCGGGCTTGCGCGGCATTCCCGGCGGCGGTGGTTCGGGCGACACCATTTGCGGAACGGGCATCGTCGAGGTCATCGGAGTCCTTCGGGCAGGGTTTCTAAGCTGACTCGATCACTTTCGGCCGCCGGTCTGTCCGTCTCTTATGCCCGACCTATGCAGCGGCTGTGAACCAGCCCGGCCGACATTCATAGCCCGGGCACAGGCTTGCCATATTCGGGGCAAAGCCGCGAAGACGACCTTGCTGGCATGAGCCTTTCCACGCTGCCTTCGCACGCCGCCGAGCCGGTGCGGCTCGTCGCTCCCGTGCTCGATGTGGTCGTTCCGGTCTACAACGAGGAGATCGACCTCGAGCCGTGCGTTCGCCGGCTGCACGGCTATCTGGCCGCGCACTTCCCGTACCCGTTCCGGATCACGATCGCGGACAACGCCAGCACCGACTCGACGCCGGACGTGGCGCGCGTGCTCGCCGAGACGATGCCCGAGGTGACCGCCGTCCGGCTGGCGGAGAAGGGGCGTGGGCGGGCGCTCAAGCATGCCTGGACTCACTCGGACGCGGTCGTTCTCGCGTACATGGATGTGGATCTTTCGACCGACCTTGCGGCCCTCCTGCCGCTGGTCGCGCCGCTCATCTCGGGGCACTCGGACCTGGCGATCGGGTCGCGGCTCAGCCGCGGATCCCGGGTCGTGCGCGGAGCGAAGCGCGAGTTCATCTCGCGGACCTACAACCTGATCCTGCGTGGCACGCTGTCGGCCCGGTTCTCCGACGCGCAGTGTGGATTCAAGGCGATTCGCGGCAAGGTGGCGGCCCGGCTGCTGCCGATGGTCGAGGACACCGGATGGTTCTTCGACACCGAGATGCTGGTCCTGGCCGAGCGTGCCGGGCTGCGCATCCACGAGGTGCCGGTGGACTGGGTGGACGATCCGGACAGTCGCGTCGACATCGTCTCCACCGCGATCGCCGACCTGAAGGGCATCGCCCGCCTGACCCGCGCCCTGGGCACCGGGCGTCTGCCGCTGGCGGCGCTGCGTGAACAGCTGGGCCGCAACCCGCTGCCGGTCGCGGGGGTGCCGGCCGGGCTCACCGGGCAGCTGATGAAGTTCGCCGCCGTCGGGGTCGCGAGCACGCTGGCCTATCTCATGCTCTATGCGCTGCTCCGGCTCGGTCTGGGGCCGCAGTGGGCCAACCTGCTGGCCCTGTTGATCACGGCGGTGGCCAACACGGCGGCCAACCGCCGGCTGACTTTCGGGGTACGCGGAACCGACCGCGCGTGGCGCCACCAGGCACAGGGTCTGGTCGTGTTCGCGATCGGGCTGATCCTGACCAGTGGTTCGCTGGCTCTGCTCGACGCCGCCGCGACGGCCCCGGCGAAGTGGGTTGAGCTGGCCGTCCTGATCACCGCGAACCTGATCGCCACCGGAGTCCGCTTCCTGCTCATGCGAATCTGGGTGTTCCGAGCGGTGCGCGCCTGAAACTTTCGGACAGCCGCACTCGCGGTGCGGTCGTCACCTTCCGGCCACCGGTAGACCGGTAGCGAGCACGATTCGGGCAAGATTTCGACAGTCCCGGATGTATCGAGCTTGCGACTGACGGGTAACAATGTCATCACCGGGATTGGAGCATCCCGGTCGATGCGCTCGGACCGGGTGGCCGGACCGGAAGGTGGCGACATGCTGAGCAAGGAAGACAGTCGCAGACTGGCACAGCTGGAACGGCAGCTGCGGCGAGAAGACCCCGACTTTTGCGTACGCATGTCCGGCGGCAAGTCGCATCGCCGGCGGGTGCCGGTGTCCCTGCTCCTCGCCGCGGGGGTGATCTGGGTGGCCGCGCTGATCCTGGCCGTCTCGGGGTGGTGGATCGCGGCGGTGGTCGCCGCGACGTGCGCCGCGATGGTGCTGATCGGAGCGCTGGCGTCCCGCCGCCGGCCGTCCCGCGCCTATCCCCCAACAAACCCGGGGCCACTGCCCCCACCCTGGTAGGCCCCGCCTTTCAGCCTCGCCTCTCAGTGGCCTTGCTCAGCTGAAGGCGACGGTTGCCTCGGGCACCTCGCGTGCGCGCGCCACCTCTGAAGCTTCGGCATCGACCGCTTTGCGCGCCTTGGCGCTCAGCGTGCCGAACGGTGTGACCGTCAGATCCACCCGCTTGCGCCCGGAGATCTTGGCACGCCAGACACCGGCGATCTCTCCATCGACCAGCAGGGCGCCCGGATTGCCGAGGGTCCGCCACACCTCTTTCTGCGCCTTCTTGTCGGGGACCAGCAGGTCACGGTCGCGGGCCTGGAGCAGCGCGTCCATCGGCGGGATCAGCCGGACCCCAGTCGCGGTCTCGGCCCCGGTCAGGTCGTCGACCGCGTCGGCCGGCACCCAGCCCTTGCGACCGTCCACCTTGACCTCGACCAGGTCGTCCGGCCAGACCTTCTTCATCTCAGCGGTCGAGCTGCCGAAATACTTGCCCACCTCGAGCGGGCCGGCCGGCCCGAGCATCCGCAGATAGAGCCGGATCAGCCCGTCGATCCCCTTGTTCTCGGTGGGAACGCCGGGCCAGTTCTTGATCGGCCCGAGCGTGGCGTCCTTGCCGCGCGACTCGACCAGCACACCTCCGGCGAAGCTGGCGTGCTGCCACACGTTGCCCGCGATGTGCCGCGCCTTGCAGGAACGACACTCGTAGGTCAGCGACTTCGGCACCATCGTGCTGACCGCCGTGCTGGCCTCGCCGCGCGGAATCGACCTGGTCACGACCTTGCTCATCGCCTCGGCGGTGGCGGTGAAAGCGGCAAGCCCAAGCTTCATCCCCTCCGGAATCTGCCCGCTCTGAATCCGCGCGGTCGCATCCGCGTCGCTGACCGGCCACAAAGCTTCGGCGAGTTTGCGCAGGTCCCGCCGCCGATGCAGATGCGGCGCCCCGCGCGCGGCCCACACCATGACAAGCCGGTCGTCGGAGAGCGCAGCGGACGTGCGAGCGGCAAGCCCAACCTGCAGCGATCCCGGCGTGTACTCCTGCACCCCGAGGTCGAGCAGTGGCAGGTCACCCGGCCGGTCCTTGGTCCGCTCACCGAGCCCGAGCGCCGCCACCCGAAAGGCCATCACCTGCGCGCGATCCACTTCAACTCCCATGATCCGACCGTAGACCGCCATGCCTGACACGTCATGTCAGGTAGACGGAATGGCTATCTGAGCGAGGTCGTGGCGCGGTCAGCCGCCGGTCGACTCGATCTGGAGCGGCGGCGCAGTCACGGCCGGACGGCTCCAGGCTCGACGCGAGGCCTAGTCACGGGCGCGAGCCCGACCGAAGGCGACGGCCCGGTTCTGGGCGGCGGTCCGATTCGTGGCTACAGCATGTCGCGGGCCATCGCCCGGTTACGGGCGGCGGCCGTAGCGGCGGGTGGCCACGTTGCGCAGGCGCTGGCGGCGGGTGTCGGGCTGCCACACCAGTTCCCAGGTGTCCAGGCTGCTCGGGCCGTATGGGCCCTCCTGCAGGATCGGCGGCTCGCCGGTGAGACGGTAGCCGCAGCGTCGCGCGACGGCGGTGCTGGCGGTGTTGGCCGGGTCGATGCGCAGAAGCAGCCGGCTGAGGTTGAGGCCGGTGTGCGCATATCCCGAAAGCAGCACGAGAGCGCTCGCCGCGAGGCCGCGCCGGCGATGTGGTGCACCCACCAGGTAGCCCAGCTCGGCCTCCTTGAGGCCGAGGTCGACGCCGAAGAGCAGAACCTCACCGAGCGGCTTGCCGCCGTCCGCCGTGATCGCCAGCTGGATGCGCTGGCCGCTCAGCCGCCCCTGGTGAGCCCGCTTGAGATAGGCGATGCCGGCCTCGACGTCGAACGGCGACGGCATCGGGGTCCAGCGGGCGATGTCCGGCTCGTCCAGCAGCTCGACCAGATCATCCAGATCGTCCGAAGTCCACTCGCGCAGCTGAACGCCCTCGCCGGTCAGCGAGATCGGAAAGGGCAGCCGCCCGAAGGTCGTCACCAGTCGATCGTGCCGGTAAGGACCCGGTTCCGGCCAGTAGCGATCGATATGAAAGCCGTGAGTGATTAATCATCCACTCGGTGAATGGCCCATGGTCTTCGCCGGCACGCCGCCGAGCATCGCCCAGTCCTGGCTGATGTCCGACGCGGTGCGCAGCAGCAGCGGAAGGTAGTCGCCAGTCAGCTTTTCCACGGAAGTTTCGGCGGCGTGCACGGTCACGTTGATCGCCGCCACCACCTCGCCGTCGACGTCCCGAATGCCGGTGGCGATCGACCGGATGCCGGGCGCGAGATCCTGATCGGCCAGCGCCCAGCCCTTGGCCCGGACCTCGCGCAACTCGCGGAACAACTCGTTCGGCGTCGGGTTCCACCGCGGCGCGATGCCCGAGCGGCTCGGCTCCTCGAACAGGTAGTCCAGCGTGTTGAAATCCTGCGCGGCCAGCAGCACCTTGCCCATCGACGTGGCGATCGCCGGGAATCGAGTGCCGATCGACACCGACAACGTCACGATCTTCGGCACCGCCACCCGCGCCACGTAAACGATGTCGCCCTCGTCGAGCTGAGCCATCGAACTGGACTCGTTGGTCTGTGCGACCAGCTTCTCCATGTGCGGCCGGGCGACGTCCCACATCTCCAGCGAGTTGATGTAGGTCATGCCGAGCTCGAGCACCCGCGGCGCCAGCACGTAACCCCGGTCGGCCGTGCGCACATAACCCAGCGCGACCAACGTCATCAGGATGCGCCGGACGGTCGGCCGGGCGAGCCCGGTGTCGGCGGCGATCTCGCTCAGCGTCGACACCCGTCGCTCCGGCCGGAAACTGCGCAGCACCTCGAGCCCACGGGCCAGGGCCTCGATGAAGTCAGGACCCGCGTCGTCGCGCGCCATCCTGCCTCCCTCGACTCCCACGTCGGTCAATGCTTCCACTGAGCCGATCCAGCGTCCCACTCGGTGTACGTGTAAGGGTTGTCCGTCACCTTCGTCTCGGGCACGTCCGGGTTCATGCCCTTGTCCCAAGCCTCTCGGCCCATCGTTCCGATCAGGTGCTCGATGGTGGCCTCCACCTTGCGCCGCGCCTCACCGAGGTCGACGCCGACCAGCTTGTGGTCGCGTTTGACCACGCGGCCGTTGATCATGACGGTGTCGACATCCCCGCGCTGCGCCTGGAACGCCACGTGGCCATAGGGGTTGAGGATCGGGAACATGACCGGCGAGTCGTCGTTCTTGAGCAGCACGACGTCGGCCTTCTTGCCCGGCTCGAGGCTGCCCACCTTGTCGTCCATCCCGAGCGCCTTGCTGCCGCCGCGGGTCGCCCAGTCGACGACTTGCTCGGACCGCAGGTGCAGGTGCGTGACGGTGTCGGCGCGGGCGTGCGCCTCCATGTGCTCGCGAGACCGATCGGCGCCCAGCGTGGTGCGCATGGCAGAGAAGAGGTCGCCGCTCCACCAGACGCTGGTGTCCATCGACAACGAAATCGGGATGCCGTAGTCGCGCAGCGCCCAGGTGGGCGGGTAGCCCTGGCCGGCACTCTGCTCGCTCTCGGTGGACACGGACACGGATCCGCCGGTGGCCGCGATGCGGTGGTAGGAGTCGTTGTTGAGCGTCGCGGAGTGCACGTAGACGTTTCGCGGGGTCATGAACCCGTTCTCGTGCATCAGCCGGATGCCGTCGTCATTCGTCGCGCCCCAGACGCCGGCGTGCGTGGTGACCGGCACACCGAGCTCGCGAGCCACCTCGAAGGCCGCCTTCTCGGGGAAGGCCGGATCGCCGGTGACGTCGAAGGCCATCTGGAAGCCGAGCATGTCGTTGCCGCTGGAGATGCGCCGATTGACGAAGTCGCGGAACCCGTCGCTGGTCGCCCACTCCCACGGACCCTGCTGGATGTTTCCGTATGCCAGCACGAACCGGCCGGGCACCGCCTCGAGCGCGTCGACCGCCGCGTCGGCGTGCTGCGGGGTCTGCAGCCCGTGCGACCAGTCGACCGTCGTGGTGACGCCGGCGTCGATCGCCTCGATGGCGGCCAGCAGATTGCCCGCATAAATGTCCTCCGGGCGGAAGAGCTTGCCGGACTCGAGGTAGTACCAGACGAAATATTGTGTGAGGGTCCAGTCGGCGCCGTAACCCCGCATCGCGGTCTGCCACATGTGCCGGTGGGTGTCGATCATGCCGGGCATCAGGATGCCGCCGCTCGCGTCGATCTCGACGGCGCCCTCGGGAGCGGTCAGGCCGACCCCGACCTCGGCGATGCGGTCGTCGACCACCAGCACGTCCGCCCCAGGCAGCACGGTGTGCGCGTCGTCCATGGTGAGAACCAGACCGTTGCGAAAGACCACGGTGTCACTCATCGCCGGCCACTCCCCTCTGAGCCCTGGCGGACAGCTGTCCGTCTGGCGGTCGCGTTGAGGAACCCAGCTTCTGCCCGCCGCGATCGGCGTGTCAAGGGCTGATTTCGAGTGGGTCACGCCACGGTTGACAGCCGCGAAGTCGAAGGAGAAGGATTTCCCCCAGCGGACAAGCGTCCGTCTGGCGAACGCGCTAGAAAGGTGGACATGGGACCTCTCAGCGGCCTGGTGGTTGCCGACTTCTCCAGGATCCTCGCGGGTCCTTATGCCACGATGCTCCTCGCCGATCTCGGCGCGCAGGTGATCAAGGTGGAGAGCCCCGGTGGCGACGACACGAGGACGTGGATGCCGCCGGTCCGCGACGACGTCTCGACCTATTACTTGGGCATCAACCGCAACAAGCGCTCGATCGCACTGGATCTGAAAGACCCCGGCGACCTGGATGTCGCCCAGCGACTCGCGCGTCGCGCAGACGTGATGATCGAAAACTTCCGGCCCAGCGGCCTCAAGCGCTTCGGCCTCGACTACGACTCGGTCGCCGCCGACAACGCCAAAATCATCTACGCCTCGATCAGCGGCTTCGGCACCGGCAAGGGCGCCGGCTATCCGGGATACGACCTGATGGTGCAGGCCATCTCCGGTCTGATGAGTCTGACCGGCGACCCCGACGGCTCGCCCTACCGCGCCGGCATCTCGGTCTTCGACGTGATGGCCGGCCTGCACGCGAACATCGGCATCCTGGCCGCCCTGCACCATCGCGACGAGCATGGCACCGGTCAGCACGTGGAGGTCAACCTGTTGTCGTCGGCGCTTTCCGGCCTGGTCAACCACAGCAGTGGCTATGTCGCGGGTGGCACCATCCCGTTCCGCATGGGCAACGCGCATCCGAGCCTGTTCCCCTACGAGCCGCTGCCCACCGCCGACGGCGAGCTGATTGTGATCACCGGCAATGACGGCCAGTTCCGCAAGCTGTGTCAGGTGCTCGACCTGCCCGACCTGCCGTCCGACCCACGCTTCGCGCGTAACCAGGACCGCACCGCCAACCGCGAGGAACTGCGGCCGCTGCTGGTCGAGCGGCTGACCAAGCGCACCAAGGACGAGTGGTTCCGCGATCTGCTCGCGGCCGGAGTGCCGTGCGCGCCGATCAACACGATCGACGGCGGCTTCGCGCTGGCCGAGGAGCTCGGGCTCGACCCGGTGGTCCAGGTCGGTGACGTGCCGGGGGTCCGCAATCCGATCACCTTCTCCGGCACGCCGGCGCAATATGAACTGCCCCCGCCCGGGCTCGACGAACACGGTGAGGAGATCCGCGCGTGGCTGAACGAGAGCTGAGCTTTCCCACCTCGATCGGCACGTCCGACGAGAAGCAGATCCGGCTGCTCGGTCAGGATCTGGCGGCCGACCTGATGGGCAAGGTTGGGTTCGGCGAGCTGGCCTATTGGCTGGTCGCCGGGCGCCGGCCGACCGCGGGTGAGACCCGTGTCTTCGAGGCCGTGCTGGTGGCGCTCGCCGACCACGGCTTCACGCCGACCGCGATCGCGGCCCGGCTGACCTATCTGAGCGCACCCGAGTCTCTGCAGGGAGCACTCGCCGCCGGCCTGCTCGGCGGGGGTTCCCGCTTTCTGGGCGTGACCGAGGATTGTGGACGGTTCCTGGATGCCACGATCCGGGCTCTCCCATCAATGCCGCAGGATGACGCGGGCTGGGACGAGGCCGCACTAGATGCGGTCCGGGCGGCACGGGCGGAGAAGCGGTTCATTCCTGGTCTCGGCCACCCGGTGCACAAGGTGCAGGATCCGCGCACCCCGGTGCTGATCGGCATCGCCGAGCAGGAGGGGCTGCGCGGCCCGCACCTGCGGCTGTTCGAGGCGATCGGCCGGGTGCACCCGCAGGTGCTCGGCCGCACGCTGCCGCTGAACGGCGCCGGCGTCTGCGGCGCGGCGCTGGCCGACCTGGGCCTGCCGGTGGAGATGCTGCGCGGCTTCGCCCTCCTCGCCCGGGCGGCGGGCCTGCTCGGTCACCTCGCCGAGGAGCGCCGCAACCCGCTGGGCATGGACATCTACTTGACCGTTGACCGCAACGCGGTCTACACCGCACCCGACCCCGACACCGCCGACTAGAGAGGAGCCGCCGTGGCCACCGTCGTAGCGGTGATCGCCTCCACCCATCACCCGTTTTTCTACAAGGCCAGCACGGCCACCGGGGAGGACCGCCCGCCGTTCGCGGACGAGTGGGTCCGCAAGATCACAGCGTTTCGCGAGACGCTGACGCGGGCCAACCCCGACGTGTTGGTGATGGTCGGTTCCGACCACTTCCACCAGCTGTGGCTCGACAACATGCCACAGTTCCTGATCGGCAAGGCACCGTTCTACGACGCGAACTGGTACAACGAGGAGCGCGAGTTCGGCATGCCGCGCATGCTCCTCAAGGGCGACGAGGAGCTGTCGGCGCATCTGCTGCGCGAGGGCCTCGATCGCGACTTCGACCTGGCGTTCAGCAACGAGCTGCGGATCGATCACAGCATCACGTGCCCGATCATCACGCTGCGGCCCGAGGCCGACCTGCCGATCGTCCCGATCTACACGAACATCTTCGCTCCCCCACTGCCCCGGCCGAAACGCTTCGTGCAACTCGGCGAGGCGGTCCGCGAGATCGTCGAGTCCTGGCCGTCCGACCTGCGGGTGGCGATCATCGGCACCGGTCACCTGTCCCTCGAGCTGGGTGGGCCGCGGCAGTTCGGCCCGCACGGCCCGGATCCGGAGTTCGACCTGCGGGCCATCGAGTGGATCTCCACCGGTGACCTGGACGGCTGCCTCTCGGAGGTCACGCTCGACAGCCTGCATGCGCCCGGAAACGCCACGCACGGCTTCATGGACTTCATGATGATGATGGGCGTGGCCGGCGTCGGCGCAAAGGCGGACTATGTCGACAGCCTCGACCTGTTCCACACCAGGGAGGCCTATTTCACCTGGTACCCGAACGGAGCGCCGCAGTGAGCAAATACCTGCTGAACAAGTTCCTGTTCACCGTGGACCGTGACCCGGAGCTGGTCGAGCGTTACCGCGACGACCCGGCCGGCACGGTCACCTGGTGGGAGGCGGAGCGCGCCAACGCCGTGCTCAACTGCCACACCGGCGAGTCGAGCACCTGGCTGCGCTTCACTGACGCCGAGCGAGCGGCACTGGCCGGCCATGACCACGTGGCGCTGTTCGAGCTCGGCGCGCACCCGTTCCTGACGCTGACGCTGTTCATCGCGATGTTCGAGCGCGATCACGGCCCGCTGGAATATCAGATGGCGTTCGGTGAGCGGCTGCGGCATTTCGACATGCCCTATCCGGACATCGCGACATGATGCGCGCCGCGTTGATCGAGACCTGCGGCCTGCCGCCGTCGGTCGGCAAGCGTGAGGTGCCGACGCCCGGCGCGGACGACGTCCGGATCCGCGTCACCGCCGCCTCGATCACTCCGCTGGATCTGTTGTGCGCCACCGGCACCTCATATTTCGGGGAGCCGGCGACGCCCTACATCCCCGGTGTTCAGGGCGTCGGAGAGCTGGACGACGGCTCCGCGGTCTGGTTCGCAACATCGGCGGGCATGCAGCCGGGCGACGGCAGCCTGGCCGAGTTCGCGGTCGCGCCACGGGCCGACATAGTGCCGCTGCCCGACGGTGTCGACCACCGCCTGGTCACCGCACTCGGCCTGTCCGCGGTGGCGGCGCTGATGTCGCTGACCTGGCGCGGCGGCCTCCAGTCCGGCGAACGGGTTCTTGTCCTGGGTGGCGGCGGCGTGGTCGGTCAGGCAGCGATCCAGCTGGCGCTGCTGCACGGCGCCGAGCGGGTGGTGGCGGCCTGCCGGTCGGAGACCGCCCGCGACCGGGCTCTCAACGCCGGCGCGGCCGCGGTGATCCTGCTGGGCACTTCCGATCTGGCCGCAGCATTCGCAGAACATGGACCGTTCGATGTGGTCATTGATCCGGTCTTCGGCGAGCCGGCCGCAGCAGCGTCGCGTGCACTGCGTTCCGGCGGCCGCCTGGTCAACCTGGGCAGCTCGGCAGGCGAGACGGCACCGTTCGACTCGGCAACCCTGCGTAGCCGCTCGCTATCGGTGCTGGGCTACACAAACAACGCCATCACCAAGGAACAGCGCGCCAAGGCCATCGAGACGATCGCCCAGCACGTCCGCGACGGCAAGCTGACTCTCGACTTCGAAACCGTGCCCCTGGCCTCGATCGGCGAAGCATGGCACCGCCAGTCAACGGGCCAAGCCGACCGCCGCCTGGTGGTGGTGCCCTGAGGCCGCCCTCGCAACATCCGACGCGAGCCCGCCGGCCGGCAGTGCGGCGCGGCGGGCTACGAGGGCCGGGCGCCATGGGGCCGAGCGACCACGGCGCCGCAAGGTGCGAAGCGCGGCGCCGCAGGGCCTCGGCTCGCGCTGGTTGAGGACCCGCAGCCGACAACGTCCGACTGGCGGCCCCTCAGCCGAGCGATGCACGGTAGGGCAGGGGCCGCAGGGGCCGCGCGGGGGCAGAGGCCGCGCGGGGGCAGGAGCCGCGCGGGGGCAGGAGCCGCGCGGGGGCAAGCGCCGCGCGGGGGCAAGCGCCGCGCGGGGGCAAGCGCCGCGCGGGGGCAAGCGCCGCGCGGGGGCAAGCGCCGCGCGGGGGCAAGCGCCGGGCGCGGGGCGGCGGCCCGTCCGCAACGGCGGCGCCGCTCGTCTCCCCACACAGGCAACAACCCTCAGTCGGTCGGAGTCTTGAACTCAGGCTGATCCAGGACCCGCAGCCAGAAACCGTCCGGCTGACGGCGGACAACCTGGGCCCGGGCGCCCGAGCCGTCCTTCGGTGGAGTCGACGTCAGCGCCAAATCACCACTGATCAGCGTCGGCAAGGGCTCCTCGGGTTCAAAGGCCGGCATGTTCGGCAGGGCTTTCTCCCAGAGTTCGCGGATGGCGGCCCGGCCGACCGTCTGCTGCCCCGGCGGGAAGGCCATCACGGCGTCCTCCTCATAGAGCAGGGACAGGCCTTCGGCGTCCTTGGCGTTTGCGCGCTCGACGAAGAGGCGGGTGATGTCTTCGGGCTTCGATGCCTTCTCTCGTTCGCTCATGACTCCACCATTGCTCGACGGCGATCACAAGTCCAACTCATGGATCTGATGGTGACTAGAATTCGCAGTTATGGAACTGCGGCAACTGGAGTACTTCGTGGCGGTCGCCGAGGCGGCCAACTTCACTCGGGCCGCTGAGCGGGTGCATATCAGCCAGTCCGGGGTCAGTGCGCAGGTCAAGGCCCTGGAGAAGGAGCTCGGGGCGGAGCTGTTCGATCGTTCGGGGCGGGCCGCCTCGCTCACCGCGGCGGGGGAAGCGGCGCTGCCGCAGGCGCGGGCCGCGTTGAGTGCTGCGGTACGGCTGCGCGATGCCGTGGACGACGTGAACGGGCTGGTCCGCGGGCGGCTCACCGCCGGGATGATCAAGGGGTGCGAGGTCACGCCGTGGTTCGAGGCGCTGGCGGCGTTTCATCGGGAGCATCCGGGTGTCGAGATCGAGCTCCGGGAGGACAACTCCGACGCGCTGATCGCCGAGGTGCGGGACGGGACCTCCGACATCGCGCTGGTCGGGGTCGCGGGTGAGCCGCCGGTCGGGCTGGCCGCCGACGTGATCATCAGTGAAGGGCTGGCGGCGGTCGTCCACACCGGACACCCGCTGGCCGAGCACACGCCTCGGCCGGCACTTGCGGACGTGGTGGCGTACCCCATCGTGTCGCTGCCGGTGGGGACCGGGATCCGCAGCGTTTTCGACCAGGCTTGCGCCGCTGCCGGCCTGCGACCGCGCATCGCGCTCGAGGCCTCGGCCCCCGGCGCGGTCGCGGATCTTGGCGCTCGGGGCCTGGGTGTCGCGGTGCTGAGCCGGTCGATGGCCGCGGGATTTCCCGAGCTGACCGCCCTGCCGATCTCCGGCGTCGAGATCCCCGCACTCCTGGCCCTGGTCTGGCGCCCCAAGCAGAGTGCGGCCCTGACAGCGTTCGTCGCTCACTGCCGCGCCACCTTCCACCCCTAGGAAGCCACCGGGTGGCAGAACGACGACGGGCACGCTCGGGAATGTGGAGATCCTGTTCTCCATGTTGTCTCCAAGGACGGCGGCCCCGCGCTCAGCATCGTGAACAGCATGAACGAGCAAGTGAACGACGTCGTCGTGGTCGGCGCCCGGTGTGCCGGGGCTTCCACCGCGATGCTGCTGGCACGTCTCGGCCTCAAGGTCACGGTGGTCGAGCGCAGCCGCATCCCGAGTGACACGCTCTCCACGCACGGCATCGCTCGCGGTGGCGTCGTCCAGCTTTCCCGCTGGGGGTTGCTCGACGAGGTTCTCGCCTCGGGGGCGCCGGCCATCCGGCAGGTCGTGTTCCGCACGACCGAGGATGAGATCGTCCGCCCGGTCAAGGATCACGCCGGGGTCGACCACCTGATCGCGCCTCGGCGGCACGTGCTCGATGCGATCCTGGCCCGCGCCGCCGTGAAGGCCGGCGCGACCATCCGGACCGGGGTCACCGCCACCGGCGTGCTGCGCGCCGACGACGGCCGCATCCGAGGCCTGCGGGCGCGCACCGCCGACGGCACCCCGATCCAGCTCGCCGCCAAGCTGGTGGTCGGCGCGGACGGCCGGCGGTCCAAGGTCGCCGGTCTGGTCGGCGCCCGCACGCTGGAGAGCCATCCGACGGACGCCGCCACCTACTACGCCTACGTCGGCGGCATCCCGTGGCGCGGCTTCGAATATCACGTCGGGCCGCGCTCGTTCGCCGGTGTCTTCCCGACCCACGACGGCGAGGGCTGCGTCTGGGTCTGCGGCCCGTCGGCCGCCACCGCCCCGGCCGCGACCGACTTCGCCGGTCTGCTGGCCAAGGTCTCCCCCTCACTCGCGGCCCGGGTGCGTCAAGGTCACTTCACTTCCCGGGTACGCGGCGCCGCCCGCCTCCCGAACCACCTACGCGAAGCCTCCGGTCCGGGCTGGGCTCTGGTCGGCGACGCCGGCTACCACCGCGACCCGGTCACCGGTCACGGCATCACCGACGCGTTCCGTGACGCCGAACTTCTGGCCCGCAACATCAACGACCCTTCCGGGTACGAGCGCCGGCGCGACGCCGCCGTCCGTGAGGTGTTCGCGATCACCCACGAGATGGCCGGCTTCCCGGAGCCGGACCGTTTCGCCGCACTGCAGCGGCAGTTGAGCCGCGCCCTCGATGTCGAGGCAACCCAGCTGGCGAACGCCGGCGACCCCATCACACAAGGAGCACTCGCATGACCGTCAACGGAGTCGACACCCAGACCCTGTTCGCCACCATCGGCGCGGTGAAGGGTCAGCCGGAGCTGGCACAGTTCCAGTTCCGGGCCCGCAACCGCTGGATCAACGGCACCCACAACCAGACCACGATCAACGGCTATTTCGGCGCCGGCCAGGAGCACACCCGGGCCACCGATCACCAGTACGACGCCGACCACCCGCCCGTGCTCACCGGCACCGACCAGGGCCCGACCCCCATCGAGTTTCTGCTGCACGCGCTGGCCGCCTGCCTGACCAGCGGCCTGGCGAACATCGCCGCGGCCCGGGGCATCCCGCTGACCGAAGTCACCTCCACTGTGGAGGGCGACATCGACCTGCAGGGCATCCTGGGTCTCAGCAACGAGGTCCGCAACGGCTACCAGGGCATCCGGGTCAGCTTCGAACTGCGCGGCGACGCGACGGAGGAGGAACTGAAGGCGCTGATCACCCAGTCGATCAAGCGGTCCGCGGTGTTCGACGTGCTGACCAACGGCGTCCCGATCACGGTCGACGTCAAGGCCGCCTGAGCCGAGCGCCCGGCGCGCAGCCCCGGGGTGTTGCGCATAGGTGTGCAGAGCAAAGCGCCAACCCGAGAGACCTCTCTCAGGTCGGTGAAGGCGGCTGGAGCGGTGGGCGGTAGGCGTTGTCGCCGGCCGGGATCAGGGCTATGCCGGACGCCGCGACCAGGTCGCGGACCGTTGCGGAGACCAGGAGTTGGCCGGCCTCGGCCCGGTCGGCCAGCTCCACCGCGATCGCCACCCCGGGGCCGTCGATCACGTCGCCGGTCCTGGGGATCTCGGCGATGTGCAGGCCGAAACGGACCTCCAGGCGGGTCGCGGCCGCCGCGTCGCGGATCGCTTTGGCCGGGCCGTCGTAGACCGCGATCGTCACTCCCGCCGGGGTGCGGGCGATCCGGGTGGCGCCCAGCGGAGGGATCGGGCCGCGCACCGCGAGCACCGCACCCAGCGCCAGCGCGGGCGTCTCGGCCGGTTTCAGGTCGGCCAGGAAATCCTCGACCGGGTCCAGGATCTGGCCGGAGTCGATGCCGACGAAATGGTCGGCGCCGGCCAGTTCGACGAAGCGGGCGCCGGGGATGCGGGACGCCAGGTAGCGGCCCTCGTCGACGCGGCTGTCCTGGTCGCCGCGGCGGTGCATGACCAGCGTCGGCACGTGCACCGAGCCGAGGGCGTCGCGGACGTCGACCAGGGTGTTCATGGCGATCAGCGCGCGTACCGTCGAAGGGGTCGCCGCGGCCCGCGCCCGCTGGCCCCACCACCTGGCCATGGCGTCGTCGGCAGACGGCGCCATCACGCGCATGTCGGCCTCCCAGCTCCATTCCACCGCCAGCCGTTCGACGTAGCGCTGCCGCTCCTCGCGGGTCGGCGCCCAGGGGTAGTCGTCGGAGCGCTCGCGCTTCGCATAGGAGCCATAGAGGACCAGCGCCTCGACGCGGTCGGGATGCATGGCCGCCAGCAGCGCGGCCATCGGGCCGCCCTCGGAATAGCCGAAGAGCACCGCGCGGCGTGATCCGACGGCGTCCATCACGGCGAGCAGGTCGTGCATCCGGGTTTCGAGGTCGGGCACGTCGTTCGGACGGTCGGACAGGCCGGTGCCCCGCTTGTCGAAGCGGATCAGCCGTCCGAAGCCGCCCAGCCGGTCCAGGAACGCGGCGTGCCGCGGGTCGGCCCAGTCCAGTTCGAGGTGCGACACGAAGCCCGCGACCAGCACGATGTCCCGTTCGCCGCGGCCGGTGACCTGGTACGCGATCTGCAACCCGTCGCTCTCCGCATAGCCGACCGGCTCGTGCCGTGGCGCCGGCGCGGCACCCGCCTCACGCACCTGGCCGACGAACCGGTAGCCCTTGCCGTGCACCGTGCGGATCAGCCGCTGCGCCTGACCGTTGTCGCCGATCGCCTGGCGGCCCTGCTTGATCCGGCTGGTCACGGCCGACTCGCTGACGAATCGGCCACCCCAGATCCGGTCCATCAACTCTTCCTTGGGCACCACCCGGTCCCGGTGCTCGACCAGATAGGCCAGCACCTCGAACACCTGCGGCTCGACGGGCACGCGGGCGCCGGCCCGGCGCAACTCGACGCCGTCGGGGTCGAGCTCCATCTCTTCGAACGCCCAGGTCACCGCTGCAACTTAACCCGGGTGAGGCAGATCTCAATAATCAGTTGAAACTGTTCAGTCCAGACTGATGAGTTTACGGTGAACAGCGTGGACAGCATTCGCCTCGCTCACGAGATCCGCAGCGTCGTCGGGCGGCTCCGCCGCAGGCTGACCGAGCTCGCCGGCGACGACTCGTTGAGCCTCTCGCAGACCTCGGTGCTGAGCCGGCTCGACAAGGCCGGCGACTCCACCACGGGCGAGCTCGCCAAGGCCGAGCGCGTGCGGCCGCAGTCGATGTCCGTCACGCTCGCGTCGCTGGCCCGGCAGGGGCTGATCCGCCGGGACGCCGACCTCGAGGACGGCCGGCGGCAGGTGGTCTCGCTGAGCGACGCGGGCCGCAAGCGACTCGAGGGCGGTCGCCAGGCCCGGACGGAGTGGCTGGCCAAGGCCCTCGATGAGCGGTTCACCGAGAGCGAGCGCCGCACGGTCGCTGAGGCACTGGCCCTGATGGACCGGCTGAACACGCCGTGACGGTCGCCGCCCGGCAGACCGGCTTCGACCGCAAGCTGATCGCGCCGATGATCCTCGGCGCGGTGCTCAACCCGGTCAACTCGTCGATGATCGCGGTCGCGCTGATCCCGATCGGGGTCGCGCTCGGCGCGCCGCCGGCCGAGACCGCCTGGCTGGTGGCCGCGCTCTATCTGGCCACCTCGGTCGGGCAGCCGGTGGCCGGGCGGCTGGTCGACATGTTCGGGCCGCGCCGGCTCTTCCTCGCCGGGTCGGTGCTGGTCGGCATCGCCGGGGTGCTCGGCGCCGCCGCACCGGATCTCGGCGTGCTGATCGCCGCCCGGGTGCTGCTCGGCCTGGGCACCTGCGCGGGCTACCCGGCGGCGATGTATCTGATCCGCAGCGAGGCCGACCGCACCGGCACGGACAGTCCGGCCGGCGTGCTCACCGCGCTGGCGGTGTCCGCGCAGACCATCGCCGTGGTCGGGCCGACGCTGGGCGGCCTGCTGATCGGGGCCGGGGGCTGGCGCACGATCTTCGCGGTGAACATCCCGCTGGCGGTGGCCGGCTTGGTGCTGGGCTGGCTGCGGTTGCCGCGGGGTGAGCGGGGCACCGGGCGCAAACCACTGGACCTGCCGGGCATCGCGCTGTTCGCGGGCATGCTGACCGCGCTGCTGCTCTTCCTGATGACGCCGCGCCTCGACCGCTGGTGGCTGCTCGCGCTGACGGTTGCCGCGGGTGCCCTGTTCGCCTGGCGCGAGCTCGAGGTGGACGAGCCGTTTCTCGACCTGCGGGTGTTCGGGGGCAACATTCCGCTGCTGGTCACGTACCTCAGAAATCTTTTGACCGCGGTTGTTTCCTATGGCTTTATTTACGGCTTCACGCAGTGGCTGGAGGAGACTCGGGGGCTGACCGCTTCGGTGACCGGGCTGGTGGTGCTGCCGACGTTCCTGATCGCGATCGTGGTGTCGACGTTGACCGGGCGACGGCCGGAGATTCGCGGGAAGTTGCTGGTCGGTGGAGCGGTGCAGGTGGTCGGGTGTGCAATGTTGTTGCTGCTCGATCGGGGCAGTGCGATCTGGCTGCTGCTCGTGGTGGCGCTGGTGGTCGGCATCCCGCAGGGGCTGAACAACCTGGCCAACCAGAACGCGGTCTATCGGCAGGCGGATCCGGCGCGGATGGGGGCGGCGGCCGGATTGTTGCGGACGTTCATGTATCTGGGGGCGATCGCGTCGTCGGCGGCCACCGCCGCGTCCTTTCCGGACGGCGCGGACACTGCGGGTCTGCACAACCTGGCCGTCTTCATGGGCGTCTGCGCGGCGATCCTGCTGGTCGCGGTGGTGTTCGACCGTTCCCTGAAAAAGGTCGCCTAGCCGCCGCCACCGCCGCACCCACCGCCGCCGCACCCGACGCTGCCACCGCCGCCGCACGAGCCGCCGGGCGGGACGTTGCGCGAATCCATCCGGCCGTCCGGGCGCACTGCCCGCCCGATGCCGGCCACGTGCTGCAGGCAGATCGCGTCACCCGGCGCGTCGAAGCACTGTCCGCGCCCGCCGCAGTCGGCCAGGTAGTGCCGGCCGCCGGCGATCGCCAACTCTTTGTCCACCCGGAACAGCAGCGGCAGGTGGTCGCCGGGCTCGTCCTCGCGCGCACGCCGATAGGTCGCGGCCAGCGCCCCGCGAATCTCCGCGTGCGGCAGCGGGCGACCGAAAGCGGCTTCGCAGAACGCGGCGTAGTCACGCTCGTGGCGCACCAACTCGCGCCACAGCGTGTCCACCGCGGCGGACGGCATCGACATCGTGGCGCGGGGATGCCGGGCGTGCAGCCGAAACCACTGGCGGGTGCCGGCGATGACCGTGGCGACGTCGGCCGAGCTGAGGTGCGACAGGGCCGGAGACAGCCGGACGCCGGAGGGGAAGTTGAACGTCTCGACCGCGGACAGCCGCCGAGCGGTGCCGCGGTCCCACAGTCGCGGGAGAGCCATGCGCCAAGCGTGCGGCCCGTTGTCTAGGGGGTCAATGACTTGGCGAAAGGTCCGCGGATTGCGGCCCACTGCACCAGCATGATCGTCTTGGCGTCGGCGATGCGCCCGTCGAAACACATCTCCAGCGCCTCGGCGAACGGCAGCTCCAGCACGGTGATGTCCTCGCCGTCGTCAGCCAGGCCGCCGCCGTCGCCGGTACGGGTCGACGGCTCATAGGGCGCCGCGTAGAAGTGCAGCCGCTCGGTCACCGATCCCGGGCTCATGTAGACGTCGAAGACGTGCGACAGCTCCCCCACCGCGACGCCCAGCTCCTCGGCCGCCTCACGCCGGATCGCGGTCTCCGGATCGTCGTCGTCGAGCAGCCCGGCGGCCGCCTCGATGAGCATCCCGTCCGGGTGTCCGTTCACATAGACCGGATAGCGGAACTGCCGCGCGAGCAGCACGGTGGCACGCGTCGTGTCGTAGAGCAGGATCGTCGCGCCGTTGCCCCGGTCGTAGGTCTCGCGCGCCTCGGTGGTCCACCGGCCGTCCGCGTGCCGATAGTCGAACGTGGTTTTGCGCAGCACGTGCCACCCGGCGGCCAGCAGTTCCACCTCGCGCACCACCACGTCCGGGTTCCCTTTCAGGTCCCGTCCGACCTGATCCAGACCGGTCCGTCCACGGGCGTCCGGCTCGTCCACACCCTTCGTCATGATCATGAGAGTAGGCCGTGACCAGAAAGACCTAAACGACCATCGCGTTCGCAACGATGACCGCCGATGGTTCCAGGGCGCAGCATCTGCGAAACGATTCCGTAACTCGAGGAGCGGTCGTGAAGCAGATCAGCGCGCGGCGTGCAATGGCCGCGACCATAGTCGCGGTTCTGGTGGCCGGTGTCGCCGCCGGCTGCGAGAAGGACACCGCCGGCGGCGGCAGCACCGGCGGCGCGGTGGAGTATCCGACCAAGACCGTGCAGCTCATGGTGCCCGCGGCGCCCGGCGGCGGCTGGGACCTGACCGGCCGCACCATGCAGAAGGCGCTCACCGATGGCAAGCTCATCAACCAGTCGGTCGAGGTCTACAACGTGACCGGCGCGGCCGGCACGCTGGGCCTGGCGCAGCTGGTGTCGAAGAACTCCGGCGACGCGCACCACCTGATGGTGATGGGCCTGGTGATGGTCGGCGGCGTGGTCGCCAACAAGTCGCCGGTCAAGCTCGACCAGGTCACCCCGATCGCCACGCTCACCGCCGAGCAGGAGGTGATCGTGGTCCCGGCGAACTCGAAGTACCAGACGCTGAAGCAGCTGATGGACGACGCCAAGGCGAACCCGTCGTCGATCAACTGGGGTGGCGGCTCGGCCGGCGGCACCGACCAGATCCTGGTCGGACTGCTCGCCAAGGCGGCCGGCGCGGACCCGAAGGCGATGAAGTACGTCGCCTACTCCGGCGGCGGCGAGTCGAAGGCGGCACTGCTGGCCGGCGACCTGACCGCGGCGGTGTCCGGGCAGAGCGAGTTCAAGGACCTGGTCGCGGCCGGCAAGGCCCGCGCCCTCGCGGTCTCCGGTGCGACCGGCGTGGACGTCGGCGGCGGCTCCCCGGCCAAGACCATCAAGGAGGAGGGGTACGACGTCGAGCTGATGAACTGGCGCGGCATCGTGGCGCCGCCCGGCATCGACGAACCCACCAAGACCGCCGTGGTCGGCATGATCGACAAGCTGCACACCTCCGAGCAGTGGAAGGCCACGCTGGCCGACCAGGGTTGGGAGGACTTCTACAAGAGCGGCGACGAGGCGAAGGCGTACTTCGACAGCGAGAACCAGCGGATCACCACCGTGCTGACCGACATCGGTCTCGGCGGATGACGAGCGACACCGAAGCCGTTCCGGAGCGGCGGCCCGTCGAGGGCCGCCGCGCCGGCTGGATCCTGCCCGCGGCCCTGCTGCTCATCGGGATCGGCCTGCTCTACCGGGCGATCGCCGAGGCGGACGGTGACTTCAGCCTGCAGGGCCCGCGGCTCGCGCCGGTGGTGGTGACGGCCGCGTGGGTGGTGGTCGCCGCCGTGTACCTGATCCGGCACAAGCCGGTGGAACACGACGAGCACCAGCCCGGCTGGCTCGCGCCGGCCGGCGTCGCCGCCTGCCTGGCCGGCTTCGCGATCGCTCTGGAGTACGCGGGCTTCGTCGTGTCCGCGTTCCTCTTCGTGATGGCGGTGTCCCGCGTGCTCGGCAGCCGAAGCTGGATCCGTGACCTGATCGTCGCGGTGGTCCTGCCGCTCGCCATCTACTTCGCCTTCACCCGTCTGCTCGACATCTTCCTGCCCGCGGGGGTGTTCCCGCTGTGAGCGTCTTCGGCGATCTGCTCTCCGGCTTCGGCACGGTGCTGAGCCCGCAATACCTTCTGTACGCCGCGATCGGCGTCACGCTCGGCACGTTCGTCGGGGTGCTCCCGGGCATCGGACCGGCGCTGACCATCGCCCTGCTGCTGCCGGTCACGTTCAGCCTGGACGACCCGATCGGCACGTTCATCATGTTCGCCGGCATCTACTACGGCGCGATGTACGGCGGCTCCACCACTTCGATCCTGCTGAACACCCCGGGCGAATCGGCGTCGGTCGCGACCGCCATCGAGGGCTATCAGATGGCCCGCCGCGGCCGCGCGAAAGCGGCACTGGCCACCGCCGCGATCGGCTCGTTCGTGGCCGGCACGATCTCGACGCTGCTGCTGACGCTCTTCGCCCAACCGGTCGCGAAGCTGGCCACCACGTTCCGGGCGGCGGACTATTTCGCGCTGGCGTTGCTGGCGATGGTCGCCGTGACCGCGCTCGTCGGGCGTTCCCTCGTCCGCGGACTGCTGAGCCTGGTCTTCGGTCTTTTCCTCGGCCTGGTGGGCATCGACGGGCTGACCGGGCAGGCCCGATTCACCTTCGGCACCACGGTGCTGCTCGAAGGCATCGACATCGTCGTGGTGATCGTCGGACTCTTCGCGATCGGCGAGACGCTCTACATCGCGAGCCGCCTGCGCACGCTGCCGGAACACGTGGAACCGCTGTCGCCGACGGGCTCGACCGGGGGCTTCGGCTGGCTCAGCCGGGACGACTGGCGGCGCTCGTGGCGGCCGTGGCTGCGCGGCACGGCGGTCGGCTTCCCGTTCGGCGCGTTGCCGGCCGGCGGCGCGGACGTGCCGACCTTCCTCTCCTACACCTATGAGAAGCACCGCGCGAAGAGCGACGAGTTCGGCAAGGGCGCGATCGAGGGCGTGGCCGGCCCCGAGGCGGCCAACAACGCGGCGTTCTCCGGCGTCCTGGTGCCGCTGCTGACCCTGGGCATCCCGACGTCGGCGACCGCGGCCGTGATGCTGGCCGCCTTCCAGATCTTCAACCTGCAGCCCGGCCCGCAGCTCTTCGACAACTCGCCGGAACTGGTGTGGGCGCTGATCGCCTCGCTCTACGTCGGCAACGTGCTGCTGCTCGCCCTCAACCTGCCGCTGATCCGGGTCTGGGTCAAAGTCCTCCAGATCCCCAGACCCATCCTGTACGCGGGCATCCTGGTGTTCGCCACCCTGGGCGTGTACGCCGCGACGGGCAGCGTCAACCAGGTCTTCATCGCCTATGCGGTCGGGGTGATCGGCTTCGGCATGCGGCACTTCGACTTCCCGATCGCGCCGGTCATCCTCGGGCTGATCCTGGGCCCGATGATGGAGTTGCAGTTCCGCCGGGCCCTGCTGGTGTCCAATGGGGACCTGACCGTCTTCCTGACCCGCCCGCTCACCGCGATCCTGCTGGCCCTGGCCGTGGTGGCGGTCATCGTCCCCTATCTGCCCCGGATCATCGCCCGCCTGCGCGGCCGCACCTCCGGGGAGGAACCGAAGAAGCTCGTCTTCGCCGAGGACGACTAGTGACCTCGGGTCGGGCGACGAGACATCGAGCTCCGCCGCCCGACCCGAGCAACATCACGGGAGGCCGACGCCGAAGCTGCCCTCCTCCGTCGCGCCGCCCGGAAAGCTCGCCGCCGAGAAGAAGAAGCCCTCGGGGCGGGTGGCACCCCGCGGCGCACTCGGCAGCACGTTCACCGCGCCCTGCCCGTAGTAGGTCACCGCCTCAAAGGGCGCGCCGACCACCAGAGCGTCGCCGCCATAAGCATTCGGTAGCCGGGACAGGCTCCCGCCGAAGTGGTCGTAGTTCTCGTTGGAGCCCGGCACGCCCGGCGAGTTCTGGTCGAGGAAGATCGCGCCCGCGGCCGCCGGGCCGGTCGCCGTGCTGAAGAGGACGTTCATCGCGCCCGCATGCGCCGAGCCGGCCGCCTCGCCCGGGACGCCGACCGCGAGGTCCTGCTTCCCGTCGCGGTTGAGGTCCGTCAGAGCCAGCGCGCTGCCGAAGTTGTCGCCGTATTCGGCCTCGCCCGGGATGGCCGCGTTGTCCTGGTCGAAGGAAGCACCCACCACCAGGCCACCGGCGCTGCCCCGGAAGACGCTGACCATGCCCGCCCCGAGCCGGTTCCCGAACGCCTCTTCGGGCACGCCGACCACGAGTTCGGCGCGGCGGTCGCCGTCGGTGTCGCCGGCGACGAGGGCCCGGCCGAAGCCGTCACCGGCCTCGGCGGTGCCCGGCACGCCGGCCGAATCCTGGTCCCACCACGTGGATCCGGTGGTGGCGAGGCCACCGGCGGCACCGGGGAAGACGACCACGCCGCCGGCACCCTGCCGGCTGCCGAGCGCTTCGCCCGGGGCGCTGACGGCGAGGTCGTCCTTCCCGTCGCCGTTGAAATCGTCCGCGGCCACGGTCCCGCCGAAGGCATCCCCCGGCTCGGCCGCGCCCGGCACGTCCGGGCTGTCCTGGTCGAACCAGCGCGAGCCGGCCGCGGTGATGCCGGCGGCCGAGCCGTAGAGCACGCCGACCGCGCCGCGGTAGTCCTCGGCGTCGGGCGCGCCGCCCGCGATGTCGTCGAAGCCGTCGCCGTTGAAGTCACCGGCCGCCAGATCGGTGCTGAACCCGGACGGATAGGCGCCGCCGGGCTGGATGTCGGTGCGGTCGAACGTGGCCGACCGGGCCGTGGTCAGGCCGGCCGCGGTGCCATACATGATCAGGACAGTGCTGCCCGAGGCCGCGCTCACCGCCAGGTCCGCATAGCAGTCGCCGTCGAGATATCCGGGCGCCAGCGCGGCCGCGAGTCGCTCGCTGCCCCAGATCTGCACACCGGGCATGCCGGGCGAGCGACCGGTGAAAGTGGACGAAGGAACGAGGCCGGTCGCCGACCCGTATGCGACATGCAGCGCGCCGTGCCAGTGCACGCCGTTCACCCGGTCGTACCGGTTGTGCTCGCCGACAGCCAGGTCGCCGAACCCGTCGCCGTTGAAGTCACTCGGCACGCGGGCACAGGCGGCCGCCGCGGGAGACGCGACCGGCACGGCGAGCAGGAAGGGCGCGACCAGCGCCGTAACCACGATCCGGCGCATCACGGGAGGCCGTTGCCGAAGCCGGCGTCCTGGGACGCGCCGCCGGGGAAGCTCGCCGCCGAGTAGAAGTAGCCCTCGGGACGGGCCGCACCCCGAGGCGCGCCCGGCAGCACCGTGACCGCACCCTGCCCGGGGAACGAGACCACCTCGGCCGGCGCGCCGACCACCAGAGCATCGCCGCCGTACGCGTTCGGCAGCCGCGACAGGCGGATGCCGAACTGGTCATAGTCCTCGTTCGAGCCGGGCACCCCCGCCGAGTTCTGATCGAAGAAGCTCGAACCGGCCGCCGCCGGGCCGGAAGTGTTGCTGTAGAGCACATTCACCGCGCCCGTCGCCTCCCTCGAACCCACCGTCTCGCCCGCCACTCCGACCGCCAGATCCTGGCGGCCGTCGCGATTGAAGTCGAGCAGCGCCACCGCGGAGCCGAACTGGTCGAAGTTTTCCGCGTCGCCCGGGATGGCCGCGTCGCCCTGGTCGAACGCGGCACCGACGACCAGGCCGGTGGTGCCGCCGCGGAACACCTGGACCATCCCGGCCGCTGACCGCCCGCCCAGCGCCTCGTCGGGCACGCCGACCACCAGCTCGGCCCGGTGGTCGCCGTCGGTGTCGCCGGCCACCAGGGTCAGTCCGAACCGGTCACTGGTCTCGGCGGTGCCGGGCATACCGGCCGAGTCCTGGTCCCACCACGTCGATCCGGCGGTGGCGAGCCCGGCCGCGGTGCCCGGGAAGATGACCAGCCCGCCGGCGTCGTAGCGGCTGCCGAGCGCCTCGCCGGGCGCGCTGACCGCCAGGTCGTCCTTGCCGTCGCCGTTGAAGTCGCCGGCCGCGACGGTGGAGCCGAAGAGGTCCCGCTGCTCGGCCGCGCCCGGCACGTCGGGACTGTCCTGGGTGAGCCACTGCGCGCCGGTCTTCACCAGGCCGGTGGCCGAGCCGTAGAGGATGCCGACCGCGCCACGGAACTGCTCGGCCTGGTCGGCGCCGGCCGCGATGTCGTCGAAGCCGTCGCCGTTGAAGTCACCGGCCGCGAGGTCGCTGCTGAGCGAGGACGGATAGCCGCCGCCGGGCTGGATGTCGCCCCGCTCGAAGGCCTGCGAGCGGGCCGTGGTCAGGCCGGACGCGCTGCCGTAGAGAACCACGAACTGGCTGCCCGAGGCGGCGCTGAAGGCCAGATCGGCATAGCAGTCGTCGTCGAGGTAGCCGGACGCCATCGACTCGCCGAACCGCGCGCTGCCCCATCGTCCTTCCAGGACGATGCCGCGGGTGGTGCCGGTGAAGGTGGCCGGGCGGATCATCCCGGTGGCCGACCCGTAGGCGACGTGCACCGCGCCCTGCCAGTTCACGTGGTGAACGGGCTCATATTTGTTGGGCTCACCGACGGCCAGGTCGCCGTATCCGTCGCCGTTGAAGTCACTCGGCACACGGGCGCAGGCGGCCGCGGCGGGCGACGCGACCGGCAGGGCGAAGAGGAAGGGCGCGATCAGCGCCGCGACAAGGATTCGACGCATCGCGGGAGCATAACCGAGCCGATCTCACCTATGTGTCCCGTCCGACGACGGCGGCCAGCAGGCCCTCGATGCCTCGGGTGAAGGTCTCGCCGGCCAGCGTCGCGTCACCCAGATAGCCCGCCGACATCACGCCGTCGCGGAGCATCACGAAGTGCCGGCCGGCACCGTCCGCCGGGTTCGCGCCGGCGTCCGCGAACAGGCCGGTGATCGCGCCCAGGAACCAGGCGCGGTGGGCCAGCACGACGAGGTGGACCGGATGAGCCGCGTCCGGGAACTCCGCCGCGGCGTTCAGGAAGGCACAGCCCCGGAAGCCCGGCGTCCGGATCTCGGAGGCGATGTTGCTGCCGATCATGCGCAGGATGCCGGCGGGCGGCGCGCCGCTCTCCAGCGCCTGCGCCACGTGCTCGCGGATGCCCTCGTCGACCCGGGTCAGATAGGCCGTGATCAGGTCTTCCTTGCTGGGGAAGTGCCGGTAGAACGTGGCCCGGGTGACCTTCGCCTCGGCGACGATGCGATCCACCCCGGCCGAGTGGATGCCGGTCGCATAGAAGATCTGCCCAGCGGTGCTGAGCAGGCGTTCCCGGGCCTCGGACATGACGAACATCTTACAGACAGAACGTTCGTTCTTGACGCGACCACTGCCATCTGCCACTGTGAGTTCCGAGAGAACGATCGTTCTTTCTGCCAAGGAGAAGGACCGAGATGACCACCGACACCATCCGTCCCACCACAGCGGCCGCCCTGCGCCGCCTCTACTTCGTCCGCTTCGGCTTCGCCGTGGTTTGGGCCGGCCTCCTCGCCACCACCGCCGGCGACCTCGGCGTCTTCGCGGCCGTGCTGCTCGTGATCTATCCGGCCTTCGACGTGGCGGCCGCGGTCCACGACGCCCGTTCCACGCGTTCCCCCGAGCTCTGGTTCAACATCGCGGTCAGCTCGCTCACCGCGATCGGCCTCGCCGTCGCGGCGGCCTCCGGCAAGCCCGCCGTGCTGGCGGTCTGGGGCGCCTGGGCGATCCTGGCCGGCATCGTGCAGCTCGTCGTCGCGCTGCGGCGGCGCCGGCTCGGCGGGCAGTGGCCGATGATCCTGAGCGGCGGCTTCTCGGCGCTGGCCGGTCTGAGCTTCCTGACGGCCGCCCGCCAGGACGACCCGTCGCTGCTCAACATCGCCGGCTATGCGACAGTCGGTGGAGTGTTCTTCCTGATCTCCGCGATCCGGCTGGGCCGGGCCGCGCGTTCCGCCGGAGGCAACTGACCATGGCGACGATCACCGATTCGGCCACCTACGACGTCATCGTGATCGGCGCCGGTCCGGTCGGCGAAAATGTCGCCGACCGCGCGGTCCAGGGCGGCCTCAGCGCCGTCATCGTGGAGAGCGAACTGGTCGGCGGCGAGTGCTCCTACTGGGCCTGCATGCCCTCGAAGGCCCTGTTGCGCAGCGCCGCGGTGCTCAGCGCGGCGGCCCGGGTGCCCGGCGCCCGCGAGGCGGTCACCGGCGGCATCGACGTCGCCGGCGTGCTGCGCCGCCGCGACGACATCACCTCGCACTGGAAGGACGACGGCCAGGTGGGCTGGCTGGAGAGCGCCGGCATCGACCTGGTCCGTGGGCACGGCCGGATCTCCGGCGTACGCGAGGTGCGAGTGACCCGGGACGCCGAGCAGGTCACCCTGACCGCCCGGCACGCGGTGGTGATCGCCACCGGCACCGCGGCACTCCTGCCCGACATCCCCGGCCTGCTCGCCGCCAAGCCGTGGACCAGCCGCGAGGCGACCAGCTCGGAGCGGATCCCGGGCCGGCTGGCCATCATCGGCGGCGGCGTGGTCGCGACCGAGATGGCGACGGCCTATGCGGCGCTCGGGTCCACGGTGACCGTGCTGGCCCGCGGTGGCCTGCTCGGCGGCGTCGAGCCGTTCGCCGGGGAGGCGGTCGCGGCGGCGCTGGGCGAGGCGGGGGTGGACGTCCGCACCGGCGTGACGGTCGAGTCGGTGGAGCGCGGCGATCAGGTGCGGCTGACGCTGGCCGGCGGTGGCACGGTGGAGGCCGACGAGGTGCTGGTGGCGATCGGGCGCACCCCGCGTACCGAAGATCTGGGTTTGGATCTGGTGGGGTTGACGAACGGCGACTGGCTGACCGTCGACGACACCATGCGGGTGGTCGACGGCGGCGGCTGGCTCTATGCGGCCGGCGACGTCAACCACCGCGCCCTGCTCACCCACCAGGGAAAATATCAGGCGCGAGCGGCCGGCGACGTGATCGCGGCGCGGGCACAGGAGCGTCCGGTGGACGACCGGCCGTGGGGCACGCACGTGGCGACCGCGGATCACCGTGCCGTGCCGCAGGTGGTGTTCACCGATCCGGAGGTGGCCGCGGTCGGGCTCACCGAGGCGCAGGCGGCGAAGGCCGGGCTGCGGATCCGGGCCGTCGACTACGACCTGGGCAGCGTCGCCGGGGCGAAGTTGCACGCGGACGGCTATCAGGGCCGGGCCCGGATGATCGTGGACGAGGACCGGCAGGTGATTGTCGGATTCACGATGGTCGGGCCGGATGTGGCGGAACTGCTGCACGCCGCGACGGTCGCGATCGTGGGCGAAGTGCCGATCGCAAGGCTCTGGCATGCGGTTCCGTCCTACCCGACGATCAGCGAGGTCTGGTTGCGTCTGCTGGAGGCCTACGGCCGGCCCTGATATCTCGGTCGCCGCGCCGGGCCGGGCGCGGTACGAAGAGCGCATGACTGAACAACGGCTGCCCGGTGGCCGCATCTTCGGAGCGGTCCGCGTCGGCGACGAGGTCCGGCGCGCCGCGCAGCCGTGGACGGCGAGCGTGCACCAGGTGCTGCGACATCTGGCGGACACCGGCTTCGACCGTGCTCCACGCGCCCTCGGCCTCGACGACCAGGGGCGCGAGCGGCTGACCTTCCTGCCCGGCGAGACGCTGGGCGACACCGGGCCGACCTGGCCGGACTGGTTGCGCAGCGACGACGCGCTCCGGCAGGTCGGCGGGTGGCTCCGCGCGATGCACGACGCGACCGCGAGCTTCCGGCCGGCCGACGATGCCGTCTTCTTCACCGGCCGCAAGTGGGAGCCCGGACTCGTCATCGCCCATCTGGACGCGTCGCCGTGGAACGTCGTCTGGGACGAGGGCGGCGCCCTGGTGGGCTTCGTCGACTGGGACACCGCCAGCCCGTCCGAGCGCGAGGGCGACCTGGCGTTCTCGGCCCTGAGCTTCGTGCCGCTGCTGACCGCGGAAATCGCCGATCCGGCCGGCTTCGACCCGGCCGACCGGCACCGGCGGTTCCATCTGCTCCTGGACGCCTACGGTTATTCCGGCGACCGCACCGCGGTCCGGGACGCGATCATCGCGCGGGTCGAGCGCAACGTCGCGATCATCCGGGAGCTCGCCGACGGCGGTGCGCCGACCTTCGAGCAGATGCTGCCGTGGGCCGCGCAGCTGGAGCGATCCGGCGCCGAGGTGGCCGTGCTGCCGGCCGAGTTCTGGATGCACTGACCATTCCAGCGGCGCCGGTCACAGATTAAGCACTGTTACGGACAGCCTTCGCATGGTGGTCGCGGTCACCAATACGCAGAGTAATTGACTCCCGTAACGTATTTCGCAGCCGGGTTCGAGCTGTCGAATCGTTCCCGGGTGCCAAATCTTTGGATCCGTCGGGAGCTGAACAGTGCGTAACTCCGCGCAGAAAAATCATCCTTCGAGGACGTCCACGGTCAGCGTGATCCTGCTCTGCCGCACGTGCTCGGCCGCATCCCCGCGGTGCACGAGGTGATCCTCGTCGACGGCGGTTCGGTGGACGACACCGTGGCGGTCGCCGAGCGCGTCCGGCCCGGCATTCGCGTGGTCGGGCAGAGCCGCCGCGGCAAGGGTGCGGTTCTGGCGCGATCTGCCGCTGCGGATGCCGATTCCGCGCGCGATCCCGGCCGAGCTCGAGCTGCGATCCGGCTCGCAGTGGAAGGTGTACTCCCGCGAGCACGCCACCGCCCTGCTCGACCTGGTCGACCGGCGGCCCGATCTGATGCGCTTCTGGCGGACCACGCTCTTCGGCGCCGACGCGACGACGCCGTGCCCGTCCGGCGCCTGGTACATCGACTGGGACAACGACCACAGTGGACATCCGCGGTGGCTGGACGAGACCGACTTCGACCGGCTGAAGGTGGCGCGCTGGGCGACGCCGCTCGATCCGGCGGACGACCGGGCCGAGCAGTGTGGTCACCGCAACCTGTTCGCCCGCAAGTTCCGCACGGTCTCCTCGCCCATCCTCGACCGGATCGACGTCGAGCTGCGGCGTTAGCCCTCCGCACCGGCGGGGACCCCGCCGGTCCAGATCGAGATCGGGCTGACCGTCATCGTCTTCGGCCAGTCGCCACCATCATCGGCTTCTTGCGACACCGCGACATTCAGCACCGCATAGAACGATTCGCCATATGGCCAGCGGCGGCCGGATGTGCGCGCGTCCAGCGCCCAGATCGTCATCGTCGGCCGGCGGTCGATGTAGAACCGCACCACGTTTTCGTCGAAGTAGACGCCGTAGGCGTGCGGCTCCGCGTCCATCGGCTCCGGCAGGATGGTGCTGCCGCCCGGCTCGCCCCAGTTGTACGGCCGGTCGGTCGCCGGATCGTCCACGCCGGCCAGATGCATGGCCGCGTGCGCGATGCGCGGATCCGAGCCCCAGCCCTCGAAGATGTCCAGCTCGCCGGAGTCCGGCCAGCCGCGCTCGCCGATGTTCGTGCCCAGCAGCCAGAACGCGGGCCACGCGCCCGGCCCGGTCGGCGCGATGATGGTGGCCTCCACATAGGACCGGGTCGGGATCTCGTATTTCCCGAGGGTGCTGAGCCGGGCGCTGGTGTAGTCGCGGGTCACGCCGTCGGCGCCGCGCGCGGTCTCCCGCCGGGCGATCACCCGCAGGTTGCCCGCGCCGTCGAGCTGCGCGTTCCCGGCGCCGGGCAGATAGGTCTGCAGCTCGTCGTTGCCCCAGCCGTGCCCGCCGGTCTCATGGCTCCACACCGCCGGATCGGGCGCCGAGCCCGCCGCGCCGTCGAACGTGATGACCCTGGGCGCCGTCGTGGTCTCCGGCGGCATCGGCACCACCACCTCGCGCACGCTGGCGCCGGTGACCTCGACGTGCACCGCACCGGCGACGGGCAGCGACAGGTAGAGCGCGGTGTCGTCCGCGCCGGGCGCGGTCGCGACGAACGTGCGCCGCATCAGATGCCAGTCCTGGTCGGCCAGCTCGACGTGCTCGGAGACCTCGGTGGGCCGATTTCCGAAGTGGTCGTTCGCCAGCGACAGCCCGACCTGCTGCGCGGTGGGCCCGCTGTTGCGGACCCAGACCTGCATCCGGTACGTGTGCCCGACCCGGAAGAAGGCCGAGGGATCGGCGAGCTCCGCCGTGGCCAGCGCCCAGTCCCCCGACCCGCCGGACCGCTCCAGCGCGATCCCGGTCGTGGTGGCCGGGCCGCCGCCGATCCCGATGATCCGCCGCACGCTCACCACACCGGCCGCGGAGGACGCCTGCCACCCGGCGCGGTCGAGCTCCGCGGCCGGGTTTCGCACCGCCTCGTCACCGACGGTCACCTCGCTGGGCACGCTCTGTGCGGTCATCGCCACCACCTTTCCGGCCTCGACGGTACCGGTGGCGAGGGCACTCGACGGGGTGCAGAGGAGGGCGCCGATCAACGCGCCGGACAGGGCTGCTCCGAGTCGGCGTTTCACCTGCTCAAGGTAGCTTTCGCAGGTTACGAACCCCGTTCTTCGCCGAAGCCGTGTGACCGAGCGGACAGTCAGGTGGTTGGGGCGATCCAGCGGTAGCGGCGTTGCGGGCGGCCGGCCGAGCCGTAGCGCAGTCGCACCTCGGCCTTGCCGGCCTCCACGAAGTGCTCCAGATAGCGCCGCGTACTCACCCGGGAGAGCCCGATCCGCTCGGCGCACTCGCCGGCCGACAGGTCGCCATCGCAGGCGCGCATGGCCGCGGCGATCAGCGCCGAGGTGTCCGCGGTGAGGCCCTTGGGCAGTGGCGGGGCGGTGGTGCGCCAGGCGACGAACAGCTCGTCCACATCGGACTGAGCGACGTCGCCCGGCGTTGTCAACTTTTCCAACGCGGCGGCATATCGCTCCAGACGGTCGCGGAGCACATCGAAAGTGAACGGCTTCAACACGTAGTGCACCACGCCGCCATGCAGCGCCGACCGGACCGTGTTCACATCGCGGGCCGCGGTGAGAGCGATGACGTCCGGCCCGCCACCTTCTGCTCTGAGGCTGCGCAACACTTCCAGTCCCGAAATGTCGGGCAGGTAGATGTCGAGGAGCACCAGGTCCGGTTGCTCCTTCTCGGCCATTTTCAACGCGTCGGCGCCGGTGTGGGCCACCCCGACCGTGGTGAAGCCGGGCACCCGGTCGACGAATCCGCGGTGCACCTTGGCGACCATGAAGTCGTCGTCCACCACCAGCACCCTGATCATTCGACGGTCTCCATCACCCGGGGCAGCCGGGCGGTGAACGTCGAGCCGTCGACCGCCACCCGCCCGCCGCAGATCAGCCGGATCAGGGCGAGGCCGAGGCCGTGATGCCCGCCGGCCTCGCCCTTCGTGCTGTAGCCCTGCTGGAACACCCGGTCGGCGTCGGCCGGATCGACGCCGGGGCCGGAGTCGGTCACCGTCACCACGACCTCGTCACCGTCCGCGCGTACCGAAACCACGATCTCACCGCCCGCACCCACCGCGTCGAACGCGTTGTCGACCAGATTGCCCACCACCGTGACCAGGTCGGCGGCCAGCCGGTCGCCGACCGGCGGCAGGTCGGTGCCCGCGCCGATGGTCAGCGTGACGTTCTGCTCCGCGGCCAGGCTCGCCTTCGCGATCAGCAGCGCGGCCAGCGCCGGGTCCCGGATGGCCCGGGTGACCTCGCGATCCAGGCTCTCGTGCAGCTCGCTGGTGCGGGTGATGTAGCGGACCACCTCGTCGTGCTCGCCCAGTTCGACCAGGCCGGCGATGGTGTGCAGCCGATTGACGAACTCGTGCGCCTGAGCACGCAGCGTGTCCGTGGTGTGCCGGCTGACGTCCAGCTCGCGGCGCAGCGCGGTGAGCTCGGTGCGATCGCGCAGCGTGGTCACCGAGCCGGCATCCCGGCCACGCATCACCACCGGCTGCCGATTGAGGACGACCACCCGGTCGTCGCTGAGCACCACCTGGTCGACGCCCTCGGACCGCCCGGTCAGCACGTCCAGCAGCGGCTCCTCCAGCCCGAGGTCGCCGAGCGCCTGCCCGACCGCGTCCGCGCGCAGCCCGAGCAGCCGGATCGCCTCGTCGTTGACCAGCGTCACCCGGTGCGCCGCGTCGGTGCCGATCACGCCCTCCTTGATGCCGTGCAACATCGCCTCGCGGTGCTCGACGAGCCCGGAGATCTCCCGCGGCTCCATCCCGAGCGTCTGCCGCTTGACCCGCCGGGTCAGCAGCAGCGAGCCGCCGACACCCACCGCCGCACCCAGCACCAGATAGATCAACAGGTTGGGAACCGCCCCGCCGAGCTGCCCGATCAGCGTCGGATAGGTGCGCCCCACAATGATCATCCCGATGAAGTGGCCGTCCTCCTCATCGAGCACCGGCACGTGCGCGACCAGCGCTTTCGTCTCTGTTTGGAGCACACCGACCCACGATCGCCCGGTCAGCCCGGTGCTCGCGCCGAGCACGGCTGGTCGCCCCGCGTCCGGTCCCGTGACGATGGTGCCGGCGGCGTCCGCGATCACCACATAAGAAGCGCCCGAAACCGCACGCGCACTCTCGGCGACGGTCTCCAGAGCGTCCCGGCCGAGCGGATTCCCCAAACCCAGCCTGACGGTGCGGTTGATGGCCGCGTTCTCGCCCACCGAGCGGAGGCGTTCCCCCTCGACCCGGCGGAAGGCGGCGTCGGCCTCGGCGATCGACACGGCCGCCACCGCGAAGACGACCAGCAGCACGATGGCCAGCTGCAGCACGAGCAGCTGACCGGCCAGCGACAACCGTTGACGCATGCGATGAGCAAAGGCCCTTCCGCCCGCGCGCGCAAGGGGCGCACGATGTGGGCGTGCTGCGCCGGACCGTGTTGGGTGGCGCCCTGGCCTTGGCCGTGGGCGGTTGCTCGGCCGCGCCGGAAGGGTTGCGCATCATGGTGCCCAACCCGCCCGGAAGCGGCTACGACATCACCGCGCGGGTGCTCGCCTCGGTGTTGCGCACCGACATCGAGGTGTTCAACCTGCCCGGGGCCGGCGGGCTGGTCGGGCTGCGACGGCTGGCCTATGAGCGGGGTAACGAGCGGCTGCTCATGCTGATGGGGCTCGGCCTGGTCGGTGCGGAGATCACAGCGGGGGCGGCGGTGCGGCTGCGGGACACGACGCCGATCGCGCGGCTGGTGCAGGAGCCGGCCGTGCTGGTGGTGCGGCGCGATTCTCCGTATGGGTCGCTGGACGAGCTGATCGAGGGGTGGCGGGCGGATCCGGCCGGGGTGCAGATCGGCGGGGGTTCGTCGGTGGGCGGGCCGGATCACCTCGCCACGATGCTGCTGGCGGCGGCGGTCGGGCTGTCGCCGGCCCGGGTGGCCTATCAGCGGCACGACGGTGGCGGCGACCTGCTCGCCGCGATACTCGGGCGTGAGGTCGGATTCGCGATGTCGGGGCTGAGCGAATATGCGGACCAGATCACGTCGGGACAGTTGCGGGCGCTGGCGGTGACCAGTGCGGATACTGTGCCGCAGTTGGCTGCTCCGACCGTACGCAGCGCGGGTTTGAATGTGGTCTTCAACAATTGGCGCGGGTTGGTGGCGCCGCCGGGCTTGTCCGAGACGGCCGTGGCAAACGTGCGCGCCCAGATCGACAAGCTGTCCGCCTCGAGCGAGTGGGCGGCCGCGCGTTCCCGTTTCGGCTGGACGGACGCCTACCTGCCCGGCGACGAGTTCGGCGCCTTCGTCCCCACCGAGAGCGCCCGAGTGACAACGGTCCTCCGCCAACTGGGCCTCTCCACCTGAGGTCGTCGCTCACCGAGCCACGACGCCTCGGCGAGTCGGTTGGATCCGGAGCCGCCGCGTGCCGTCAAGACCGGTCCTGGCCTTAGTCGCGGCTCGAGATCTGCTGAACACCCCAGGTGTTCCCATCGGGGTCGGCGAAGAACACGAAGCCGACGTTGTCGAGAGCGGCGCCACCCTCCTTGACCTTGGCCGCATCGCCATCGACCGAGGTCACGTCCCCAACCTCGACCCCACGCCCGACAAGCTCAGCGTGCGCCGCGACCACATCCTTGACCACCAGTTGCAGCCCACGCAGCGACCCAGCCGGCATATGCGGCACCACGCCCTCCCCGATCACGATCGAGCACCCCGACCCGACCGGCGTGAGCTGCACAAGCCGCTGCCCCTCCCCCATCCGGACATCGTGATCGAGGTGAAAGCCGAGCTTGTCGACATAGAAGGCCTTGGCCCGATCAATGTCGCTGACCGGCACGACCACAACTTCAAGAGTCCAATTCACGGCGTTCCCCTATCCCTCAGTGCCTGCCTGACCTCCGTGGTCGGAGCCGTCACCGGCGCTTCGACATCACGGCCAAAGCGACGAGAAATTGTCCGCCACCAGCATCGACGCTCGCGGTCACCGGCAGCCCCGGCACCAGCCGCGAGAACCGATCGACCAGCCAGTCCGCCGCCTCCTGAGCGTCCTTCTTGCTGGGGCTGCGAGCGACCAACTCACGGCCACCCTTGCGCTCGAGCCGCTCGGCAACGGCGATCAACGGCGCCGGCTCCACCACGTGCAACCGGTCCGGCCAGGCGATGACCACCTTGACCGCACCCTTGCGGGTGTTACAGGCCCGATGAGCGAGCCGCTCAGCGACTTTGGCCTTCTTGTCCCCGGTACGGCTGTCCACGCTCGGCCCCCGAGGATCATTGACCGACATGTCCCGGTCAACCGACTCGTCACAAACCCAGCAGCGCCAGCCATCACGCTCAGCCACATCATCAAGAAGGCTCATCCCAGCAACCTAGCGGCCTCCTTTTCAGGGCGTCGCCGCCGCACCGGCTCGGCCTGAAACCGCTCACCGTGACGTGCGTAATCTGACCCGGTTGTCGATCCGAGTCGATCTCGTCTCCGGCCGCGGTGAAGACCTGTGGCCGTGGCCCGGCCGCATCTTCGCCGCGGCGAGGACCCACACGTTCGGTCAGCTGGCCGGAGCGATCGACCGCGCTTTCGGCCGCTGGGACCTCGCCCACATGCACGCCTTCCACCTTGCCGACGGCGTCCAGGCCCCCCGCTGGAGCTGTGGGACGGCGAAGAACCGGAGGGCAGCATCGACGGCGACGCCACAAAATTGAGCCGGCTGCAGCTCGGGGAGCAATTCGCCTACTGGTTCGACTTCGCCGACGACTGGAGCCACTTGTGCACCGTCGACGAGCACCGCATCGACCCACTGGACACCATCGGAGCCGTCCCGCGCGAGCCGGTGCCCTACTTCGGCTGGGGCGATCTCCCCGACCAGCACGGCCGGCAATGGGACGGCGACGACGGCGAATCGGCGCCGCCGAAACAACCCGCGCGCCTGCTGGCGGAGCTGCCACCCCTGCTGCCCTGGTGGGGCCCCCGCCAAGGCGGACGGCCCGCAACGCTATAGCAATCACTGCTATAGTTTCTTCTGTGACAGAGCGCAGCGAGGTCTTGCGCCAGGTGATGCTAGAGACCGGCACCACACAGTCCGGGCTGTCCCGGGTCAGTGGCGTTCGTCAGCCCAGCATCAGCCAATTCCTCTCCGGGCGAGGCCACTTGAGCGATGACATGCTCGATCGCCTGCTCTCCTGCATGGGATATCGCCTCGAAGTCGTCCGCCGACCCGTTCGTCAGGAACTCGGTCGGTCGCCGAAGCGATCATGGGAACTGCACCGCCGGCTTTCCAGCCACTTGACCACTGAAACCTTGGACGAATGGCGCCCGATCATGCATCGCAACCTGCGCCGTCTCCGGGAGGGCACACGCGGGCAACCTCACCAGCGAAACCTGGACCGGTGGGAGCGCCTCCTCGACGACGGCGACGTATCGGGCTTGCACCGCGTGATGACTGGGCTGGATACCGACTCGATCGAGATGCGCGAGGTTTCACCCATGCGTGGCCTGCTCTCCCAGCAGGAGCGGGCCGAGGTTCTCGGGTTGGCCGGCTGATGCGACGCGGGCTGGTGTCTCGGCAAAGAGGATCATTGCGTCGCGAAGCTGTGCGCTCTCAGGGAGAAGGACCGGAACTTCGTGGCCGCTCTGCTCGATGCCGGCCTTGTCGACGCCAACGTCATAACCACGCGACTCTCCGAGATCCCAGCAAAGCACCACAGTTCAGCGGAGGCGGCGCTGACCTGGTTGCGCGCACGGAGCTGAAGGTCCCGACTGCGCTGCTAGAGCAAGAGCCGCGAGCGGCGAGCACGGCCCGGTGGTGAATGGCCCGCGCCAGTCGCGAACGGCGCTCATGTGCACCACGCGCTCCACCTGCGGCAACACGCCGGGCCGCACTCCGACGCGACTCTCTGGCAGTCCTGAGCACCTATGCGTTTCCGCTGGTCGGTACGATGTTGGCGGAACGCCCTCGTAGCTCAGGGGATAGAGCAACGGTTTCCTAAACCGTGTGTCGCAGGTTCGATTCCTGCCGGGGGCACCGCACATCTCTAGCAGGTGATCTTGCGCGTTTCCGTGTCGTAGCTGCGGGCCGCCACCAACTGCCCCCGCGCCGGCGGCAGTTCCGCCAGCAGACCGAGCGCAGCCGCCTGCTGAGCCACCGGCACGTTCAGCGCAAGGCTGACATGCGGCCGCCACTTCGGCGGATCCCCATCCCGCAGCGCCGACCACACCGCAGCGTGCAGGTCGTCGAGCGCCTCGGACGATGCCGCCTCCCGGACCAGTGCACGGCCGAGAAGAGTCGCCGGGCCGAGCTCCACCGCGATAGGCAGCCCCAACCCAGGCAACCCGTCGAGCGAGTCCGCGGTAAGCACCGTCAGATGCGGCCGGTTGGACGGATGCGGGTGATCGGCCAGGCTCTTCAGCCCGGCATCCCGCAACAAACCCCAAAGATCCCGTACGCCGGCCTCGAGCCCCGGATCGAGCAACAGTTCGACAGTGTGCACGTCAGAAAGTTAAACAATGATCGGATGGAAGCCACCGATGACGGCGCGGACCGTGCTGGTGGGACCAGACGCTCGACGAACGGCGACAGCGCTGGGAGCAGGGCGTACGCGATCTCCAGGAGTGACGTCCTGGCAGACTGCCGGGATGGCGAACAGTCCCCGGCTCTTCTCGGCCCGGCGAACCCTCATCTCGCTGGTCGCGGGCCTGGTCACCGGCGGCATCGTGGTCTCGCTGGGGGCGCCCGGCCTGGGCGCGATCGTGGGCTGGACGGTCGCGTCGAGCGTGCTGCTGGCCTGGGTCTGGCGGATCAGCTGGCCGCAGGACCCGGCCGGCACCAAGGCGCTCGCCGAGGAGGAGATCAGCGCCTACTCCATCGACTCGTTCGTGCTCGCCGCCGCGGTCGCCGGCCTCGCTGCAGTCGTCTACGTGCTGATCCTGGCCTCCGGTCGCACCGACTTCCGCGCGGTCGCCGCGGTGATCCTCGGGGTGGTCGCGATCGTCCTGTCCTGGGCGCTGGTGCACACGGTCTTCGCGTTCAAATACGCCCGGCTCTACTACGTCGACGAGGACGGCGGCATCGATTTCAACCAGTCGACACCACCGTCATACAGCGACTTCGCCTACCTCGCCTTCACGGTGGGCATGTCTTTCGCTGTCTCCGACAGCAACACCACCGACACCCGCGTGCGCAAGGCGATTCTGGGTCACGCCCTTCTTTCGTACGGGTTCGCGACCGTCATCATCGCGATGGCCATCAACCTGGTGGCCGGCCTCGGCTGACGTCGCCGAGGTCGATCGGTCCCGGGCCGCCGACCACCGGCCGCCGGATGCGCGATCGCACCACCACGACCAGCAGCACCAGCGCCAGCGCGACGCCGATCAGGAACACGAAGAAGTAGGGCTCGGCGGCCAGATGCCGTCGCTCGGCCAGGCGGGCGGCCGGGGTCAGCGCGTGCGAGCCCATCGGCGGCACCCAGCCAACCGGGCCGAACCGCAGCATCACGGTCATCACCGGACCGATGACGAGCGCCGCAACAACCGCCGCCGGAAGCCCCGACTGAAGTGCGTCCGGCAGCTCGGGTGCCGTCGAGCGCGCCGCCACTGCCGCGGCGATCGCGATCAGCGCCAGCGCCAGCGCCAGCACCCAGAATCCGAGGCCGGCACCGGCGGCCAGATCATCAGCACCAGCGCGGGAAGCAGCGCGGCGCCGACGCCGATCTGGGCCGCCCGCTTCAGCATGCGGCGACCAAATAACGGCACAGCCTCGGGCATGGGCTCCCTGACCGACAAGCTCCGTGGTGATGTTCTAGACGCTCACAGCGTCGATCGTGCGGCTCAGCGTCCGCTCGAAGCGAGTCAGCTCCGCGTCGGCGATTCCGTTGCGCCAAGCAGCGAACTCCCAGCCGGCGACGGCATCCGTCCCGGCGTCCAGAAGCGTCTTGATCGCCTCCATGTTGTCCGGCTCATCGCGAGAAACGGCGTCTGCAGCGTGCATCAGTGCCGGAAGAGCGATCAGTCCCGGAACGTCCGTCGCTGGGTGCTGAAAATCGCCATCGGCATCGGTCTTGAAGCGCAGAGCGCCCTGCCGGGTCTCGTCGCTCACGCCGAGCAGGTAGTCGCGATCGTCCAGGGCCGGCACCGGGCGGCCTTCGGTGGCGGCCAGCGCGCGGAGACGCTTGGCGATCAAGTTGCGGCCCCACCGGTCGGGAGCCTTATCGCCGCAGGATGAGCAGGTTTGCGCCGTGCGGATCGACGCGACGTCGGAGCCGGCACGCCTCGACGGCCGTGAGACCGTCGTTGGTGTCGGCGCGGCACCAGTCGTATTTGAGCTAGTCGACGCCCCACTCGGCGAAGGTCTGCGCGTCGAGCTCCTCGGACCGGAGGCTGCCGAGCGGCTCGCCGCCGTAGTCGTCGAACTGCTGGGCGCAGGTCAGCGATCCGGGCACGGTGTAAAGCCCGAACCGCAGACCTAGCGCGTGGATCTGCTCGGCCGGCGCGCCGATGCCGTCGGGAAAGCGCGTCGGGCTAGACCGCCAGCGGGCGTTCGTTCTCGAAGGCGTCCGTGCGGCCCTGCGCCCAGAACAGGTTCGGCGTCTGCTGCGGTGGCATCAGCGCGACGATCCGGCGATGCAGATCCGGGTACGTGCCGGCCGCACCCGTCGCCCAGACCTCCCGGAAGCGCTGGGTGAACAGACCGTTGCGGGCGCCGTCCAGGGACAGCTGGTTGTCCTGGCAGCCGGAGATGAGCAGCACCCCGGCCACGCCAGGCCCCCGGGAGCGGGCCGCGGAAAGCTTGGCGTCACGGTAGACATCGCGGCGCGCCCAGGCATCGGCCTCGAGGACCGCGGGCGGCAGGTCGCGGGTCGCCGGCGTGTCGACCACCCCGCAGTCGCGCAGCGCGGGCAACGCGAGCTCCATGAGTCGCGTCTGCCGGGCGACCGCCTCCGCGCCGAACGCCCGCGTGCCGTACAGCCGATCCGCGACCGGGCCCAGCACGCCGGCCAGCACGCTGTCCTGGGGAACCGACTGGTAGAGAGAGCGAGCCACGGTGCCGCTGTGGCAGCTGTCCGACAGGAACAAGACCCGTACGCCGGGGCGGAACGGGACCACGCCGCGCTCAACTCGTCGTCGAGCACCTGCCGGTCGAAGCAGACCAGCGTCTCGTCCGTACCGTCCGGCTCCTCGCCTGTCGGGTCGGGCATCTGGGAACCGTGCCCCGAATAGGTGAGGAAGAAGAAATCGCCGTCCTGCAGGGTGTTCGCGGCGGCGGCGATCCCGTCGAGCATGGCCTGCGCGGTGGCCTGACCGTTGATCAGCAGCGCCGGTGTGAAGCCCTGTGCCACCGCCAGCTCCTGCATGTCGCGGGCGTCGTTCTCGCACCCGCGCAGTTCCGGCACCCGAATCGGGTAGGCCGCGGGGTCCACCACGTTCAGGCCGACATGCAGCGACCGCCCGGTGCGGCCGGACGGAGCCAGCGCGGCCATCGTCATCGGACCGGCCGCGCCGTCCACCACCAGGCCGCGGGCCCGTTGGAAGTCGCGGACGGCCTTGTCGGTGAGCTGACCGAAGACCCCGTCGATCGGGCCCGGGTCGTGACCGGCGCGCTTGAGCAGTTCCTGGAGCCGCCGCACGTCGTCGCCGCGGTGACCCCGGAGCAGTGTTCGAACCATTTCTCTTACCCCTTTCCGGTTCGGGGCGGCGCCCCGAGCGGGGCGCCGCCATCGGAGATCACTCTTCGAACAGCGAGATGATGGTCGGGACGGCCTCGATGATCTCCGGGACGAGCGCCGCCAGCAGCGGGCCGAGGAACCGGGTCGCTTCGTTCGGGTCGGTGACCGAAGCCGACCGCCGGCCGCCGGAGAGCGCCTGCACCAGCGGCGGGACAGCCTGGACGAGCTGGGGCACGACCGCGGCCAGCAGCGGGAAGAGCCAGCGGGTCTGCAGCTCCTCGTCGTTCTGGGGCACGCCACGGTTGCCCGCGAAGATCTGCCCGATCACCGGCGCGGCCTGCGCGATCACCGGCATGATCGCGGAGAACAGCGAGCCGAAGAACCGCTCGGTGGTCGCCGCGTCCCGGCTGCGCTCGCCGAAGATGTCGCGGTTGTTCTGCCAGAGGCTCTCCAGGAGGCTCGGCGCCGCCTGGGCCACGACCTGCGCGAGCTGACCGATCAGCGGAACCATCCAGCGCGGCGTCTCGGGCTGACCAGCCGGCGTGCCGGTGGCGTCGGCGCCCAGATCGCGGCTGCCGCCCTCCTGGGCCAGCACCTCGCCGAGCCGGTCGACGATCGCGCGGACGGCCTCTTCCACGGCGGCGGCGTCGGCGGCCGACGTGGTGTTGCTGTGGTAGGTGGTGGTGCTCATTGTTTCCCCCCGGTGCATGAGTGCTTGCTTCCGATGACTTCGACACTCGTCCGGGCTCTGTCCCGGCCGCACGGGTCGGTCGTCCCTCGGCCGTCGGGACGATGCGGCGGCGATTCGGGACCCACCGCAACCCGCCGGGGTTACCGTCTGATCCGTGCAGGCGGTGCGGGCTCTCGTCGTGGACGACCACCCGGTTTTCCGGCGCGGTCTGCGTTCGCTGCTGGACGGCGAGCCGTGGGTCGCGCGGGTCGACGAGGCGGCCACGGTCGCGGATGCGGTCGATGCCGCCGTGCACGAACCGGTCGGGGTGATCGCGATGGACGTCCGGCTGCCGGACGGCGACGGGATCGACGCCACCGCGCGGATTCTCGAGCAGCGTCCGGACACCGCGGTGCTGCTGCTCACGATGAGCGGTGAGGAGGATCTGGTGCGGCGCGGGCTGCGGGCGGGAGCGAAGGGCTATCTGCTCAAGGACACCGATCCGCAGGCGGTGGTGGACGCTCTGCGTACCGTCTGCGGGGGTGGCCTGGTGCTCGGGCCGCGCGTGCCCACCACCGTTCTGGCCGCGGCCGACGGGCCGCCGGCGCCGTTCGATCGCCTCACCCCGCGCGAGTGCGTGCTGGCCGAGCACATCGCGGCGGGCCGCACGAACGGTCAGATCGCGCGGGCGCTGGGCGTGAGCGACAAGACCGTGCGCAACGCGGTGTCGGCGTTGCTGGCCAAGCTTTCCTTGCCCGATCGGCTGGCGGTAGCCCTGCTGGCCCGCGACGTCGGCCTGACCCGATGAGGTTCGGCTATGCGCTGCCGGCCGGCGCCACGATCCTGGTGCTGACCGGGGTGATCCATCAGGCGGCCGGCAACGGGCTGGTCCCGACCCTGTCCCAGCTCGCGTTGCCGGCCTCGATGGCGGTGGCGTATTCGTCGCTCGGCGCGCTGCTGCTCGCCCATCGCCCCCGGCATCGGGTCGGCCGTCTGATGGCCGTGGTCGGCGCGTGCGCGGCGATCGCGACGCTGTCGTTGAGCTGGCCGGGCTGGCCGCTCGCCGGGTGGGTCGCGCAGTGGGCCTGGTGGCCGCCGATTGGCCTGATTCCGTTGCTGCTGCTCATTTTTCCGGACGGGCGGTTGCCGTCGCCGCGCTGGCGGTGGTTCGCGGGGTCGCTCGCCGCCGGGGCGTTGCTGCCGACGGCGGCGCTGGCTCTGGTCGACGGGCGGCCGCTGCTCGACGGTGTCACGGCCACCGGCGGCGATCGGGTGCTGATGCGCGTCGCCTGGCTGGGCATCGCGGCCACGGCGGCGGGCCTGCTCGGCGTGCTGGTCGCGCTGGGCGCGCGGTTTCGCCAGGCGAGTCTTCCGGTACGCCGTCAGCTGCTCTGTGCCGGCGCCGCGGGTGTCCTGGTGCTGCTCGGCGAACTGCTGGACACCGCCGGCGTACCGGTCGCCTGGGTTGCCGAAGGCGTCGCGCTGCCCCTCGCCCTGACCGTGGCGATCCTCCGGCTCGGCCTCTACGACCTCGACGTGTTCGTGAATCGGGCCGTGGTGTGGCTGGTGCTGACGGTCACGGTGACCGCGGCGTATGTGCTCGTCGTCCGTCTGGTGCTGGGCCACGGTGTCGGCCTGGCCGTGCTCGCCGCCCTGGTCGCGACCGCCTTCGAGCCGGCCCGCAGGGTGTTGCAGCGGGCGGTGTCCCGGCTGCTCTACGGGCGCCGGGACGACCCCTACGACGTGCTGGCGCGGCTCGGACGCCACCTGGAGGACGTGGTGTCGCCCGGCGAGATGCTGCCGCGGCTGGTCACCACGATCACCGAGGAGCTGCGGGTGCCGTATGCGGCGGTGCGGATCCTCGGCGCCACAACGGTTTTCGAGGACGGGCGGTGCGTGGTGCCGCCGCTGTCGTTCGCGCTCGTGACGCATCGGCAGGAAGTGGGCGCGCTGCTGGTGTCGCCGCGCCGGCACGGTGACGGCTTCACCCGGGCGGAGCTGCGGTTGCTGCGGGCACTGGCTCGGCAGGCGGCGGTGGCGGTCGAGGCGTACCGGTTGACGCTTGATCTGCGGCTCTCGCGGGAGCGGATCGTGCTGGCCCGGGAGGAGGAGCGCCGGCGGCTGCGCTCGGACCTGCACGACGGTTTAGGTCCGGGGCTGGCCGGCCTGGCGATGCTGGTCCGGGCGGCGCGGCGCGATCCTTCGCTGCTTTCGGACGTTGGCCGTGACCTCGAGGCGTGCAGCGCCGAAGTGCGGGCGCTGGTGGACGGGCTGCGGCCGCCGGCGCTGGATCAAGGACTGGCGGCGGCGTTGCGACGGTTGCCCGCCACAGTGGAGTGTCCGGAGGAACTCGGCGAGCTGCCGGCCGCGGTGGAGGTGGCGGCGTTGCGGATCGCCGGGGAGGCGGTGACCAATGCCGCCAAGCATTCCGGGAGTGCGGCCTGCCGGGTGGTGGCGCGGCGTTCCGCGACGGCCCTGGAATTGACGATCACGGACGACGGACGGGGGTTGCCGGCGGTCCCGCGGCTGGAGGGCGTCGGATTGGCGTCGATGCGGGAGCGGGCCGAAGAACTGAGCGGCACCTGCACGGTGACGTCGGCGGCTGCCGGCGGCACCAAGGTCGCGGCGCGGCTGCCGCTTGCCTTTGAGAAAGGGGAAAATGATGCCGAAGGTCAGCTGGCCGGTGGTGGCGCTCTCGTCGAACGACCGCTTCCTGCACGTGTCGCGTGACGCGGCGGATCTGCGCGCGCACGTCGCGACGGACCTCGCGGAGGGGTTCGCGGTGCCGCCGCTGGATTTCTACGACGTGGATGGACGGCGGCTTCAGCCGTTGATCGGGCCACAGTGGACCCTTGCGGGTTTCTCGCCGACCGGCGATCGGGCCGACGAAGACGAGCTGCTTCGACGTATGGAGAGGGCGCTGCGCTTCGCTGAACGCATCGACCGGCAGCGCACGGTCAAGGCTCTGGTCGCGGAAGGGATGTCGGTCGGCGACGCGCGCAAGGTGGCCACCCGCCGGGCGGCCCGCATTGCCGGCGGCCTGCCCGAGCAGGCCGAGCACGTGCTGGCGCTGCTGTCCCCGGCGCCGTCGGACGAGGCACAGGCGTTCAACCGGGGCGGCTGGCTGCATTCGGCATGGCATGCCGCGTTCGGCTGAGGTCGCGGCGGTCGCGCGGGTGCAGACCAGGCACTCCCCCGCGCTGCGCGCGCATCCCAACGTCATCGGTACGGCCACCGGCCCTCAACTCACGGGCGGCCGACCGACCGGCGACATCGCGGTCAAGGTCTACGTTTCCCGGAAGGTGCCCGGGCTGCCGGCGCCGTCGGCCGTGCCCCGCTTCGTGGGCAGGGTCCCGACGGACGTGATCGAGTGCGGGCCGGCCCGAGCCCTGTCCAGGCAGCGTCCCGTGCAGGGCGGTTGCGGCGTCGGGCACCCTGGGGCGTCGGGTGGCACGATCGCGATGATCTGCGCGGACGCGCGTACCGGTCGGCCTTTGCTCCTCTCGAATCACCACGTGCTGGTGATGGCCGCCGGGTCGCGCCTGCGCAACCGAGTCCTGCAGCCGGGCATGGCCGACGGCGGCGACCCGGATCGAGACACGGTCGGCCGCTTGGCGCGGGCGACCCTGTCTCAGCGCGTCGACGCGGCGGTGGCGCATCTCGACGTCGATCACAGTCCAAAGATCCTCGGCATCGGAGCGGTGAGCGGCGTCGCGGCGGCAACGCTGGGTCGGCGGGTGCGAAAGTCGGGCAGCACGACCGGCACCACCAGCGGCCACATCATCGACGTGAACGCCGACATCACGGTCGAGGTGTGGGGCGCGCCGAGGCGTTTCACCGGCCAGCTGGTGATCGACACCCCGGCCGACCTGGGCGACTCCGGCAGCCTGGTGGTGACGACCGGGCGGGCGGCGGTGGGCCTGCTCTTCGCGGGCACGTCAGCCTTCGCCCTGGCAAACCCGATAAACGCGGTGCTGAGCGCCCTCGGTCTGACCCTTGACGGCTAGGTCTCCAACAGGAGACAACACCTCCGTTTCCTGTTACGGTTGGAAACGGAGGTAGCACCTCCGTATTCAAGGGAGAAGATGATGACGGAGACCGTGCTGGTCACCGGCGGCACCGGCTATGTGGCCGGCTGGTGCATCGTCACGCTGCTGGAACGCGGCTACAACGTCCGGACCACCGTCCGCGACGCCTCCCGGGAGCCGGTCGTCCGCAAGACCGTGGCCGGAGGTGACCGCCTGACCTTCGCCACCGCCGACCTGATGCGGGACACCGGCTGGGACGAGGCGATGGCCGGCATCGACTACGTCCTCCACGTCGCCTCCCCGCTGGGCGACGGCAACGCCGGCGACCTGATCACCCCCGCCCGCGAAGGCACCCTCCGGGTCCTCCGCGCCGCCACCGAAGCCGGCGTCAAACGCGTGGTGATGACCTCCGCCGCCAACGCCGCCAGCCCGGCTTCATACACCGAGGACGGCGTGACCGACGAAACGCTCTGGACGGTCGACGACCCGAAACTCCCGGCCTATCGCCGCTCCAAGACCCTCGCCGAAAAGGCCGCCTGGGATTTCATGAGCGAATACAACGGCCCGACAACCCTCACCACGATTCTCCCCGGCGCCGTCTTCGGCCCGATCCTCAGCGCGGACAACCTCGGCTCGGTCCGCATCATCGCCCGCATGCTCAACGGCCAGATGCCGGGCACCCCGAAAATCGGCCTGGAGGTGGTCGATGTGCGCGACCTGGCCGATCTGCCTCCGCGCCATGACCGCACCGGCGGCTGCCGGCGAACGCTTTCTGGGCACCGGCGAATTCGTCTGGATGCGCGAGATCGCGCAAGACCTCAAAGCACAACTCGGCCCGGCCGCAAGCAAGGTGCCCACGCGCGAGCTCCCCAATTTCCTGGTACGCCTGAGCGCCCGATTCGACCCGTCGCTGCGAACGATCACCGTCTCCCTGGGCCGCCGCAACCGGCACAGCATCGCCAAGGCCGAACGCGTGCTCGGTTGGATCCCACGCCCGGCCACCGATACCGTCGTCGGGTGCGCACAAAGCCTGATCGAGCACGGGGCCCGGCAAGGTGACTGAGCGCAGAAGTCGCAAGGATTCGGAACGCAACCGTGAGCGCCTGATCGCCGCGGCCCGCGAAGTTTTCCGCGAGCGTGGAATGGCCGCCACCCTCGACGACATCGCCAGACACGCCGGCTTGGGGGTGGGCACCGCCTACCGCCATTTCCCCAACAAGCTGGCCATCGCCGCCGAGGTCCTGACCGAGGCCACCGAGCAGATCGCCGCCGACGCGCGATCGGCTTTGACAGTCAACGACCCCTGGGCCGCGCTGGTCGAATTCTGCGAGCGCAGCGCGGCCCGCCAGGCCGCAGACCGGGGCCTGTACGAAACGTTGACCGGCCGCGGGGACGACGCCGAGCAGGCCCGGATCTGGCCCGACATCATCGCCGCCGTCACGGAGCTGTTCACCCGAGCCCACCAAGCGGGCGCGGTCCGCGCCGACGCGACCCCACAGGACATCGCCGCGATCTTCGCCCTGCTGGGCCCGGCCTTCGAGATGTCCCGCGCCACCGCACCCGACCTGTGGCGCCGCTATCTGGCCCTGCTCCTGGACGGCCTGCGCGCCACCGACCGCCCACCGCTGCCCGCGCCGCCCCCACCCGTGGAGGCACTGGACGCGATCCTCAAGGCGGGCAAGCCGCGCCGCTGAACGCCTCAGGCCGGGGCGGTGACCTGGGTTGCGGTGCCGATGCCGTAGCGCTCGTGCAGGAGGGCCGCGTCCGGGTGGCCGACCGCCGCGACCACCACCTCCACCGGGATGTGCGCCACGCTGACTCCGTCGCCGACCGGGAAGTCGTTGTCCCAGCGCCGCTGGATCGGCTCCTGGAGTGCCGGTGTGCACAACGTGACGGCGATCCGGTCGTACTCTCCGTCGGCCTGGAGTGCCGCGGCCAGCGCGACCAATCTCATCTGCTCGGTGCCGGCGCGGAACGGGCAGCCGCCTCGGTGCCGGGACGAAAGGTCCAGCAGCTCGACGTAGCGCGGGCCCGGACGGCGCAGCAGGCCGCAGGTGGCCGGGTCGCCGCCGAAGGGGGCACTCACCCGGCAGGTGTGCCGCCACTGATTGTCGCGGTCGGTGAAGCCGGCGCAGGGGTCGAAGCCGTCCTCGGTGAGCCGGACCGCGATCAAGGCGGCCACCCGCAGGCCCTCCGCGGTGGTTCCGGTCAGCAGCACGTCCACGACCGTCGGACGCGGGCCCTCCCGCAGACGGTCCTGGGGATCGCGGTAGCCGAACTCCGGCTTCTCGGCACGGGAGACGGGCAATCCGAGCGTCTGCAGCACACCGGCCGCCCCGGCGGCGCCGGTCGGGGCGAAGACGTTGAGCGCGAATGCCTGTGTGCTCGTGGTGTTCGCGAAGCCGCGCTTGATGTGGCCGCGGGCGGCGGTCTCCTGATAGGCGGTCTGCGCCGACGCGAAGACCGCGGCCCTGCGGGACGGCCAGTGGTTCATCGTGGCGCCGTGCCGGGCGGCGTGGTCCCGGAGGTCGGCCTGGCGACGCCGGCGACTTCGCGGGGGTTCCGGGCGGTCCGCGGTGGTCGGGATGGCGCAGACCGGCCAGGTCTCCGGCCGGTCGCCGGCCAGCAGCAGGGTCACCTCGGCGTGGCCGATCGCCTCGATCAGCGCGGGGACCAGAGGCTCGGCCTGAGGTTGGCGGGCGTCCAGATGGACGGCCATCAGGTGTTCGTCGGGACCCATGCCGAAGGCGGCCAGCCGGCGCAGATTCGCGCGCAGCCACGCCCACTGGTCGATGCAGCGCAGCACGTCGTCCGGGCCGGCCCGGTCCACCAGCTCGTGGATCCGCATCAGGGTGTGATCGCCGGTGATCAGCACGAGCGGGCGTGGTCCGTCCAACGTGGACCGTTCGATCTCCCATCGGTGAGTCAGCCCCTCCTCCACGTCCGGCACGGCGGTCTTCCCGGTCACGGCCCACGGCTCACGGCCGAGGCGAGCCTCGACCTCCGCCTCGGCCGGCGTGGGGATCGGTACGACGCGGTAGCCGTCGTGCAGCCACACCCGCACGGCACTCTCCAGATAGACGGCCCGGTGCAGTGTCGTGTGTTCCCGACCGACCGGCAGCATGAGATGCACGTCCCGGTCTCGCGCCAGACCGACCCCGAAGCCCAGCGCCGAGTCGACCACCGGCCGGCTCGCGTCGGCGCCGACGGTCACGACCAGCTCGTCGTCGCTGGCGAAGATCATGATCTCGTCGGGCACCTCGAGCTCGGGGATCATCCGAGCGGTCGGCAGCCCGGCCCGCTCGGCCAGCCGCATCTGACGCGCCCAGCGCCGCGCGCTCGGGGTCAGCTCCTCCCAGGCCAGCAGATCCTCGACGGTCGCGGCGAGCTCGCCCGGTGACGCGCCGGCCCGGGACATCGCGGCCAGGTCGACCACCTGTCCCTCCACATAGGCTCGTCCCGACGGGCTGAGTCCGAGCCGGCCGGAACTCCCCTCGATCAGGACCCAGCGGCCTTCCCGCTCGAACCGGCCGCACTGGTCGACCTGAGCGCCGAGCTGCTCGGCGACCTCGGCGAACAGCCCGGTGTACAGCCGTCGTTCCGCGCCGTCCCAGCCGGACAGCCCGTGGAAGCGCAGATAGACGCCGACCCGCCAGATCAGCGGAAACGCGGACTCGACCCGGGTGTGCCGGCAACCTTCGTGACCGGGTTCGGCCCACAGCCGGTCCAGCCCGAGCAGCGCCGACACTTCGTCGACATGGCGCTCCCATCCGAACCCGTCCGGGAACTCGTGGGAGGGTCCCGGCTCGACGAGGCCGGCCCAGGTGGCCTCGAAGGTGCCGGAGCCGTCCGCGTGCGCGGCATCACCGATGTGTCCGAAAGCGCGGCTGCCCAGGGCACAGTCGGCCGAGGCCAGCGGCATCGTGTCGAGGTCGCCGGTCGGCCGGGGCGCCAAACCACATCGGCGGTAGAGCCGGTCGGTGAGATCGGTGACGAGCCGGTACCGCCGCGCGATGACCGCACCGGGGAGTTGTGATGCGGTGCGGATCAGGCCGCCGGCGTCCTCGGTGCGGGCGATCCAGAACGGGTCGGCGGTGGTCATCCGGTGAGCCCGGGAAAGCAGGAGGCCAACACCTCTGTCACGCTGCGGCCGTTGCTCGCATAGATCTCCGGCATCGACGAAACACCATCACCCACGTACGCGTAACCTTCGGTGTCCAGCGCGGCCGCCACCCGGCCGTCCCGGAAGACCAGCCAGAACCGGTGCTGCGGCAGGCCGAGCGGGTCACTCGGACGGGACCTGCCCACCCGGGACATCGCCTCCCGGAACTCCTTGAGGCCGCCGCGCCGCTGCGACCGTTCACCGATCGCGGTCAGCACGCCCCGCACGTCGAGCCGGCGCCTCTCGTTGACCGTCGTCTGCACCAGCGCCGCGGCCACCCGGTAGGTCAGCGACCGCGTGGTGGCCGCCGGGGTGCCGGCCGGCGCGGTCAGCCCGGATCGGTCCTCGACCAGCCGGACCAGGTCGAGCGGATCGTCGCGCTCGAACGCCAGCCCGCTGTCGAGCCCGGTCAACCCGGTCCGGGGCAGGTCCATCCGCCCGTCGGCATGGACGGTCACCAGCCGGGTCGTCCCGCGCAGGACGGTCAGCCCGGCCGGCGCGTCCGGCTCGGGCGCCGTCTCGATCACGGCCAGCTTCGGGTGCCGCCGAACCAGCGCCGCGGCGAGCGACCAGCGCTGGGCGGCCAGAAACCGGGCACTCGGCTCGACCGGGAGCGGGGACACCGGGCGGCCGTAGGCATACGCGGTGGCGACCGGCATATCTCCACCATGACATCCGAATCCCTTGATCCGGCCCCGAACGCGAGATGTGATGGAGGCCTCGCCCGGAGTCGAACCGGACTGTCACCCGTGTTGCAGACGGGCCGCTCCGCCGGGAACGCCACGAGGCCGTGCGTGCCCTCGGCCGGGATCGAACCGGCGACCCCCAGATTCGGAATCTGGTGCTCTCTCCGCTGAGCTACGAAGGCGACGTGCCCGCGCCAGGGCTTGAACCTGGGACACCCGGTGTGTGGGACCGGTGCTCTTCCAGCTGAGCTACACGGGCTTGCGTACGCAGCGCGGACGGGGCTCGAACCCGCACATGTCCCGGGTGAAAGCCGGGCGACTCTACCTATTCGTCCACCGCGCCTCCGCGTTCCCAGCAGGATTCGAACCTGCGACCTCGACGTTCGTAGCGTCGCGCGCTATCCAACTGCGCCATGGGAACCAAGCGCCGACGACGGGAATCGAACCCGCGACCCTCCGCTCGACAGGCGGATGCTCTACCAGTGAGCTACGACGGCAAGATCAAAGTGGAGCAGCTGCGGGGAGTCGAACCCCGGTCTCCGCCTCGGCAAGGCGGCACACTGCCGTTGTGCTACAGCCACGTCGTCCGTCCGGGGGTTGAACCCGGTCTTCCGGATCGAGAGTCCAGCGGTCTACCTACCTCAGCCTCACGGACGTTTCCACCGCCGCCGAGAATGCGACGGCGCACAAATATGCCATCCACTGTTGAATTGAGAAAGAACGCATTAGGGAATGCGAAAGGAAGGCGCGGGGCAATAAAAAACCGCCCAGGGCCTCGGTCGGAGGTGGGCGGCGCAGACGCAGGCTCTGCTGCGCTAACCGCCCCAACGCTCCAGGTCATCACGGGTTTCCCGACCTCGGAGACGCCGCACCACCAGCTCGGACAGGACACTGTCCACCGACGGCCGGACGATCGCGCAACAATCCAGGTGCGTCATGACGGTGCAACTCCTCTCCGGGTCTCGTGCGGTTCCGACACCAAGGATGGACGAAGCGCATCGCCTGAGTCAATGCTTTTATCGGCCGAATCAATGCGACTAAAGAATTAGGTCGAGCGCCGCGGCCCGGCGCAGCTTTCCGGACGGCGTCTTCGGCAGCGCACCGGGCGGCAACACCCGGACCACGGCGGGCCGGGCCTGGATCTCGGCGACGATCCGGCTGGTGACCTCTCTGGCGATCTGCGCCGCGGCCGCCTCGTCGCCGGCCGCCCGCGACTCCACCAGCACCGCGAAGGACTCTCGGGCGCCGTCGTCGCCGGCCGGCAGCCGGATGGCGGCCACGTTGCCGTCACGGACGCCCTGGACGCCGGCCGCGGCGCGCTCGATGTCGGTGGGATAGATGTTGCGGCCGCCCATGATGATGACGTCCTTGCGGCGGCCGCAGACCACGATCTGGCCGTCCACCAGGTAGCCCTCGTCGCCGATGTCCAGCCAGCCGTCCTGGTCACGGGCGGGCTCGAAACCGTCCGGGGTCACGTACCCATCGGTGACCGAATCTCCGGAAAGCTGGATCCGGCCCACCTGGCGCTCGCCGAGCGGGTTGTCCTTGTCGTCGGCGACGCGCACCGAGACGGTGGGGAACGGACGGCCGAGCATCGGCAGCCGCCGGACGTCGCCGGACGAGGCCGGCGCGGCGGACCGTTCGCTCTCCAGCGCCGACGCGTCGACCGTGTCGATCGCCATCGGATCGTGCAGGCCGGACATCGAGATCACCAGGGTGCTCTCGGCGGCGCCGTAACAGCAGTTGACGGCCTCCGGACGGAGGCCGAACCGGCCCGCGATCTCGATGAACGCGCGCATGGTGGCCGGGTCGATCGGCTCGGCGCCGTTGCCGGCCACCCGCAGCGCCGACAGGTCGAGCGCGCCGGGCTCGAGCCGCGCCAGCTGGCGGGTCAGCACCGCCCAGGCGAAGTTCGGCGCGGTGGTGATGGTGGCGCCGTGCCGGCTCATCAGCTCGGCCCAGAGCAGCGGCCGGCCGAGGAAGTCGGCCGGGGTCACGCTGACCAGTTCCAGGCCGGAGAGCATCGGGAGAGCCAGGCAGCCGACCATGCCCATGTCGTGGAACATCGGCAGCCAGGAGACCATCACGCCGGTCTCGTCGCACTCGAGGTGCACGGCGGCGTTGCCCATGTTCGCGAAAAGGTTGCCGTGGGTGATCCGGACCGCCTTCGGCTCGGCCGTCGAGCCGCTGGTGAGCTGCAGCAACGCGACGCTGTCCTCGCCTACCCGGACCGGCGGGAGATCCGCGCCGGCGAGCTGCTCGGCCCGGACGTGGGTGATGCCGGAAGCCTCCAGCACCGGCGCCATCGGCTCGAACGGCGCGCCGACGACCACCAGGCGGGCGTCGATCATGCGCAGCACGCGCAGCGTGTCGTCGCGCCAGATCGCCAGGTCGGTGCGCGGGGTGGGCTGATGCAGCATGGTCATGCTGCCGCCGGCCAGCCAGATCGCCTGGGCCACCGGCGCGATCTCCACCGGCATCCCGGCCAGCACGGCCACCGCCTGGCCCGGGCGGAGACCGGCAGCCACCAGCCCGCCGGCGATCCGGCGGGCGTCCTGGTGCAGGCCTGTCCATGATCGACGCTGCGGCGCATCCGGCTCACCGGTGATCATGCCGGTGCGGGCACGGGCTGCGGTCGCGATCACGCCATCGACGAATCGGCTCACCGGGACCTCCCCACGGTCGTCGGCTCAGCCTACGACAACCCTCGGTGAGACGGCGGTCTCAGTTCGTGAAACCCTAGTTGACTCATAGGAGTTGTGGGTTAAGGCTGGTGCTCATGGACATCCAGGACGCCGCGCTCGACGGCACCGCCCTCGGGGTGTCGCGAGGGTGCTGCCGCGGCTGGACCGCCGCCTGCGGCCGCTGCCGCTGTCGCTGACCGGCCACCCGCCCACCATCCGATCGAAGATCCACGCGCTCGTCGCACACGAGCGTGCGCCGCCGTGCGCCCGCGTCCGATCCGGAGGACCGCCATGACCGTCGTCACCGAACCCCAGACACCCATCGAACCCGACGTCTATCGCACCCTGCTGCGCCGCCAGGCCGCCTCGGTCGCGGTCGTCACCGCGGCCGGCGACCCACCGGCCGGGTTCACCGCCACCTCGTTCACGTCCGTGTCGCTGCGACCGCCGCTGGCGTCGTTCTGCCTGGACCGCGGCTCGTCGAGCTGGCCGACCGTGGCGCGCGCCGAGCACGTCGCGGTGCACCTGCTCGGCCGGGACCAGCAGGACGTCGCCCGCACGTTCGCGACCAGCGGCATCGACCGCTTCGCCGCACACACCGGCTGGCGGCCCGGCCCCTTCGGGGTGCCGCTGCTCGACGGGCCGGTCGCCTGGCTGCTCTGCCGGGTGGTGCGGCGGGTGACCGCCGGCGACCACGCGGTCGTGCTGGTCGAGCCGCTCGCCGGCCACCACGCCGACGGAATCCCCCTGCTCTATCACATGGGCCGATATGCCGCCCTCGACGCATCCGCGGAGGAATCATGAACCGACGAGCGCTACTGTCCGCCGCCCTCGGCGCGGCCGCACTGGGCCTGGCCGGTTGCGGCGGCGACGACGAGAACGCGGTGACGCTGGCCGCCGCCGCGCCCCTGCCGGAGGCCGTGCCCAAGGGCACCAAGCTGCTGGTCGGCGACAAGGAACACCAGAAGGCCATCGAGTTCTCCGGCGAGGCGGACAAGCTCGGCTTCGACGTCGAGTGGGCCAACATCAGCGGCGGCCCGCAAACGCTGGAAGCCTTCCGGGCCAAGGCGCTGGACATCGGCTCGGTCGCGGACATCCCGCCGATCCACTCGCACTGGACCAACATCCCCACGAAGATCGTCGCGGCCAAGTTCCGGCAGGACCCGCTGAACCACGCGATCTATCGGCTCGGCGTGGCGCCCGGAGTGGCCGTCGCCGCCCTGCCCGATCTGCGCGGCAAGAAGGTCGCCTACAGTCCGGGGCAGGCGCAGGGCGCGCTGGTGCTGCGGGTGCTGCGCAAGGCCGGACTGTCCAAGAACGACGTGCAGTTGATCGAGCTGCCGAGCACCGGCGACGTCTATGTCACCGCTCTGGCCGGCAAGCAGGTCGAGGTCGCGCCGATCGGCGGCGTGCAGATCAAGCGCTACGAGACCAAGTTCGGCAAGGACGGCGCGACCACGATCGCGCACGGCCTGCGCGACGATCCGGGACACCTCTACGTGCCGGTCACCGTGCTCGGCGACCCGGCCAAGGCCGCCGCGATCCGCGAGTACGTGCGGGTGTGGGCGCGCGCCTGGCGGTGGCGGGAGGCGAACCCGGACGAGTGGATCGAGCGCTACTACGTCAAGGATCAGGGCCTGACCACGGAGGACGGGCGATGGATCGTCGCGAACAGCGGGATCGCGGACATCCCGGCCGACTGGTCCGACGCCATCGCCCGGCATCAGGAGACCATCGACCTGCTCGCCGCCGAAACCGGCAACAAGCCGCTCAAGGCCGAGGACCTCTACGACCGGCGGTACGAACGCGTCGGCTTCGAGGCGCTCGCCGGGGCGGAGAAGTCATGAGCGTCCTCACCGCGGTGCGCCGGCAGACCCCGCCGGCCGAGCAACGACGTGTGCGGCGCCTCGGGCCGGGTCGCGCCATCCCGTTCGGCGCGGCGATCGGTCCGCTGCTGCTGCTGGCGCTGTGGTCGCTGGGATCGGCGGCGGGCTGGCTGGACCCGCGTACGCTCTCGGCGCCGTGGACCGTGATCACGACGGCGGGTGACCTGATCGCGGACGGCCGGCTCCAGGACAACCTGCTGGTCTCGGCCCAGCGGGCCGGCCTCGGTCTGGGTTTCGGCGTGGCCATCGGCACGCTCCTCGCGCTCGTCTCCGGCCTCAGCCGCTGGGGTGAGGCGATCCTGGACGGGCCGATCCAGATCAAGCGCGCGATCCCGGCCCTCGCCCTGGTGCCGCTGCTCATCCTCTGGCTCGGCATCGGCGAGGAGATGAAGGTCACCACGATCACGCTCGGGGTGTTCGTGCCGGTCTACATCCACACGCACAACGGCCTGCGCGGCATCGACAGCCGCTATGTGGAGCTGGGCGAGTCGCTGCGGTTGAGCACCGGCACGTTCATCCGGCGGATCGTGCTGCCGGGCGCGCTTCCGGGCTTCCTGCTGGGACTGCGGTTCGCGGTGGTGGCCGCCTGGCTCTCCCTGGTGGTGGTCGAGCAGATCAACTCCACCAGCGGCATCGGCTACATGATGGACCTGGCCCGGGAGTACGGGCAGACCGACGTGATCGTGGTCGGCCTGGTCCTCTACGGCGTCCTCGGGCTGCTGTCCGACGGCGCCGTCCGGCTCGCGCAGAGGAAGGCGCTGACGTGGCGACGAACACTGGCGGACTGACCACCGACCGGGCGGTGCGCGTCGAGCGGCTGGCCCGCGGCTTCGGCGACCGCACCGTGCTGGACGGCCTGGACCTGCAGATCCGCGGCGGCGAGTTCGTCGCGCTGCTGGGCCGCAGCGGGTCCGGCAAGAGCACCCTGCTGCGGGCGCTCGCCGGGCTGGACCGCGACGTCGAGGGCTCCGGCCTGGTGCTGGTGCCACGCAACTCCTCCGTGGTCTTCCAGGACGCCCGCCTGCTGCCCTGGCAGCGGGTGCTGGCCAACGTGACGCTCGGCCTGCGCGGCCCGGACGCCGAGGACCGGGGCCGGGCGGCGCTGGCCGAGGTCGGGCTCGAGGGCCGCGAGCAGGCCTGGCCGAACGAGCTGTCCGGCGGCGAGCAGCAGCGGGTGGCGTTGGCCCGGTCCCTGGTGTCCGAGCCGGAACTGCTGCTCGCCGACGAGCCGTTCGGCGCGCTGGACGCGCTGACCCGGATCAAGATGCACGGCCTGCTGCGCGAGTTGTGCGAGCGGCACCGGCCGGCCGTCCTGCTGGTCACCCACGACGTCGACGAGGCGGTCACGCTCGCCGACCGGGTGATCCTGCTCGACGCCGGACGCATCGTGGTGGACCTGACCATCGACCTGCCGGCGCCGCGATCGCATCGGCAGCCACAATTCCTGGCCCACCGCGAGCTGCTGCTGTCGGCGCTCGGCGTGGCCGAAGGGACGGACTCATGAGCACCCTGCATCTGAACGCCTTCCTGATGGGCGTCGGCCACCACGAGGCGGCCTGGCGGCTGCCGGAGAGCGACCCGTTCGCGCAGACCGACGTCGAGCACTACAAGCGGCTGGCGCGCATCGCCGAGCGCGGCAAGCTCGACTCGCTGTTCCTGGCGGACAGCCCGGTGCTGTGGAACAGCATCGGCCGCCGCCCGGCCGGCACCCTCGAGCCGACCGTGCTGCTGACCGCGCTGGCCGGCGCGACCGAGCACATCGGACTGATCGCGACCGCGTCGACCACCTACAACGAGCCGTTCAATCTGGCCCGGCGGTTCGCCTCGCTGGACCACATCAGCGGCGGACGGGCCGGCTGGAACATCGTCACCACGGCCGGCGTCGACGCGGCCCGCAACTTCAACCTGAGCGAGCTGCCCGCCCACCACGATCGGTACGCCCGCGCGGCCGAGTTCGTCGAGGTCTCGCTGAAGCTGTGGGACAGCTGGGACGATCGCGCGCCACTGGGCGACAAGGAGGGCGGGCGCTGGGGTGACGACGAGCTGCTCTACCCGCCGGACCACCGCGGCGCCTACTTCCAGGTGGCCGGGCCACTCAACGTGCCGCGGTCGCCGCAGGGCCATCCGCTGCTGGTGCAGGCCGGATCGTCGGAGGACGGCCGCGAGCTGGCCGCCCGCTACGCCGAAGCCGTCTTCACCGCACAGCAGACCCTGGTCGAGGCGCAGGAGTTCTACCGCGACCTGAAGTGGCGGGCCGCGCAACTGGGCCGCGACCCGGACACCGTCAAGATCCTGCCGGGCATCGTGCCGGCCATCGGCTCCACCGAGGCCGAGGCGGACGAGCTCGAGGAGGAGCTGAACCGCCTGATCAAACCGGAGTACGCGAAACAGCAGCTCGCGATCACCCTGCGGGTCTCACCGGACGACCTGCACCTGGACCGTGAACTGCCCGCCGACCTGCCCGGCGAGGACCAGATCGAGGGCGCCAAGAGCCGCTACACGCTGATCGTCAACCTGGCCCGGCGCGAGCGGCTGACCGTGCGGCAGCTGATCGGCCGGCTCGGCGGCGGGCGCGGGCACCGCACCTTCGCCGGCACACCCGAGCAGGTCGCGAACGCCATCGAGGAGTGGTTCCACAACGGCGCGGCGGACGGGTTCAACATCATGCCGCCGGTGCTGCCGTCCGGGCTGGAGACGTTCGTCGATCACGTGGTGCCGATCCTGCAGCGCCGCGGCCTGTTCCGCACCGAGTACACCGGCCGCACCCTGCGCGACCACTACGGACTCCCCCGCCCGGCGAACACCCGGGCCCTGCTGGAGGCGACCTGAGCCGTGGCGGCGCCGCCCAGCAGGGCCAGACCGGCGGCCAGCATCGCGCCGATCGCCTGCACCGCGAGCGACTGGATCGGCTGGAAGGGCAGCAGCGTCAGGCCGACGGCCAGGATCACCGCGGCCGCCGACCAGAACGGCACCGGGCGCGGGGTGAGCTGCGGCGGTGGCCCGTGCCATCGCCGCAGCAGCCCGCCCCGCCCGATCCGGACGATCAGGAAGGCGCCGACCGCGAACCCGGTCAGATCCGAGACGTCGGAGATCAGGCCCCACCACGGCTTGCCGGGCCAGACCTCGTGCAGCAACCACGGGAACGGGGTGATCGGATGCGTCAGCGCGTCCCACGCCAGATGGCTGAACGCGCCGAGCAGGGCCGAGATCGCGGTGATGTGCGGGCGATGACGCACCTCGCCGAGCACGCCGTAGTCGCGCAGCGCCGGGAGGTGCGCGGCGACCGTCGGCGCGGCCCGGCGGATCAGCCACGTGCCGAGCACCGTGACCGGCAGGCTCCACCAGAGCAGCGCGAGCAGGTTGTGGGTGCGGATCTGGATGTCGTAACCGTTGGCGGCATAGGCGATGTCCGGGGCGATCGCCCCGATGGTCAGGGCCACGCCGTCGAACCAGCGCGGGCGCCACAGCTTCAGCGGCACGACGGCGATGGGGTGGGTGGGCAGCGTCAGCGGCATGATCGCGACGCTAGGGCCGGGCGGCCGTCCATCGGTGGCGAGCGGATGGACGTCGTGTGCAGAAGTTGTGCTCAGCGGTCGAGGCCCGCTCAGATGTCCAGGTCGGCATAGATCGCGGCGTGGTCGGAGCCGGCGTGCACGGGACTGGTCATGGTGTCGTAGATCGGCCAGAGCGTGCCGCGGCGGCCTCCCCAGACGCCGCGGCGCAGGATGCCGCCACCGGTGGCGGCCGCGAACAGCTTCGGCGAGAGCAGGACGTAGTCGAGCTTGTTGCGGGCCGTGCAATACCCGTACGTGCCGGGGCGCCCGTTGTCGTCGAAGTCGGGGTGCGCCGAGATGTCGCGCAGATCGGTGCCGTGCAGCAGGGGCGCCAGCGGCTCGCTCTCCGGGGTGTCGTTCAGGTCGCCGGCCACCACCACGTGGTCGATGCCCTCGGCGACCAGGCCGCGATAGATCTCGGCGATGCGGGTCGCCTGCCGCAGCCGGGTGGCGTCCGAGGCGACCTTCCCGCCGTACCCCTTGCTCTTGAGGTGGTTGACCAGCACCGCGACGCGAACGCCGCCGGGCGTCGCGAAGTGGTATTCGGCGCAGTCCCGGCTGAACACCCGGCCGGCGTGGTCCACGTCGTCGACGTGGCTGCGCTGGCCGACCAGCGGGTAGCCGGCGCCGGACATCACGCCGACGTCGATGCCGCGCTCGTCGTTGCCGTCCACGACCATGATGTGCGGGTAACGCGGCCGGCCGTCCTCGACCAGCCCGGCGTCGGCGAACCGCTTGAGTGCGAACCGGCTCTCCGCCTCCACCACGGCGACCACGTCGGCGCCGACGTCACCCAGCACCCGGGCCGTGTTGAGCAGGGCGAGCTCGTCGACCCGGTCGGTGGTCAGCTCGACCCAGCCGATCCAGTCGGCGCGTCCACCCGCGACCACCTCGACCCGGCCGTCGCGCTTGCGCCGCAGCAGCCGCCCGCGATTTTGCCGCAGCCGCGCGAACCTGGCGGTGTCACCGTTTCGCAGGCCGAGCCGGCCGAGCTCGCCCAGGATGCCGCGCTGGATCTCCGGGGTGTACTCCACCTCTTCGAGCAGCGTGCAGACGCGCTGGTAGGCCTCGAGCACCGGACGCCCGATTGCCCAGCTGCGCTGGTCGAGAGCTTTCGCTCGGTTGAAGAGGTTCTCCACGTTGAACGCCGCGATCCGCATCGACGACGACGATAGTCGGTGACCGCCCAACCTCAGTGACGCAGGTCACACCCAGGTGACATCCGTGGCGACGGCACGGTCGTCTTACCGGTAGTGAAACGAACCCTGGACGAGGAAGGACTCGTGCGCCGCGTCGCCGCGGGTGATCGGCACGCGTTCGACGAGTTGTATCGGCGGACGTCGCCGTGGCTGGCGGCGCGACTGCGGCGGCGCTGCGCGGACGACGACGTGGTCGCCGACGTGCTGCAGGAGACCTACCTCGCGGTCTGGCGGGCGGCGGGCAGCTTCGCCGGGTCGGCCACCTCGGGCAGCGCGGTCGGCTGGATGTGGACGATCGCCGCCAACCGCCTGGTCGACGCCTTCCGGCGGCGTGCCCGGCAGACGCAGGTGTCGCCGATTCCGCTGGTCGAGATGACCGCGCCGGCCGCCGAGGACGAGGTGATGGCGGGCCGCGTCGGCCAGGACCTCGAGCAGGCGCTGCTGCGGCTGCCGCCGGAACTGCGTCAGGTGCTGCGCGCGATGGTGCTCGACGGGCTCTCGGTCCGGGAGACCTCGGTGTTGCTCAGCGTGCCGGAGGGCACGGTCAAGTCCCGCGCGCGGCGGGCCCGGATCGCCCTGCGGGAGGCACTGTCATGAGCACGCATCCGACGCCCGCGGTGATCGCGCGCTACGCCGGCCGCAACGACGACCTGGACGACGCCGCGGTGTGGTCGATCGAGGTGCACCTCGAGGCCTGCGCGGACTGCCGGGCGCATCTCGCCGCCGGCGCCGGGGACGACACCCTGGCCCTGCTGGAACGGGTCGCCGCCGGCCTGGACCGCGGGATCGCGGCCGGCCCGGCGCCGGTGCGACGCCGATCGACCGTGCGACGCCGGTGGCTGGTCTGGACGCTGGTGCCGTGGCTCGTCATGACGGTGACGGTGCTCGGTTGCGCGGTGCTGCTCGAGTCGCTGCGGCCGGACCTGCCGTCGCTGGTGCTGTTGCTCGCGCCGGTGGCGCCGCTGCCCGGGGTGGCGGTCGCCTGGAGCCGGCGCGCGGATCCGGCCTGGGAACTCATCGCCGGGACGCCGGCCGCCGGCCTGACCATGCTGCTGCGGCGGACGCTGGGCGTGCTGGCCGTGGTCATTCCGGTGCTGTTGGTGGCGGGTGCTCGTACCGGGACGTCTCTGGCCCTGGTGCTGCTGCCCTGCCTCGCCTTCACGGCCGCGACCATCGCCCTGGGCGCGCTGATCGGCGTGCGGCGTGCCGCCGCCGGGCTCGGCCTGCTGTGGGCGCTCGCGGTCGTCCTGCCCAGTCTCGTCACCGCTCATCTGTCCGTCGTGCTGCGACCCGGCAGCGCCGTCGTCTGGGCGCTGGCCACCGTGGCGCTGGCCCTGCTGGCCGGCCTCGGCCGCGACAGCTTCCGCCGGCTCGACTCCTGGAGGATCTGATCATGCGCACAGTTCGCGCGGCCGAGACGGCGCCGGCCACCTATGCCTGGGCGGTGCACGCCGAGGGTCTGCGGGTGCGGGCCGGGCGGCATCTCGCGGTCGACGACCTCGACCTGGCGCTCGGCACCGGCGTGCACGGCCTGCTCGGTCCGAACGGCGCCGGCAAGACCACGCTGATGCGGGCGCTGGCCACCGTCGTGCGACCGGCCGGCGGCCGGCTCACGCTGCTCGGCCGAAACGCCAACGGCCAGGCAGACCTCCGACCGGTACGCCGGGAGCTCGGTTACCTGCCCCAGCAGTTCGGGTTCTACCCGCGCTTCACCGTGCGCGAGTTCGTGGAGTACATGGCCTGGCTGAAGGAGATGCCGAAGGCCGGCGTGCCGGCGTCGGTGCAGCGGGCGATCGATCGGGTCGGCCTGACCGCCAAGGCGGACGCGCGGATGAAGACGCTGTCCGGCGGCATGGTGCGCCGGGCCGGCATCGCGCAGGCGATCGTGAACGACCCGGAGATCCTGCTGCTCGACGAGCCGACCGTCGGCCTCGACCCGGAGCAGCGGCTGGACTTCCGCGATCTGCTGCGCGACCTCGGCGTGGACAGTTGTGTGCTGGTCTCCACCCACCTGGTCGAGGACGTGGTGGCCGCCTGCACCGACGTGGTGCTGATGAACGAGGGCCGGCTGGTCTTCCAGGGCACGCCGGACGACCTCGTCGGACAGGGCGCGGCCGGCGACCCCGGTGACAGCCCGGCCGAACGCGGCTACTCGGCGCTGCTGCGCCGGCACCGGGCGGCGACCCGATGAGCCGCGTGCTGCGCATCGAACTGCGCCGGTCCGCGGCCATCGGCGCCGCGGTGATCGTGCTGCTGGCCGGGGCCACGCTGCTCTACGCGGCACCGCAACGCTGGTCGGCCGGGTGGATGCAGCTGGCCATGACCCAGCGCGAATACCTGGTGCTGCTGTTCCCGCTGGCGCTGGCCGCGGGCGCCTGGCAGTCGCGCCGCGAGCAACGGTCCAATGTGACCGAGCTGTTCGCCAGCACGGCCCGCCCACGCGCCCAGCGCGTCCTGCCGATCCTCGGCGCCATGGGCATCGCCGTCGCCTGCGCCTATCTCGCCGTCACCGCGGTCGGGGTGCCGTGGAACCTCGACACGGCCCGCTACCTGCCCGCGTCGTCGTTCGCGGTCGCGGCGGTCGGTGTGCTGGCGATGGTCGCGGCGGCCTGGACCGGGCTGGCGATCGGCCGCCTGGTCCCGTCGGTGGTGACCGCGCCGCTGCTGGCGGTGGCCGGGATCGGCCTGCTGCTGGTGGTTCCGGCCGGCTTCCGCAGCCGCGAGTGGCTGGCCATGCTGTTCTCGCCGATGCACGGCATGGGCCAGTACACGGACTATCAGACGGTCGCCGGGCGGGTCAGCCTCGCGCAGGCGATCTGGCTGACGGCACTCGCCGTGGCCGGCGCGGCGTTGCTGGCCGCCGGCAGCCGGCGCGCCCGGCTCGCCGCCGTCCTGCCGGCCGTTCTCGGCGCCGGGCTGGCCTTCGCGGTCATCCCGCGCGGCGCCGACTGGGTGGAGAACCCGATCGACCCGGTGGCGCAGGAGCTGGTGTGCGCGCCCGGGGCGCCGCGGGTCTGTGTCAGCCGCGTGCACGCCACCCTGCTGCCCGAGGTGACGCCGATCGCCCGGCAGGCACTGTCCCTGCTGGCGAAGCTGCCGAACCCGCCGACCACCGCCCGCGAGGACACCACCACGTACTTCGGCGATCCCCCGCCGCCGCCGCGCCCCGACGAGGTCCTGATCGACGTGCACGTGGACCGCGACGGGCATCTGGCCAGGTCGGGCGAGATCCTGCCGCGCATGCTCTATGCCGGCGGCGCGGACATCTATTGCGACGGACACGATCCCGCGGTGGGCCGGGCCGCCGGATTCTGGCTCCTGGGCCGCGAACCGGTGGAGCTGAGCTACGAGTCGACCGACATCAACGACGAGGCGGTGGCGCTCTGGAAGGGCCTGCGGCAGCTGCCCGAGCCGGAGGCCCTGGCGCGGGTCGGCGCGGTCCGCGCGGCCGCGATCTCCTGCGGCGACATGACCGGCCTGCTGAGCGCCCGATGAGGCTCTATCTGCGCTCGCGACGCGTGTCGCCGGCCCTCGCCGTCGGAGCCGGCGGAGTCGCCCTCATGTGGACGCTGTGGACGGTCTTCTCGAACACCCGCGAGGTCGGCGTGCCGATGGTCATCCTGACCGTGGTGCTGCTGGCAGCGGCGGTCGCGGCCACCCTGGGCGGGCCGGACGACGAGCTGGACCGGACGGCGGCCCTGGCGTGGCCGCCCCGGCGGGCCGCGCATCTGGCCGTGGCGCTGGCCGTCGTGGTCGGGTTGCTGCTGGTCACGCTGCCGACCGGGGCACGGTTCGGGCCGGCCTGGCTGGTGCTGCGGGACGCGGCCGGGCTGCTCGGGCTCACCGCGCTGGGCGCGGCCACGATCGGCCCGGCGAGGTCGTGGTTCCTGCCGCTGGGCTGGACCCTGCCGGCGCTGGTCTTCCCGCTGCCGGAGAAGGTCTCGGGCCAGATCCTGACCTGGCAGTCCCAGGCGCCGGACAACCGGGCCGCGGCGGCGACGGCCACGATCCTCCTGGTCGGCGGCCTGGTGGCATATGCGATCGCGGGCCCGGCGCGGACCAGGATCCAATGAACCGGCACCTCCAGGGTTCGTGCCACTCTGGGGTGATACCCGTCTAGGTTGGGTAGTGATCCACGAGCATGGGCCGGGTTGGTGGTCCATCGATCTGGAGGAATACCGTGAAGGCTCACCGTTCGGTCGTTCTGTTCGGCGTTCTGGCCGCTGGACTGGTGTTCAGCCAGGCCGGCTGCACACCCGGCGACGGGCAGTCCAACGGCCCCGTCGAGTTCAACTCACCCTCCAGCGCGCCATCCGCCGAAGCCACATCCGAGCCTTCGCCGTCGGAGACCGCGATCAAGCCGCCGTCCAACGAGACCAACGCGGCCGGCCCGGACGCGATCCTCGCCGGCAAGCGGCAGGTGGTCATCCGGCCGATTCCGAGCACCGAGTCAATCGTCGCGGTGGACGACAAGGGGCGGCTCAACCTGACCGACGGCGAGGCCGAGCACAGCCTGTTCGTGCTCACCCCCAGCGGCGACAACTTCCTGATCAAGACCGCCAAGGCCGAGGCCAGTGGCGAACCGTCCTGCATGGGCGTGAAGAGCAACGGCAGCCAGCCGCTCACCGTGGTGGCCAGCGCCTGCGACGCCGGCCGGGACGGGCAGCTCTTCACCATCACCAAGCAGAAGAAGAAGGACTCCGAGGGCCGCCCGACCTATGCGATCGCCAACCAGGGCGCCTTCCTGCAGTCGTTCAGCAAATACGGCCTGATCGCCCAGGAGCTCGGCGACTCGCCCCTGGAGACCACCTTCTCGTTCGTCGACAACGGACCGTCCACGCTGCCCAGCCTGGACTGATTCAGCCGAGAATCTGCCACTCGGCCAGCTGGGTCAGCGGCGCGCCATGGTTGGCGGTGATCTCCAGGCGGTAGCGGCCGAACGAGCCGGCCGCCGAGGGGATCAGGAACGCCCGGGTCTGCCGCCGCTCGGCGAAGTCGTTCGCCGAGGTCAGCGTGTACTGCCGGGCCGACACGGCGGATGGCAGCTGCGCGGTGACCGTCGCGGTGGGTGCGAACGACAGCCACTTCGTGAGAGACGTGTCATCGATCAGCGCGCCCTTGCCCTCGTTCGGCGGGTCTCGCCGGTCACCGTCAGAGAGCCCGCGGAGACCTTGTCGACCTGCTGCTGCGGGGCGCCCGAGCCGGTGGTCAGGGACGGCGGCGTGTCCGCTGCCGCGGTGCCCCAGGCCGACGGATTCGGGCCCATCACGAACGAGAACGTGCCGCCGGCCAGGAGGTCGGCGTGGGTGAGGAAATCCTTTCCGTACGGTTGCCCGTTCAGCGTCGCGCTCTGGATGTAGCGGTTGGTGTCACTGACGCCCGGGGCCAGCACCGTGAACGAGCGCCCGTTCTCCAGCGCGAGCGTCGCCGACGGATGCAGCGGCGCGCCGATCGTGTAGTCCGTGCTGCCCATCCGGGCCGGATAGAAGCCGAGCGCGCTGAACACGTACCACGCGGACATCTGGCCGTTGTCCTCGTCGCCCAGATAGCTACGCCTCGCGCATCTCGTGGATCACGCCGCCGTAACACCCGGGCAGATAGTCGCGCGACGCGTTGAACACCGAGTCGATCTTCGCCGAGAGTTGCGCCCGGCCGCCATGGAGGTTGGCCATGCCGAGGGGATCCTGCGGCGCCGGGGTCGCATAGTGCCAGGGCGCACCCTCGGTGCCGTTGCTCTGCCGGCCCCGGAAGAACCCGACCGACGGCGAGTAGAGGTTCGCGTAGTCGAGTGCCTTGTTCCGGAGGTACGCGGCATCGTCGGTATTGCCGAGCGCCGCCGCCATCTGCGCGATGCCGAAGTCGTTGTTCGCGTCCTCGAGTGTCCACGACGTGGCCTCGGACTGGACGTCGGTCGGCACGTACCCCTTGAAGGTCGAGACCTGGGTCGCGGCCGGGCACCTCGTTAGCGTGGCTGAACACCGATTTCCGGGTGTCCGGTGTGGACTTCACGCCGCCGGTCATCGGCATGAACTGCAACTGCGCATAGTCACCGATCCAGGGGCTGGGCTGGTGGCTGATCCCGAGACCCTGCACGGTCGGGCTGCTGTATTGGTAGAGCCAGCCGTCGCTGTTGCCCTGGGTGATCGGCGTCCAGAAGTTGAAGCCGTGCGGCATGGTCGCGCCCGGGAAGGTGTTGCCGCGTGAGTAGCTGAACTCGGAGTTCGATCCGCGCCCGGGTGTCCACCACGTCGGCGAGTGTGGCGGCGGCGTCCGCGTCGATCCGGATGTCGTCCACATAGCCCCGGAAGGTGCCGGTGTTCGCCGGTTGGTCATAGCCGAGCCACTGCCCTGGGCGGCCGGGTGCATCCGCACGCCGTGCTGGTCGACGGCGGACGAGTCGCGCAGGAACGTGCCGTCGGTGAAGGCCAGGTCGAGCGCGACGTCGAGGTGCCCGCCGGACTGCGGGTTGATCCAGTAGGACAGCGTCGTCGCCGGCGACACGGTGATGTCGCGGATCAGCGACGCCGACGGAGGTCAAGCGGGCCCGGGAGGCCATCGGGCGCGATGGACATCGGAAACCTCAACCCTGCGGCGTAGGAGCGGGCCGGACCTACCGCGCTGGGTTGACGTTTCCGGCCTGACGATTGCCTAGCGTCGATGCCCATGACATTGCTTCGGAAGATCTTTTCCCTGGTCGGCGCGCTGGTGCTCGGTGCCACGCTGGCACTGTCCGCCGGCTCGCCGGCCGCGGCCGCGCATGGCCAGACCTACTTGGACCCGGGCCAGTCGCTGCTCCCCGGGCAATGGATCCGGTCCGGCAACTACACGCTGATCATGCAGCGGGACGGCAATCTGGTCTTCTATTACAGGTTCCAGCAGAGCGGCCAGCGGGCCTGCGCCGCCTCGCACACCACCGCCTACCCCGGCTCGCACGTCTGGATGCACCCGAACGGCACGTTCAGCCTCTACACGCCGTCGAACGCGATCCGGTGGACCACGGCGCCGCACACCACGCCGGCCTCCGAGTGGCGCGGCGGCTGGGTGCAGATCGTCGCCGGCGAGGCCTGGATCTGGACCAGCGACAGCTGGAAGTTCCGCTTCTGGCACTGCTGACCGATGAACCGCGGCGCGGCCGGCTGCCTACCGGGGGCCGGCCGGCACCGCGGCCCGGACGATCGCCGAGGCCATCTCGTCGGCCGCCGCGGCGGTGACCTCCCCGGGCGGCGCGGTCACCAGCGTGAACAGGGCGCCTCCGAAGAGCGCCACCATCGTGCCGGCCGCCTCGGGCGGAATGTCGAGCTCATGCGCCCGGTGGTGGGCCACGGTCACCGCCAGCGATCGTTGCTGCAACTCCACCAACGCGTCCGCCAGCGCCGGCCGCCGCAGGCTCTCCAGCCGCAGCTCGAAGACGGCGAGGTAGCGCGCCCGATGAGTGGTGGCCGCCAGCAGCAGGGACCGCGCGATCAGTGCCTGCGCGCCGCCCTCGGTCACCCCCGCCACGGCTTCCATGTCCGCGTAGTGCAGGCGGCCCACCCGCTCGGCCGCCGCGATCAGGAGCGCCTCGCGGCTGCGGAAGTAGTTCGACGCGGTGCCGGCCGGCAACTCCGCGCGGAGATCGACCGATCGATGGGTCACGCCGTGCACGCCACTCTCGGCGAGCAGTGCGATCGCGGCGTCGGCCAGCGCGGCCCGCCGCTGAAGATTGGGTGGTGGCACAGCCCTCGAGTATGCCAGTATCCGTAGTACAACGATCGTAGTGAACCGAGGGGCACGCCATGGACGTGATCATCGTGGGCGCGGGCATCGGGGGGCTCGCGCTGGCCGGCGGGCTGATTCGCGACGGCCACACCGTGCGCGTGCTGGAGCGTGCGCCCGGCCCGCGCACCGACGGAGCCGCGGTCACCATCTTCAGCAACGGCGCCGCCGCCGCGGACGGACTGGGCGTCTCACTCGACGGGCTGGGCGGCGTGGTGGAGACGCTGGAGTTCTGCACGCCGGACGGTCGCGCCTATGCCCGCGCCGATCTGCGGGAGTTGCGCCGCCGCACCGGTTTCGGGGTGGCCACCGTGCCGCGCGCCGATCTCCTGGCCCGGCTCGGCGACGTCCCGATCACCTATGCGAGCACGGTCGAGGACGTCTCGATCACCGCGAGCGGGGTGGTGGTCACCACCGCCGACGAGGCGAGACACACCGCCGACGTGGTGGTGGGTGCGGACGGCTACCGCTCAGCGGTGCGGCGCGCGACCCTGGGCGGCGCGCCGGCCGCCCGCAACGGCTGGGTGAGTTGGCAGGGCCTGATCAAAGGCGACGAGCTGAGCGGTACGCGAGCCCGCTGCACGGTCGGCCCGGCCGGCCTGTGCGGGCTGATGCCGGCCGGCGAAGGTCTCGTGCAGTGGTGGTTCGACGTGGACACCGCCGCGCCCCCCGGAGTGCCCGCGATCGACTGGCTCACCGCCCGGTTCGCCGGGTACGCCGAGCCGATCCCCACCCTGCTGGCCCGGATCGAAGACGTCCAGGAGTTCCCGCACGTGCTGCATCGGGTGCCGGATCGCTGGGGACACGGCGCCACCACGCTGCTGGGCGACGCCGCGCACGCCTTCCCGCCCTCGCAGGCGCAGGGCGCGAACCAGGCTCTCGAGGACGCCTGGCTGCTCCGCAAGGCCCTGGCCCGCCGGGGCGACCTGGCACCCGCGCTCCGGAGCTACGAGCGCCTGCGCGCCCGGCGCGTCCGGCGAATCTCGAGACTGGCGGCGAGCGAGGTCACCAACCGCCCGCCCGGCGCAGCCTCCCGGACGACCGGACGGCTGCTCGGGCCGGCGCGGTTCGCGCGCCTGCAGCTGGCGATGATCCGACGAGCCAGCAGCGTCCTCAACGCGGAGTCGCCGGACTGACCAGCAGCGTGACCGTGCGGTTGCCCGCCGCCGTCCGATGTGGACCCTGAGACTGATCCGCGCTGGTCAGGGTGAACGCGGTCCACGGCAGGCCGCTCGCCGTCGCCAGGCGGGCGGCCGCCACCTGCGCCCGGGCCAGCGCCACCCGCGACCCGCCCGCGGTCCGGCCGCCCTTCACCGCCACCGCGTGACCGACCACGGTGACCGTCACGTCCGCACCCCGCAGGGCTTTCCCGACCCGGTCGAGCGCGCCGCGTGAGCCGCTCGCCAGCACCTCGCCGCTGATGAAGAGTCCGTCGTCGAAGACCACCCGGACGTCGCCGGGACGCGCCTCGGCGATCACGCCGTCGACGGACAGCCGGCGGGCGAGATCGCCGGTCGGCGCGGCGGTCTCGGTCGGGGCCGGGGTGGACGACGCCGGGGTGGTCGCCTCCGGAGTGGACGGCGCCGACGCCACCGGCGCCGCGATCACCGGCGGCGGCACCACGGCCGGATCCGACGGCCACCACAGCAACGCCCCGCCGACCAGCAGCAACAGCACCACCGCGGCGGCCGACCCGGCCAGCACCACCGGCCGCCGCCGGGCCGGCAGCGACTCGAGCGCCTTCAGCCCGGCGGCCGCCGCCGGATCGTCCGGCGACATCTCGGAGACCTTGCCCCAACACTCCCCCGCCTCCGCGAACTCCCCGCGCTGCGCGTGCATCCGCGCCCGCAGGTCGAGTCCCTCGACGGACTCCGGATCCACCAGCGACAGCGCCCGCTCGAAGTCACCCTCCCGAGCCGCCGAACGGGCCTCGTCCACCGCCAGCTCGGATCGCAGATCGGTCACCGCTGCAGACCGCCGATCTTCCCGGCGACCTCGTGCGGCAGCAGCCGGATGAGGCGCTGGTTGACCGCGTCCAGACCGCGCGGATCCTGGCCCGCGATCGCCTGCCGGCCCTGCGAGATCAGCACGTCGGCCTGCGCGGACACGCCGATCTTCTCGTGCTCCGAGCAGAGCAGGAAGAAGATCTTCACGGGCCAGTCGGGGCTGCGCCGCTCGACCTCGATGAGGAACTCGTTCACCCGCTCGAGCTGAGCCTTGATCGCGCCGCGGTTCTGCGCGTCGATCGCCGCCTGCGAGCGACGCCGCAGCTCGGCCACCTCACGGCGATCCGAGTCCTGCCCGGTCGACGCGGCCGCGTCGTCGGCCACCTCGAGGATCTCGGTCAGCTCCCGGATCAGCTCCGGCAGGCCCACCGCGTCCTCGATCTCGTCGAGCTCGGCGTGGATGTTACGCAGCCGGTCCTCGGCCGTCGCCGCGGCGCCCGCGTCCACTCCGGACGCCTGCACCTGGTCGCGCGCGCCGGACATGGTGCCTTCCTTGTCCAGCTCCTCGATGCGGCGCCGGGCCTCCGGCGACTCGCCGGAGCGGGCCTGGTCGCGCAGCAGCGCCATCCGGCGCTCGGCGTCGTCCAGCATCTCGGTCAGCACCACCGGGTCCGGGGTCCGCACGTCGTCCAGTGCGATCTCCGCCTCGAACTGGGTCTGGATCAGCGGCACGTCGGCCACCACCGTGACCAGGCTGGACGTGTCCACCTCGAAGGTCACCTCGACCTCGCTGCCGGCCGGCAGGTCGATCCGGACGTCCTTGGGCCGGATCTCCAGGATGCCGACCTGCCGGTTCCGGTCGCCGCGGGACCGCTCGCCCTGCACCACCGGGATCCGGATCACCGCGTCGATGTCCGACCGGTTCAGCGGGGTGGAGGTGCGGAACACCTCACGCTCGCGGGTGGGCAGCGTGGCGCCCTTGCGCACCAGCGGGGCGAACGCCCGGTCGGCGAGCTGGATGCCGAGCGAGTGGGCCAGCCGCACCCCGCCGAACTCCACGTTGCGGTGGGTGATGGTCAGGCTGTCCGGGGACAACTTCTGCGGCGTGCCGGTGGCGTCCACCAGCTCGACCGCGAACTTCGCCGTCTGCAGGTCGTCCACGTAGAGCTCGGTGACGAAGGCGCCGCCCGCGTTCGGGGTGATCTTCGGAGTCTTGAACGGCTCGCGTCCGTCCGGGTTGCGGATCGTGATCCCGTACCGGGACCAGTCCACGTCGCCGGACCCGTGCAGCCGCCCGGCCACCGTCGGCGTGTTGATCGTGGTGGCCGGCTCGTACGCCAGCTCGACCGTGAACTCGCCGGCGGCGGGCGTCACCGACACCGTGGTGGGCTTGCGCAGGGTGCTGGCGAAGATGGCCGCGCCACGGGCCACCACGGTGGTCGGGTCGAGGCTGTAATCCAGCTGTATGCCCAGCCCGGAACGCGGGTCGGCGAGCCTCTGCCGCAGGCCCGGGCTGAGCGTCACGCCGCCGACCAGCAGCAGCTTGTCGATGTCGTCGACGTCCAGGCCGCCCTCGGCGAGCGCGCCGCGGCAGAGGTTGATGGCGCGCACGTAGAAGGGCTCGGCGACCCGGTCGATGTCGTCGCGGTGCAGGGTGTGCTCGAACACCCGGGTCTCGCCGCCGTGCAACTTGAGGTCCACCTGCACGTCCACGCTCTGCCGGCGGGAGAGCAGGATCTTCGCCTCCTCGGCGGCCGCCTTGAGCTTGGCGAAGGCGTCCCGCCACGCCGGGTTCTCGCGGTGGAACTCCTCCACCCGCAGCTTCTGCACGACGGCCGGCGCGAGCAGCTTCTCCACGATCGCCCAGTCGATCAGCTTGCCGCCCAGATAGGGGTCGCCGGCGTGGTTGAGCACGCGCAGGTCGCCGTCGCGCTTGCTGACCACCGCCGCGTCGAAGGTGCCGCCACCGAAGTCGAACACCATCCAGTACGCGTTGTCGTCGGCCTTCTGGAAGCCGTAGGCGAACGCGGCCGCGGTCGGCTCCTGCACCAGCGGGCAGGCCGAGGTGAAGCCGGCCAGGGCGGCGGCCTGGCTGGTCGCCTTGTTCTGGTTGAGGGCGAACGCGGCGGGCACCGTGATCACGGCGACCTCCGGCGGCACCCCGGTGTGGTGTGCGGCGTCCGCGCGCAGCGACTTGAGCACCTCGGCGGAGAGCTGCACCGGGGTCATCGTCACGCCGGCGTTCTTGAACGCCCGGGACGCGTCGGCCAGGCCCATCTCCAGCTTGAACTCGGCGGCCGCGTTGTCCGGGTCCTTCTCCAGCTTGTCCCGGGCGGCCCGGCCGACGTCCACCACGCCGGGCTTCGGGATCCACACCGCGGACGGTGTGATGTCCCAGCCGTCGTTGCTCTTGATGACGACCGGCGAACCGTCCTCGACCACCGCGATCGCGCTGTTGGTCGTGCCGAGGTCGATGCCGAAGTCGATCGTGTCACGCATTGCCACCCCCGAGGGTCTCATCAGGCTTGTCATTTTTGATGGGGCATCCGACGATGACCTGTCCCATCTGGATGCGCTGGTCGCGCAGGTATACGGAGGGCCGGACGGTTTCCGTGACGGTCTCCACGGCCAGGTCCGGGTCGTCGTTGAACACCAGGGCTTCCAGCGACCGTCCGGAGTGGAACGTCTCGCCGTCGTGATCGCGGACCACCAGACCGGCATCGGTCAGCGCGTCCTCACACATCCGCAGGTAACGCCCGGCCTGCCGGGCCATCGGCCCACCGCCCTCGTCGGCACGCTGGGCCAGTCGCCGCCGCGCCCGCCACAGGTTGGTGGCCGCGAGGGCCAGCGCTTTGGTGTCCATCGGCTCTTCTTTGGGCAGCGCCGCGATCGTGGCGTCCACGTCGTTGAGCAGCCCGGCGATGCGCACGCGTTGCGTCTCGTCCCAGTCCGGCGGCGGGATCCGGAAGGCCGGGTGGTGCCGTCGCTGCCGCCAGTCGACGCGCAGCCGGTGCCAGCGCGAGGTCACATGATCACCCCCCGGCGCCACAGGGTCAGCGTGGGCAGGTGCCGGTCACGCAGGTGCGGTGACAGGTTCACCGCCTCCTCCAATAGATCGGCGGCGCGTTCGAGGGCGCCGGGTTGGCGGGCGAGGGCGAAGGCTTCGTCGGCAAGGCTCTGGGCGCGGGCGGAGGGCTGATCGGTCGCGGTCTTCTCCGGTACGACCACAGCCCGCGGCTGCGTCTCCAGCGCCGCCCGCCGAGCCTTCAACGCATCGGCCAGCGCGCGTCCGGTGGCCGGCCGTTCCTTGGGATCGAAGGCGAGCATCGACAGCAGGATCTCGTCCAGTTGCGGGTCCACATCGGGGTTGTAGGCACTCGGGGGCAGCAGTTCGCGCTTGAACCGAGCCATCGAGAAGGACGAGAACGCGCCACCGTCGTGATAGGGAATGTGGCTGGTGAGCAGCAGAAACGCGATCGTGCCGATGGACCAGATGTCGCTGGCGCAGGAATAGCCCTTGCCGCCGCGCAGCACCTCGGGCGCCATGAACGCATAGGTGCCCTGCGCGCTCGCCGTCAGCGAGAACGCGTCGGTCCGTTTGGCCAGCCCGAAGTCGCTGATCCGCACCCGCATGCCGGCGCCGTCGTACCCGATCAGGATGTTGGCGAGGGTCAGGTCGCGATGCACGATCGGCGGGCTCAGCTTGTGCGCGGCGGCCAGCCCCTCGGCGATCTGCTCGATGATCTCCACGACCAGCTCGACCGGCACCTCCGAGTGGTGCGCCTTGGCCAGGCGTTCCAGGCTGCCGCCGGCCACGTACTCCATCGTGAAGAACCCGCGCAGGCCGGCCGCGGTCTGCGCGATGTTGGCGTCGAAGAGCCGCACGATGTTCGGGTGGCCGAGGGTGGAGAGCAGCTGCGCCTCGCCGAGCAGCTCCCGCGTCTTCTCCAGCGAGTCGAGCTGCTTGAAGACCTTCATCGCCTGAGCACCGAGATATTCGTGCTTCACCCGGTAGACCTCGGCGAACGCGCCCTCGCCGAGCAGGCGGTCGATGACCAGCGTGTCGGTGACCCGGTCACCGGAGGACAGCAGCGTCATGACGCACCGCTCACGTTGAGCCGGTAACCGATGCCCTTGACCGTCTCCAGGATCTCCGGCGCCGACGGGTCGATCTCGATGCTGCGGCGCACCGCCCGCACCACCCCGGCCAGGTCGGTCCGGGTGTACGACCGATAGGCCGCCCACTCCTCCCGATCGCCCCACAGCGCGGTGATCAACTCGGCGTGATCGCAGGCGACCGAAGCCCCTTCGGCCCCGCGACCGGCCATGTAGCGCAGCAGCTGATGTCCCTGCGGCCGCAACCCGGTGATCGGAATCTCCTTCTCTCCCTCGACGCGGAAGGCGCGGGCGGACACCCAGTCGTAGCGCAGGCTCGGCCCGCTGCGCGGGATGGGCTCGATCACCGCGCCCAGCGGGGCCGGCTGCGTGGTGTGCGGGTCCAGGAAGGTGAGCTCCCAATACATCGGGTCCCCGGCCGGGGTCATGTCGCCGAGGATCAGGATGACGTCGCCGTGCTGGATCCGGCGCCGGCCGACCAGCCGCTCGGTCTCGCCCTGGTGGCGCAGCAGGGTGCCGTTCACGCTCGCGTTGTCGGTCACCATCCAGAGGCCCTCGACCAGGTCCAGGCTGCAGTGCAGCCGGCCGACCCAGTGCTGCGGGTCGGGCGACAGCGGCACGTCCGGCACCTGCTCGGGGGCCTTGCGCCCGATGGTGGCCGAGTTGCCGGTCAGCTCGATGCCGTGCGTGACTCCGTCGGGTGAGGTGATGCGCAGGGCTACCTTCCGGTCCACGACACCGCCTCCGAGTGGGTCGTCGTGTGCGTCACGACCTGCGTCGGCGGCAGCGTGCTGTCATTGCTGCCGTCGCACTGGCCGAGGATCAGGCAGGTCACGATCACGCCGACCACATAGGCCAGCCAGGACCAGCCGCCGCCACCGCCGCCGACCCCGCTGCCGGCGGTGGCGTAGCCACCGCGGATGCCCGAGGTCACCCGGTCGATCTCCTCCTTGGCGCCGGGCATCTCCGCCAGCTCGTGTCGCATCCGCGCGGCGAACTGGTGCGCGGCGGCCCGATTGCCCTGCGCGGCGAGCTGCTGGATCAGACCGAGACCGGCCTGGAAGTTGTCCGCCGAGGCGTGGATGATGTCACGGTTCTCGGTGATCGTCTGCTTGGTCACCACGTTCGTGGCGTGCTGGGCGGCGCGGTCCAGCAGGGCGTCGAAACGGTCCTCCTTGAGCGGCCCGAACACCTCGAAGAGCCGGTTGGCGCAGTTGTTGAAGCTGATCGCCACCTGGTCGCTGGCATTCGCCGTGCGCCGGTTGTGGTCGGACGGCAGCAGGTCGCGCAGCCGCCGCATGGCGCCGGAGGCCAGGGCGTCGACGCTGCGGATGGCGTCCTCGATGTCGCCCTCCTGCAGCAGCACCCGGACCTCGCTGACCCCGGTCTCGACCGTCTTGTAGAGCGGCTCCGCGGCCTCCTCGAGCAGGTCGCCGCCGAGCTGAGCCCGGCCGGGCCAGGTGCGCGCATAGGTGGCCAGACGATAGGGCCGGTCGGCGTTCACCGCAAGGTCGACCAGCGGACGCAGCAGCGCGTCGGGCAGCCGCAGACGCAGCGAGTCCACCACGGACTCGTCGATCCGGCGATCGTCGATCTTGCGGACCCGGTGCCGCAGGTGGTCCCAGGTGGCGGCCCGGCGCAGCACGCCGTCCCACTTCTTGGACGCCTCGGCCCACAGCTGGTCGAGGTCGCGCTTCTCCGCCGGGTCCGGGTCGCCGTCCAGCCGCAGCTCCTGATCGAGGGCCTGACCGTGCGCGATCGCCGCGCTGTCGTGCTCGCTGTGCAGCGTGGCCGGGCACGAGCAGTCCGCGCCGGGCACGTCCCACAGCCAGAAGAGCTCGTCGATCAGCCGCCGCCGCGGGTCCTCGAGCAACTGGTCGAAGGCGGCCTTGACCTGGTCCGGGTCCACGTCCACCGGCACCCGGTCGACGTCGGCGCCCATGCTCAGCGCGGTCACCACCTGCTGCCGGCGCTGCCGGATCGTCCGCCGGTCGGCCGTGGTCGGCAGGCCGGACACCCGGAAGGCGTTGAGCCGGTAAAGGTCCGGCCCGGCGACTGTGTTGAGCACGTCCGCCGTCGCGTCGGTCATCGCCACCCACCCCGTAAAAGTCAGTCCGTTCGCTGTTACTCAAGTCTGGACTGCGCGGTCACGCAAGAGCGATGGGAGGCAGTTGGAAATCGCATGGATGACCGGTTCAGGCCAGCCGCATCTATCGGCCGCAACCAACGGCAATCATTTCACAGTGGACGATCGACTTCGGATCACGCAGGACTGTTGACAGAAACGCCGCGGGTCACTCGCCCGCGACGATCACCTCGGTGCCCAGGCGACGGATCGCCTCGACCCCGGCCGGGTCCGCGCTGGCGTCGGTGACCAGGGCCGCAACGTCGGTGACCGGGCAGATGCCGGCCAGGCAGACCTTGCCGACCTTGGAGCCGTCGGCCACCACGATCACCCGATCGGCGCGCTTGATCATGACCGCGTTCGTGTTCGCCTCGATCTCGTCGTGCGTGGTGAGACCGCCGCGCGCGCTGATCCCGTCCACGCCCACCACGGCCACCGCCATGTTCAGCCCGGCCAGCGCCTGGTCCGCGATCGGACCCACCAGTTCATACGATTGAGTGCGCGACACCCCGCCGGTCATGATCAGTTTCAGCCGGGGACGCAGCGCCAGCTCGGCCGCGATGTTCAGCGCGTTGGTCACCACGGTCAGGTCCACCCGCTCGGCCAGCAGCCGGGCCAGCAGGTGGGTGGTGGTGCCGCCGGTCAGGCCGAGGGTCAGCGGGCCGCGCGGCAGCAGCTCGGCCACCTTGCGGGCGACCAGCGCCTTCTCCTCGCGGTGCTGGCCGACCCGATAGCGCACCGGCAGCTCGTAGGCCACGTCCACGGCGACCGCGCCGCCGTGCGTACGGGAAAGAAGCCGTTGATCCTCGAGCACCTGAAGGTCGCGCCTGATCGTGGCGGGCGAGACCCGGAACTCGGTCGCCAGGTGACCGGCGTCGACCGAGCCGTTGCTGGCCACCCGTTCCAGGATCGCGGACACGCGGTCGGCGCGGCGCAACGTGCTCTGCGGCATCGAACACCTTTCCAGACGCGGATTGATCAAACGCGCAGTCACTGTAGTTCGTTTCCAAGCGATTGAACAGATTTGCTTGCGCGTTCGCCTGCGACCTCATCAGAATCCGGCCATGACTGTGATCGCGTTCCTCGGCGCCGGCAGTGTGGTCTTCACCCGCGAGCTGCTCGCCGACATCCTTTCGTTCGACGAGCTGCGCGAGGTGACGCTGGCGCTGCACGACATCGATCCCGAGCGCCTGGAGACGGCCGAGGTGATCGCCCGGCGCACCAGCGAGCAGCTCGGCGCCAAGCCGGTGATCACCACCAGCCTGGACCGGCGCGCGGTGCTCGACGGCGCCGACTTCGTGATCAACTCGATCCAGGTCGGCATGCACGCGGCGACCGTGCGCGACTTTGAGATCCCGGCGAAATTCGGGCTGCGGCAGACCATCGGCGACACCCTCGGAGTGGGCGGCATCTTCCGTGCGCTGCGGACGTTTCCGGTGCTCGCGGGCATCGCCGCGGACATCCGGGAGCTGTGCCCGGACGCCTGGCTGCTGAACTACACCAACCCGATGGCGATGAACATCGGCTATCTCGCGGCGACCGTGCCCGAGCTCAAGGTGGTCGGCCTGTGCCACTCGGTCTACTGGACCGTGCGCGACCTCGGCGGCCTGCTCGGAGTGCCGTTCGAGGAGATCGACTACACCGGCGCCGGGGTCAACCACCAGGCCTGGCTGCTGCGCTTCGAGCATCGCGGCGAGTCGCTCTACCCGCGGCTGGACGAGCGCCTCGAGCGCGATCCCGAGTTGCGCCGGCGGGTCCGGATGGACATGTACCGGCGGCTCGGCTACTTCCCCACCGAGACCAGCGAGCACTCCTCCGAGTACGTGCCCTGGTATCTGCACGACGAGGCGGAGATCGAGCGGCTGCGCATCCCGGTCGGCGACTACCTGGGGATCAGCGCCGGGAATGTCGCCGAATATCACGCCACCCGCAAGTCCCTGCAGGCCGGCGAGCCGTTGGACGTCAGCCGCGACGCGACCGAATACGCACCGCAGGTCATCCACAGCATGGTGACCGGTCAGCTGCGCCGGATCCACGGCAACGTGGCCAATCACGGGCTGATCAGCAACCTGCCGGAGGGCTACGCGGTCGAGGTGCCGTGCGTGGTGGACAGCCTGGGCCTGCGGCCCGAGCGGGTCGGCGCGCTCCCGCCGCAGTGCGCCGCGGTGAACCGGAGCTTCGTCAGCGTCGGCCAGCTCACGGTGGCCGCGGCGGTGGACGGCGACCCGAAGATGATCCGCCGGGCCGCGATGGTCGATCCGAACACCGCCGCCACGTTGAGCGTGGACGCCATCTGGGCGCTCTGCAACGAACTGGTCGAAGCGCACCGCGAGCTGTTGCCGGAAAGACTGCAAGCGGTCCTGTAACCGACTAACGCGCAACGCAGAATGTTCGTTTGTCAGCGACACCTTGTGAAGTGATCACAAACGAGCATAATCGGCGACCATGACGCATACCACGGCCGAGATTGCCAGCCAGCCCAAGACCTGGGAGCAGGCATCGGACCGAGCCGACGAAGCGCGCGAGGCGTTCGCGGCCCCTGGCGAGCGGATGCTCGTGCTGGGCTGCGGCACGTCCTGGTTCGTCGCGCAGAGCATCGCCGAGCTACGCGAGTCGGCCGGCCTGGGCGAGACCGACGCGGTCTGCGCCTCGGAATACGTGCCGCGGCGCCGGTACGACCGGATCGTCGCGATCACCCGCTCGGGCACCTCCACCGAGGTGCTGGACGCCCTGCGCCGGACCCCGGCCGGCGTGCACAAGGTCGCGGTCACCGCGGTCACCGGGATGCCGGTCGACAAGCTGGCCGACGGCAGGCTGCTGCTGGACTTCGCCGACGAGCGCAGCGTGGTGCAGACCCGCTACCCGACCACCGTGCTGGCGCTGGCCCGCGCGGCGTTCGGCGAGGACCTGACCCACCTGGTGGCCGATGGTCACGCCGCGCTCGAGGCGCCGTTGCCGGCCGACCCGGCGGACATCGAGCACCTGGTCTTCCTGGGCACCGGCTGGACCGTCGGGCTGGCCCACGAGGCCGCGCTCAAGGTGCGGGAGGCGGCGCAGGCGTACTCCGAGTCGTACCCGGCGATGGACTTCCGGCACGGGCCGGTGGCGGTGGCCGGGCGCAGCAGTCTGGTCTGGTCGTTCGGCGGCGTGCCGGCCGCCCTCGACGACGTGGCTCGATCGGCGGGCGCGAAAACGCACCGCGATCGGTTGGATCCCCTCGCGCAACTCGTGCTCGCCCAGCGTTTCGCGCTGGCCCTGGCCGCGCACCGCGGCCTCGACCCCGACCGTCCCCGACTGCTCACCCGATCCGTCGTCCTCTCCGACGCCATGGCTTGATCGAAACGAGGTACTGGGATGTCCCCCTTCCGGCAAGGCCGCCTGCTCGCGGCCTTGAGTGCGACCCTGTTGCTGTCGTCCGCCTGCATGGGCGGCACAACCGATGACGGAAAGGACGCGGCCGCCGGATACGACCCGAACGCCGCCGTCGAAATCACCTGGTGGACCGGCCAGACCACGGAGGCCCAGAAGGTCGCCGAGGGACTCGCCGCGGAATATCACACCGCGCACCCGAACGTGACCGTCAAAGCGTCGCCCGGCGCACCCACCACCGACGACCTGCTCGCGAAGCTCTCGGCCGGTTTCGCCGGTGGCACCTACCCGGACATCTCCTACGCCTTCGGCAACTGGGCCGGTGACCTCGGCGCCAGCGGCAAGACCCAGGACCTCACCTCGTTCGTGAACGACCCCTCCTTCAAGTGGGCGGAGATGCCGTCCGCGGCCCGCGAGGTGGCCACCGCCAACGGCAAGGTGATCGGCGTGCCGGCCCTGGTCGACAACCTCGCGGTGATCTACAACAAGGACCTGTTCGACGCGGCCGGACTGCCCTACCCCAAGGACGACTGGACCTGGGAGGACTTCCGGGCGACGGCCAAGAAGCTGACCGACGCGTCGAAGAACCAGTACGGCACGGCGTATTCGGTCTCCGGCAGCGAGGACACCACCTGGCACCTCTGGCCGCTGCTCTGGCAGAACGGCGGCGAGATCCTGGACGGCAACAAGCCGGTCTTCAACTCGGACGCCGGCGTCAAGGCGCTCGAGACGCTGCGCGCGATCGCGGTGGACGACAAGTCGATGTACCTGGACCAGACCGACGAGAAGTACGGCCCGCTGTTCAACAGTGGCCGGGTCGGCATGATGATCTCCGGGCCGTGGTCCCTGCTGGATCTGCAGGACGCCGAGTTCAAGTACGACGTGGCCCTGCTGCCCGGCGTCAACGGCGACCACCAGACCGTCTCCGGCCCCGACCTGTGGGTGCTCTTCGACCACCAGGACGCCAACAAGGCCGGCGCCGCCCGTGACTTCGCCAAGTGGCTGACCAGCGCGGAGACCGACGCCAAGTGGAACCTCGCGGTGGGCAACCTGCCGCTGCGCACGGTCGAGAAGGACACCCCCGCGTTCGCCGAGTACACCAAGACCTACCCCGGTGGTCAGAAGTTCTTCGACAACCTCGCCAACGCCAAGAAGGCCCGCCCGACGGTCGCCGGCTACGAGGTGCTGTCCCGCAACGTCGGCGACGGCATCGCGAAGGTGCTGCAGGGCGCGGCCACCCCGAAGGAGGCCCTGGACGAGGCGGCCCGCAAGTCCGCCGACGCCGTGGGGCAATGACATGGCGCTGACCTTCGCGGCCGGGCCACGCGCTGATGCTCCGCCGCCCACCCATCGGCGGGTCGACACGCAGGGCCGGGTGATGCGCCGCAACCTGACCGGTTGGGCGTTCGCCGGCCCGGCCACGGTCCTGGTGGTCGGACTGTCGATCTTCCCGGCGGTGTGGGCGTTCTTCATCTCCCGCGCCCGGTGGAACGGCATCGCTCCGGCCACCCAGGTCGGCTGGCAGAATTACGAGCGGCTGGCGACCGATCCGGACATGCTCGCCGCCGCGCGGCACACGTTGCTGCTCACCGTGTTGTTCGTGCCGTCGTCGATCGTGCTGGGCGTGATCATCGCGGTCGCGCTCAACCAGCGGATCCGGCTGATCGGGTTCTATCGCACCTGCATCTTCGTGCCCTATGTGGCCTCCGCGGCGGCCACCGGCATCCTGGCCAGCTTCGTCTTCAACCCGCAGTTCGGCTCGGCGAACGAGGTGCTGCGGGTGGTCGGGCTGCCGACCCAGCAGTTCCTGGAGAGTCCGGGCCAGGCGATGTTCGTGATCGCGATCATCGCGCTCTGGGGCGAGATCGGCTTCACCTCGGTGATCTATCTGGCCGCGCTGCAGGACATCCCGCGGGAGCTGGTCGAGGCGGCCCGGATGGACGGCGCCAGTCCGTGGCGGGTGTTCCGGCACGTGACGATGCCGGAGCTCAAGCCGGTGACGGTGTTCGCGGTGATCTGGCAGACGATCACCGCGATGCAGTTGTTCGACCTGATCTACACGACCACCCGCGGCGGCCCGCTGAACAGCACCCAGACCGTCGTCTACTACATCTACGAGCTGGCCTTCCAGACCCAGCGGCTGGGCTACGGCGCGGCCGCCGCGTACCTGTTGTTCGCGGTGACCATGCTGCTCTCACTGCTGGTGATCTGGTACGGCCGGCGTCGCGGACAGGAGGCGTTCTGATGCGCCGGCTCCCGTTCAACCCGTGGCATCTGCTGCTGATGCCGCTGGCCCTGATCTTCGTGCTGCCGCTGGTTCAGATGGTGCTGACGTCCTTCATGTCCACCGCGGAGATCAACCAGTTCCCGCCCAAGCTGATCCCGACCGCCCTGCACCTCGAGGGCTACCGGGCGCTGCTGACCGAGACGCCGGTGCTGCGCTGGTTCGCGAACACCGTGCTGGTGTCCGCGGTCAGCGTGGGCGCCCACCTGGTGCTGTGCTCGCTGGCCGGCTACGGCTTCGCCCGCCTCAAGTTCGCCGGCCGGGGACTCGCGTTCGTGCTGATCCTGGCCACCGTGATGATCCCGATCCAGCTGCTGATGATCCCGACCTACCTGATGTTCACCCGGCTGGGCATCGTGGACACCCTGGCGTCCGCGTTCGTGCCCTGGCTGGCGTCCGCGTTCGGCATCTTCCTGATGCGGCAGTTCTTCCTGGGCCTGCCGGTGGAGCTGGAGGAGGCCGCCCGGCTGGACGGCGCGGGCACGTTGCGCACCTTCCTCAGCGTGGTGCTGCCGCTGGCCCGGCCGGCAATGGCCACGCTGGCCATCTTCACGCTGCTGTCCAGCTGGAACGACCTGCTGTGGCCGCTGATCGCGATCAGCGACGACAACCGCTTCACCCTGCAGATCGGGCTGGCCAGCTTCCAGGGCACCCGGCGCACCGAGTGGTCGCAGCTGATGGCCGGCAACGTGATCGCGACCATGCCGCTGATCCTGGCGTTCCTGTTCGCTCAGAAGAAGTTCATCGCCACGATGTCATTTACGGGTCTCAAGGGTTGATCTCCGCCCGGGTGGCCTGCGCGGCGGTGCCGCCGGCCGCCCGGGTGCTCAGCGAACCGGCCGCCGCCGCCCAGGCCACCGCCTCGGCGACCGGGCGGCCGCCGAGCATGGCGGCCAGGAACCCGGCGTTGAAGCTGTCCCCCGCGCCGGTGGTGTCCACCACCTCGACGACCCGGCCCGGCGCGCGGCACTCGCCGCCCGGCCACCAGGCCCGCGCGCCGCGGGCGCCGTCCTTCATCACCACCGTGGTGCCGGTCTTCAGCAGCTGGGCGGCGGCCGCGGACACGTCCGGTTCGCCGGTCACCGCGCACAGCTCGGCGGCGTTCGGCAGGAAGACGTCGGTGTGCTCGAGGATCTCGGTGATCGACGCCCATTCCTCGGCCGGATCCCAGTTGGTGTCCAGCGAGGTGGTGATGCCGCGCTCGCGCGCGCGGGCGAAGACACCGGCCAGGCCGCCGGCCAGCCGCGGCTGCAGATAGAGCGAGGCGACGTGCAGATGCCGCACGCCCGCGAGCCGCTCGTCGGTGACGTCCTGCGGGGTCAGCGCCGGGATCGTGCCGGGCAGCGTGAGGATCGCCTTGTCGTCCACTTCGGACAGGATCACGCTGAGGCCGGTCGGGGTCGGGCCGGCGGGCACCTCGCGCAGGTCCACGCCGCGCTCGCGCAGCCAGCCGCGGGTCACCTCGCCGAAGACGTCCGCCCCGATCGCGGTGAGCAGCCCGGTGTGCAGGCCCAGCCGCGCGCAGCCGGCCGCGGTGATCGAGGCCGAGCCGCCCAGCACCAGGTCGGCGGCGGTGAGCAGCTGCTCGGCCTGGCCGAACCGCGGGCGCACGTCGCCGCGCAGGATCAGGTCGGGATTCGCGTCACCCACCACGAGCACGTCCACTGTCGCTCCTCTGCACTGTTCAAACGCGCAATCTGGATTGCGCGAATGTCAGAAAACAAGGCTCGCGAGCACGATACGCGCACAAACGACTGTTGACAGCTGTGCGTTCGATCAGTTGGAATCGAACCCGACGCGTGATCATGCCCAGCCGGTTCACCCCGGCACACCGGTCGCCAGGGCGCTTCCCCTCGCCCGAGGCGGGGCTGACTCGCCAACCCCGCCGGAGCGCCCGCCGATGATCCTCACGGTCACCCTCAACCCGGCGCTCGACCTCACCTATGCGGTCGACGCGCTGCTCCCGCACGCCACCCACCGGGTGTCCGCGGTGACCGAGCGGCCCGGCGGCAAGGGCCTCAACGTGGCCGCCGTCCTGCACGCGCTCGGCGAGGACGTGCTGGCGACCGGCCTGCTGGGCGGCACGACCGGCGCGCGCGTCGAGGAACTGCTCGCCCGCGAAGGCATTCCGGCCTCCCTCCGGCACATCGATGGTGAGACGCGGCGCACGGTCGCGATCGCCGACCCGATCGACGCCACCGGCTTCTGGGAACCCGGCCCGGTGGTCCGCGACCCCGAGTGGCGCGACTTCGTCGCCCATTTCCGCGACCTGCTGCCCTCCGCGGCGGCGGCGGTGCTGTCCGGCTCCCTGCCACGCGGCGTGCCCTCCGACGCGTACGCGACGCTGATCGCGATCGCCACCGACGCCGGAGTGCCGACCGTCCTGGACACCAGCGGCGAGGCGCTGCGACTCGGCCTGGCCGCCCGCCCGCACATCGCCAAGCCGAACGCCACCGAGGTGCACGCGCTGCTGCCGGGCGGCGACCACCGGGCCGGGGCGGAGCATCTGCTGCGGCTCGGCGCCCGGGCCGTGGTGCTGTCCCGCGGGGCGCAGGGGCTGCTCGCGGTCACCGCCGACGGCGCCTGGGAGGTCGCGCCGGTGGAGACCGTCACCGGCAACTCGACCGGCGCCGGGGACGCGTGCGTGGCGGCGCTCGCGCGGGGGCTCGCCGCGCGTACGCCGATGGATCTGCTGCTCGCCGACGCGGTCGCGCTCTCCGCGGCCGCCGTGGCCGCGCCGACCGCCGGCGCCTTCGACCCGGACGCCTACCGGCGCTGGTCCCGCTGAACCAGGAGGACACCAGATGCTCACCCCCACCGGCGAGATCGTCGCGGCGGCCCGCGCGGCCGGCGTCGCGGCCGGCGCGTTCAACGTGATCACCGTCGAGCACGCCGAGGCGATCGTGACCGGCGCGGAGAACGCCGGCCGGCCGGTGATCCTGCAGATCAGCCAGAACGCGGTGCGGTTCCACCACGGCCGGCTGGCGCCGATCGCGGCCGCCGCCCGCAGCATCGCGGACACCGCCAAGGTGCCGGTCGCCCTGCACCTGGACCACGTCGACGACGACGAGCTGGTGGATCAGGCCGCGCCCAACGGATTCGGCTCGGTGATGTACGACGCGTCGAAGCTGCCCTTCGCGCAGAACGTCGCCGCCACCCGGGACGCCGTCCGCCGGTGCCACGCGCAGGGGCTGTGGGTGGAGAGCGAGCTCGGCGAGATCGGCGGCAAGGACGGCGCGCACGCTCCGGGCGTGCGCACCGACCCCGCCGAGGCGGCCGCGTTCGTGGCGTCGACCGGGGTGGACGCGCTGGCCGTGGCGGTCGGCTCGGCGCACGCGATGCACACCCGCACGGCGCGCCTGGACCACGAGTTGATCGCCCGGCTGGGGGTCGCGGTGCCGGTCCCGCTGGTGCTGCACGGCTCGTCCGGGGTACCGGACGACGAACTGATCAGTGCGATCAAGGCCGGCATGGTAAAGATCAACATTGGCACGGCCTTGAACACCGCGTTCACCGGCGCGGTGCGCGAGGTGCTGGCCGCCGACCCGGCGCTGGTCGATCCCCGGAAATACCTGGCCGGTGCACGATCGGCGATGGCCGAGACGGTGACCGTGCTGCTGGGGGTGCTCACCCGCTGAGGGTGCGCTGTTCAATCGAACGTCACCGAAGGGATGACGGCTCGTTGCCGGGCAGGCACCGCCCCTCCATAGTGTTCCCAGGCTTCATCCGGTGGGGAAACGGGGCAGACCGCGCATGACCTTGCTAGAAGCCGAGGCACCGGAGCAGGTGGCGCGGCGACGCGTCTGGCCGGCCGTCACCACGATCGCCCTGATGGTCGTCCTGCTCGGGCAGATGGCGTTCGCCATGGTCACGACCGCCGTCCAGCAGTCGGCCACACCGGACGAACCGGTCTACATCGGCGCGGCCGTCGTCTATCTCCAGGAACACAGCCTGGAGTACAACCCGGAGCACCCGCCGCTGGCCAAGCAGTTCATCGAGCTCGGCATGCTGGCCGGCGGCGTCGAGCTCGCCGGGCCGGCCAAGGGCTCGCAGTGGCAGAACGGCTACGCCGTGCTCTACCGCAACGACAACGGCGCGGGCCGGGTGCTGGCCCTGGCCCGCGCGCCGATGATCGGCCTCACCCTGCTCTTCGGCCTGGTGGTCTTCTTCTTCGCCCGCGACCTGACCAACCGGTGGGGCGGGCTGTTCGCCCTGGCGCTCTACACGTTCACCCCGGACATCATCGCGCACGGCTCGCTGGCCACCCTCGACGTGCCGACGGCCGGCTTCCTGCTCACCGCGTTCTGGCTGCTCTGGCGTGCCCGCGACCGGCCGAGGCTCTATCTGCCGCTGGCCGGGCTGGCCACCGGCGCCGCGCTGGCCACCAAGATGAGCGCGATCGTCGCGGTGCCGATCGTGCTGCTGCTGGCGGCGTGGCTGGTGTTCCGCCGGCGCGGGTGGCTCGCCGGGCTGGCCGTGGGAGCCGGACTCGGCCTGATCGTGATCGCCGTGGTCTGGCTTTCCTACCTCGCCGTCGACCCGCAGCTGCGGTTCGCCGGCACCGCCTCGCGGATCCCCACCATTGTGGGGCTCAAGGGGCTGGTGATCGATCTGATGCCGTTCCCGGAGGCGTTCCGCGCCGGGCTGAGCTACCAGTTCGGGCTCGAGCAGCGAACCTATGGCGGGTTTCTGCTCGGCGAGCGCTACCAGGGCGCGCTCTGGTACTACCTGCCGACCGCGCTGCTGATCAAGGAGCCGCTCGGCGCGCTGGCGCTCTGGCTCGCCGGTGCGGCGGGCCTGTTCGCGGTGCGCCGCCTCCGGCCCGCCGCACTCCACCTCCTGCTGCCGATGGCGGTGCTGCTGGGCGCCGCGATGATGGGCTCCCGCGACTTCGGCGTCCGGTACGCGATCTTCATCCCGGTCTTCGGCGCCGTGCTCGCCGCCGCGGCCCTCACCTTCCGCCCCCGCTGGACCCGGGTGGCCGCGATGTTGCTGCTCGCCTTCGTCGCGGTCAGCTCGATCCGCACGTTCCCCTATTACCTTCCGTATTCGAACGAGGCCTTCGGCGGCACCCCCGGCACCTACCGCAACCTGGGCGACTCGAACTCCGACTGGGGCCAGGACATGAAGCGCACCGCTGCCTGGCTGCGCGCCGAACACCCCGGCGAGAAGGTGTGGCTGCTCTATCACGGCGGCGGCCAGGCCGGGTATTACGGCATCGACTCGGCCGACCCGCGCAAGGTGCCGCCGGAGCAGGTGCACGGCCTGCTCGTGGTGTCGAACTCCAACCTCGACATGGCCGATCCGAAGGTCGCCGTGTTGCTGCGAAACAGCACCAAGCTCGCCGAGATCGGACACACCACCACGATCTTCCGGCGCGGGTGAACCTACAGAAAACTTAAGACGCGGCCCGGTGGGCGGATGTTGCATCCATGGGTCACCATCTCGGGGTGCGATGGACAGGACAGCGGTCACCGTGGTTGGCCGCCTGCTTACTCGCAGTGATCGGCACCATCGGGTTCGGCGGCGCCCGCCCGGCGTTCGCCATCGCCAACGGCCAGGATGCCGAAGACGGCGCCTACCCGTTCTCGGTCAAACTCACCATGGATGACCTGCCCACTTCCGGCGGCGGCCGGCGCGACAGTTCCTGCTCCGGCGGATTGATCGCCCCGCAATGGGTGCTGACCGCCGGGCACTGTTTCAAGAACGCTCAAGATAAGCGAGTCTCGAAACCGGTCGCCCGCAAAACAATCGCCACGGTCGGAAGGGCAGATCTGACGGGTACGGACGGGCACGATGTGACGATCGTCGCAGTAAAACAATCGAAGACCGCGGACATCGCCCTCGCCAAACTCAGTAAGCCGATCACCGACATCACGCCGATGCGGCTCAACCGGTCCAAGCCCAAGGTCGGCACCACCGTCCGGCTCACCGGCTTCGGCCTGGTCGACGGCGACGACGTCGAGTCGCCGACCCGCATGCAGGTCGGCCAGTTCACCGTGACCTCGGTGTCGTCCACTGTGCTGGGCATGTCCGGCAAGAAGCCCCGCTCGGACACCAGCGCGTGCCCGCACGACTCCGGTGGGCCGTACTTCACCCAGGCGAAAAACGGGGACATCTATGTGATCGGCGTCGTCAGCGGGGGTCCGACCTGCCCGCACACCGGCGCGGACCGCAGCGGCCGGGTGGACACCGCGGCGTCCTGGATCCTCGGCGTGATCGGCCAGGACGGGCCGCGGCCCGCGCCGAACACCGCCGCGCCCAAGTCTCCGCCCAGCTCAGCGCCCGTGCCGGTGGCCGCGCCGCCGGACGTCCGGACCGGCAACGACGTGCCCTACGTGATGGCGCTGCCGGTCGGCGGCGTGGTCGCCGGGGCCGGTTTGCTGGTCTTTCTCATGTCCCGCCGGAATCGCGGCCGGCGACGATTCCGGCACCGTCGGCGTTGACATTCTTCTGAATCGGATAGTTACTGAAGAGTAAATTCGCGGCGCTCGATATTTCTCGGCAAAGAATTGATCCGGCCCCGACCCTCCCGCGTACTCCCTGGCGCATTCGGTGCTGCCGATGCGTACGGCTTTACCAATCGGAGGAGCAAGACCCATGTCCAGCAAGCGCACCCGTCTTCGCGCCATCACCGTGATCGGCGCCGCGGCGATGGTCGCCGCCCTCGGCGCGGTCACCTTCAACGCCTCGGCCGCGGAGAACTCGCAGGCCGACGCAGCCGCCCGTGCCGGCGCCGAGTTCCGCGGCGGCGGCGTCCCCGCCAACATCCGGCCCCCGGCCGGGTCCCGCTTCGTCGGCTTCGCCCTCGTGAAGACGGGCACCCAGACCTACACCTGCACCGGCGGCGTCTTCACCGGCGCGTCGGTGCCCGAGGCGAGCCTGATCGGTCTGCCGTTCGGCGCGGTCCACCACTACAAGGGCCCGACCTGGGAGTCGACCAGGGACGGCTCGCTGGTCACCGCCACGAAGACCGCCGAGTCGCCGAAGGCCGGGACCATCCCCGAGCTGCTGCTGACCGTGAACAGCACCCAGGGCACCGGCGCGATCGCGAAGACCAAGTTCATCCAGCGCCTGCGCACCTCGGGCGGCACCGCTCCGGCGGGCGCCTGCACCGACGGCTCGACCACCGCCGTCGCCTACGGCGCCACGTACGTCTTCTGGTCCTGAGTTCCAGGCCTCACCGCAACCGCCCTCCGCGACTCGCTCGCGGAGGGCGGTGCCATGCGTGGCCCGGTCGATCACGGGTAGAAAGGTGTCGTGCGAACCTGGATGCGCGCGCTCGTCGCGCCGTCGCTGATCGACCGGGTGGAGCGCGATCACCTGCAGCCGGACAGCGAATTCAGGCGGCGCCGGATCGTGGTCGCGGTCGTCCTGGCGGTCGGCGCGGTGCTGCTCGGCATCTCGCTGTCCATCCGCCCGGGCGACGCCGCCTTCTATCCCTTCACCATCGGGGTGGCCCTGACCTGGGTGGTCGGCGCGCTGCTCTCCGGCCCGCTGCACCTGGGCCGGATGGCCTTTCGCGGCACCCTGCGCCGGCCGATCCTGACGCCGGTGGCGACCGGCCTGGTCACCGGCGGCATCTTCGTGGCCGGCGCGCTGGTGGTGCGCGAGCTGCCACCGCTGCGCGACTCGGTGAACGACGTGCTGGCCCATGCCCGCTACGGCGCGATTGTGGCGATCTTCGCGGTCACCCTGCTCAACGGCATCGCCGAGGAGCTGTTCTTCCGCGGCGCATTGTTCGCGGCGATCGGCCGCAACCACGCCGTGCTGATCTCCACGGTCGTCTACGCGGCCGCCACCATCGTCACCCTGAACGCCATGCTGGTCTTCGCCGCGGCACTGCTCGGCCTGGTGCTGGGCCTCCAGCGCCGGGCCACCGGCGGCGTCCTGGCGCCGATCCTGACCCACATCACCTGGTCCACGATCATGCTGCTGGTGCTGCCCGTCCTGATCCGTTAGGGCCTGGCCGGCTTGGCCGGGGTGTAGAGCCAGGCGGTGAACAGCGCGTCCAGCTGCTTGCCGGAGACGCGCTCGGCGTGCGCGATGAATTGGGCCGTCGTGACGTTGCCGCCCCGGTTCTGCCGGGCCCACGACTCGAGGATGCGGAAGAACCGGGCGTCGCCGACGGTCAGCCGCAGCGCGTGCAGGGTCATCGCGCCGCGGGTGTAGACCGCGCCGTCGAAGATGTTGCCCGGCCCCGGGTCGCCGACCTTCAGGGTCCAGAACGGGGAGTCCGCGGGGATCCCGTCATACCGCTCGTCGAAGATCTCCTGGGCGGTGCCGAGGCCCTCGTGCTCGCTCCACAGCGATTCGGCGTAGTCGGCGAAGCCCTCGTTCAGCCAGATGTCGCTCCACCGGCTCAGGGCCAGACTGTCGCCGTACCACTGGTGGGTGAGCTCATGGACCACGACGCTGTCGGCGCCTTGCGCCGAGCGGAAGAAACCGGGTGCATAGATGGGTCGTCCCTGATTTTCCAGGGCGAAGCCCCAGGCGCCGCTCGCGTCGAGGATGCCGCCGGACGCCCGGAACGGGTAGGGCCCGAAGATCCCGGAGAGGAACTCGATGATCTCCGGCTCGCGCGCGAAGGACGCCTTGGCCACGTCGTAGCGCGCCTTCGGCAGCGCCGGGTCCAGGCCGTCCAGGAAGAAGATCCCATTCTTCCGGTACGAGGTGACGTCGAACTGTCCCACCGCGGCGCCGGCCAGATATGACGCCATCGGCTCGGGCTGCTGCCAGGTCCACGTGGTCCAGCCGGCCCGCGTCCGCCGGCTCTCGAGCGTGCCGTTGGAGAGGGCCTCCAGACCCTTCGGCGCGGTGATCTCGATCGTGTAAGACGCCTTGTCGATCGGGTGGTCGTTGGCCGGGAACCAGGTCGCGGCCACATCCGGCTGACCGATGATCACCACGCCGTCATCGGTGTGGAAGACGCCCGCGTCGCCGAGCACCGGGTCGATGATCGTCTTCGGGACGCCGTCATAGGTGACCTTGGTGACGAAGATGTGCCCCATGCGCAGGGTGCGGCGCGGCTCGACGGTCAGCTCACCACCGCTGCGCGACCACTTCGCCCGGTGCCCGTCCACGGTGATCGCCCGGATGGTCAGGCCCTCGAAGTCGAGGTTGAACGCGGACAGGTGCTGCGTGGTGCGGGCCCGGATGACCGCCGTGCCCTGCAGCACGTCGGTCTCCGGGGTGTACTGGACGGCCAGCCGGTAGTGCTGGACGTCGTAGCCGCCGTTGCCGTCCAGCGGGTAGTACGGGTCTCCGACGCCGGCCGCGCCCGGGCGGCCGGACGACTCCGCGGCCGCCGGTCCGGCGGCGGGCAGCACGAGGGAGAGCACGACCGCGGACACCAGAGCTGCTCTGCGCACCATGGTCGCCAAGCTAGCGGGGTGCGGAGCTGGGCGAAAGCGTTCGCTTGTCGGTCCACACGCTCGTGAGAGTGACTGTCACCAGGGTGAGCAGGATGACTGCGAGAGACAGCGGGGTGGGCACGTCCGGCACCGCGGGCCACACGGTGTGCGCCCAGTGCAGCACGAGCTTCACGCCGATGAAGCCGAGGATCACGGCCAGCCCGTAGTTCAGGTGCCGCAGCCGGCTCAGCACGCTGCGCAGCACGAAATAGAGCGCCCGCAGGCCGAGCAGCGCGAACGCGTTGGCGGCGAAGACCAGATAGGGGTCCTCGGTGACGCCGTAGACGGCCGGGACGGAGTCGACGGCGAAGACGATGTCGGTCATGAACACGGCGGCGACGACCAGGGCCATCGGGGTCAGCGCGCGCCGGCCGTGCTCGCGTACGGTCAGCTTGGCGCCCTGGAACTGCCTGGTCACCGGCATCAGCCTGCGCAGGAGGCGGACGCTGCGCATGCGGTCGATGTCCACCTCCTGCTGGTGGCCCGAGGCCGCGTCCCGCAGCACCCGCGCGGCGGTGACCAGCAGGATCGCGCCGAAGAGCAGGAAGGCCCAGGTGCCGGAGCCGATCACCGCGGCGCCCAGCGCGATGAACACCGCCCGCAGCACGAGGGCGCCGACGATGCCGTAGAGCAACACCCGCTGGGCGAGTTCGGGCGGCACTGCGAAGGCGGCCAGCAACAGCATGAAGACGAAGAGGTTGTCGACCGACAGGGATTTCTCCACCACCCAGCCGGTGAAGAAGTCGACCGAGGCGCCAGTGCCGAAGACCGGCAGCAGGATCAGCCCGAACACCACGGGCAGCGCCAGATAGAAGACGGTCCAGCCGACCGCCTCGCGCATCGGCACGTCGTGCGGGCGGCGGGTTATCACGAAGTCGATGGCGAGCAGCGCCAGCAGGACGACGACGGTGATGATCCAGAGCAGGGGTGAGCCGATCGACGCCGGCATGCGGAGCCTCCTCAGACGCGAGATCGCCTGAGGTCTCCCTCACCCGTTTCGGGTGGCCGCCCGGGGTTCCTGTCGGAGGATCCGTATTGACCGGGACGATCTTGTCGAGGTACTCCCCTCGGCCGAGAGACTAGGCGGACAGTCTGGACGGTTCCTGGGAACCCGCGGATCCGTTTGACCTGGCCCGGCGGCAGGCGGAGGCCCTGATCAATGGACTGGCGCTGATGTCCGGCCCGCGCCCGCATTGATCCGCCCTTGCATCACGCGTATACACCTATGCCATGGAGCGTGAGCGGGCTGTCGAGCCGTCGGTCGAGCCGACTCCCGCTATTTCCTCGCCTAAATCAGAAAAGTCCGACATCACTCATCTGATGCTGCACGCGCAGGAGCACGGCGGCAATCAGATGGTGGCCCGGGCGGTCGCCGACAACCCGCTCGAGGACCGGCTGCGCAGCCGGCTCGGCGGCGGCAGTCCGTTGCCCAGCAACGTGCGGGGCGAGGCGGAGACCGGCTTCGGCCGCTCGCTCGGCGACGTGCGGGTGCACACCGACAGCCACGCCGCGTCGATGGCCACCGAGCTCAACGCGCACGCGTTCACCGTCGGGCAGGACATCTTCTTCGGCAGCGGGCAGTTCAACCCGGGCAGCAAGTCCGGATACAACGTGCTCACCCACGAGCTCACCCACACCATGCAGCAGCCCAGTGTGCCGGCCGCGGCGGGACTGTCGGTGAGCAACGTGCACGATCCCGAGGAGCGCCAGGCGTACGCGATGGGCGACCTGATGTCCGCCAACCGCGGCCAACCGGTCGCCGGGGCCGTCTCCCCGTCCTCGGCCGGCGTTCTCCGGATCCACCGGCACTCGTCGTGGGAGCACACGATGCTCGGCGACACCCCGCCGGCCCAGCTCGGCGACGCCACGGTCAGCGCGCAGGCCCGCGGTCACGTGCTCGCCGACCTGTGGGAACGGATGATGTTCTTCAGCACCGACCCGGGCGGCGACCCGCGCGGCCGCTTCCCGGACGTGCGCTGGGTGCAGCTGGCGGGCAGCGGCCTCTGGGTCAGCAACGGCGAGCTCAACGCGATGGCCGACTACCTGCCCGACCCGTCCGCGGCGGACACCATGACCCGCGAGGAACTGGTGCCGGTGCTGCAGAAGATGCGCAGCGGCATCCGGGCCAGCGCGGGCGCCAACTTCGGCCTGCGCGGGCGGTCGATGGAGGGCATGGCGACCCACTGGATGGAGTTCGTCACCGAGGCCGGCGGCGAGGTCAAGGCACTCGACGAGGCCACCGCCGACTTGGGCACCAACCGCTATGCCGGTCTGCTCACCCGCAACGCCTGCCACTTCGCGCCGTTCAGCTGGCATCGCTGGGAGCAATACCACAACGAGGCAGCCGAGGAGGCCCGCGCACACTTCGCCAGCCGCAGCGAGACCGCGCCGCTGCGCGACATCCCGCGTGGCGCCGAGGAGCACGCGCGGCAGGCGATCCTCAAGAACGGCTACGGCGACCACTTCCTGCAGGACTCGTTCGCGGCCGGCCACCTGGTCAACAAGACGCTGGTCATGCAGTGGTGGCTGGAATACCTGAACGACGCCACCATGATGATTCCCGGCACCGACTGGGCGATCGTCCGGCGTGGCCAGCCCGACCCGGACGTGATGGCCCGGATGACCGCCGCGCGGCAGGGCGGCGTCGCCGGCCGCGCCCTCTATGGCAGCACGCCGACCGAGGGCGTGACCAACCGCGAGGACCGCGAGACCGGCCGGACCGCGATCGACCCGCAGACCGCGCAGGAGCGCGCCGACCGCGAGGGCCGGGTGGCCGGCTCCGGAGTGACCGGAGTGGACGATGCCGACCGCGAGGCGAACTACCAGGCCTATCTGCGGATGCTGAACAATGCGCAGGCGCAGGGCGCGGCGGGCGCGGCGCACGACTACTTCAACAAGATCGGGCTCACCGTGCAGAGCTCGGACGGCAGCCTGCAGATGCGGGTCGGCGGCGACGACACGCTGATCTCGCAGTCCGGCCCGCGCGGCGCGGAGGCGGCCGCCACCGCCGCATCGCTGTCCCGGCAGTCGATCGACGAGCTGATGAACACCGGCACCACCGAGATCACCCCGGAGCGCATCTTCGGTCTGGTGCCGACCGCCGTGGTGCCCGACGGCGGCGGCGCGCCGGTGCCGCTCGAGCAGTGGCAGGACTCGGTGCTGCACGACCTGTGCTTCAACACCATCTTCCCGGATTACTACAGCTCACTGGCGTCGGCGATCATCGGCACCTTCGGCGCGGAGATGGTCGAGGGCGGAATGTCCCGCGACTCCGGCAACTCACCGCTGCCGATGGGCGATTATCCGATGCCGGTCGGACCTCAAGCGGGCTGAGTGCTCGCCGGGCGGCGGATGACCACGGTCTCCTGCAGCTCGACCGGCACCGACCGGGCCGGTGCCACCGGGTGCTGCGCCGCGACCAGCTCCTGCCGCATGGCGCGCAGCGCCGCGGTGGCCACGCCGGCCGCCCGCCACGCCTCGGCCTCCGCGTCGAGCGCGCGGTCGTGCAGCTTGGCGTGGTGCCGCACGACCGCCTTGGCGATCATCAGCTCCTGGTCGACCGGGTGCAGGCCGGGGTCCCAGCCGTGGCGGTGGGTCAGCGCGTCGAGCAGCTGCGTGTCGGAGAGGTCGCCGCGCCGATGGGCGGCCTGAGCCGAGCGCCGCAGCGCGCGCTCGCGGTCCTCGGGATCGACCCGCTCCAGCCCGGCGAACGCGCTCGCCCGCCGCACCCTGGTCAGCGCCTCGTCGGCGGCCTGATAGGACCGCCAGGTCTCGGCCACCCGCTCCTGAGCCCGCGCGCACTCGGCCTGGTGCCACTCGACCGTGCTGGCGGCGCCGCGCGCGGCCACCGCGACCTCGTCGGCATATCGAGCCTGCTCGGCGAGCTGGGCAGCCCGGCGGGCCGCATCCGCACGCCGGCGTCGCGGGCCGGCGGTGAGCCAGGCGGCGACCTGGCGGGGCCGGCGCACGTGCCGTGGCAGGGCGAGCCCGGCCAGGGCCACCACGGCCATCAGGATGAGCAGCAACCAGATGATGACAACTGAATCCACCCTTTGAAGCTATCGACGACGGTTGCGGGTCGCACCTTGAGCTATCTCACGTCCAGGTCGGCCATCCGCCGGATCTCCACCGCCTGCTCGACCGCCATCTCGTTGGCGATCTCGTTCATCCGCTGGTCGGAGCCGCCCTTCAGCACGTCGCCGGCCATCACACGGGCGCCCTGGTGATGCGCGGTCATCATGCTCACGAAGCGCTTGTCGAAGTCGGCGCCGGAGGCCGCGGCCAGCGCGGTGATCGCCGCCTCGGTCTGCATGCCCGGCATCGTCGCGTGATCGTGAGACGGATCACTCGCCGGCAGCTTGCGCTCGGTCAGCCAGGACTCCAGCACCCCGATCTCCACCTTCTGCGCCGCGCTGATCCGCTCGGCCAGGGACTTGAGCTGGGTGTTGCCGGCTCGCTGCGGCGCCAGGTCGGCCATCCGGATGGCCTGCCGGTGGTGCTCGATCATCATCTGCACAAAGGTGGTGTCGACCGCGTTGTAGGTGTCCGCCTCGAGCGGTGCGACCTGGTTGGAGTCGGTCACCCCGGCCGACTCGCCGGGCCGGCCGGGCTGCAGCACGGCGACCGGCGGACCGCTCGCCGACGCCCCCGGTCGCACGGCGCTGGCCGACCGGTCGTCACCGGCGCGCGCCGCCAGGACCCCGCCGGCCGTCGCCACCAGCACGACCGCCACTGCCGCGAGTGTCCACACGCGCCGCCGATCCATTGCGTCCCTCAATCCTGTACAGAAACTGGGTATCGAGCACTATCGTAACGACGAAGGTCACTGCCACCGGCGTCAGTTCCGCCAAACCAACGCCCGCCGGTGCGCTTTCGGAGCCGGAAGGATGCCCATCATGCACTCTGCCTCACGAGGGCGGCAGCTCAAGCGACTGGCGGTTCTCAGCACGGCGACCGTCCTGTTGAGCCTGTTGGTCGCGCCGCTGAGCGCAGCACAGGCCGCCGACACCCCACCCGGTGTCGACGAGATCGCCAGCAGCCCCAATCTGACTCAGGCCGCGAACATCCCCAAGCAGGCGCCGTTCAACACGACCAGCGCGTTGAACAGCGACTGGGCGTTCCAGGGACGTTACGCGTTCGGCGGTAACTACAACGGCTTCACCGTTTATGACATCGCCCGTCCGAAGCAGCCGACGGTCGCCGCCGTCGTGGTCTGCCCGGGCTCACAGAACGACATCTCGGTGCACGGCAAGCTGCTCTTCCTGGGCACCGACTCGCAGCGCTCGGACAACTCCTGCAGCAGCACCGGGGTTCCGGCCGACGCGCCCGCGGACGCCCGCTGGGAGGGCGTCAAGATCTTCGACATCTCCAACCCGACCAGCCCGCAATACGTGGCCGCGGTGAAGACCGACTGCGGTTCGCACACCCAGACGCTGGTGCCCGGCAAGGACGGCGACCGCTCGGTCTACGTCTACGTGTCGTCGTACAACCTGTCGGGGCAGAGCGTCCCGAACTGCGCCCTGCCGCACGACAAGATCTCGATCATCAAGGTGCCGCTGAACGACCCGTCGGCCGCTCGCGTGGTGTCCACCCCGATCCTGTTCCCCGAGGGTGGCAACCCGTCCGGCAACGGCACGTCGGAGACCACCGGCTGCCACGACATCACGGCATACCCGGAGAAGGACCTCGCGGCCGGCGCCTGCATGGGTGACGGCGCTCTGTTCGACATCTCGGACCGCACCAACCCCAAGGTGATCACCACGGTCCGGGACACCGAGAACTTCGCGTTCTGGCACTCGGCCACCTTCAACAACGACGCCACCAAGGTCGTCTTCACGGACGAACTGGGCGGCGGCGGCGGCGCCGAGTGCGTCGAGGGCATCTCGCCCGAGCACGGCGCCGACGCGGTCTACGCGATCGTCGGCTCCGGCGACAAGCGCCAGCTGAAGTTCCGCAGTTACTTCAAGATCCCGCGGATCAACACGGCGACGGAGAACTGCGTGGCGCACAACGGCTCGCTGATCCCGGTGCCCGGCCGCGACATCATGGTGCAGGCCTGGTACCAGGGCGGCATCTCGGTGTGGGACTTCACCAACGCCCGCAACCCCAAGGAGATCGCCTACTGGGAGCGCGGCCCGCTGAGCGCGACCCAGCGCCTGACCGGCGGTTCCTGGTCGGCCTATTGGTACAACGGCTACATCTACTCCAGCGACATCCAGAAAGGTCTGGACGTGCTGGAGCTGACCGACGCCAAGACCGATCCGGCCAAGGATCTCCGCACCAACCGCTTCAACGCCCAGACCCAGAGCGACTTCACCGACTGGTGATGGTTGATCGGCCGGTTTGAGCACTAGGAAAGGCCCGGTTCCGCAGCCTCGCGGAGCCGGGCCTCTCGCTTGTCTTGGAGGAGCAAAGGCGCAGGTCGCAGCCGGGTGGGCCGCCGCGCTCACATCGCCAGTGGGGTGAGGACCGCGATCTGGAAGCCGGCCGGGCCCTCGACGAGCTGATAGCAGAAGCGCTCGCGGGGTTCGCCGTCATAGGTCCAGGTGACGTCGGCCCAGACCGTGGCCGGGGCGGCGCCCATGATGCTGATCTTGCGGTCCACGGCGGTCACGCCCACGTATTGATCCCAGGACGACGCGAAGAACTCCTCGGTCTGCTTCGCGTCGCTCACCGCGATCGCGTTGCCCGGGAATAGGATCAGCGACGGCACCGCATAGAGCCTGCTCACGGCCTTCTCGTCGCGGGCCAGCAGGGCCGCCTGATACTGATCGAAGAACTCGTCGACTGTGCTCATGTGATCCACCGTAGGAGCCGAACCGGACAGGCCGATGTCGCCTTTACGATCGACTTCATGACCGAGGGGCATCTCGCGCTGCGGCGGGTCGAACGACAGCAGGCCCTGATCGAACGCCTGCATGCGGCACACGGCGAGCGTCTCCAGCTGGCCCCGCTGGCCGCCGACCTCGGGGTGACGCCCCGCACGGTGGCCCGCGACGTGGAACGGCTGCGCCTCAGCGGCGTTCCCCTCGAAGCGCACCGGGGCCGTGGCGGCGGAGTGTCGCTGCGCCCGGCCCGCGCCGCGATCACGATCGACTTCGACCTGCCCGAGGTGGCCGCGCTGATGTCGAGCCTGGCGGTGCTGGGCCCGACGGTGAGCGAGAGCGCGGCCTCCGCGATGCGCAAACTCACCGCCGCCCTGCACCAGCCGGCCTGACCCGGCAACCGGACGACGGGCGATGCGTAGACGTGCTCAGCGCAAACCCCGGCCCGCCAGCGCCGGGTCCGCGACCGGGACGGGCAGATCCTGGATCGGAGCCGGGCGACCGAAGAGGAACCCCTGCGCCAACGGGCACCCCATCTCCACCAGGCGCTGCGCCTGCTCCGGTTCCTCGACCCCTTCGGCGACCGCCAGCAGCCCCAGAGCCGAGAACAGCTGCCACAAGGTCTCCACCAGCTGGCCGCCGGCCCGGTCGGCGCCGATGTCCGCGATGTAGCTTCGGTCGATCTTGACGATGTCGGCCGGGAAGCGGTGCAGGTAGCGCAGGGACGAATAGCCCGTGCCGAAGTCGTCGATGGCGATCCGGACGCCGGTCGCTCGCAGCCGGCGCAGCGCGGGGATCACGTAGCTCTCGTCGGCCAGCGCCTCCTCGGTGATCTCCAGGACCAGCCGGCCCGGCGACAGGCCGTGACCGACGACGGTGGCGACCACCCGGTCGGCGAAGGCCGGGTCGAGCAGTTGCAGTGGGGAGACGTTGACCGACAGATAGCCGCCGGCCGCCGCGCCCTCCCAGGCGGCGAATTCCGCGCACGCCCGGGTCAGCACGAACTGGCCGATCTCGGCGATCATCGCGGCCCGCTCGGCCACCGGGATGAACGTGACCGGGGAGATCTCACCGCGTACCGGATGGGTCCAGCGCGCCAGCGCCTCCAGGCCCGTCACCCGGCCGTCGCGCAGGTCGACGATCGGTTGATAAACCACCCGCAGCGCCTGGTCGCGCAGTGCCGCACCCAGTTCCTCGCGCAGCTCCATCTCGGCGTCGAACGTCTCCCGCATGTCCGGCTCGAACACCGCGCAGGCGTTCTTCCCGCGGCCCTTCGCGGCATACATCGCCAGGTCGACGTGCTTGCGCAGGTCCTCGGCCGTGGAGCCGGGGCCGGCCACCACCGCGCCGGCGCTGCCGGTGACCGCGACCGTGTGCGGGCCCACCAGGAACGGCTGCCGCAGACCGGCCAGCATGCGTTCGGCCTCGCCGGCCGGGTCGCTGCCGTGCCGGGTCAGCACCGCGAACTCGTCGCCGCCGAGCCGGGCGATCACCACCGCGGCCGGGAAGGTGGCCCGGAGCCGGTCGGCCACGCCGCGCAGCAGGTCGTCGCCGGCGTCGTGGCCGAGGTTGTCGTTGACCAGCTTGAAGTCGTCCAGGTCCAGATAGAGAACGATGGGGCGGCTGCCCGCGGCGAGCAACTGGTCGAGCTGTGCGCCGAAGAGCTCGCGGTTCGCCAGGCCGGTCAGCGAGTCGTGATAGGCCTGGTGGCGTAACTGCTCGGTGAGCGTCGAGTTCCGGATCAGCGTGACCAGCTGCCGGGCCAGCACCAGCCCGACGCCGAACAGCAGCGCGACCGACTGTGCGCCGTCCATCGGGCGTCCGGCCAGCACCTGCCCGACGCAGATCACCGCGGCGATGCCGAACGGCACGTAGGGCAGGACGAGCTGCCAGCGACGCGGGCCGGTGAGCCGGACGGTCTCGGTGCGGGCCGCCGCGACGGCCGGGCAGCGCGCGGAGGTCCAGCCGGCCATCGCGAACGCCGCGAATGCGATCACCCAGCCGGCGTCCGAGGCGGCGCCCGAGACGTAGGTGCCATCCGCCGTGGCCAGCGCGAACAGCACGTCCGACAGGGTCATCCCGAGCAGCCCGCCGATCAGCAGGCCGACCACGGTGCGATTGCCGCGTTGCGTGCGGGCGGCCAGCAGCACGGCCATGGTGGCCAGGACAAGATCGCCGATGGGGTACGCCAGGGAGACCAGAAACGCGATGACGGTGTCGCCGCCCGCGTCCCAGACGGCCCGCAGCGTCAAGCCCCACGAGCCGATGAACAGCGCCGTGACGACGATCAGCCCGTCGAGCAGCGAGGTGGTCCGCGACCCGAGCGCGGACCGGCCCGAGATCAGCCACAGTCCGGCGCCGCCGGCCAGCGGGAAGATGATGAAGCCGATGTCGGCCAGGGACGGGAAGAGCACCTCGGCGTGCCGGATCAGCTCGTTGTGCGACCAGTACGCGTTGCCCGTACCCCAGGAAAGGCAGGCGAGGGCGAGCAACGCCCAGCCGGCGCGCGCGTGACCATGGCAGCGCCGGGCGGCGACCGCGCAGCTCACCGCTCCGCCGAAGGCGAGGGAGGTGCTGGCCAGCAGGGCGAACACCGCCCCCGCGGCGCCGTCGAGCAGGAACACCGGCAGGCCGCTGAGCAGGCCGAGGCCGATGAGCCCGGCCGGCCCGGTCAGGCCCGGCCGCTGTCCCATGCGCACGACGTCTCATCGGCGGAGGCGAGCGTCACCTGAGCGAATCCGCGGCTAAGGGTAGCCTTACCCGCGGCAGGGATCACTGGTGACGAGTGGGGATGTGGTGACATGGCGGAACGGCCTGTGCGCAAGGCGAAGATCGCCGAGGTCACGCGCGTCGAGCAGCTCACCCCGCACATGGTCCGGGTGGTGGTCGGCGGCGCCGATCTCGATGGCCTGGCCTGCGGCGAATACACCGATCACTACGTGAAGGTGCTGTTCCCGCCGCGCGGGGTGACCTATCCGGAGCCGTTCGACCAGGCCGCGATCCGCGAGTCGCTGCCGCGCGAGCAGTGGCCGGTGGTGCGCACCTACACGATCCGCAAGTGGGTGCCCGAGGTGCCGGAGATGTGGATCGACTTCGTGGTGCACGGCGAGGCCGGCATCGCGGGCCCGTGGGCGGCGGCGGCCAAGCCCGGCGACCCGTTCCGGTTCATGGGTCCGGGCGGCGGATACGCCCCCGACCAGGCCGCCGACTGGCACCTGCTGGCCGGTGACGAGAGCGCGCTGCCGGCCATCGGCGCCGCTCTCGACGCCCTGCCCGCGGGCGCCCGGGTGCACGCGTTCATCGAGGTGGCGGACGCCACCGAGGAGCAGAAGCTGGAGACCTCCGCGGACGCCGAGATCACCTGGCTGCACCGCGGCGACCGCCCGGTGGGCGAGCCGCTGATCGCCGCGGTGCGTGGCCTGGAGTTTCCCGAGGGCCGGCTGCACGCGTTCGTGCACGGTGAGGCGAACTTCGTGAAGGACCTGCGGGCCTATTTCCGGGTGGAGCGCAAGATCCCGCTGGACCAGCTGTCCATCTCCGGCTACTGGCGCCGGGGCATGAACGAGGACGGCTGGCAGACCAGCAAGCGCGAGTGGAACCAGCAGGTCGAGCAGGAGCAGGAACAGCACTGATGAGCAGGCGCGCGTGACGGGCCGGCGCCCCGCCGCGCCGGCCCGTCGGTCTTGCGATCAGCAGTAGCGGTACGGACGGACCGGGTTGCCGTGGTCGTGCCAGAAGTAGTAGTTGTTCCCGGTGCCCCAGAACTGTGCTCTGAGGGCCACGCCGATGGCCGGTGTGCCGGTGCCGGTGGCCTGCCGCTCGCGGTAGGCGCCACAGCTGTCGCGGTTCGTCGACTCGCTGTAGTTCGCATACCAGGTGACCGTCGAGCCGCGCTGGCCGCCGACCCGGACCAGCGGCATCGAGCACGCGTTGGTGTACATGCGCACCTTGGCGAACGGCGTGTTGCCGAAGTTGCCGTACCAGATGCGATAGACGCAGTCGCCGTCCCGGAACTGCGGGCTCAACGTGCCCGGCGGGAACCGGTAGGTGGCGGCGGAGGCCGGGGCGGCCATCGCGATCGTGCCGAACAACGCTGCGACCAGCGCGATCCAGCGGAACAGGTGAAGTTTCATGACTCTTCCCTTGCTGCCGGTTGGAGTTGCTGTGATCGACACATGTCAATTCCTTGCGCAAGTTTGTGTCGCACTGACAGTAAGGCGAGGCCGGGCTTTGTGTCAAGGTGACATTTAGATATGCTCGGGCCATGAGCCGAGCCCGCGAGCCGCACGCCACCCTCCGGGTCACCGTCGACCTGGTGATCCTGACCATCCGCGAGGGACGCCTGCACGTGCTGCTGGTGGAGCGCGGCAACGAGCCGTTCCGCGGCCGTCCCGCCCTGCCCGGCGGCTTTCTGCGCCCGGACGAGGATCTGGTCGACGCCGCCCGCCGCGAGCTCGGTGAGGAGACCGGCGTCGGCGGCCGGCTGCATCTCGAGCAACTGTCGGCGTACGGCGCGCCGGACCGCGATCCGCGCGGCCGGGTGGTCACCGTCGCCTTCCTCGCGATCGCGCCCGACCTGCCGGCGCCGGTGGCCGGCAGCGACGCGCGCGAGGCCGGCTGGCTGGGCATCGAGGACGTGCCCAAGAACCTCGCCTTCGACCACGAGCGGATCCTGGCGGACGGCGTCGAGCGGGCCCGGCGGATGCTCGAGGACACCACGCTGGCCACCGCGTTCTGTCCCGACCCGTTCACCATCGCCGAGCTGCGGCAGGTCTACGAGGCGGTGTGGGGGCTGCCGCTCGACCCGCGCAACTTCAGCCGCAAGGTGCTCGGCACGGCCGGCTTCGTGGAGGCCACCGGCGAGCGTCGCGGCGCCGCCACCGGCCGCCCGGCCGCGCTCTATCGACACGGAAGGGCACGACTTCTGTACCCTGCGATGCTGAGGAGCAACATCGACCACGGTCGACACAATGGAGGGTAGTGCGCAAAGTGGACGCCCGCGTGACCGCCGTCGTCCTCACCGCGCTGCCACTCGAGCACGCCGCCTTCCGCGCGCACCTCACCGACGTCCAGACGCACGTCGACACGGCCGGCACCCGCTACGAGATCGGGCGGCTCGGCCCGGCCCGGGTCGCACTCGCGCTGATGGGCATGGGCAACCTGACCGCCGCGGCGCTGACCGGCCGGGCGATCGCCGACTTCGACCCGGCGGTGCTCGTGGCGTACGGCGTGGCCGGCGGCCTGACCGGCGACGTGGGGCTGGGCGACGTGGTGGTCGCCACTCGGGTCTCGACCTTCCAGGGCGGGCGGGAGAGCGACGACGAGTTCCGCCCCCGATCCCGCGGCTGGCCGCTCTCCCACCAGCTGGAGCAGGCCGCCCGGGAGGTCGCGCTGGGCGGCCGGTGGGTCGAGTCCCCGCCGCGGGTGCACTTCAGCCCGATCGTCTCCGGCGACATCGTGCTCGACTCGCGCAGCTCACCGCATGCCGCCCTGATCGCCCGGCACTACGGCGACGCGGTGGCGCTGGACATGGAGAGCGCCGGGGTGGCCGAGGCCGCGCACCGGCTGGACTTCTACCGCACCGTGCTGATCCGCGGGATCAGCGATCTCGCCGACGGCGCCAAGCGCGACTCGGACCGAGCCGGCTGGCAGCCCCGTGCGGCGGCGCACGCGGCCGCTTTCGCCGCCGCGCTGATCGAGCTGGTCGCCGAGCGCCCCGCGGCGCCTTCCGGGCCGGCGCCCGGACCGGACCTGCCCAGTCCGTTCCGCGGGCTGAGCGCGTTCCGTGAGTCGGACGTGGACCTCTACTTCGGACGCTCCGAGGCCGCCGGGGTGCTCGCCCAGCTGGTCGGGCGGCGCCGGATGGTCGCCGTGGCCGGCCGGTCCGGCTGTGGCAAGTCGTCGCTGCTGAACGCCGGCCTGATCCCCCGGCTGCGCGAACGGGGCTGGACGATCGTCCCGGTGCGGCCCGCGCGCGGCGTGCCGGCCGCGACCGTCCTGGCCGGTGCGCTGTTGTCCGCGCTGCGACCCGGTCTCGGGCCGGCCGAGGCGCTGACCGCCCGGGCGGAGCTGGCGTCCGCGGTGGAGGCCGGGCGGCTCCCCGAACTCGTCGCCGACCTCGGCGGCGAGCGGGTGCTGGTGGCGGTGGATCAGTTCGAGGAGCAACTGGGCGGCGACCTGGCGGCGTTGCTGGTGCAGGTGGCGACACGCACCGGGGCACACGTGGTGGTGACGCTGCGGACCGACACGCTGGACACCGCCGCCGCCGAGCTCGGCCTGGAGGACGGCGTGTTCCTGGTGCCGCCGATGCGGCCCGAGGAGTTGCGCGAGGCCATCGAGTCACCGGTCGCGCGCAGCGGGATCGCCTTCGAACCCGGCCTGGTGGAACGGATCGCGGAGGCCGGCGCCGAGTCGCCCGCCACCTTGCCGCTGATCCAGTTCGCGCTCACCCGGCTGTGGGACGAGCAGCGCGACGGGCTGCTGACGCATGCGGCCTACGACGGATTCGGCGGCGTGGCCGGGGCGCTCGCCTCCTATGCCGAGCAGGTCTGGAAGGAGGACCTCGACGACGATCAGCGGGTCCTGGCCCGCCGGCTGCTGACCCAGCTCGTGCGGCCGGCTCACGACGGGTTCGTCCGGCGTACGGCGAGAAGTAGTGATCTTGATCCGGCTCTGCTGCCCGTCGCCGGTGAACTCGCCACCGCGCGGCTCGTGGTGACCGGCGCGGACGAGGGCGGTGAGCCGACCATCGACCTCGCGCACGCCGCGCTCGCCCAGCACTGGGAGCGGCTGCGCGGCTGGCTCGCCGACGAGCACGACTTCCGGGCCTGGCAGGAGGACCTGCGGGTGAGCATGCGGCGCGCGGAACCGTTGCGCGGCGATCGGCTGGCCGCGGCGCTGCGCTGGCGGCGCGATCACCCGCACGACATCACCACCGCCGAGGCGGCCTTCATCGCGGCGAGCCGCGGACAACAGAGACGACGCCGGTACGCCTGGCGTGGCACGTTCGCGGCGATCGTGGTGCTGCTGCTGATCGCCGGGACATTCGCGGTGGCCTTCCGCAGCCGCTCCCGCGACCTCTCCGAGCAGTTGCGGGTGAACGCGGGCCGGTTGCTCGTCGCGCAATCCCGCGAGCTGGCCCTGCGCGACCCGGCGACGGCGGCCCTTTATGCCGTCGCGGCGTGGCGGGCCGATCCGGCGGCGGCGACCGGCGCCCACCTGGCCGCGGAATACCTGCGGAATCGCCGGGTGGTCCGGCTGGACGACGCCGGCGTGGGCGAGATCCTGCAGGCCTCGGCGAGCGCCGACGGCGGTGTGCTGGTCGCGGTCGGCCGGGAGCGGGCTTCCTTCTGGCGTACGGATCGGCCCGGCGCCGTGCCACAGCCGCTGCCGGCCGGCACGAAACGGGCGGTGGTCAGCGGGGACGGGCGGCTGATCGCGTACTCGGGCGCCCGCGGCCGGATCGACGTGCACGCCGCGGACGGCACCGTCCGGACGCTCTTCGCCGGCGAGGACGGCGTCGAGCCGGCCGCCGTGCTCCGCTTCGACGCCGCCGGGCGTCGCCTGCTCGCCATGCTGCGAACACCCCGCGACCGGGTGCGCGTGTGGGACGTCGCGCGCGGCACACCGATCGGGGTGCCGACCGGCGTGCAGAACCTGGCCTCCTTCGCGGCGCCGGTGCTGGGCTTCGGACCGGACCCCGGCGACGGCGCGGACAGCCTGATCCTGGCCAACGGCGACAAACTGCAACGCTGGCGCCTGCCGAGCGGCCCGGCGACCGACATCGACACCGCCGGACGCCCGGAGTCGGCCGGGCTGTCCGGCTCCGGCACCACCTTGGTCACCTGCGACGTCCGCGGCCCGATCGTCTTCGACCTGGTCGCGATGCGCCGCGGCGCGACCTGGAAGAGGCCGGGCGACACCTTCTGCCCGTCCGTCATGAACGACGTCATCGACCACGACGGACACTTCCTGGTGATGTTCGGGATCACCGAGGGCGGGTCGCGCGACGACCGGCGGATGAGTCCCGTGATCGACCTGCGCACCGGCGCCACGGCCAAGGTGACCGTGCCGATCACCTCCCGCACGACCAATCCGCTGGCCACACCGACCGGTCTGGTCGGCATCCAGGGCTCGAGTGTCTTCACGGTGCGGCACACCGCGTTCGAATCCGCCTGGGACCCGTTCGACCCGCTCGGCAGCATCGTGCAGAGCCGCACACAGCCGCTGGTCACCACGGACTGGAAGGACCGGATCAGGCTGTGGGACGCGGAGCGCAACGTCGAGCTCGGCACCACCGCGGCGGACGAGCGGCCGCTGTGGATCGCACCGGACGGCCGGCGGTTGCTCTCCGGCAACGAGACCAGGCGCGAGCTGATCGTGCGCGAACTACCCTCGCTGCGCGAGATCGCCCGCCTGCCGTTCCCCGGGCGCGCGGTGCCGCAACGGGCCGGCACCACGGTCTTCTTCGGCCCGGCGTACGACCTCTGCATCGCCGATGTGCCCCCCGCCGGCACCGCGGCCCTGGTCCTCGGCGGCGTGATCACCCGACTAGACCTGATCACCGGCGCCGTGCGCGGCAACCCGTTGCGGCTAGACCGCCCCGGCGTCGCGATCGACCGGCTCTTCGAGGCACACAGCTGCGCCTCCCGGCCCGGCTCCGACGAGATCGTGGTCGAGGCCGGCCGCGACGCCGAGATCTGGAACGTCTCCACCGGGCAACACCTGGCCACCCTGCCGACGGCGCAGCCCGCGGGCATCCGGGACATGCGGGCGAGCCCGGACGGCCGGTCGCTGGCCGTGCTCGGCGGGGAGGGTTCGCTGCAGGTGTGGGACATCGCGGGCCGGCGCCGGACGCACGGGCCTTACCCGACCGGCACGGACAGCGCGTTGAGCGCGTTCACCAAGGTGGCGGGATTCGCCGGCCCGGACCGCGTGGCGATCCGCACGAGCTCCCAGATCGACGTGTGGAGCCTGCGGCACGACGCGCTGTTCGCAGCGATCGACCTGCCGGTCAGCTGGGCGGCGGTGCACCCGGACGCGATCGAGGTGCGGGGGCGGGCGGGCTTGGTCACGGTGCCCTTGGACGAGAAGGTCTGGGCGGACCACCTGTGCCGGGCCGTCGGCCGAGACGTCACACCGGCCCAGAGAGCGGCAATGCCGCAGGGCACACAAGCGGAGCCGGTATGCCCTGTCTGACGTCGGTCAGGCGGTCAGGCTTTCGAAGTCACCGCTGGTGACACCCTGCAGGAAGTCGTTCCACTCCTCATTCGTGTAGGCCAGGACCGCGGCGTCGGGGTTCTTGGTGTCGCGGACCAGAACGCCGCCATCGACGGCGGCAACCGAGATGCAGTTGCCGGCGGTGCAAGCGGTGGAGGTTACCCAGGAGAGACCGGCGAGCATGGCGGTCGAGATGACGACCCCCGCCCTGCGACGGTCAGCAGGCATGGCGCCCGAAATCTCGGCGGTCGAAATGGCGGCACTAAGCATCCCACTGTCTCCTACTGAGTCTTTTGTCCGATTTGTACTGCAGTAACTTTGATCTTAACGAGTTGAGACCGGAAAATGCTCACGCCCGCGACAATCGCGCGGCGGCTGGCGCCGAGGCGCCAGCCTTGCACCGCTCACCCTAGTCGGGACTAGGGCACCGCGGCCGAGCGAGGGCGGGCGACACTCCGAAGAGGCACGTCGGCATTCACCTCGGCGAATGGGATGGCCGCCCGTGGGGGACGACCATCCGCGGGCACCGATCGGCTTCGGACGCACCGGCCGGTCGTGCCGAGCCGACGCGCTCCGAGAGGCCGAGTCGGGATGCCGAGCCGGCCGCTTCACTGATCAAGTTGGACCTTCCGATTCCACCGCCACATCCTGCCGACCTCGGCCGGTCGTGGCGACGGCCACCTGTTCCCCAAACGACTGGCGCGACCTTGCGATGCGGCGAGTCGACGGGTCGGCCTTGCCGAGCCGACCCGCCGCCTCAGCCATCAGTGGATGACTACCGACCGTGTCGGCTTCGGGGGGGGGGGGGCCGGGCGGGCCACCCAAAAGAAAAAAAACCAAAAAAAAACAACCAAAAAGAAAAAAAAAAAAAAAGCGCGAAAGAAAGAAAAAACTCCGAAGAAAC